>CAYYYR010000034.1:0-59348 GCA_964476255.1 uncultured Nitrososphaera sp.
AGAGGGCCCGGATCAGGCGAAATGGCTCGGGGGCGAGCGCTTGCTGGTGTCGTCCTGTTGCGCTTGGCCCTTAACCTGGCTTTTCGACAGCGTGAACCTCTTGTCGTACGGTATGACGTAGAGTTTGACAGAGGTGTTTACGGCATAGTGCAGGGAGCCGTCCGGGTTTCTGTAATTTGTGGCCACCCCGACTCTTTCAATGCCCACCTTTACCTTTACTATCGTGCCGTCTTCGAGCTTGAACGTCACGGTGTCGCCTTCGACATTTGAGTAGTCCAGCATCTTGAATTCGATCTTGTCGGGCTTGTTCTCGCTCATATCGGATCATGCGCGGGCAGGCTATAAAAGCCTCGTGACACATCATAATCTATTTATCTGCGGAACAGCACATGTATTTTTGATGGGCAGATTGTTTGGAAGGGACGGCAAGGATGCGCCTTCCGAAGACAGGAGGGAACCCGACATCAACGACAGCGAGTTTCAAAAGCGGGACCTCTACAGAAAGGGACTCAACCACATGTCGAACGAAAAGTTCCTGGACGCGATAAGGAGCTTTGACCTTGCGCTCAGGCTGGACTCGCAGTACGTCGACGCGTGGATCAAGAGAGGGTACGCCCATTTCCATTTAGGAGAATACACGGTTTCTATCGGCTCTTACGACAGGGCGCTTCAGACCGACGTCAACAACGCCGAGGCGTGGAACCTCAAGGGCCTCGCCTACTACAAGATGAAGAATTACGAAAAGGCGATCGAATGCTGCGAAAAGGCGATCGACATCGACCCGAACGACGGCATGTCGTGGTACAACAAGGCGTGCTACCTTACGCTCAGCGGCAACGTCGACGAAGGACTCGACGCGCTCAAGAGATCCATAGAAATAGACATCCAGAACGCGAGGAAGGCCGTGCGCGACAGGGACTTTGAATCCGCGCGCGCAGAAGAGGGCTTCCGTAGGATCGTCGAAGTGGTCGTGCTCGAGTCGATAAGGCAGGGCTACGACTATGTTGGGAAAATAGTGTGGGTCACCGGCATGGACAAGATAGAGATCGAGGACGCGCTCATGCGGCTTTCCATGAAGGGCCTGGTGATACCAAGGGACAGGAAGACCTTTACCGGCAAGGATGAATACTACGAGCTCCCCAAAGAGATCGCCGACAAGGTCGGCGTGACAAAGCGCACCGGGCTTTTCAGCAGCAGGCAGGTTTCGGCCCCGATGCAGCAGCTAAAGGACATCAAGGAAGTCCTCGGCAAGGCAAGGGAGTCGATCGAAAAGGGCGACCTTGTGGGCACCTTGCAGTACTTTGACGAGCTCGTCAGCCCCGCAAAGCACGGGAGCGCCATGATGGAGCAGTTCTTTGACGCGCACAGGGACCTCAGGCTCTACAAGATAAGGCTGCAGGACAAGGGCCAGGAGTACCTCAACGCGCACAGGTCGGATCTTGTCGACCTTGTGACGAGGATAGACCACGGCGTCGGAGCCGGAGTCGCCAGCAGGCCGCCGGCAAAAGATTAAATCTACACATTTTATTGCATAGACTAGTATGGCAGAGATCAGGGTCGCAGTGATCGGGGTCGGCAACGTTGGCTCCACTTTTGTTCAGGGCATAGACTACTACAGCGGCAAAAACACTGTCGGGCTCTGGCACCAGAAAATTGCAGGGCTAAAGCCATCAAACGTCAGGGTAGTTGCCGCTTTTGACATTGATCCTGCCAAGGTTGGCAAGAGCCTGTCCCAGGTCGCAACTGAAAGCACAAAGTATCGTTCTAAGGCTTCCAAGGTCACAGTCAGCCCCGGCATGCACGCGGACAACAGCAGCAAGGTAGGCAGCCCCGTCAAGACATCTGCTGGCGAGTTTGCAAAAGAATTGATAAATTCTGGCGCGCAGGTTGTCCTGAACCTCATCTCGTCCGGCACGGACAGGACGTCGCTCGAATATGCCAAGGCGGCGCTTTCGGCGCGCGCTTCGTTTGTCAACACCACTCCGGCAAAGATCGCGACCAACGCTGCGCTCGCAAAAAAATTCGCGGCAAGCAGGCTGGTACTCGCGGGCGATGACCTGCTGAGCCAGTTTGGCGGGACCGCGTTCCACAAGGGCATGATTGACTTTATGGTAGAGCGGGGCGTTCACGTCAACAAGAGCTACCAGCTTGATGTAGGTGGGAGCGCAGAGACAAAGAACACGATGGACGAGCGCATCAGGATGCTCAAGCGCGGCATGAAGACCGGCTCGATAGGCATGGAAGCGCCGTACAAGTTTGAATCGGTTGCAGGCACAACAGAATACACAGACTTTCTCGGCGACTCGCGCAACAGCTACTACTGGATGTCGAGCGAAGGGTTCCTTGGCAGCAACATCGTGATGGACCTGACACTCCGCACAAACGACGGCGCAAACGCAGGCAACGTGCTTCTGGATGTGGTGCGGGCAGCTGCAAAGAAGGCCAAGGCAGGCAAGGCATCTGAGGTCATCAGTGCATATGGTTTCAAGAATCCCCCGAAGCAGTTCAAGATCAGGGAAGCATATTCCAATTTTGTCGATATGTATGCCTAGCTGGATGATCCAATTATCCTAACAACAGCAAATCTTGCGCTCGGGAGCACCATATTATGGGACAAGATGTAGTATGTACTATTCTAATAAATCGTCGAAATATTCTTTAAATTCAAACACGCCTTTTCTTGTAATCATCTCTTTCAACTGTAACGCGGAAAAGTCGTCGAGTTATAAACTGGCATTTGCATATTTCTTTTGCTCAAGACTGTTTTCTACCAGCCGTTCACCGGCATTTTGAATTAGATGTTCTCTATCGGTCACAGACCGTAGCGCTACAAGAATAGCCCTCCTGTAAATATCCAAGAATTGTTGTTTCTTTTCTACTATTTTTTCAATCCTTCGGGCTATCTCATCCAGCAAAGATCGATAGTTTTCATCATTATTCATTGCGTCCAAGGCCTGTTTCCAATCGTCAAATTCTTCTACTGCATCAATGAGGCGTCTTCCCTCCCTGAAATTATGGACGCGTAACTGATCACGCCGTGCCTCTTCTTTCTTTATCTCTGTTTTTATCGAATTTAGGCGCGCTCTACCCTCTGCTCAATCTTGTTCGATACTTCATTTAGTTCATTATTTTTTCTGGCTATGTGGTCTCCAAAGTTCTTCAAATCTCGTTCACCTTTTAGCAATTCGACAAACTCGGTCGATTCCTTGACCATCCCTTCTTCCTTCATCCTCTTGAAAAGGCCTACAAACCCGGTCAATTCCCCATCCTCGCTAAGCTCATCGTACAGCGTATCTAGATCATGATAGTTGACCAGTTTCAGGAATTGCCTGCGGTAGTTCGTATAGTCTACTTCAATCAGTCCCAGTCGAATGGCGACATCAACTGGGGCCAATCCCTTTTTCATAAGCTTGAAAGCCAAGGAGGATGTAGCCGGACTATATTCAGTAGCCACTTTTTTCCTGCCTGTTCGCAGGCGGATTTTAGCCGTACCCTCTCTATCTTGGATTGTGTCTTCGCTTGATGGACCGTACTTCCTTACGGTTCTCCAATCCACACCCTCCTTCTGAGCTACCCTCTTAAAGTGCGGGTTTGCGTTGTAGGATTTTCTGATGCTCTCAATTTTCTCTTCAGTAATCCTCCCCATTCTTACGCACCTATGTGTACGTTAACACACAAAGGACCGGAGTTAAGCGCTGGCATTCGTCCTTATATGACGCAAAACGTGCTTATTTGAGTATGCATTTGCAGTGAAGGCATATGTACTGACGATAGTCAAATTTTCTGAGCACAAACAATATAATTGATATATTTTTAAAATATTGATCAGAGCACAACTGATGTACATACGTACATTTACAAACACGCGATACATTCATGAGCGCATGGAGTATGCCACCCGTCGCGAACCCCTTGAGCCCACTTACACTCAGCACGTAGAAACCACAGGTTTTACAGGCTTGCGGCTTTACACGTATTGAAAGGCGATCGAAAATTGTTTGCAAAAAAGGATTCCGCAAAAAACAGAGAAAACACATCTTGTAATGTGACAATCTATTATCACATTTTGCTGACAACAGATAATCCGTTAATGACGGGTAACTGAAAAAATGCCTTGTTACCCATCGTTGAATTTCATGATGGATACACTGATGTTATCCGTCGTAGAGTAGGGTACAAGCCACAGCCAACTTGCTATAGATCGGAAGGAGAAAACGTTCCGTTATTAGCGCCATCCGTCGGTAGTCCACCAGCTTGAAATCAAGGATTTAACCGTATCGTTGAGTGCCCGGCGACAACATTATAAAATCTATGATCCGACTGTCAAAAATGATCATTTTCCAATGTACGTTTTGATAATCAACGTAGTTACCCAGCTCTAAACTATTAATACCCATTGCAGGGGATACCTCACATGGCAAAGATATTCGCCGACGTGAGCGAAAAAGAGATCACAAGGACGATTGCAGACATGTTCCATGAAACAATGACCGAGTATGTCGATTCTGACGTCATTATCATCGGCGCCGGCCCGGCAGGCCTTACCGCAGGCAGGGACCTTGCAAGGGCGGGCGTCCGCACGCTCATCATCGAGCAGAACAACTATCTCGGCGGCGGCTACTGGGTCGGCGGCTACATGATGAACCCGGTGACCGTAAGGGCTCCGGCGCAAAAGGTGTGGGACGAGCTGGGCGTCCAGTACAGAAAGATAAGCGACGGGCTCTATGCGACGTGGGGCCCGAACGCGTGCAGCAAGTCGATCAGCGCGGCGTGTGACGCTGGCGTGCGCTTTTTGCAGCTGACAAAGTTTGACGACCTCGTGCTAAAGAACAAGCGCGTCGGCGGAGTGGTGGTCAACTGGATGCCGGTGTCGGCGCTGCCAAGGAACATCACCTGCGTAGATCCGGTGGCACTGGAAAGCAAGCTGGTGATCGACGCCTCTGGCCACGACTCTGTCGCTGTAAGGCGGTTGATGGACAGGGGCTATGTGAAGTGGAAGGGCATGGACCCGATGTGGGTCGAAGGGAGCGAGGACGCGGTCGTCAACTTTACCGGTGAAGTCTTCCCGGGTCTCATTGCGGCAGGCATGTCAGTTACCGAGACGCACGGCCTCCCCAGGATGGGACCGACGTTTGGCGCCATGCTGCTGTCGGGCAAAAAGGCCGCCGAAGTGGCCCTTGGCAACCTGAAGGAGATGCCAAGTCCACCAAAGATCAAGGCCAAGTAACCTTTTATTTTCATTCTTTCCTTTTTTCTTGTTGGATTTCCGCTTTATCCACGTCTATTCAGACGCCTCGATAAACGCCAAGGCAGTGGTCAGAGAGATTGCCAAGGTTTTTCCAGGCCGCAAAGTGGACATCAGGCCTCCCTTTGAATACGACGGCAGGATCGAACATGTGAGAATATCAGACACCACGCAGCCGTTTGAAAAGCAGCCGAAGCTGCCAGGAGGCACGGTGCCGCTCTACGACGGCTTTTGGCTGCAGAGGATTTTTGCAGAAACGATCCCCGCCGCAGAAAGCGGCCACGTGTACATCATATTCACCGGCCTTTTGACCTGCACCTTCAGCGAGGACGACTGGCGCTACCATGGCCGCGCAGTCATCTGCGGCACGCCATCGATAATTTCTACGACTGGCATTGTGGAAGCGCCGGCAATGCCAAAAGAGTTTTACCTTGCGCAATTCGGAGGCAAGGCCGATATCAACAACCTGAAGAAAAAATTCGCCGGCAGGTTCATAGACCATGGTAACGACATGACGGCGGCGGCTGCAATCTATGCGCTGCAGGCGTTGTTCTTTTTTGTCACCGACGGCGAGCCCTCTTGTGACGACAGGAACTGCTGGCTATACAACGCCCACTGGCAGGAAGAATTGATACACATGGCCGCGAAGGGAAGATTATGCGGCCGACACAGACAGATCGCCGATAAATTTAACAAGAAAGCAGGCCGGCGCTGAAGTTTTCAGCGGCAGTGCCCGGCAGGCCGAATTCTTGGGCATCGGGCACAGTTTCCTTACAATTCGCGCGTGATTTTCATGATCGAGCGCGTTCCGAACGGATTATTAAGAGGTCATGGAAATGTGAACCTGTACTTGTCCGAAGGCGAGTCTGGCAAACAAAAGCATTACGACGTTTTGATAATCGGCTCCGGCCCGGCAGGGTACACCGCAGGAGTCTACGCGTCAAGGGCAAAGCTATCCACGCTGATCATTTCCGGAACGCTGCCAGGCGGCCAGCTCATGACCACGAGCGAGGTTGAAAACTATCCCGGTTTCCCAAGCGGCATCTTTGGCCCCGAGCTCATGATGAACATGCGCCAGCAGTCAGAGCGCTTTGGCGCAGTGGTCGTCGACGACGAAGTCATCAAGGTCAACTTCAAGAAAAAGCCGTTCACGATCACGACGCATTCTGAAACCTATACCGCCGAGTCTGTCATTGCGTGCACCGGCGCGTCTCCGCGCAAGCTCGGCATCCCGTCAGAGCAGCAGTTCAGCGGCAGAGGCGTGTCGTATTGCGCGACGTGCGACGGCCCGTTCTTCAAGGGCGAGGACATTGTGGTGGTGGGCGGCGGCGACACAGCGCTTGAAGAGGCGTCGTTCCTCACAAAGTTTGGCAAGTCAGTCAAGGTGGTGCACCGGCGCGAATCTCTCCGCGCAAGCAAGATCCTGCAGGAAAAGGCGCTGGAGAACCCCAAGATCGAGTTTGTCTGGAACAACGTCGTTTCCGACATCAAGGGCGACAAGAAGATCGCGACCGTCATGGTAAAGAACATCGCAAGCGGCAAGGAGACGATGCTCAACGCGGGCGGCCTGTTCGTGGCAATAGGGCACGAGCCCAACACGGCGATCTTTAAGGGGCAGCTGGAGCTTGACGACAAGGGCTACGTCCGGCTAAAGGACCACACCAGGACGAGCGTCGAGGGAGTGTTTGCAGCCGGCGACGTGCACGACCACCGCTACAGGCAGGCCGTGACTGCGGCAGGCTTTGGCTGCATGGCCGCAATCGACGTCGAAAGATGGCTTTCTGAAAGGCACATCAAGAAATAATTCTTTCTACGAAAAAAAGTCAGTTCAGGCTGTATGCGAGCTTTGACATGAGCTTGGCGTTCTTCAGAGCCTTATCGTATTCTTGCTCGTTCAGGATGTTCTCCTTGGTGTAGAGGCTCCTGAACATCCTACCGTCGTCGGCGAAAATGCCGACAACGACTCCGCGGTCAAGGTCTTGCGCGGCTTTCAGCATCAAACTCATTACCGAACCGGAGGACGGGCCGATCAGCATGCCCTCCTTTTCCACCAGCTGCCTCACGGCGTCAAACGAGTCATTGTTGGTTGCAGTCATCCATTCGTCGACTACCTTCTCCCGGCGCTTGAACAGTTCCGGCATCGACGACTCTTCAAAGTTGCGCAGGCCCTGCAAAAGGTGGTTCTTTTGCGCCTGCACCGCAACAGCGTGGATATTCTTGTTCTTTTCCTTCAGGAAAGTCGCGGTGCCTGTCATTCTGCCTCCTGTCCCGTAGCCCGTCAGGAAATGAGTCACTTCGCCATTTGTCTGCTTCCAGATCTCCGGGCCGGTGCTTTCATAGTGGGCAAGAAAGTTGGCATCGTTCTCGTACTGGTTCGGCATGTAGTAAGTGTCAGGGCGGGGCTTTGAGATCGCCTTTGCAAGCGCGATGCTCTGGTCGGTGCCGGCGCCTACCAGGGGGCACATGTCGTCAGACGTTTCATGGAGCGTCGCCCCCATGCGGCGCAGGATGTCCTTTGTCTCCTCGCTCATCTTTTCCGGGATCACGATTTCCACCCTGTAGCCAAGCGCCGACGCGATGCCGGTCAGCGCAATGCCGGTGTTGCCGGACGTCGGCTCGATGATGATGCTCTTGTCCTTTTTCAGGATGCCCTTCTTTTCCGCGTCCTTTATCATCCAATAAGCAGCCCTGTCCTTGACAGAGCCAAACGGGTTGTGCCATTCCAATTTTGCGAAGAACTTTACATTCTTGCTCGAAAACGATTTCAGTTTCACCAGCGGCTTCTGCCCGATACGTTCGACGACATCCGGACTTGCAACTGCTGTCATTTATTTCGCCTTCTTTATCACGAATTCAAGATCCTTGTCGGCCTTGTTCAGCGACAAGAGCTGGTGCCCGTTGCGGTTCACCCACCTTGAAATGTCCTCTTCCGACTCGGGGTCGTCCGCGACCACCTTCAGAGTGTCGCCTATCTTTAGCCGCTCGATCTCCATCTTCGTGCGGAATACCGGCTCGGGGCAGTAAAGCCCCCTCACGTCAATCGACTTTGTGGGCGAAGCACTCATGTAGCGAACGTGAGTAAAATTACAGCAACGCAATATTAAATGTTACAGTCATTACCGGAAAAGGTCTTGCTTCCTTGATCTCTGCAATAATTTGGCAGAAGATTTTGCCATTTTTTCAAATCGATACCCACGCATTATCGCAGCCGGCGTGCCTTCAGATTTGCCCATGACAAGCTCGGCAGCAGACGCTATTTCGTCCGCGACTGCGATCTCGCTCACCCTCAGCTTCCTGCCGTACATGTCCCGCGACCCGACGTAGCTCCTGATCGGGCTCATGCCGGCGACTCCAATCGCGACGTTCACCTGGCCCTCCCGGAACGGCCTGCCAAAAGTGTCCATGATGATGACTGCGATTTCTTTTCCCGTTTTTTTCTTTATCGCATCCAGAAGCCTGCTTGCAGACTTGTCAGGATCAACTGGCAGTAGCAGCGCTGCATCGCCTTCAACATTGCTCTGGTCTACTCCGGCGTTTGCGCACACAAGGCCACCCTTTGTTTCCGACACGACGATGCCGTTTTTAGCCCGCAGGATCTGCACAGATTCTTTCAATATCAATTCCATGATGCGCGCGTCCTTGCAGTGCTCCTTTGCCATCTTGATCGCTTTGGGAGAAGGCTTTACGCCGGCAAGGCTCACAATGCGCCCCTCCGCCTTTGACACTATCTTGTGCGCGACGACAAGGATGTCCCCATTCAGGATTTCAAGCCTGTTTTGCTTTACCGCTTTCAGGATAACAGCGCCAAGATCGTCGTTTGGCACGACGTTCCCGGAAACCCTGACAGGGATTACCTGTAGCACAGCAGTATTGAAAAACGGGAGTTAAAAAACGGGTCGGTTATTGCCTTTTGCCGGCCGCGTTTATCAGCACGGCTTCACCATAATTTTTTTTTAACAGGTGCAAAAGCAGCGTCAGGTCGCGCTTGTCTATGGTTTCGTCGGCCTTTTCTCTCACGACGTCTACAGGGCAGAACCCCACCGTGAACCCTGCCAGCGCAAACAGCTTCAGGTCGTTTGCGCCGTCCACCACCACTACAATGTCCTCCTTCCTGATGCTCCATTCCTTTACCGTGTCCCTTACCGCGGCCGCCTTGTCCGAGGTGACGTGCATCGCCACGTCGTCGAGCTTGCCGTCCTTGAACAGCAATTCATTGGAGAATATCCTGTCGATCCCGAGGTCGTCTTTCAGCCGATTGGTGATTATCGTAAAGCCGCCGGACACTGCAATCATTTTCCAGCCCGCCTTTTTCAGTGCGGAGCAGAGCTCCTTGGCCCCGGGCATCAGTGGCAGACCTTCGGCCAGCTTTTTGGCGTCTTCGTACTTTATCCCCTTCAGCGCTTGCACCCTGCGCCTGAGCCCCTCCTCCCAGTTGATCTCGCCCCTGATGCCGGCGTTGGTGATGTCCCAGATCTCCTTCTCTTTTTTCGGGCCCAACACCTGTGCCAAAACTGGAAGGTACTCGGCGTTCAGCAGAACGCCCTCTACGTCAAAGATGATCAGCATGCTGCGCTTATGCAAAGCATTTTCCCCTCACTATATTAAGCTTCTCCACGTTTTTTCTACCATCTAGTGGGCCCGCAACGTCTGCTGCTTCTTGTTGTCAAGGTAATCCGTCAGCAATACTTTGTCAATGTCGGCGGGGTTGATGTAGTACGACCTCCCCTTCACGTACTTTTCCATTTCGTTCACGTACCCGAGCAGCGAATCCTCTTCGCTGATCATTATCGTGTCGATGTCGATGTTCATCGAATGGACTTTTTTTGCCTCCACCAGCGTGCGCTCGCCGATGTATTGGTCGACCTGCCGGTAGCGGTAGCAGAGGTAGACCAGCTCTCCCGACGCGACGTCGAGGCTCATGCTGTTCTCCTGCTTTACAGTGTCAAGCGTCTGCCGGTCAGGCGTGTAAAAGTGTGAGTATGGCCTCTGAGAGAGTATCTTTTCCTGCTCGCCCTTGTCGTCTATAAAGCAGGCGCTCGGGTGGCCGTCCGTGACGAGCACGATCCGCTTGTTCAGCGCGCCGTCCTTTTGCAGCATCTTGCTTGCGAGCCGGAACGCCGCCTGGTAGTTGGTGTAGTGGAGAAAGTCAGAGCCCGGCTCAAACGTCTTCAAATAGGGGATGTCGCCGGGCGCGACCTTTGACGCCAGCGCGCCGAAGCCGACGATGTAGATCGAATCTGACGGAAAGAATTTGCGGTTGAGAAGGTACAGGCTCCAGAGCGCCCTCTTTGCGGCCTCTATCCTGCTCATGTCGCCATACATCGAGGAATATCGCATGGTGGAGCTCAGGTCGATGCAGTATACCACCGCCACGCGGACGTCCTGCATCGTCTCGTACTCTTCAAAGTCTTCGACGTCGATCTGCAGTGGCATTTTCAGCTCGCCCCCGTCCTTTGACACGCGCTGTATGGTGTTGAGCAGCGACTTTGGCACGTTCAAGAGCCGGATGTCGTCGCCCGGCTCGTACTTTTTGCTTGTGTCGAGCACCACCGAGCCGCTACCGACGTCACGGGTTTCGTGCGCGCCGTACTCGCCGGCCTTGAGCGCCTTCATCACATCGCTCAGTATCTTGCCGCCGATCATGTTGAAGCCCTTGGCGCTGAGCCACTTTGGTGAGTCCTTCAGGTAGCCCTTGTTCATCAGCTGCTTTACCAGCGGCATGCCGGAATCGTCGGCGCTGTCGCCCTCCGATCCCGTTCGCGAGCTCGATAGCTGGCTTTGCTGCTCCTGCTGCTCTGTTGACGACATTGCCCCCTGCAGGGCCTGCTCCAGCTCCTGCAGGCTAGGCGTCTTTTCCCTCAACGCTTCCCGTCCCAGAGCCTTTAGCAGCCTGTCAAGTACGTCGCGGGGGAGCTCGCGCTCGCCCTTGCTTTGCTGCTTTTGCTCCTGGCCTTCCTTGTCCAGCGGAAAATACACGAATTTCTTGCTGCCGGGCGCGCTACTGTGCGAGGCCATAGCTGTTGTCCTTTCTGTCCAGAAGCGGCGGCTGCGTGTGACGCAGGCCTTCTAGTATTACCTCCGCCACCGAAGCGGTGAACTCGCCGTCCAGGTCAGGGGTCAGCGAAATGTTGTCGGTTCTGATGCCGAGCTGTTTCGCCCTCTCTACCAGCTGCTTTTGCTCGTCCTTTACGGCCACCATTGTCTCGTTCACCGCCTGCTTTAATCCCGGGAACTTGCTCAATTGCGACTCATAGTCGGGGCTCTTGCCTCCGCCGACCAGCGTCTGCGACACCTGGAACGCCTTGTTCTTTGCAAAGTCGTTCTTGACCTTTGTCAGCTGCTCCGGCTGCAATTTCTGTATGTATTCGACCGCCACTTCTCCGAGCGCGCCTTCGATTATCGAGTCCAGCACGTTCCTCCTGTTCTCCCGCGTGTCCTCCATCTCTGCAAGCTCGAACTTGCTCGACTGGTGGATGCAGTGGATGTCGCAAAAGCGCGGGATGGCCTTGACGCCGTAGGCGATGGAGCGCGTGCGCTCGGCTTCGCCTATCATCATCTCCATCGAGTGCACCGACATCCTGACGCTGACGCCCTTGTCTTGGTTGACGTCGTGGTGGGCGCGGGCCGCCTGGGTTATCTTGGCTATCGCCCTCACCATAAAGGCAGGCAGCATGACGTTCTTTGCGTCTGCGATCCTCGACTCCTGCACGATGATTAGCATCTCGTCTTCCACAGTCCTCGGGTAGTGGGTGTCGACGTGGCTCCTCAGCCGGTCGAATAAAGGTTCAATGATCTTGCCCGAGTGTGTGTAGTCTATGGGGTTTGCAGTCGCGATTATCTTAACGTCAGGCTTGAACACCGCGGGGTACGCGCCGGTGGTGAACTTGCCTTCCTGCAGAACGCTCAGCAATGATACCTGCTTGCGCGGGTCAAGCACAGGCAGCTCGTCGATGCAAAGGATGCCGTGCCTTGCCTGCAGCAGTTGCCCGGCAGAATATGACTCCATGCTGTAAAGCTCCACTCCTTTCTTGGCTATCTTGATCGCGTCTATCTGGCCGACAAGGTCCTTGACTGAAATGTCAGGTGTCGACAGTATGTACTTGTACCTGTCCGCGCCGGCTACCCAGTCTATCTTTGTCTCCAGCTTGTTCGCCTTGATAATGTCTTCGCATTCCGGCGACACCGTGAACTCGGGCTGCGTGCGCACGACTTCAGAGTCTGTAAGGAGCGCGGCCAGCTGGTCTTCGGGGATCGTTGTGGGGATGTCGTTTGTCACCGTCCCCCTCACAACTGGAATCGGCGAGAGGAGGCTCTTGGCGATCGCCTCCGCTATCTTGGTCTTTGCCTGCCCAATCTGGCCTACCAGCAAAAGGTCGTGGCCTGATAAAATTGCCCTGTTGACCGCGGGGATGACGTCGTCGTCATAGCCGATGATGCCGGGGTACGGGAGCTCGCCCTTTTTCAGCTTGGCAATCAGGTTGCCGCGCATCTGCTCTTCGACAGTGACGTGCTTGTAGTTTATCTTTAACAGGTCGCCGAGCGTCTTTACCTGCTTGTAGTCTTCTGGGACGCCGGGCATCACTTCGGCATACTTTGGCCTTGAACTGTAAGAGCGGCGGACCGCTTCCTCTATTTTCGCGCTCATGTCGAGACGGGAATGCCGCGGTCTTGTCACAAATTTAAAGGTTGTAGAAATCAGTGGTTCTCGATTGCCAGTTCCAGCTGCCTCTGGTATTCTTCATACGCCAGCTCTTCTGCAGTCTTGTGCTTTGTCGCCACAAGTTTCTGCGCGCCGACGTCCTTCTTGCTCGTCATTCTTCCAGTATCTCTGCCGGCAGTCAGCTTATAATGCTTTACATGAAGCAAAACGCACCATACAACCAAAAAATTTGACAAAACCGCTTTGGGGATTCAATATTGGAATTCTCAGTTCCTCCTGCCGACCGCTTTGTTGCAAATATTGCAGCGTTTCTGCGCGCTGCATCCAGCATGGTTTTTATTGCCGAGTTTGTTTCGTGATTAATGAATTTGTCCGCTTCCGAGTACAAATACATCCTCAGAATCGCCGGCAAGGACATTGAGGGCAGCAAGAAAGTGATTGTTGCCGTCAGCGAAATTAGAGGCATAGGTTACAATTTTGCGCAGGTTTTGACCCAGATTCTTAACATCAGCCCGGACAAGCATGTCGGGTTTTTGACTGAGGGTGAGATCCGCGAGATCGAGCAGGCGATCGCCAACCCCACAAAGGCGGGCGTCCCGCTGTGGTACCTTAACAGGAGGAAGAACATGGACACTGGATTGAACCAGCACATGATAACCTCTGATCTTGATTTTGCAGCTAAAAACGATGTCGAGCGCGAAAAGACGGTGATGAGCTGGCGCGGCTATCGGCACATGTTCGGCCTGAGAGTAAGGGGCCAGTGCACAAGGACCACCGGCAGGAAGGGCGGCGCAGTCGGCGTAAAGAAGGTCGCAATGAAACCCGGACAGGTACCAGAGGCACCTGGTGCGGCGGCTCCTGCAGCGGGGGCGGCAGCCGGCAAGGAAGGAGCCAAGCCAGCAGCTGGCGCGGCCCCGGCAGCGGGAGCGGCAAAGCCGGCGGCAGGCACGGCACCAGCTGGTGGCAAGCCAGCGGCGGCAAAGGAGCCCGCAAAGAAATAGGTGTGGTGCTGGATGGGAGATCCTCGTAAGGCAAAGAAACTATACCACAGGCCAAGGATGATCTGGACCACCGACCAGCTTAACGCCGAACTCTATATCATGGGCTCATACGGCCTCCGGAACAAGCGCGAACTCTGGAAGGCGCAGACCGAGGTCGCAAGGATCAGGAACCAAGCCCGCGCGCTTTTGGCGGTATCCGCCGAAGCAAGGGCAGAGAAAGAAAAGAGGCTGCTGAACTTTTTGAACAGGCTGAGCATGACAAAGGAAGGGGCATCCCTTGATGACATTTTGAACCTTAAAGTCGAGGACCTGCTGGAGCGCAGGCTACAGACAATAGTCATGAGAAAATCGGGCACAAAGTCGCCCTACCAGGCGAGGCAGGCGGTGAGCCACGGCCACGTCTCGATAGGCAACCGCAAGGTCAACATCCCCGGCTACCTCGTCAAGGCGGAGGAGGAGCCGCAGATCCTGCTCCACATCGAGATGGTAACCGCGGCTGTTGCGCCCCAGCCGGCGTCATAAGCCGCTTACGATATCCACGTGGTCTATTTTTCCGTCAGAGTTCATGTCAAAACCCTGAACCACCAGCGCCCAGTCCTCTTCGCCGCTGTACTTTTTCAAGACCTCTTCGCTGTAGTTTGTGAGCGCAATGACCGCTGACTTTGTCCCGGCCGACCGCACGCCGGCCACAACTACGACGCTTGAATTGCCGTCGTATGGGTTCTTTATCTTTGCAATGAGGCCGTGGTTGTCCAGGCCGTAGCGCTTGCCCGACCCGTCCACCAGGCCCGACCAGAAATTCTTTTCGTCAAACCTTACAGGCAGATAGCGGTTGAATTCCGCGGTGACGATGTTTGTCCCCGGGCCACCGATCGAGATCAGGTTGTTGCCGGTGAGCGCCTTTTCCGCCTTGGCGTCGACGTCCAGCTTTACCACGAATTCTGAAGGGGCCGCGCTGGTGATGTGTCCCAGGAAAAACGCAAGGTGCACCGCATAGTGCCCGTCCCTTGCAGACGACTTGTACGGCCCGTGCGGGTCTGGCGCGCCCACGATCAAGAGCCCCTTGAATTCTTTGCCGGAAACAAAGCTTTCAAAGAATTTTAAAGCGCTTGGATGGAGTCCGTCTGACGACAGCGCCGATGCAAGTTTTGTTTCACCCCAGTCCATCTCGATCCCGAATGATGGGCTTGCTGCCCGGTAGAGCCGGGCTGTGCCCCCTCTGACGAAGTTTTTCCCGGCTTCTTCGACGGCACCAATTGCAACCAGCTTACGAATGTAATAGTACGAGCTTTGTTCATAGATTTTCAGTTCCTTTGCCACTTGCGCCGGATACATTGGACCTCTTGACAATAGCTCCATAATGCGCCACGCCACAGGGTTTGAAAGGATGCGCATACGCTCCACCTCTCTGAATACCACGATCCTTTTTGCCGACACCTGCCCATTCTCCTCTGAAATGAGCCTTTTCTCCAATATCTATAGATGGGCAAGCACTGCTATATAATATTATGTAGCGGTGTAAAACAGGATTGTGATGAGCGTGCGGAACCATTATAAGATGTTGTTGAACGGTGTTTATTCTACTTTAATAGTAGTTTTAAGCGTGGCCGCCTTTTTCCGTTCGATGTGTTCGATAATAGGATATATCGGCAAGAATGCTGCGGCCCCGCTTCTTGTTGGTAGCTTGAAGAGAATGGAGTACAGGGGGTACGACAGCGTCGGAGTTGCTACTTTTGATAACGGCAACATTCTTGTCCGTAAGGGCATAGGTAAAGTTGTCGAAGTTAACAAGAATTTGAATCTAGGCCAGATGTCCGGCAACATTGGCATTGGACATACGCGCTGGGCGACCCATGGAGGTGTGACTGACAAGAACGCTCATCCCCATTCTGCCTGCAAGAAAGATATTGCCGTTGTTCATAATGGAATTATTGAAAATTACAAGGAGCTCAAGGAAGAGCTCATCAGCTCTGGCCACACTTTTGCAAGCGAAACCGACAGTGAAGTGATCGCCCATATTTTGGAGATCCATTACAACAAGGGAATCAAGGAGGCAATGATGGAGACCTGCAAGAGGTTGCAGGGTAATTATGCATTCGTCGCCGTCTTTCAAGATGGCACGATCGGCGGGGCAAGGTACGAAGAACCGCTGGTGGTAGGCGTCGCGAACGACGGCTACTTTGTTTCAAGCGACGTGCTCGGGTTCCTAGAATACACGGACAAGGCGATATTCCTTGAAAACGGCGACATTTGCGTCGTTGACAATTCAAAACTAGAGATCTTTGACTCCCAAGGTAGGCCCATCTCACACCCAATAACGCAGGTGGCGTGGGAGCTGGGCGACATCGACAAAGGGAAATATGCACACTATACTCTCAAGGAAATAAACGAGCAGCGACTGACAGTTATTCATGCAGGGAGACAGGACGAGGCAGTGATGAACAAATTCTGCGCCATTCTTGCCAATGCAAAGGACATCTACATCACCGGCAGCGGAACCAGCCATCACTCGGCACTCATTTTCAAGCATATGCTGGCACGCTTTGGCAAGATCAGAGCGGAAACCGTTGTGTCAAGCGAATCCAAATATGCGCTTGCATCTATGGACAGCAATTCGGTGCTGATCGCGATTTCGCAGAGCGGCGAAACCGCCGACGTCTTGGATTCTGTCAGACTCGCAAGAAGCCAAGGAGCGAAGATACTGTCGATTGTTAACGTCACGACATCATCGCTTGCACGGACAAGCGATGCTTGCCTGTCAACAAACTGCGGCCCCGAGATCGGAGTCGCGGCGACCAAGAGCTTTACTAGCCAGCTGGCCTTGATCTACAACATCACGGACAGGATTTGCAAGAACTGCCTTGGGACTGAAAAGGCAGAGTTTGCGATAGCGGTGGAAAACATCATTTCCAACACTGCAGGCATCACAAGAGCAGCAGAGCAGATAAAGGAAGCGTCCGACGTTTATCTGCTTGGCCGGTCGCTACATTATCCGATCGCGCTCGAAGGCGCCCTTAAGATGAAAGAGCTTGCTTATGTTCATGCGGAAGGCATTGCGGCAGGCGAGCTGAAACACGGGCCGCTGGCGCTGATGGAAAAGAATACTGTAGTGATAATTTTAAACCCGCACGACGCCACGTTCAACGATACGATCTCAAACGCGCACGAAATAAAGGCGAGGGGCGCAACTGTCATTGGCATTTCAGATCGCAAGGACGACGTCTATGACTACTGGATCGAGATACCGCACCTCAAAGAAGAGGCGTACTACCCCATAGTCGAGGTAATACCGCTCCAAATATTGGCGTACCAGATGGCACTTGCCAAGAACGTAGACCCAGACTATCCCAGAAATCTGGCCAAGTCGGTTACAGTAAGATAAGCAAAAATGGGCAAGCGGGCCAGACTTCACGACTCTGGCCAGACCTTTCTAAGTCAGAGATACAGGGAATTGAGGCAAGTGGCTTTTTGCAAAAGAACTTGTTCCTAGTGGCACAGCGGTCTTTTTTGAATGCCGGCAGTGCAGGAGAATTTCAAAGGCGTGGGCTTTGCGCTGCTGGCAGAAGTAGAGAAAGCATTTGTGCAAAAACACAGATACACAAAGGCAGGCGGCTTGTATCTCGTGCCCTGCGACGAGATAATCTACCTGAACCATTCCTGCAACGCTAACATCCTTGATTCAGATCGTGGCTTTGACATAGTTGTCAGTGACATTGCAGAGGGCAAGGAGGCAACCTGCGACTACAGGCTTTTCCATGATGCCAACGAGCTGGCGTTCCAGCGCCTTTGCGGAGACCAGGCCTGCTGTAAGACTGTCTGATGCATCACCAACTACTGAAGAGCTTAGAAATTTCTGGGATGCAAGGATCAGTTCTGCCATGGAAAGCAAGAATGGCGTCTATCAGCCACTCAGTAGAAAATTGCCAGATAAGAATTGAAAAAGAAAGGGAAGGGGAGTGACCTAGAATTGCGCGTTCTCGCTAGTTGTTCCAGTTTTACTGCCACTCGAAGACCCGATTGGCACGTCCGGGAAGCTGTCGGTCATTCTCTGCTCTGCGACCGCGCCTGCCTCTGCCAGTATCCTGTCTACTTCTTCGCCGCTTGCGTCAAAGGCGAACGAGGTGTTGCCCATGCTTCCTGCGCTCATCATGATGTCGCTGAACACTCCGTTGATCTCTCCCAGCTCTCTGTCTACTTCTGGCATGACGCCTGAAAGCCCCGACCTCACCCTCGTAAGAGCGCCCATCGCGGGCCCGATTGCCACCATCACGTCTCCGAGGTCAATGGTTGATTCCAGCCTGAGCTGTATCTGTTCCAGCGCCATCTTTAGCTGCGAGATCATCTTCGTTGTCTTTCTCACCTGCGCGATCTCGTTTGATAGCATCTTGCCGTGTTGAGTGTCATGTCTCTGAAGAGCGGAAACTACCTGGTTGAAAAGCGACTTTTCCTTGCCTCGTAATTTTTCCAGAATGGTCTCTAGCTTTTGGTTTTGTGCCTGTATCTTGTTCTTGGCAAGCTCGATTCTCGGTTTCAGTGGTTGCTGAGGACCGATGTTCTGCTTGATCCTCTCGGACATATTCGGCGTATTGTCCCTTATCCAGTTGCTGCTGAAGCTCGTCATGTCAACTAGCCAGCGAAAATGCCGTTAAACAGAAATGTCATAATTGAATAACCAACTGGTAATATTTTGTAGACACGCGTTCGCTGCTTATAGAACTAAATTGGAAAACCTATTAAATCCAATGCTTACAGGCTACAGTACCATGGGAAGGGCAAAGGCTGCGAAAAACGAGGGCTCTCAAGAAGAGGGACTTCCCAAGTGGGCCGAGGACGAGATAAAGTCAGCCCAGTTCGGCAAGCCCGAGACGATCGCAAGGACCGGGTATATCCTCGACATTTACGAGAGCGATTTCAAGGTCGACATCCAGGTCTACGAGCCAATGCCCAACGGTAGGTCGATTGTTGAGGGCCTTGACGTCCCAAAGTCGATCAAGATTTCCGATTTCATGAAGGGATTTGTATACGAGTTCAAGATCAACGGGTTCACCGCTCCTCTCGGCGCCAAGGTGGTTGAACTGCTAAAGACAAAGTTTGCACTCGACATGAAGGCGATCTACCGTTTTGAGCTGCACGAGCTCCAGCTGATGGACGTCGAGTCGGACTTGCCGGCTGCGCCTTCTGCTTCTGAAGGCGATGACGAAGAATAATCAGCTCACCTGCCTGCGCGAAACCGCCCCCACGATCGGCTGCACCACGTACGGCAGCGTGTGCTTGAACCACACCGCGCCCCTCGCGTAGAACGGGACCGTTATTTCGAGGCGCGGCGAGTTGGCCGCCGCCAGTACCGCCCTTGAAACAGTTTTCGGGTCGAGCGCCGACCCTGTGTAATTTGCCGCCCTGCCGCCAAACGACTCGTTGTTGAAAAAGTTGGTCCTGACTGCGATCGGGCTCACGACTGTCACGCGGACGCCGGTCCCGGCAAGCTCGTGGTGGAGCGACTCTGAAAAGCCCAGCATCGCAAACTTGGTGGCGCAGTACGGAGCAAGTCCAGCGACCCCAAAGCTCGCGGCGAGCGACGCGACGTTCACGATGTGCCCCGACCTTCTCGCCAACATCGAGTCGAGGAACGCCTTGGTGCAGTACACCATCCCGTGATAGTTTGTCGCGGTCATGGACTCGATCTCTTCGATGCTCAGGCAGTTTACGCTCTTGAAAACGGCAAAGCCGGCGTTGTTCACGAGCACGTCCACGCGGCCAAAGCGGTCCAGGACGTCCCTGCCCATCCTGAGTACCTGCGCCTTGTCAGAGACGTCGCACGCGTACGGGACGGCGTCGCAGCCAGGCGACGTGCCCGCCATCTCGCCGGCCAGCTGTGACAATTTTGGTTCAGACCGCGACACGAGGATTACGCGTTCTGCGCCTCGCTTTGCAAAATCAACCGCGGCCTGCCGGCCTATGCCGGAAGAAGCTCCCGTGACGACCACTACTTTGCCCGCAAATTTCATGTGTCCTTTTGCACAGCACTCGCTTTTCTCTATTTTGTCGCGCTGCCGTCTTCGGGCTTGTTGTCCCCGCCGGCCTGCTGGCTCAGGCTCGCGGCCGAGACCTTGCCTATTGCGAGCCTCATCAGGGCGACCCACATGATGACCAGCGGCACGTGGTACGTCGCAATCCTCCATGCGATTATAACCTTCAGCTGAGAGTCGTTCACCACGTCGTCGAGAGTCGGTATCCCGCTCAGGTTCGAGATGTACGCCCACACGCCAAGCTCGGCGAGTCCCGATCCGCCTATAGTTATCGGCAGGCTTGCCACCGCAGTCGACGCGGATGTCGCCATGAGCGAGTCAAAGAACCCGATGTCCGACCCGACCGCATTGGCGAGCACCATGAACGATATGCCGTAAAAAATGAACGCCACGAAGGTTATCGCCATCCCAACTGCAAACGTCTTGATCGCCCTTTTCGAATTGAAGTTCTCCCGGCTCATCTTGCACAGGTCAGCTATTGCAGAATTTGCCGCGCCGATCAGGTTTCCGGCCTTTTCTTTTGAAAGGAACCTTTCTGCTATCCTCTGCGAAAACGACGGTAACCGCAAATTGCGCTTTGCAGAAAACAGCACTAGCGCCAGCCACACTGCAAACGTCGGAATCGTCACCAATATGACCGCAATTCCGACCACGCTTCCGCCGTTGTAGATCGCGTATGCCCCCGCGATGAATGCCAGCATCGAGCCTACAAAGACATCTGCGATTATTTCCATCGTCGCCACCCACGCGGCCTTGCCTGGAGGCACGCCGTTCTTTGACAGCCACGCTATCCTGACGAGCTCCCCTCCCACGTACGACGGTGAGCTCTGGGTCACAAACTCGCCGGCCAGCCGGGCCGAGAGGGTTTTGCCGGTCGAGCTTACGTCGTAGCCGAGAAAACGCTTGATGAAATACTTGAACCTCACTGCCTGCAGCATTATCTTTACGATGGCCGCTGCCGCCGAGGCTACGAAGGGCACGAGGCCCACTGCAAAGACATCCTGGGGCGAGACGTTCGTGGTAAGGAACAGGATGATGAAGGGTACTACACTCGCGGGAATGGCAACAAGTCGCCAGTTCAAACTATGACTGCCTTTCATGCGGCGCAGTACTATAATAGTGTAAAGAAAATATACATGGGCACGTTCTTCCCAGATCAATGAACGCGATATTTATCACGGGCACGGCGGGTTCTGGGAAATCGCTTCTCACTTCTAGGCTGCTCCAGTGGTACACGGACAGCAACGCGTACCCGATAGCCCTCAACCTCGACCCCGGCGCGGTCAGCCTGCCCTACGAACCCGACGTCGACGTGCGCGACTATATCGACATCTCGACGTTGATGGAAAGCTACGGCCTCGGGCCGAACGGCTCGCTCGTCATGGCAAGCGACATGATCGCGACAAAGATGGACGAGATCCAGAAGGAAGTCGACGGGCTCAACCCCGACTACGTCATTGTCGACACGCCGGGCCAGATAGAGCTGTTTGCGTTCCGGGCAAGCGGCCCGTATTTCGTTTCAAACCTGCACGCGGACAGCAAGGCCACGATATTTGCGTTTGACGGGATGCTCGTGTCGTCCCCGATCAACTATGTGTCGATATCACTCCTTGCGTCGTCCGTAAAACTGCGGCTAAAGACTTCCCAGATAAACGTGCTTACAAAGCGCGACCTTGTGATAGACAAGTTGAAGGACATCATGGACTGGGCCGGCTCCCACACGGCACTCGAGCGCGCCCTTGAAGGCGAAAAGGACGCCGAGTATTCGCTCCTCAGCAAGGACCTAGCGCGCAGCATGAGCAAGGGCGGCTTTGCCGCCGGCCTCGTCGCCGTCTCGAGCGTCACGATGAACGGCATTGTCAACCTGTCAGCCGCGCTTGCGCGAACCCTTAATCAGGGGGAGGACGGCTAGGGTGGCTGTGAAGTCCAGGACAGCGATTGCGCCATGCTCCACCGCAAACCTAGGGCCCGGCTACGACGTGTTCGGCCTCGCGCTAGACGCGCTGAAAGACAGGGTCAGGATAACAAGGACGCAGGGCGGCGAGAAAATAACAATCAGGAACAGCGATCGGGCTATCCCGGCTATGGCAGAGTCCAACTCTGCCGGCCTTGTCGTAAAGAGGATGATGCGCGATTTCCACATCAACGACGGCGTTGAAATCCAGATTACAAAGGGCGTGCCTGCCGGCTATGGTATAGGCTCGAGCGCGGCGTCGGCCGCGGCTGCTGCGATGGCGTTCAACGCGCTCTACAACCTGAGAATAGGCAAGGACAGGCTGGTGGAATACGCAGCCGAAGGCGAGATCGCAAGCGCAGGCACAAAGCACTACGACAATGTTTCGGCCTCTTTGCTTGGAGGCTTTGTGATAGGGCACAAGGGTCAGTTCATCAGGATCGAGCCCCCAAGAGACCTCTTTCTTGTGGTGGCAGTGCCGATTTCCATGCAGGTGCCTGAAAAAAAGACAGAGGTCGCAAGGAGGGTGCTCCCGAAGGAAGTGTCGCTGAAAAGCGTGGTGCACAACATTTCCGGCGCGTCCACCATCGTAGCAGGCTTTGCGCTAAAGGACGTGGAAATGATAGCAAGGGGCATTGACGACGTCATCGTCGAGCCGGCAAGGAAGTACCTGATCCCCGGCTACGACGGCGTAAAGCAGGGCGCGCTGTCGTCTGGAGCGCTGGCAGTCACGATAAGTGGCGCGGGCCCCTCGATGATCGCTTTCCTGAAAGGCAGCAGGAACGCAAAAAAAGTCGCCGGCGCTATGGCAAAAGGGTTTCTTGAGGCCGGCGTAAAGAGCAGGACGTTTGCCTGCCGGCCCAGCGGCGGAGCCCGCCTAGCTTAGCTACTTTTTGCTCTTGTTCAGGAAGGCGGACATCATTTTCTGCCGATCTTCATGGGCAAAGCATAAAGCCCAGCCATAGATCTCGAGCCTGAGGCCCGTCTCGAGGTCCGAGTCCATTCCCCGGTTCACCAGCATCTTGCTCACCTTGACCGCGGTAAAGCTGTTCTTTGTTATCTCTCTTGCAAGCGCCATGCATTCGTCCATCAGCTTTTTGTTCAGGATCTTGGCCACCTGCCCGGCCCTCTCCTTCTCCTTCACCGGGTCGCCCTTGACTTCTGCCGGCAGGTCATCGTCAGTTCCCACGCTTACGACCTTGTTGACGAGCCCTATCTGGTGGGCCTCGTCTGCCGCTATCATTTTGCCCGTGAATATCATCTCCTTTGCCTTTGCCGGGCCCACCAGGCGCATCAGGCGTTGGGTCCCGCCCCAACCCGGCGGGATGCCTATCGTGACTTCGGGCTGCCCGATCTTGGCGTTGCTGGAAGCGATGCGAATGTCGCACGCCATCGCCAGCTCGCAGCCGCCACCAAGCGCAAAGCCGTTTACTGCGGCAATCACCGGCTTTTCCAGCCGCTCTATCTTGTTTATCACGCCCTGCGCAGAAGTCGCGTACCTTTCAGCCTGCATCGGCTCGATGTTAACCATGTATGAAATGTCGGCGCCCGCGCAGAAAGAGCGCTCACCGGCCCCGGTGATGACTACCACCTTAATGCTGTCGTCGGCGCCTATGATGTCGATCGCCTTTGAAAGTTCTGAAATGACGTCTGTGTTCATGGCGTTTAGCGCCTCCGGCCTGTTTATCCTCACTATCGCAATGTCGCCCTGCGGTTCAAGCTGAATGTACTTCATACTAGACATGTTGAGAGTAGGCAGGCGCCTTTTCCATAAAATCTTATTGGTTTTGGTCGGGCTAGGGTTAAAAGCAGGCTGTTGATGATCGCTATGCGTGGTTCGGCTCCGCCGCTCAAACGTCGACAGGATGCAGGACGCGGATATCGTAGTCATTGGCGTACCCGACGAGTCAAGGTCGCACGCCAAGCGCAAGGGCACGAGCAGGGCCCCCGACGTCCTGAGGATAGCGTCGAACGAGTCAGAGTTCTTTGAGCGTGGCGGCAGGCTGATCCCGATCTGCCCGATGCGGGGCACGCTCGAAGGCAAGTGCGTGTTTGACGCCGGCAACGTGGCAAGCAAGCAGGAGCTGCAAAAAATCGTGTATGACGTCGCTTCTGCTGGCAAGCTGCCGATAATGATAGGGGGCGACCACTCGCTCACCACCGAAACGATAAAGGTGGCGTCGGCCGGCAAGAAATTGTCGCTTTTGTATTTCGACGCGCACCCGGACTTTGTGTCTTCCGTGAGGAACTATTACGGATCGGTGCTGACCGATTCCGCGCAGTTGCTCAACTTCCGAAAAAGCATGCTGATAGGCACACGTGCGGCAGAGCAGGAAGAGCTGGAAAACGCGAGGAAGGCCGGACTAAAGATAGTAAACCCGCTCGACGTCGCCGAGCTGGGAGTGAAAAAGGTGGCGCAGATGATAAAGGCGCGGACGGCCGGATCAAGGACATACATCTCGGTGGACCTTGACTGCGTCGACCCCGCGTCTGCCCCCGGCGTGTCCGTCCCATCGCCCGGAGGGCTCGCTGCCGTCGACCTGATCTACCTGCTCAACAAGGCGATCAGCGGAGGGAACGTAGTCGGGATCGACATAGTAGAGCTCGTGCCCGACTATGACGTCAACGGCATGACTGCCACGCTTGCAGCAAGGATACTCTCAGAATGCATCGCGTCAGTCTAGCGCCTGCTGCACCCTTTCAATCAGCGCCTTCATGCTCACCGGCTTTACCAGCATGCCGACGATGCAGTTGCTCGTCTTGAGCGCGTCCAGCTTTTCCCTCTCAAGGTCGTAAGCGCTTATCAGGATTATCTTTGTGCCGTCAAGGTCGCGTATCTTGCAGGCAATGTCGTCGCCCAGGCTGTCACCCAGCCGGTAGTCGAGAAGTATGATGTCGATCTTTTTGTTGTGCAGCGTGTATTCCATGTATTTTTCCAGACAAGCCTTGCCAGAATTGACAGTCAGCACGTTGTACTGCTTTTTCAACGCGGCCGCGTACATGGCCAGCAGGTCTGCTTCGTCGTCGCAGACCATGACCGTCGACTTGCGCTCCATCCGATTCTTGCAGAAGAATCTTCTATATAAAGTGAATTCTATACAATGTTATAGAATATGGTATCCTGTTTAATTTATTTACGTCTCTTTCAGGATATCACGTTACTACTTGAGCAGCGGCAGGACGAGGTTTTCAAAAAACAGCATCGCGCTGTTGGTTCTCACCGGTGCAATCGCGGTGTCATTGTCCCTTGCGTCATTTCAGTATTCAAGTTTCACTTCAGGCGAAATACTAAAGATCGCTGCCGAAGACATCAGATTGAACGCTAGGATTCAGGCGCACGACCTCGAAAACGTGCTTGTAAATAAGATAGATTCTGTTCGGTCAAACCTTCAGATAGTTGCCAACGCCCGCTCTGTGCAGAGCAATGAATTTGAAAGGGGGCAGACGCTGTTCAACGCGGCCCAGGATTCCAGCGGGAACCTGACAAACTTTTACATGTGGCTTGACAGCGGAGGCAGAATGGTATGGCTCAGCAACATAAACCAGACGGCATTTGAGTCATTCAGAGGAACAGACCTGAGTCAACGGTCGTATTTCATCGAAGCAAAGAACAGGCAGGATACCTATTACAGCAGCGCGATAGACTCTAACGACAACATTACCAGAATTTACGTGTCACATCCCATAGTCAGCACAGAAACGGGCGAGTTCCTGGGAGCTGCCATTGCAGGAATAATGCTGACCACTTTTGGGACATTCCTACAAAACGAGCTTTCGCCAGACACACAGAGCTCTTTTGGCATGGTGGACAGGGACGGCAAGATACTCTACTCCGGGTCAGAAGAGTCGATAGGCAAGGATATTTTTGGTCCGGAACTTCAGTCGGTGCTGCCCCCACAATTGAAAGATTCCTTTAATGAATTTATGAGACAATCGCTCCGCGGGCAGGCGGGCATTGGCGACTTTTCCGTCGGAAACGCGTCGGCCACCATTGCATACGAGCCGATATTCCTTGAGGGAGAGCAGTTTGGGACTCTCTACGTAGTGACGGCCCACCAGTTTGCAGACAGCGTCGGCAGTCTGGTAGAGCAGCAGAGGAACTTTAGCACGATCATGACGATCGTGATTGGAGGGGCGGCCGTCGGCGTCGCGGCCCTTGTGATGGCATGGAACACAAGGCTGGAAAGAGTGGTGGCTACAAGAACCTCCGAGCTGCGCGCCAAGACAGACGAGCTGAAAAGATCCCATGACACGCTCGTGGTCGCCAACGATCAATTAAAAGTGCACGGCAGGCTGCAAAAAGAGTTCATCAACGTCGCGGCGCATGAGCTCCACACGCCGACCCAGGCGATCCTCGGCTACTCCGAGCTACTGCAGATGGACCCGGCCGACAGGGAAGATATGATCAAGGCGATATACCGCAACTCTGTCAGGCTCCAGCGGCTTACAAGCGACATACTGGACGTCACTAGGATAGAGAGCGAGACGCTCAGGATCGACAAGGAAAAGTTCAACCTCAAAGAGGTCATACAGGGCGCAGTGCAGGACGCCCGCAACCAGCTGGCAAACGGCAAGGTAAGGTTCGTCTACGAGCCGCAGGACATCTACGTTCAGGCAGACAGGGACAGGATGACTCAGGTCGTGTCGAACCTGCTTGACAACGCGACAAAGTTCACAAAGGAAGGCACAATCACTATAGCGACGGAAAAGAGGGGCGGTCAGGTCATCGTCAGCGTGCAGGACACCGGGACAGGCATCGACCTGGACATCATGCCGCGGCTCTTTAGCAAGTTTGCGACAAAGTCCGACAGGGGGACCGGCCTCGGGCTGTTCATCTCAAAAAGCATACTTGAGGGGCACGACGGCAAGATCTGGTGCGCAAACAACTCCGGCGGAAGGGGAGCCACCTTTGCGTTCAGCCTGCCAGCCCTGCAGCCCTAGAATTTTCTACAAGATCAGAGGCCTTCCACGATTGGCTTGAGGTGATCCGGCAGCTCCGGGAGCTCGCCGGTGTGGCTGACGTTGTTCTGGAGCACGTCCGCGCCTATCCTGCGCACCTTCTGCGTGCCTATCAGGGTATCGATCGCCCGCTCGATCTCCTTTGGCAAAAGCGCGTCCTTCAGCTTCTCCTTCAGGACGTTTTCAGAGTCGTACCTGTCTATCGCGTACTGCATCAGGATCAGCTTGTCATTCATCGAGAGGCTCGCCATCCCCTATCAAAAAACGACCACTGGTAATAAAGTTTCAACTAGGTTTATCTTTTACGGCAACCCCATTGTTCATGATGCCCGACCCCGTCGCCCAGCTCAGGGACCTGCTTGCGAAAGACTGCAGGATACAGAAGGTCCAGCCCGCGGTATTTGCATCAGACGCCGAAGTGAGCATCGTAGTCGTCACCCTGGCATGCCCGGGCGGCGCGACGCATGTCATCAGGGCGTACAGGGAGGAGGCGCAGGCGGTCCGGGAATTCATCAGGACGAAAACATAACCGCAATATAGAATCTTGTTACACTAGGCTTATCCAGAGCGGAGACATTAAGATCATTGTCTTGTTTGAATCGCAGCTGGCCGACATGCTGGTCAACGCCGGGGCAATCCTGATCTACCTGACGGGCCTGATCGGCTTTGTCGCGTGGCTCGAGCGCAGCAAGGCAAAGCAGCAGAAGCCTGCCGTTACAGACCCAGTGACTTTACAATTGTAAAGTCCTTTCGCTATATAGGAGGAAGTAGAAGGGTAGGCATGGCAACAGACCCAGTATGCGGCATGTTTGTTGAAGAAAAACATGAATCCATCCAACATACGGCAGATGGAAGGAAATACTATTTTTGCAGCACACAATGCCTCAATGAATTCGCCGAGCCGGAAAGGGAATTGCGTAAGCTAAAGACGTATGTAGCAATCAGCATCGCCCTTACCATTCCGATTATGATACTCACGTTGCCCCACATGTTGCCCTCCCAGCTTCCCGACTTTATCCCACTTCCAATGGAGATCAGCAATTACGTGATGCTGGTGCTGGCAACGCCAATCCAGTTCTGGATAGGCTCGCGCTTCTACAAGGGCTTGTGGGATGGCATAAAGGCCAAGGCATCCAATATGGATACGCTGATAGCGCTAGGAACCAGCGCTGCATATCTCTACAGTGCAGCCGTTACTATTGCTCCAGGCTACTTCCCCTTTACGTCTGTGTATTTTGAAACGGCCGCAATAATAATCACGCTAATCTTGGCAGGCAGGTTGCTGGAGATAAGGACGAAAGAGAAGGCGTCCAGTGCGGTAAGGAAATTGATGGATCTCCAGCCCAGGGTGGCCAAGGTAGTAAGAGAGGGAAGCGAAGTAGAAATTCCCGTCGAGCAAGTGCAAGAAGGCGATTTGCTCGTCATACGACCCGGCGAACGCGTGCCCGTAGATGGCATCGTAATCGAAGGAATGTCTTCGATAGACGAGTCGGCAGTTACTGGCGAGAGCATCCCCGTTGATAAGTCTAAAGGAAGCGAAGTTATCGGCGCTACAATCAACCAAAGCGGCCTCCTCAAGGTAAAAGCCACCAAAGTAGGACAGGATACAGTGCTGTCCCAAATTATCACTCTGGTGGAAAATGCAAGGATGGGCAAGGCGCCGATGCAAAGGATGGTGAATCAGGTTGCAAAGTATTTTGTTCCTGCGGTGATTGCAGTGGCAGTCGGCGTGGGGCTTGGCTGGTTTTTTGCAGGCGGGGCAGGATTAACATATTCACTATTGGCATTCGTATCGGTGATAATCATTGCATGCCCCTGTGCTCTCGGCATTGCCACCCCCGCAGCGCTGATGATGGGAGCCGGCAAGGGGGCGGAGAACGGCATCCTGTTCAAAAGCGGGGAGTATCTGGAAATTGCAAGAAGGGTAAACACGGTGGTATTTGACAAGACCGGGACCCTTACCGAAGGCAAGGCGTCTGTGACAGACGTCGTAGATCTGTCAGGGACCGGCGAGAGCGAGCTTTTAAGGCTTGCAGCAATCGCAGAATCTGGCTCTGAACACCCGCTAGGACAGGCAGTGGTCAGAAAAGCAAAAGAGCGCGGCCTGCCAGTCTCAAACCCTGAAGCATTTGAAGCCATATCCGGTCACGGACTGAAAGCGACCTATGGCTCCCACGTGATCTTGATTGGAAACCGGAAGTTGATGCAAGAGAACGGCATCGCAGTCGGAGCAGAGGTTGATTTAACGCTAGGCAAAATGGAGCAGCTTGGCAAGACCGCCACGCTGGTTTCTATTGACTGCAGGCTGTCGGGAATCATTGCGATGGCAGACACCGTAAAGGAAAGCGCCAAGGAAGCTATCGATTCACTCAAGAACAAAATGGGCGTCGAGGTCATAATGCTGACAGGTGATAATGAAAGGACCGCTAGAGCTATAGCATCAAAGCTCGGCATTGAGAGGGTGATTGCACAGGTGCTTCCGCAGGAAAAAGAAGAATGGATTGCAAAGCTCAAATCAGATAAAGGTAGAGTCGTTGCAATGGTGGGCGACGGAATAAACGACGCGCCGGCATTGGCAAGAGCTGATCTTGGCATAGCGATAGGCTCTGGAACTGATGTAGCCAAAGAGACAGGCGGGATTATTCTGATAAAAGGCGATGTAAGGGACGTGGCGACTGCTCTTGAACTTGGCAAAAAGACCGTGTCAAAGATAAAGCAGAACCTGTTCTGGGCATTTGCGTACAACACCGGCTTGATACCTGTAGCAGGCGGGATTTTGGTGCCATTCCTTGGCCTGAGTGTTTTTGGATGGCTGCCAATACTCGCGGGAGCTGCGATGGCTCTGAGTTCAGTGACGGTGGTAGGAAATTCTATGTTGCTTGGTAGGTACAAGCCAAAGTTTGCTACAGTCAAACTAAAGCAAGAGCAAGTTTACTTGGATAGAGAAGTAGAGAAGACCTACATGCCAAGCAAGGCAACTAGCGTATAGAAGAAAAGACTCTGGCAAACTTGTAACCCGAGCTTTCCAATCTTTTCCTTATCACATCGATCGTTATCATTGAAGGGTCGTACTCTACTATCACGCTGTCAGTCATAAAGTCGGTGTCTATCTTTTTGACGGCCTGATTGCCTCTTAGCTGCTTTTCAACTATGGGCTTACATGTAGTGCAATACATTCCGACTACCTTAAAGAGCGCCTTTTGAACCGCTGCCGCATCATAGGCGCACATCTCAAATAAATTGGTGCTGCGATCCTTGACTGCAAGTGAATGTCAATTGGCGCGGAGGGCCAGAGGTCGCGTTCACCGTCACTTTTCGAGGCATGGCGCATACAGAATAGTGGGCCAATTTCAGCACAGCGGCAAGATAATAACGGCGGACTGATCTTGAGTTAAAATAAAGGCGCATGGGGATAGAGCAGACGTACAGCTCCTAATTGCCGAATTTCTCTGGATTGGCGTCGAACTGCTGCTTGCAGGCCGCCGAGCAGAGATATACAGTCTTGCTCGCTGCTTGGGAAATGTGCTTGGCAGTCTTTTCGTCAACCATCATTTTACACACAGGGTCTTTGAACATATCTGTATAATGGACGTGTCATTAGATAAAGACTGCACTTTACAATTGTAAAATTAGAAACTGCCAAGGCTACACAAGCTTGATCGTGATTTCTTCGCCCATGCCTATTGGCACGGTGACAGACTGGACGTTGTGCTTGCGCACATGGCGCGCGTATTTCTTCATCATGGTCCGGTAAGGCGGCGGGAAAAGCATGTTGTCTGCCACGATTATGCCGCCGGCCCTTACGAGTGGCAGGACGAGGTCGAAATACTTTATGATGTTCTCCTTGTCCGCGTCCAGCAACACAAAGTCAAACTTGCCCCTGAGCGTGCGCAGCACGTCGAGCGCGACTCCCTGCTTTACCTCTACCAGCCTGTCGACGCCGGCCTGCTTGAAATTTTTCCTTGCCCTCTCCACCTTCCGCGGATCCATTTCGATGGTTGTTAACCTGCCCTTCTTGCCAATGGCGTCGGCAAGCCAGAGCGTGGAGAACCCTGCAGAAGTGCCCACTTCCAAGACGCGCCTTGCCCTGATCGCCTTGAGGAGTATTGAGAAGAACACGCCGGTGTCGGCCGTGATCGCGAGCATTTCCTGGCCGCGCGCAACCTTTGTCTTGCCGCCCCTCTCCCTTTGCGACTGCATGTCAAGGCGCGATATTACGCGAAAAATTCTGCGGTCCAGATCATTCCCCGCCTTTTTTCTTTGAAAGCGACAAAAGGTTCACTTTTTCTGCCTCGTCGTTTGCCTCCGTCACGGACAGCTGCTGCTTGTGCAGCTGGCCTTTCCGGGCTTTCCAGCCTTCTATCGCGGCCTGGTGATCGTCCGATATATCAGACAAGGCAACATCAAGGCATCCTTACCGGCTTTTAATCGTTCAGGCACCAACCTTTTTTAGCGGTGTCCTTCCAAGTGAAGGTGCGATGGAGTTTGTCAGGGTAGAAGAGCCCGACGTCAGCAAGCCGATAATGATCGCGGCCATGCAGGACATGGGCAACGTGGGCAGCATTGCGATTGATTTCATAAACAAGACCCTCCAGACAAGGTGTTTCAGATACGTGTCGGCGCCGTACCCGAACTATGTCGAGGACAAGGGAGGGCACATCGACTTTCAGCAGGAAAAATGGGAGTACCGCCACGGCGGAGAGGTCGTTGTTTTCGGCGGGGGCGTGGGCCAGCCGCAGACAAATTCTGAATTGTATGAATTGTGCCAGGACGTGATCGACGTTGCAAAGTCGTGCTCGGCGCAGCTGATCTACACGCTGGGCGCGTTCCACACCGACAGGAAATATGACAAGAGCCCAAGGACGCTCTTCACCACCACGTCGCAAGAGATGACCGGCCAGATAGCGAGGCTCGGCCTCGAGCCCACGCCCGGCCAGTCGCTGATAACCGGCTTTAACGGCCTGATACTCGGCTACGCGAAAAAGAATGGCCTGCAGGGGATCGGCCTTTACGCGGAAATAGACGACCCGCAGGTGCCGCAGTACAGGTCTGCAAAGAGCCTGCTCGTCTCGCTTGAAAAGCTGACGTACCAAAAGTTCAAGGGGCTCGAGGAGCTGGACGAGATCGCCGGCGCGATTGACAGCGAGATCGACAGGATGAAGGGCGACCCGCTCTACCGGCCCTGATCATTTCAGCTTGATCCCGTGATCGAGCCTTTCCAGCTTTCTGCATATCATCTTGAACGAGTCGACGACGTCCAGCTCGATCACGCCGGGCAGGTGCTGGATGTTCGGGATGTAGTTGTTGATGACATAGAGTTCCTGCACCCTCGTCTCTATCCGGATGTCGCTGCCTTTCAGGTCTTCTGAGTCCGACCTGTTTGCCACCTGCAGCGTGCCGGCGAGTTTCTTTTGAGTATCGTTGTCAAGCGGGTACCTGCCGGAGCGGACAGAGTCCTCGATCATCTTGCACAGCTCTGAAATCTTCATCTGTGTTTTTTGATTTGCAACCTTCTTAATCTATGTTGCCGGTACAGCCGCATGAGCGAAAAGCCAGAAGAAAGGAACAGGGACTCGAAAAAGTCCGCCGAGGACAACATCGAGCAGCCTCTGGACAAGCAGTACCCGACCGAGCCAGTGCAGGTTGGCGGGGCAAAGGAAGGCAAGGGCACTACGCTCTAGGTGCAATCTCTTTCTAGAGGAATCCACGGGTTCAATCTTTGCGAACAAGCCACCGCTTTCTTTTATTATCCGGATACGGCAATCGTGCCAGACAAGCCATTGCAGGCCGCATAACTTTCTCTTCCAACCCCCAATCCTGCGGCCTGCAAGGTCTTTCTGATACAATCATGCGCAAGCCGGTTAAAGCAACCCTCCGATGAAAAGGCGTGTTCCTGGCCGCTCTTGTGCTTTTGCTGTCGCGGGTCGCGATGGTCGCGCTCGCGTTCTTCCGCCTGATCGTGCCCCTGATAATTGCGGCGATAGTCGTGATCGTGCTGGTAATCCTGATATTTGGCGGAATCCCGGTGCCTAGTCTTCTTCTGCCTTGACTCCGGCGACCTTTAGCTGGCCCTTGTACATCGTCACGATCTCGCCGACCGCGGTCGCGTCCTCCGGCTTTTTGTCGTCCCTTACCTTGCCGGTGAATTTCGGGAACCGCAGCGCGAGGCCGTAGCCGGGCCTCAGGACGTTCAGCGCGGCGGTGTGCGACGGGCTCAGCGTGATCTCTGACGCAATGACTTCGATCACGATCTTTGGCTCGAACCACACGTCCATGTCCATGCCGGTCTGCACGCGGGCGTGCCGCTGGCTGATGACGTGCTGCTCCAGGTCCTTGTAGAACTGCTCCAGATGAACGTCGGTAAACCCCGTCCCCACCTTTGTCACGCTCTGGAACGTTTCCGTCTTTTCGTCGTACGCGGCCAGGAGCAGCGCGCCGTACTTGCCTGCGCGCCTGCCCCTCCCGTGCAGCGCGCCCACGATTACCAGGTCGAGCGTGTCGGCAAGGTCGCTCCGGTATTCCCTCTTTAGCTTGACCCACGCGTACTCCCTCGCGCCGGCCCGATACGTGCTTGAAATCTGCTTTATCATGACTCCTTCGCAGCCGTTTTCTATCGCGGTCGCCATGAACCGGTCTATCTCTTCCGGCTTTTCCGCGATGGTCTGCTCTATCAGCCGGACCGTGCTGTCCTTGATTCCGCCGATTATCTTTTTCAAGAGCTTCCTCCTCACAAGGTAGGTCAGGTCGGTCCTGCTCTCGCCGCCGGCGTAGAGCACTTCGAAAAAGTTCATGACGACGGGATAGTTCTCCATCGCTTCCTCCACGCCGTGCTTGCGCCGCCTGTGCATCAGCTCCTGGAATGGCAGGTATTCCCCCGTCTCGGAGTTGACCGCGACCACCTCGCCTTCCAGTATCACGTCGGATTTTATCGACTTTACCGCTGCCGCGACATCGGGGTAGTGGCTCGTTATCTTTTCCAGCCTCCTTGAAAACAGCTCCACCCTGTCCTTGCCCTTGTGCACCTGCACCCGCTCGCCGTCGAGCTTGTATTCGACTGCAGCCCTGCCTTCCATGCGCTCCAGTGCCTCTTCAGCCGTCGTAATGCGCTCGGCGAGCATCGGCCGGATGGGCTTGAATAGCGTTATCCTGATCGACTTGACTGCTTTGAGCCCCTTTGTCGCGAGTAGTTTTGCGACGGTGCCGAGGTCGCTTGAAACGTTGTACGCGTTTTCAAGCACCTTCCTGTTTGACTTGTCGCCAGTGAACGCGAGCGCCAGCGCGTCGAGCACCGTATAATCGGCGATTCCAAGGCGCAGCTGCCCCATGACAAACTTGATAATATAGCGCCCCTCCGCCGCGGTCGCGTCGTTCAACAAACTGCTTATCATGCGCAACTTTGTTTCCTGCGAGCCCGTGCCCATGGTCCGCGCGACTTTGTCAAACGTTGAATACACGCGCTCCACTGTCATTGGCTCTGAGAACAGAGTCGACTGGCTCTTTGACTTCATGGCTTCGCCAGCCGCGTCGCCGAGGTCTCCGGTCTTTTGGTAGGTCCGCTCGATCTCTGACTGGTCCTTGCCCGACGAGCCCGCTATCGCCCTGATCGCCATCCTTTCGGCAAGCCCGAGCTCGATCCCCTCGTAGTCGGGATAGAGCTTGCCCTGTATTAGGTAGACCACCTTGTCGATTATGCCGGGGGGCGTCTTTTTGAGCAATGCGACGAGATGGTCGGTAAGGGCGAGCCTGCTCGAGGTCTGCTCCATCTGCTCAAACGTCTCTATCACGGGCTTGAAGTCCAAGGTATCCCAGCTCTGCCTGTTGTGCGCTTAAAGTATATCTGAATGATTATTAAAGGGCTGCAAGCAAGTGAACAGAGACATGGGAGGCAACAAGAAAAAGTCGGGTGGGTCTCCCGACAAGAAGGGAGTCCAGCTCGGGCCGGGAGGAGCAGAGATAAAACCGGCTGCCGATGAAAAGAAGAAGGCAAAGCCGCAGCAGAGGCAGAGGCTTGCGGTGGTAGTTGAAGAGCCTGCAGGCATGAAGGCCATTCAGGGCATGAAGTCGATAACTGCCCAGGGGCTTGCAAGGAACATTGGCGTTAAAATCTCTGTCGCAGGCGCTTTCATCAGGTCGCTTGAGCAAAAGGGCGTGATAAAGTCTGTGGGCGGCTATAGCGGCCACCGCGTCTACCAGGTCAAGCGCTAGACTCTTTTTACAACCATTATATCGCCGGGCTGGCTGGACTCGACAATTTCGATGTTGCGGGCTACCACCCCGATCGGGTTCATCGGCTGGACCGCCGCATCCTGCACGAACACGCAGATCGAGCCGTTTGAAGTGAGGAAAGCCACGTCGCCACGGCGGAATTTTGTTTTCTGCTTTTCCGCGCCGATCACAAGGCCGGTTTCGATGTAGACGAACTTGTCCGCGTACCGGTGCACCCTGTCCTGCAACGGAAGGCTCTTGAGTATCGCCATCAAAGTCAGCGGCGCCATGTGGCGCACCATCTCTGCCGGCGCCGATCCCTTGCCGGCGATCTCGATTTCCAGCTTGAACCTGGAGACTGACCCGGCAGGCTGCACGGCTACCGGTGCGCCGGCGATTAATGAAAACGTTTCCCCCAAAAGAGCGATGTTTGCAGCATTGCCGGCGGTAAGGGCAAGGAGGGCCAAGTCGTACAGGGAGCGGAGAAAGCTGGCAAGGGCAGGTACAAAGGCGCGGCGGCAGGAAGACCCGCGAAACATAAATACAAGATCGTGCATTATAATGATGTCAGAATAATATAGCCCTATTGTAGATTTTGACGATTTGAGGCAAACATTTAATTAGATATCCATGATTTTTCCTATTATTCTTGGTAGTGAAACATTCTTCAAAAAAACCCGCTGCATCCAAAAAGCCCGCAGTGGTCAAGGCCAAACCGAAGCCTATCAAGAAGATCAGCATGAAGAAGAACAAAAAGGGAGCCGCTTCGAGAAAGCAGGTGCAGGAGATCATCGCGTCGAAAAAGTCCTCGCGCCCCACCGACGAGGTCGTCACTTATGCCGAATTCGATTACGAGCTGAAAGAGATCGCGCCGCAGGGAAGCAAGGTGCTCATCGGCCCGCTATGGCTCACGCGCTTTGAGAAGGCGCGGATAACCGGCTCGAGGGCGCTCCAGCTCTCCGTTGGCGCGCCGCCGCTGATCAAGGCGCCAGAGGAGGCCACCAGCTCGATCATGCTCGCAGTTCTGGAGATAGAGCAGAAGGCGCTCCCGATATCCATAAGGCGCATACTGCCAAACGGCATGTACCAGGACATCCCGACCGACTGGATGAAGTAAGTTTAGTAAACATCGCTATACTCAGGTTAAAGCTTTGCCCCCGCACCCTAATCAATGCTTTTAGACAAGTAGTTTCTCAAAGAAACATGGTGCGAAAACCCTACCAGGTAAGAGTAGTAGTATGTGGCGCATCAATGCGATATGCGTGTCTGAACATTGTGGCGACCACTGTTTTTTCATATGGTTGTCATTGCTTCAAAGAGTTGAGTCGCACTGATTGCAGAACTTTGCTCCTACTGGGTTTGTGTTACTGCATTTCCGGATTCTTCCTGCCCCCGCATTTTATTGGTAACATTAGACCGACAAGCCTTCCCTTATGCTGGATGTGAATCGTAAGACGTTCGCGCTCATGTTTTGAATGCCGGTTTAATCATTTAAAAAATTTATGGTGAAAAGCGAGTCTAGCGTTGTCACGTTCATCAAATACGAAATAAAGCCCGAAACCGACTGCTAACAAGATCGCAAATTGGATCGAATATTGAAGGATATACGGCAAGAAGTAAAGCCATTCAAAGACCAACACCAAGCCTAAAAAAGCACCGATGATGGTCGCCGAACTCAAGATGAGCTTCATAGCCATGTTCGCCATTGTTTACGTGGACCCTCCCTCTCCTATGGGTGCTAGCTCCATTATAACCAGCTCTTTTCAACGTTGAACCATGATTTGGTACTGGTTCAAGTGCGCTAATGGCTGCAAGCTGTTACTCCGCACAAATGGCCTGAAAAACATTGGAGATTGTCCCTACTGTGCAGGAGTCTGGCTGCGAATAACAGATGAAAACGAGATTGCGTACACAGAAGCGAAAATGGAGCAGAGAGGAACTCCCATCGCCATGCACAGCATGGCAGAGCCGCCCTAAACTTTTTAAATATTGAACCCCCCGGCATCAGAATGGGAAAAGGGGGCCGTAGTGATCCAGTGAGTAGCAATGTCTGCGCCAAATGCAGTATTGACTATCCTAACTTTACCCAGTGCTGTTTGAAGTGTGGAAGCAAGCTTCCCTGCTCGTGAATCGTTAGACGTTCGCGCTCACGTCATGGTTCCTAGGGACTGGATCGGCAAGAAGGTCAAGGTTAACCTGATAAACGATTACCACTCTATCTCTTAATGCGGTAATAGAACATACCTAATTCACCAGGACGGACTATGAACTTGCCTTCGATTTGATTTGTAAACGTAAGATATCCTAATGCTACGAGCAAAACCATTAGATCGGCTGAAAGTGCTTGACCGCCAGCATTTAATCCGCCAAATATTTCTTCAGCGGTATACGCTGTGGATGGGTTTCTAGATAAGAATTGTTTGATCCTATCACTCAGCGGTTCCTTGGCTTGTCCTTTGTCGAACTCATCAGAAGATATCGGCATGTACCAGGAGTTAGAAGCAGTTCTTATTAAACAGCTCCGGCTTTGCGAAGCGATTTCAAGAGATAAGCTTCTACGATACTCTCAATCTAAGCAACTTGCTCATCAGTAAACATGGGTAATATTTTGCTCTTTGAATCGATAGTCATGTCCTGAATCCAATCTCCATACTAATATCGCCCCCCTGCGCCGGTCGAGCAAAGATTGGACACGCAGGGTCGAAGTGGCCTTGGCCGTTGATGCGGCCCCTTGACTGGTCCTACACAAGGGAAAGGCATTCCCAGCGACCAGCCCCTACTATATCGAGCATGGGCAGAGCGGCCCCCTAGATTGGGTCTGGGGCCGGGCCGGGCCGCCTGACTGGTCCTCCAAAAAATGCGGCCCGCTGCGTCGGCCGCCAGTGATGGCCCCCGGGGCCAGGATACCGCTGTCCAACTGCTTGTGGCATCAGAGTCGGTTGCCGACCTCCAGTAGGGCACCGTGCCTCTGGGCCCAGGACAGAGCGCGGGTCCGAAGTGGATGCCGGGGCCACGAAATACAGCGCGTCTCATGCGCGACGGAAGGCCCTTGGCCCACCAGAAACTCCCGGGCCAGCTCGTCCTTCACAGTTTGATGGGGGCTCGGCAGCTCGCCCGTAGCGCCTGCATTGGGAGTAGTTGGTCTTGGACCTAACGTCTACAAGTGCAAGGTACGATCAAGTGCCAAGGCCGGGCCGCTTGGGGCCTGCTTGCGGCCTTTCACCCATCACGCACAAATTTGTGCACGGGCCTGATATGGCTTATGGTCCCTTTGGGCGGATAGGCCTAGGAACCGACGAAGGCCCCGCCGGTGGCCGCCTTTATATGTGCAAGAGTGCAAGAGTAGGATTGACTGTAAAAACACGTTACTTTTGCATTCTTGCAAAACTAGTCGGCGTTAGATCGACGTATCCGCGTCTACACTAGGACGGTTAACCGTGCGCGGGGCCCGCTCGGTTGACTCTTGCACTCTTGCAGGCCACACAGGCAGGCCAGCAGGCGCCCGCTTTGATTCGACACAGTGTCAATAGCCGCGGGACCACTCTTCAAACATAGTCGATCTGCGAGGGGATGGGCCACGGCAGACTTGACTACTGCCCGGTTCTCACACGGGATCCAACCAGGGGGGCAACTTTTGGGCAGGGGCCGCAATGCTGAGAACTCGCCTTGGCCCCGAGGCCAGAATGATAATTCGCATGCATGTCCTAAAAGACTGCATATTACGTCCCGTGGCCCCCTCTGGCTTCTCTCAGCAGCCAATCATTTTTGCAGATACGGCGGGACTGGCCCGGCACCTAGCAACAGGCCCGATGGCCTGGCCCCCACAAATTGGTTGGGGCCACGTATGGCCAAAGTCTGGCCCCCCGAGTGTTGGGACCATGCTGGGCCCAGTCACGAGTCCGACACCAGAGGGCGTCCGTCTTGGCGGTATAGCAGTACAATGGCATATGGACATCGGCGGCCGTTTGCGCTGGCCACAAGCTGAAGGTGGGCCGTGCTTCTGGGCCCGTTACTAGATAAGGGTCCTGGCTGCGGGCCGCAAGATTAGAGCGCGCGTGCTTGGACGAGAGGCCCAGGCTGGTCGGGCGATGATTGGACGGGCAAGGTCGATGCGGCCCGGCCATTGAGGCAGGGTCCCGGGGCCGACCCTCGCACACGGCAGCTAGCACAGAGGTCCCGCTCTGCATGAGCCATGGGTTACTTCATCCCCACTATGTATCGAACCACGGAGGTGCTTGGCCCCGATAGGGCCCCAATAACAGCACGTGGCAGCCGATTCCGAGGCAGTACCCAAAACGTTCGCAGGGGTGGTTCATCCACCCAGGTCCCCGGAGCGGGCCCAAAATAGGGCCTCGGGACCTTATTTGATTCCATAAAATGGTGTTGACCAGTGCCTAACGGGAAGCGGGTTTCGGAAGGGAATGGTCAGCAGGAGCCAGACACCTTGCGGGCCCGTGGCCCATCGATGTACGACTACCAGCAGCCTATCTCTTCAGCTATCATCGAGGCCAGCCTTCGGTCCCGAGCCGGCAATGGGGCCCACCCACATTGCCAAGGGTCCCCTTCTAGTGTCGGGATTACGCGTTCGATGTGGAGTTAAACAAGACAATATTTTCGCATCCGCCATGGTCCAGGGACCAGACGCACTATAGTCCGTGCCGCGGGTATGCGCTGGCCCCCGCAGAGCCTCCTTTCGGGCCCCGCGGCAGTGGCCCGATACCAAACGACATGTCGGGTACGCGAGTGTTGTTTGGAAATTAGGGCCGTCTTTGCCCGCCTTCTGAGGTACTTGAAGTCCTTGCTGATGGTCGATTTGTCTAATTGCAGCAGGCGGGCAATGTCCGCGTGACTTGCTCCCTTGCTCTCGTATTCTATCTCCATTCTATCAATTCGCGCTTGCTCTTGAGAGGTTGAATTTCTGAACTCAAGAGTTGGAGTCCTCCGAGAATAGAATGAAGGGTGGTTGATTCTCTGTAAAAGTCATTCGACAATCACCTTAGTGGTATGGTTAGCTACATCCATGTACTGATATTCAGTTGCTCTAGAACTAGTGCCAGCAGACCAACGACACGCCGAATCCCTCGGCCCTCCGGCTCCCGATTTCATGACGGAGCCGGACTGACCACCTTTTACAACTAAATTATCCAACCTTCCCCCATAGCAGTGGACTTCATGTTCATCAATCGCTCTCCTGCCAACGTTGTAGGGGCAGTCAAGGGCGGGGCTAACGTTCTCCCTCGGAATGCGACAGTCACCCCGAGGCCTCGCTACTGCCCCTTTTCCGATAATCTTCCAGATAATTTCACCACAAAGGTCAAAACTGATGAGGGCGTCAGCTGGGCTTGCGGGTAGGTAATCTCTTGTCCGGTTTGCCAATGGTATGTACTCGTAGTTCATTGCGCCCTCCGTCCTTCGCCTACCCGTAGGGCGTTCTACAACATTCAACTTTTGCGTAAGACCTCCATGGCATGACCAAAGTCCTCAGAATGCTGCCTGGCCGTCTTCCAGCTCCCCGAGCCGGAAAACGTGGCTGAACACCTTCTGCAACGATATCTTACCTTTCGCTTTTCGTTTACCTCTTGGCGATGTCTGTGATAGTAAGCAAGTCCCTTTTCCCTGTTCCTCAGGAGCCTGCTCTATGCTTTTTTCAGTCCCGGCAAAGTCGTATGTCGGCTCTAGCGTCAATGTTGGGCCTCCTTTTCTGGGACGCTTGGGGCGCTTTTCGTTCAGCTGGAAAATTATGGCCAGCCTCTGCTCGCTTGCAAGCTCAATGAACGTCTTTTCGGTATTGGCGAACGCCTCTATGGCGTCGTCAGAGGGCACGATATTGCATCAGTTCTGCCGCTGTTTTAAACAATCCAGCTAGTAGTAGCCCTTCCGCCCGGATTGCGGGTTGTTTGTCCTGCGTATTGCCATGACGCCCACGATGATAAAGCCGACGCCTATGGCCATGATGAGATAGTCCGCCAGCATGATGCTGGCCCAGACCGGGTTTTGCGTGCCGGCCCACAGGAACAGGAGCGCCAGGAACACGAGCGCGATGCCGGCGATGGTTTCGCCGTTTATCCGCTGCTTTCCCCCGCCTTCCGTCATACACGATTGTTGTCTGGTTCGGATTATTAATAGCTTAACTATTTTGCCGGAAAAATCAGTGCTCGCGGACGAGCGTGCCCCTGCACTGCTCGCACACCTGCTCATCGATGTTTGATTCGATGCTGTGGTGCACGTCGCAGATTATGAGCGTGTAGCGCATGTAGTTGCAGAGCCCGATGAACTTTGCCAGCGTGCTTGGCGTGTACGCCCTGCTCGTCGACAGGTCCCTGGCGATGTCGTCGATCATGCGCATGACCTCCCTTACAGACTCTAGCTTTGAAATGAGCTCAACATCTCCCCTGGTACCCCTAACATAGTTGCTGACCGCGGCCTGCGTGATTCCCAGCACCCTTGCGACGTCCTCTTCCTTTAGAGTATATTCCCTGATCAGCTTTTTTGCAAGGATTGCCCTTACCGCGGGGATGAGGGACTTTGCTTCGATCTCTGAAGGGAGCAGCATTGAGTACAGTCCATTCTTGCTTTTTATTATATAAAGGTTCTTGGTAGCGCCTACTGTTTATATCACGCATAAGCAGATGGAGAAAAAGATGAAGGCGGTCTTTGTAAAAGGGCACAGCGCCGTTTCAGTCGACGACGTCAAAGTGCCAGAGATGGCGAGCGCTGGCGACGTACTGGTAAAGATGCGCGCCTGCGGGCTGTGCGGCTCTGACCTTGAAAAGATCTATGGCGAGTACGGCATGGCATCCGGCAGGCTCGGCCACGAGCCGGCTGGGGAGGTTGTGGCAGTCGGCAAGTCGGTGAAGAGTTTTGTTCCCGGCGACCGCGTTTTCATTCACCACCACGTCGCGTGCTATTCGTGCCACTACTGCATGCATGGCGACCACACGATGTGCCCCGCTTACCAGACGAGCAACATCAGCCCCTGCGGCCTTGCCGAGCAGTTCCTCGTACCAGAGTGGAACGTGTCAAGGGGCGGCCTGATAAAACTCCCGGACAGCGTCAGCTACGACGAAGCGGCGCTGGTAGAGCCGCTTGCGTGCTGCATCAGGGCGCGGAACAAGTGCAACTTTCAAAAGGGCGACGATGTTGCGGTGCTAGGGGCCGGCCCGGCCGGGTTGATGCACGTGCTTCTGGCCCAGGCGTACGGCGCGCGCAAGATATTCGTAATCGATGTCAACGATTTCCGTTTAAAGTTTGCAGCCAAGTATGGCGTTGAAGCATTCAATTCTATTTCCGATCCTGATCTGGCTGGCAGGATCAAGTCGGCGACTGAAGGGAGGGGCGTCGACGTTTGCGTCGTGGCCACAGGCAACATGAAGGCGCTGCTCCAGTCGTTTGAGCTGACGCGAAAGGGAGGCAACATCATGCTGTTTGGAGTTCCCCCGAAAGGCTCTCAGATGTCGTACGACATGAGCAGGCTGTACTCTAGCGAGCACTCGATCATACCGAGCTATGCCGCTTCCGAGTTTGAAACAAACGACGCGATGAAGCTGATCGCGGAAAAAAGGGCTGACATGGCGTCGCTCATCACGCACCGCTTTGACATCAGCAAGGCGGTCGAGGCGGTAAAGTGCGCGCACGAAGGCAAGGACGCCATGAAAGTGATTGTCACGACAGACTCGTAGAAACTATTTATATTAAAAATAGCCTGTCTGACTTTGATCATTATGGACTGGGGAATGAAAAACAGGCTATCCAAGATTATCCGGCCCGAGGACGGCCGCTGCCTCATGCTTGCGGTTGACCACGGCTACTTTCTGGGCCCGACGGAGCGCCTGGAGGTCCCGAGGAGGACCATAGCGCCGCTTTTGCCCTATGCCGATTCTCTCATGCTGACAAGGGGAGTCCAGAGGACGTCCGTAGACCCGGCAACCGACGTGCCAATAGTGCTCCGCGTCTCCGGCGGCACCAGCATCGTCGGCGAGGACCTGTCAAAGGAAACGATCACGGTATCAATAGAAGAAGCGATAAAGCTGAACGCGGCCTGCCTTGCGCTTTCGATATTTGTCGGCAGCAAGTACGAGCACCAGTCGCTTGCCAACCTTGCTAAATTAGTGGACGAAGGAGAAAAGTACGGAATCCCCGTCTTGGCAGTCACCGCGGTAGGCAAGGAAATGGCCCGAGACGCCCGGTACCTGGGGCTTGCGTGCAGGGTCGCGGCAGAGCAGGGCGCGCACATTGTAAAGACATACTATTGCGACAACTTTGAGCAGGTGGTAGAAGGGTGCCCAGTGCCGCTCATTGTCGCAGGCGGCAAAAAGCTCCCCGAGCCGGACGCGCTGAAGCTGGCGCACGACTCTGTGACGCACGGCGCAGTCGGAGTGGACATGGGCAGGAACATCTGGCAGTCCGACCATCCGGTGCCGATGATAAAGGCGGTTCGCGCAATCGTGCACAAGAACGTCGACGCAAAGGAGGCGTACGGCATGTTCCTGAAGGAAAAAGAAAAGTCGCCGCAACAAAAAGAGACCAAGGTCCTGAAGGCAGTCAGCCGGTCAGGATCGTTTGACTAGCCGGGCATTTTTGACAGGTGCTGGTGGACCATCTTCCACTGGCCGTTTTTGTCTTTTTGCAGGACGATCGTCGTCCTTGCCTTGTTGTCGATGGTCGTCCCGCGGAAGCTGTAGTCGTCGACGATCATGCCGGTGACCTGCAGCACAAACGTGGCGACTGCAGAGTCGCCCGTGACTTTTGTTTCAAGGTTTTCGATTTTAAAGTCAAAGTCTGAAAGGCTGGCAAACTGCAGCTGCTCGAGCATCAGCGCCCGCTCAAAGTCGCGCCGGTCGTACGGCGGCGAGTCGCCGAACTTGGTAAAGCTCGAGTCAAGAAACTCCTCTATCTTTTCTATCTCCTTGGTCTTGGCGAGCTCGAAATAATTGTAGATTGTGTCTCGTATTTTAGCGGAATCCGTCGCTGTCAATAACGTTCATGGGATAATAGGAGCAAATCTTTATAAATTATATCAATGCAACTTAACAAAATGCCTCGGGCTGACAGCGAACAATGGCAGAAGGTTCATGTTCTGGTTCTGCTGAGACTTGCCTAGGGCAAACCCTGTCCAGCAAGCGGGCGTTTGTGAGAATTTGGTGAAAAATAAAAGTGGTTGAAATGACCGGCGCAAAGGCGTTGATACACGCCATTGAGAAGGAGGGCACAGACATAGTCTTTGGACTCCCCGGAGGGGCGAACCTCCCGATATACGACGCCCTCGTAGGGGCGAAACTGAGGCACGTGCTGGTGAGGCACGAGCAGTCCGCGGCCCACATGGCCGATGGCTACGCCAGGATAAAGAGAAAGGCCGGCGTGTGCTTTGCGACCTCCGGCCCGGGCGCGACCAACCTCATTACGGGCATTGCTACCGCTTATGCCGACTCGTCTCCGGTGGTGGCCGTGACGGGGCAGGTGCCCCTCGCCATGATAGGCAAGGACGCGTTCCAAGAGACCGACATTATAGGCGTTGCGAACCCCTGCACGAAATACTCGTTCCAGCCAAGGGTTGCGACAGAGATCCCCGAGATGGTGAAAAAGGCGTTCTACATCGCCGAGAGCGGGAGGCCGGGGCCGGTGCTCGTCGACATCCCAAAGGACGTGCAGCAGGCTACCGCCAACATGAAGTTCCCGGACCTCATCAAGGTGAGGGGCTACAACCCGGTAGTGGACGCCGACCTCAGCGACATTGGCAGGGCGGTGGAGCTTTTGGTAAAGGCCGAGAGGCCGATAATAATGGCCGGCGGGGGCGTGATCCTCTCTGGCGCGTTCTCCGAGTTGCAGGCTCTCGCAGAGCTCCTCATGATACCGGTGGTGACCACGTTCAAGGGCAAGGGCGCGTTTCCCGAGAACCACCCGCTTGCGATGGGCCCCATAGGAATGCACGGCCACGCCGAGGCCAACAAGATAATCATCGAGGCCGACTGCATCGTGGCGGTGGGCGCGAGGTTCTCAGACAGGTCTGTGGGCAAGTTTGAGGAGTTTGGCAAGGGCATGAGCATCATCCACATGGACATCGATCCTGCCGAGATTGGGAAGAACAAGTCAGTCGACGTGGCGCTGGTGGGCGACGTAAAGTCGTCGCTCCGCACGCTCGTAAAGATGCTCTCAAAGAAAATAGCCAAGAGGTCCGCGGACAACCCGTGGCTCAAGCGCAGGAAGGAGCTCGTGCAGCACTACGCCGAGACCCTCAAGGACTATCCCCGTGAGATAACCGCGAGAAAGTCGCTCAAAAAGTTGCGCGAGTTATTGCCGGCAAACGGCATTGTGACTACAGAGGTAGGGCAATGCCAGATGTGGGCATCGCTCCACTTTGACGTGATCTCGCCCGGCACCTTTTTCAGCTCGACCGGCCTTGGTACGATGGGCTTTGGGTTCCCGGCGTCGATCGGAGCAAAGGCCGCCAAGCCGGGCGTCCCGGTGGTGGACATTGCCGGCGACGGCTCGTTCAACATGACTGAAAACTCGCTCGCAGTGTCGGTGCTTGACAAGTTCCCGGTTATAGTGTTCCTGATGAACAACTACATGCTCGGCATGGTGGCCCAGTGGCAGCGCACGTTCTACAACAGGCGCTACAGCGGCGTGGAACAGCACAGCTGTCCCGACTATGTAAAGATAGCCGACGCCTACGGCGCGCAGGGCATAAGGGTTGGATCGATGGCCGAGCTCGACAAGGCGATCAAGGCGGCGATAAAGAGCGACGTGGCAACAGTGATAGACATACCGATAGACCCCGACGAAGACGTTTACCCGTTCGTGGCGCCCGGCACGGGCCTCAAGGACATGATAACAGGAGCGTAATGGCATGGCAACAACTACGCAGAGCGGGTCCTGGCACATCGTGACTGCGCTAGTGGAGAACAAGCCCGGCGTACTCTTTCGTGTTACCAACCTCTTCAGGGCGCGCAATTTCAACATCGAAAGCATCACCGTGGGGGCGACGGAGCAGAAGGATCTTTCAAGGATGACGATAACCACCAACAGCGACGAGCGGACGCTCGACCAATTAGTCAAGCAGCTGCGCAAGTTGATAGACGTGGTAGAGGTGAAGGTACTCGACACGGAAAAGACGGTGTACCGCGAGCTTGCATTAATCAAAATGAAGGCAGTCGACCCGACCACCAGGAGCGAGATAATCAACTACGCAACTATATTCCGGGGCAACATCCTCGACATCGGCAAGGAGACGATAACGGTAGAGGTAACTGGCACGCCGGACAAGATAGACGCGTTCAAGAATCTGGTGGAGCATTACGGGATTGCCCAGCTTTCAAGGACGGGGGTTTCGGCCCTTCCAAGGGGAGTTGAACTTTGAGCAAAGCCAGCGGCGACAAGGTCAGGATTTTCGACACCACCCTCAGGGACGGAGAGCAGACGCCGGGTGTTACCGTTACACCAGAGCAAAAGGTCCAGATAGCGATCAAGCTGGACGAGCTCGGAATCGACGCGATAGAGGCCGGCTTTCCGATAGTTTCGCAGGGCGAGATGCAGGCGATAAAGGCGATAGCAAGACAGGGCCTGAAGGCAGAGATATGCGGCCTTGCGCGCACAATCGAATCCGACATTGACGCCGCGATAAAATGCGACTTGAAGTACGTCCACACGTTCATCGCGACTTCGGACATCCACATGCAGTACAAGCTGAAAATGACGCCCGAGCAGGTCATGGACAAGGCGGTCAAGGCTGTAGAGTATGCAAAAAAGCACGGCATGCAGGTGGAGTTTTCCGCCGAAGACGCGACGAGATCTGACCGGCAGTTCCTGCTAAAGGTGTTCAAGGCGGTCACGGAAGCCGGCGCTGACAGGGTCGACATACCCGACACTGTAGGCTACAGGACGCCGGACTTTATGGCGGACATTGTGAAGGACGTCAAGGGCGTCACCGACCTCCCGATAAGCATGCACTGCCACAACGACTTTGGGCTGGCGGTTGCAAACGCGATCGCAGGCGTCAACGCCGGGGCCGCGTGCGCGCACGTCACGATAAACGGACTCGGAGAGCGGGCGGGCAACGCGTCGCTTGAAGAGTTTGTGATGGCGCTTGAAATCCTCTACAACAAAAAGCACAACATCAACACAAAGCTGATCTACGAGACGTCAAAGTTCGTGTCAAACACTATGGGCATAATCGTCCAGCCGAACAAGGCGATAATAGGCGAAAACGCGTTCGGCCACGAGTCGGGCATCCACACCCACGGGATAATCAACAACCCGCTCACGTACGAGCCCATAGCCCCCGAGCTTGTCGGCAGGAAGAGATGGATGCAGGCGGGCAAGCACGCCGGGGCGCACGGCATCAGGGCGATGCTCGAGGATTTCGGGATCAAGCCCACCGACGAGCAGCTCCACCAGATAGTGGAGAAGCAAAAGAACATCGCCGACAAGGGCAAGTCCATAACGACGTCGGAGCTATTGTCCATAGCAGGCGAGGTAATGGGCAACAACAAGTTCGAGGAAAAGTTCAAGCTCTACGACTTTCACATCGTCACCGGCACGAACATAATACCCACCGCGGTGGTAAGGCTCAACGCCGATGGCAAGGACCTCATCGCGTCCAACACCGGCGTCGGCCCGGTGGACGCTGCGCTCAAGGCGATACAAAAGATAGCCGGCGAGGTGGCCAACGTCAAGATCAGGGACTTTATGCTCGACTCCATAACAGGCGGCTCTGACGCGCTGGCAGTAGTCACCATCAAGGTAGAAGACAAGGACGGCAACGTCGTGTCCGCTAGAAAGGCTGGCGAGGACATTGTCGTCGCGTCGGTGCAGGCAATGATGGACGCCATCAACAAGGTGCTGCTTAGAAAGGTGCTCCACTCCAAAAGCTAGACTGATGTTATTGGCTAGATACAACATTTCCCTCATCAGGGGCGACGGCATTGGCCCAGAGCAGGCCGCTGCGGCAAAGAAAATATTAGAGACAATCAGCGACGGCACTTCGACGAAATTTTCGATAACTGAAGTCGACGCCGGCGACGGCGCGCTTCTGAAATATGGCAAGGCGCTGCCCGAGTCTGCAGTCGACGCGATCAAAAAGTCGCAAGCGTGCCTCAAGGGGCCGGTGGGCGAAAGCGCGGCAGACGTGATAATAGTGCTTCGGCGCATGTTCGACCTCTACGCGAACGTGAGGCCGGCCAAGTCGTACCCGAACATCCCGAGCCTTTCAGACAAGGTTGACCTGGTCACCGTGAGGGAGAACACGGAGGACGTGTACCTCGGGTGGGAGTTCAACGCCGACGAGAACACCGTCGTGGCGCTCAGGGTCACGTCAGAGCGGGCGAGCCGCAGGATAGCCGAGTACGCGTTCAAGACGGCGACGCTGCGCGACGGCAAGCGCAAGGTGGTCGCGGTGCACAAGGCAAACGTGCTCCGCAAGGGCGACGGGCTCTTTGCGGCAACATGCAAGTCAGTGGCGAAAAAATACCCCAAGATACAGTATAGCGAATTGTACGTCGACGCATGCGCCATGAACCTGATCCGCAACCCCGAAGAGTTTGACGTAATCGTCACCACGAACCTCTTTGGTGACATACTCTCCGACGAGGCCGCTCAGGTCGTGGGCGGGCTCGGCATGGGGCCGGCGGCCAACATCGGCGATCAGTTTGCGCTATTCGAGCCCGTGCACGGGGCGGCGTTTGACATCGCCGGCAAGAACGCGGCAAACCCGTCGTCGATACTGCTGTCTGCAAAGATGATGCTCGAATGGCTCGCCGACAAATATAGCGACAGGAACGCGGCGGCGGAAGGCAAGCGCATAGAGGACGCCATAGTCGGCGCGCTGAAAAAAGGCAACAAGACAAAGGATATCGGCGGCAAACTTTCGACTACGCAGTTTACCGAGCTCGTCGCAAAGGCGATGTACTGACTATTCCGAGCCTCTCGGTGCTTTCCTCTGCCACGCAAGGAACATGAACACGAATGGTATGGTCATAATTGCCGTGGCTATGAGCACCGGCTGGAAGGCGCTCGGGTCGACGTCGATGCCGGCCAGCTGCATGAACGGTATCGGAAAGACCGTGAACAGCCAGAAGGCGACGATTATTGCCATCAGGTAATAGTTCCTCTTCAATAGCGACCAGAAGCTGAGTCGGTTGATCTTTTTCCTGTCGCAGCTGACGCACTTTGTCGTGTTGCCTGACACGTCCGCGGGCACGACGCACGACGTGCAGACCCTGCTTTCGCAATAGTAGCACTTTTTTTCGGCGAACCGGGAGCCGCAGATCGCACAGCGCTGCTGTCTCTGCAATGCCGGCTTGCCAGAGTCGCCCACGGCTGTTACTATGCACTAAGCAAAATTTAAATTTGCTTGCTTTGACAGTTGGTGAGGGTTCAAAAAATTCCTACACTGCAACAGACCTACACTGGCTATGCGGCCAAGCTCGTTCTAGAAGATGGCAGTGTTTTTGACGGCGTCGGCTTTGGATACCCTTCAGTGATCGCCGGCGAAGTCGTGTTCAACACCGGCATGGTGGGCTACACCGAGACGCTCACCGACCCCTCGTACAGGGGCCAGATCCTCTGCATGACCTACCCGCTGGTCGGCAACTATGGGGTGCCGAGCTCTGATGTGAAGGATGAATATGGCTTGCCAAGGTTCTTTGAATCTGACAAGATCCAGATCAAGGCTCTGCTCATCCACGATTTATCAGACATTGCGAGCCACTGGAGCTGCGTAAAGACGCTCGACCAGTGGCTATACGAAGAGAAAATCCCGGGCATCTATGGAATCGACACCAGGGCGCTCACCAAAAAGCTGAGGGTGCACGGGGTCATGATTGGCGCTGTCGTCGTTTCTGAAGAAGCGATCGACGACGCCCGGCTGAAAAAAGCGCTCGGCAGCGCGAAATACGAAGGGCTGAATTTTATGCCAGAGGTCTCGACAGCCGAGCCGCAAGAATACGGCGGCAAAAACAAAGAGTGTATAGCCGTCCTCGACACCGGCGTAAAGTACAGCATCATACGCAACATCATGCGCATCGGCTACAGAGTGGTGCGGCTGCCCTGGGACGCGACCTATGATCAGGTGATGTCTTACAACCCGAAAGGCGTGGTGATCAGCAACGGGCCGGGCGACCCCAAGGTCTGCACGGACACGATCAGGACCGCTACCAGATTGATAAAAGAGTCGACCCCGACACTAGGCATCTGCCTCGGGAACCAGATACTCGCGCTTGCAGGCGGCGCCGACACGTACAAGCTGAAATTCGGCCACAGGGGACAGAACAAGCCATGTATTGATAAGCACAACAACCAGGTCTATGTCACCAGCCAGAACCACGGCTACGGCATCGACCCAAAGAGCCTCGGCAAGACGGGGTTCAAGGTCTGGTTCGCCAACGCGGACGACGACACGGTGGAGGGCATCGAGCACAAGAGCAAGCCGATAATCGCGGTGCAGTTCCACCCGGAGGCGTCGCCGGGGCCCTACGACTGCATGTACGTCTTTGACCGATTCAAGGAAGTTATCGCTAACGGAGTCACACAAGAGCCGGCAGCCGCAAAGATCCGGCCGAAGAAAAAGAAAGCAACAAAGAAACCGGCGAAAAAGAAGGGAGGGAGAAAAGGCGCCAAGAGATGAGACGATAAAGAAGGTCCTTGTGCTCGGTAGCGGGGCAATAAAAATCGGAGAAGCGGGCGAGAGCCAATAAACTGGCCGCAAATTCGACTACTCCGGTTCGCAATGCCTCAAGGCTCTGGCTGAGGAGGGGGTAAAGAGCGTACTCATAAACCCCAACATCGCGACGATCCAGACAGACACGCGCTTTGCAGACAGGGTGTACCCGGTGCCGATCAATACTGACTACGTCGAAAAGGTGATCCAGGCTGAGAAGCCCGACTCGATCATGCTGGGCTTTGGCGGCCAGACGGCGCTCAACTGCGGCGTTGCTCTGCACAAGCAGGACATACTGCAGAAATACGGCGTGCGCGTGCTGGGCACGCAGATCAAGGGGATCGAGGTCACTGAGGACCGGCAAAAGTTCAAAGACGCGATGATCAAGAGCGACGTGCCGGTGCTGCAGAGCCTTGCGGTCAATTCATTGCCTGAAGCATTCAAGGCGGCGAAGGAGATCGGCTACCCAGTCATAATCAGGGTCGCGTACACGCTGGGCGGCAGGGGAGGCGGGGTCGCGTACAACGAATACGAGCTGCAAGAGATCGCGCAGCGCGGCCTCAACCTCAGCATGGTCCACCAGATACTGATAGAGCGCTACGTCGGCCACTGGAAGCAGATCGAGTACGAAGTGATGCGCGACTACAGGGGCAACAGCGTGATCGTCTGCAACATGGAGAACGTGCTTGCCATGCGGGTGCACACTGGCGACAACATCGTCATCGCGCCTTCGCAGACGCTCAACAACTACGAGTACCACATGCTGCGCTCGGCCGCGATCAGGGCGACCAGCTATTGCGAGATCGTGGGCGAGTGCAACATCCAGTACGCGCTGGACCCGCAATCGGAGCAGTACACCGCGATTGAAATCAACGCCAGACTATCAAGATCGTCGGCACTGGCAAGCAAGGCCACAGGTTATCCGTTAGCGTACATGGCCGCGAAAATCGGCCTTGGCTACACTCTGCCGGAATTGATAAACAGGATAACAAAGGCGACAACAGCATGCTTTGAGCCTTCGCTCGACTATGTAGTGCTAAAGATGCCGCGGTGGGATTTCAGCAAGTTCGAGCTGGTGCAGCGCAAGCTCGGTAGCGCCATGAAGTCAGTCGGCGAAGTGATGGCCATTGGCAGGACGTTTGAGGAAGTGGTGCAGAAGGCGATCAGGATGTGCGACATGGGCAAGGACGGGCTGGTAGCGAACGGCAACTCGCAGCCGGCCCCGACCGCGGACGACATGGAGCGGATAGAGCAGGCGCTGGTCCACCCGAACGACGAGATAATATTCGCAGTGGTCGAGGCCATGAAGGCCGGCATGAGCATCGAGCGTATCTACCAGCTGTCGTTCATCGACCCGTGGTTCCTGACAAAGATAAAGAACGTAGTCGAGATGGAGGCGCAGCTGCGCAAGACCAGCTTTGACGAAGGGCTGGTTAGGAAGGCGAAAAAGATCGGCTTTTCAGACAAGCAGATTGCGCGCTGCCAGAACCTTGACGAGATGCAGGTCAGGGCGTTCCGCGAAAAGTTCGGCATAAAGCCGGTTGTCAAGCAGATAGACACTTTGGCGGCGGAATGGCCGGCAAAGACCAACTACCTCTACATGACTTATGGCGGAAATGAAGACGACATCAAGGTGGAGGGCGACGGCAAGAGCAGGATGATAGTGCTCGGAGCCGGCCCATACCGGATCGGGAGCAGCGTCGAGTTTGACTGGGGGACGGTCAACATGGTGTGGGGGCTGAAGGAGAACGGCGTCAAGGAGATTTCGGTGATCAACTGCAACCCCGAAACGGTGTCGACCGATTACGATATTTGTGATAGATTGTACTTTGAAGAGCTGACGCTGGAGCGCGTGCTGGACATCTGCGGCAAGGAAAACCCCACCGGCGTCGTGACGTGCGTCGGCGGCCAGACCGCCAACAACCTGACGCCCAGGCTGGCGAAAAACGGCGTCAACATCATCGGCACCAGCGCCGAAGATGTCGATAGGGCAGAGGATCGTGCAAAGTTCGGCCAGATGCTCGACACGCTCGGGATAAAGCAGCCGGCGTGGAGAAAGTTCAAGTCGCTGGCAGAGGCCAAGGAATTTGCAGACACTGTCGGCTTCCCCGTGCTTGTCAGGCCGTCGTACGTGCTCTCTGGCGCGGCCATGAAGGTGGTGTGGGGCGAACAACAATTAGAGCAGTTCCTGACCGACGCGACGAACGTCAGCCCCGATCATCCTGTCGTGATAAGCAAGTTCCTTCAGGACGCGGCCGAAGTCGAAGTGGACGCGGTGTCCGACGGCAAGGACGTGATAATCGGCTCGGTCATCGAGCACATCGACAACGCCGGCGTTCACTCGGGCGACGCGATGATGAGCATACCGCCGTGGCGGTTAGAGAGGGAGACGATAGACACCATAGTCGACAACTCGGTCAAGATAGGCAAGGCCCTCAACGTCAAGGGGCCGTTTAACATCCAGTATTTGGTAAAGAATGGCGAGGTTTCGGTCATTGAGGCAAACGTGAGGGCTTCGCGCTCGATGCCGTTCGTCAGCAAGTTCGTAGGCTTCAACATCATCAATTTGGCGGCAAAGGCGATGACGGGCAAGCGCCTGCCACCGGCTGCCAAAGATTTGTGGCTCAAGACGACAGGCTTTGGGATCAAAGTTCCGCAGTTTTCGTTCATGCAGCTGGAAGGCTCTGACATTGTTCTTGGCGTGGAGATGCAGTCGACCGGAGAGGTCGCGTGCTTTGGCACCAGTTTCTACGACGCGCTGTCAAAGGCGTACATGGCGGCGGGATATTCGCTGCCGCTGTCCGGGTCCGCGCTGGTAACGGTCGGAGGACAGAAGAACAAGGAGAAGTTGCTCCCGATAGTGTCGCTCACCTCTTCCATGAACTACAGCATGATGGCGACAGAGCACACGGCAGAGTTTATGGAGAACAACAAGTTCAAGGACGTGCAGCTGGTCTACAAGATCAGCGAGCCGGACCGCAAGCCCAACATCGCTGATTTGCTGTATGACCGCAAGATCGACTTTATCATCAACATCCCGGCTACTTCGACTATTGAGAAATATGTTGGGATGCTGTACGACGAGTACCAGATACGGAGGAAGGCGGTAGAGATGGGCATCCCTGTATTGACAACGATTGAGGCGGCTAGTTCGTTCATCAAGACGCTCCAGTGGCTCAGCACCAACACGCCAACGCTTGCTCCGCTCAGAAGCTACGTCAAGTTAGAGTAGAAAGGCGATTTACCCCTACTTAATAGCAAAAAATTGTTATAGCTAGTCCCCAGTAGGCTTGCTGTGCAATCGGTAGAAGTAGATGATTCTTGGTCATTCAAAGAAGCTTCAAGAACAGATACTTCCTTTTGACGCACGGTCATCATCGATACCCTGCAAAGTTTATTCTCCAACTTGCAGCAAGAGTAATCAAAGAAATAGTCAGGCAGGAGGCCTACTGTGTGATCCATTCATGGGGTCTGGAACAACACCGGTCGAGGCTATAGTAAACGGCCGCAGGGCTTATGGAACAGACATTAATCCAGTAGCCGTTTTGATTGCAAAAACAAAAACAACTCCTATTGAACCGACTATGCTAAAACAAGAAGTTAATGCGATATCCAGTTATCTACAAGCTGCTCTTGAAAAGGAAAAAGGTCAGTCATTCTTGGTGGATCGCTCTTCTGAAGAAAAGGATATCCTTGTTAGGCTTGTCTGGAAAAAAGGCAGCGGGCGTTACAAGAGCAGGTTTCCCATAAGGTTTGGTACCATGTTGGCATTAAAATATCTTGTAGCTAGAGATCTGCTTAGAAAGCATGGTGTAAATGATTCCGACTTTGAACTAAAATGTGAAGGTTAAGATCCTATTGGAGGTAGCCTTTCCACATTTGGAACAGGTGTTTAAGGATACCGATCTTTTGCCCGGTCCTACGGAACAATACGCTCCTTTTCTGGATCTTTTGTGGTCTTTGCCTTCTCTGGAATTAGTGGCCCAGTACGCACAATCAACCGATCCAGGAGACAAGGCACGTTTACCATTAGTGCTTGCTGTTTGTCAAGACATAGATCCCCTTTTCCATCGGCTTTCACAGAATTACCGGCAGAAGGAGGTCCACCATCCGACGATAACTTGACAGAACCACTGCTTCTGGACTGGAAACACTGGCAACGCGACCCCCCTACAACACGTCCGGCAGGACGGCGGCATCCCCCACCACCGATCCGTCCAGCGTAGCGACAATGCACTTTTCCACCCCGGCCTGCACCATCCTGGTGATGATGGGCGATATCGACTTGTGGCGACACTTTTCCCCGGCCGCATGCAGGTAGGGGTTAAAGCTGGGCACAACCACTACGTCCACCAGCCCCGCCTCCGAAGAAAAGAGCGCCTCCTTCCGGGCCTGCATGGACACCCAGACCCGCTGGCCGCTCACCACGCTCCCCTTCTTTACGAACACGGGGTGCACGTGCCCCATCACTATCCGGCGCACGCCCGAGCGTACTTCCGAAGGCATGGCGTGACCGTGCACGAGGAGCGTGTCGACCAGCGCCATCCCCTTTGCGCTTGCCACGTTCACGCTCTCCGGCACAAGGTGCCGGATGTTGGAATCGTGGTTGCCCGGCACAAGGTAGACGTCTGCCCGGGCAGAGAGCTGCTTCAGAAACGACGGAATGTCTTCCCACTCCTGCTTGCTTATCGACCCCACCGTGTGCTTTACGTCGCCCAGCAGGACCACACCGTCCGCGTGCTCTGACTCTATCAACCCAAAGAGCTCGGCAAGCATGTCCGGCACCAGAGTCTGCCTGACGGTCACCCCCTTCAATGCCAGCTCTGCCTCCAAGCCGATGTGCAGGTCCGACACTGCAATGTATTTGCGATCGTCTTCCAGCAAGAGCGCCGCGTGCGGGTGGAGCGGCCGTACCTTCACGCTTTTTATAGTCCGGATCAGGCAAATAAATCAATGTCGCGCGTCAACGACGCGGTCACGTCCGGCAGCGTCAAGCAGATGCTGTTCCTGCCGAGCGGCAAGAAGCTGTGGATAGTGGTAGGCAGGGACAACGAGTACTGGACCGACCCGGATCTTGGGTTCTGCTCCTGCAAGGACTTTTACTTTACTACCCTGTCGGGCGGGGACGAATGCTACCATTTGAAAAGCGTGAGAAAAGCGGTAGAGGAAAACATGTTCGCAAGTATGGAGTTTGCAGACAGCGAATACGTAGAGTTTCTTCAGGCGATCGCAGAAGACAATGCTAATTTGCTAGGCCGCAGTTGACACGTCGGTCTGTACGTCTTTGGGCTTTTCAGCCGCCGTCCGGGCCTCGCCGCCTTTCCTGCCGATGGTGGAAAAGTACTCTGCGCCGCGCTCCTGCTTCACCGTCTCCCCTCCGCGTCTGCCGATCTCGCTGTAAAACTCGGAGCCGTAGCGCTCCTTCACTGCGCCTCCGCCCTTCTCCCCTATTTCGCGGTAAAAGTCAGAGCCGTAGCGCTCCTTGACGACTTCGCCTCCACGCCTGCCTGCCTCAGAGAGCCCTTCCCTGTCCAGAGCCCGGGCCTCGCCTCCGGCCTTGGCCACCCTCATCCTCGTCTCCGGGTTTGCCGCCGCAAGCCCCCTCTTTTGGTGCGGCGCGATGCCGCCCTTCCTCGCGACCCGCTGCCTCGTTTCCTCGTTGGCAGACGCCAGACCCCTCCGGGCGCGCCCGTTCTCGGCTTCTGAGCTCATGCAAGGTAGAGACGCATATCGCTTAAAAGGGGACGCGAATAAAGTAGGAGAAGCTTGATCAAACGTTTTATTATCCGACTGTTTTTACAGCCGGTGTGGACGTGCTCATCATCGGCTCGGGCGGGAGGGAGCACGCGCTCGGCTGGAAGATCTCGCAGAGCAGACACAAGATCTATTTTGCGCCCGGCAACGGCGGCACGTCTGAAAACGTCGACATAAAGCAGAACGACATCGCCAAGTTAGCGTCGTTTGCAAAGGGCAAGAGCCTGCTGACGATAGTCGGGCCGGAAGAGCCACTCTCGCTCGGCATAGTCGACGCATTTGAAAATGAGGGCCTGCGCATATTCGGCCCTTCTAAAAGCGCCGCGATGCTCGAAGCCAGCAAGGCGTTTGCCAAAGAGTTCATGCGCGGCGCTGGCATCCCCACCGCAGAGTTTGCGATATTCACGGACGCGCAAAAGGCGCGCGACTATGTCACTAAGCAAAAGAAGCCGCTGGTGGTCAAGGCTGACGGGCTTGCAGCCGGCAAGGGCGTGGTCGTGTGCGACATGGCAGATCAGGCCATCGCGGCCATCGACGGCATGATGACGAAAAAGGAATTCGGCGAAGCAGGCAACAGAATAGTCATCGAAGAGCGGCTCACGGGCGAAGAGGCGTCGTTCATTGCGCTCTGCGACGGCGAGACGATCATGCCGCTCGCCTCAAGCCAGGACCACAAGAGGATCTTTGATGGCGACAGGGGTCCCAACACCGGTGGCATGGGTGCATATTCCCCTGCGCCGGTGGTCGACGGCGATCTCCACGAAAAGATAGTGAAGCAGGTGATGGAGCCGGTGATAAAGACGATGAAAAGGCGGGGCATGCCGTTCAAGGGCTTCCTCTACGCCGGCATAATGGTCGGCGAAAGCGGCGAGCCCCGAGTGCTTGAGTTCAACGCGAGGATGGGCGACCCCGAGTGCCAGCCGATAATGATGAGGATGGAGTCCGACCTCTACGAATACGTCGACGCGGCAGTGGAGGGCAGGCTGGGCTCGATGCCCCCGATTGAATGGAAGGACCAGACCGCGGTCTGCGTGGTGATGGCCGCGCGCGGCTACCCCGGCGGCTATGAAAAGGGTGGAGTGATCGAGGGCCTCGATTCGGACTTTGGTTCCGATGTCACGGTCTTCCACGCCGGCACAGCGCTTGATCCGCAGAACAGGATAGTGACGAACGGCGGGCGCGTCCTTGGCGTCACCGCGCTCGGCAGGGACGCCAGGCAGGCGATTGACAACGCCTATTCGGCAGTCAGGAAGATACGCTGGGGAGAAAACGGCCACCATTACAGGACGGACATTGCAAGAAGGGCCATTATCCGCTAGGCGTAGTGGACGCCGTCTTCAGTAGCTATGGCGTCGAGCCGCTTGTCGTATTTTCCTTTGGGCAGGAGCTCCAGCAGCTGGAACGAGTAGCCGAGGCCGATTGAAGTCACCTTTTTCCGTGCCAGGAACTTGTCATAGTAGCCCTTGCCATAACCGAGCCTATAGCCCCTTTTGTCAAACGCAACGCCCGGGACGACCAGCAGGTCCATCCTGTCCACAGGTCCGTAGGGCAAGGGCTCCATTATGCCGAACCTGCCCTTGACCAGGTACCTGCCGGACGACAGCTCGTAGAACGCCAGGCTTTCGCCTTCGACGCTTGGCAGCGCGATCTTTTTGCCAAGCGCCCGGGCCTGCTCGATTATCAGATCCGTCTTTACTTCAGAGCCAAACGCATGGTACGCGCCGACTACTTTTGCCGACTTGAACTCCTTGCTGTTTAGCAGGAACTCCTGGACGCTCTTGCTGCGCCTTGCAGCATCTTTTGCGTCGAGCGCGTCGCGCTTCTCAAGCATCCGCTGCCGTACGTCCTGCTTGCCTGCCAGCTATCTGCTCATCTCTTTCGCAATGGAGGCGGCAGTCACGGTGTTTTTCAGGAGCATCGCCCGTGTCATAAGGCCGACCCCGCCGGGAACAGGCGTCACCCACGACGCCTTTTGCTTCACCGACTCAAAGTCGGCGTCGCCGACGAGCTTGTTGTCGAGCCTTGCAGTTCCCACGTCGATCACCACTGCGCCTTCCTTTATCATCTCGCCAGTAAGCGTAAAGCGCTGGCGGTTGCCGACCGCGGTCACCACAAGGTCGGCATTGCGCAGCTTTTCGTTCAGGTTCTTGGTCTTTGAGTGACACACGGTCACGGTGGCGTTCTGCTCCAGCAGCAGCAACGCCAGCGGCTTGCCCACCAAGTTGCTGCGGTTCACGACGACCGCGTCCATGCCGGCGACGTCTATCTTGTAATAGTCCAAGAGCTCCATGATGCCGGAAGGCGTGCAAGGCTTGAGGAGCCCCATACCACTCTCCAGCATGCCGGCGTTATACGGGGTCAGGCCGTCCACGTCCTTGAGCGGGCTTAGCGCAGTAATGATCTCAAACTCGTTGATCTGCCCTGGCAGCGGCAACTGAATCAGCACGCCGTGGACTTCGCGGTCGTTATTTAGCAGCTGCACCAGATCCAGCAGCTCACTTTGTTTGAAAGTGGCGGCTAACCGGTGGTCCCTTGTAGCAATGCCGACTTCCTTGGCGTCGCTCTGCTTGCTCCCGACGTACGTCGCTGACGCCGGGTCATCTCCCACCAGCACGGTTGCAAGGCACGGCTGCACGCCGCTTTCCTTCAACTCCTCTACTGCCTTTTTCACCCTGGTCTTGACGTCTGCCGACACGACCTTGCCGTCGATAATTCGCGCTACCAAACAACTAGGTTGGAATTCTCCGCACTATTTTGCTTTTCTATGTGTAAGCTGTGGACTGAATAATATTACCGTAGATTACCCGCTGGTTTCTTATATAGAGCGAAGCTCATAGAACGATCGAGAAGAATGAAGTATAGAAGCAGGACCGAAATCGCTTCGCGAATCCT
>CAYYYR010000035.1:0-4953 GCA_964476255.1 uncultured Nitrososphaera sp.
TTACGCCCTTTTGCTGCCCAAACCCGCCGCCAAAGAACGAGCCGGGGGCGCTGCCAGTCTGCCTGAAGAAGCGCCTCCTCCTGTACATGGCCAGGGCCATTATGACGCCTATCAGCACTATGAAGGAATACGGAAAGGGGATTAATAGCGACACTACAACGGCAATCCCGAAATAGATCCCGACCCACATCAGCTGGCTGCGGATGAAGCGCTTCGTGTTTTCGTTCAATGCCTGCCGGTAGTTAGTATCCGCCGCCTTATATCTGCCGGCAAAGCGATAAGTTAAAACAACCTTTTCTCTCAACCACAGGCGCAGAGATGAGTGCCAACAAAAAGGCTTATGACGACGTTCTAAGACTGATGCGCGAGCATCATGATTGGTTTGACAGGTCCATACCGCTCATTGCGAGCGAAAACGTCCCGAGTCCCGCGGTAAGGGAAGCTTTGATGTCTGACTTTGGTAACCGCTACGCGGAGGGCTGGCCCGGCGAGCGCGTCTATGCCGGCTGCATCTACATCGACCAGGTTGAACTGATTTGCAACGACCTTGCGCGAAAGGTGTTCAGGTCCGAATTCGCGGACTGCCGCGCGACTTCGGGCGTCGTGGCGAACCTCGCGATTTACTCCGCGTTTTCAAACCCGGGCGACTGGATGATGGCCGCCTCTATACCCTCTGGCGGGCACATTTCGCACGGCAAGAAAGAGCACTCCGGCACGGCAGGCCTGGTGCACGGCCTGAACATCGAGCATTACCCCTTTACTCGCGAAGAGATGACGATTGATGTCGACGCGACCAAGAAAAAGATAGAGGAGATGGTGCGCGACGGCAGGCCGCCGAGGATGGGCATGTTCGGCGGCAGCCTGTTCCTGTTTCCGCACCCGGTGAAGGAACTTGCAGAATTCATGCACTTCCACGGCATGCACGTCAACTATGACGGCGCGCACGTAGCAGGGCTGATCGCCGGGGGCGAGTTCCAGGACCCGCTGAGGGAAGGGGTTGACTCTATGACCATGAGCTCGCACAAGACTCTGTGGGGCCCGCAGGGAGGCATTATTGTGTCGCTGGAAAGGCACGCGGAGGCGATCAAAAAGGCGATATTCCCCGGCAACACCAGCAGCCACCACCTGCACCACGTGGCGGGCAAGGCGATCGCGCTTGCAGAGTCGCTGGAGTTTGGCAGGTCTTATGCAAAGCAGGTGATAAAGAACGCAAAGGCGCTGGCAGAAGCCCTTGCAGGGTACGGCTTTGGAGTGCTGGGGGAAAAGCGCGGGTACACGGCTTCGCACCAGATAGCGGTGGATGTCATGAAGTTTGGCGACGGCGGCACGATAGAGAAGGACCTAGAGAAGGCGGGCATCATACTGAACCGGCAGCTGCTGCCCGGCGACATCAAGGCCGGCAGGCACTACCTGCACCCTAGCGGCGTAAGGATAGGGGTGCCGGAGACGACGCGCCTTGGCATGAAGGAGGGCGAGATGAAAGAGATTGCCGGCTTTATCAAGCGCGTGATAGTGGACAAGCAGGACCCGGCTGTGGTGGCGAAGGATGTCGCGGAGTTTCGGAAGCAGTTCCAGAGTGTGCAGTACGCGTTTGACAACGCGGTCAAGGCGTACGAGTACATCAGCCTGACCGGAAGAAAGTAAGACTATCGTCGGGAGAGGGACTCGAACTCTTAGTTTCAATTTGAGGGTTCAATCCCTTCATACTACTTGGAAATGCAGCAATAAGCTTTAAAGTTTTCGTTCCAAGATACTCTCCAGTATCGGGAACATTTCCATGAGTCGCACTGATTGTCTTGTATTCCCATGATAGCTTGACGGATCCGAGTTGACTGATTGAAAGATATCAACGGTAATGTAGTTGGGTCATTGAATGCAGGCCAACAGGCCCAAGTTTTTGTGACTATACAAAATAATGAAGCATTTTCACAATCCTTTACTGGAATAATTGATCTAAGGGACGCAGTTGGAGTATCTTTGAATTTGCAATGGCAGACAGGAGTTCTTCAGGCCAACGGAGAACAGGAAATAGAGGTATCTTGGGCTGCCAACTTTGATACTACGCAAGTTACAGCCCATGCATTTGTAATAAGCGACTTTGAGGAACCAATAATTCTCTCGTCTGTCGCCACAAGTTCTTTTAAGATAGAGACCATTGGCCAGTCCTGATAATTTGGAACAGTAACTCTCATGACCAAAACTGCGCCGGCTACAAACGAATTTACTCTGCAGATTCAGAGTCCGGATTGTTGTTATGTTTCAGGTCATTGCAAGGTGAATGGAAAAAGGTCTTGATTCTAGGCTGTTACCAAGATTCTTTCTTCGATCATGTCCAGGGCCTTGCGGACATACGCATTCGTGATAAGCGAAGGCATGTCCAGCTTCATGTTCTCAGGCAGGGAACCATTGAGCTGTAAAAGCATCCTCAAACGTTTTTCTGTATCAGGCTCATTTCTGCCATCAGAAATGAGCTTTAGCATACTCTCCGAGTTCATACCATTAATCTATAGCTGGCATCGCATAAAAGTCCGTATGGAGCTATCCTATAGAATATCCGAACAGCAGGCGCAGGGGCCGCAGGAACTATTGCATCAAGCAGACAGCTGACATATTCATGAAACTCTTTTCTTCATATTTTCCTTCACTCTAAACATGACGATTTTTTTCACTAAATCGTATGGAACTGGCTTATCTATGGGAAATTGCGCCGAGCCCTTTCCTACTTTATACTGCGATAATTCCTTTTTGAACGCTTTAATGCCCGAGGGTATCGGATAAAATCCGATATGATTTTTGAACGCTGCAAAGTGCACCAGATTTTTGCCGTTCAGTTTGAATGTGGGCATTTGATAGTTGATAGCCTCTACAGCTTCAGGCGCAGACTTTCGTATCGTTTGCCTCATCCTTTCTAGAATATTTTGAACATCTTCCGGAAAGGCCTCGATGTATTCGTCTATCGTTTTGAATTGTTTTTTGCGTGTAATCATATCATTTCATCAAGCGCGGGTTTGAGAAAGCCCTGCCCTCTCGGCTATCATAGAGCATACTGTTGGATTAAGTTTGCGACTCCCGGCCTGAAGTGCGGTTCCAAAACTTCCGAGATCGAAGCTTGGCGGCGGCTGGCTCTCAATATGAGGCGGGCGCAGGCTAGATTGAGAGCCTCTAAATCAGGCGCATGAGGCTATTGGATCGCAGTGCCGGGCGGATAACCTTCGACCCCCGCCCCCTGTTTTTCTTATCCACCTTTTGGTAGCCTTGCGGCCATACAGGGGCGGGCGGTTTTAAACCGACAAATCAACTATTGCTAGGCAGCGGATCAATTCAATGATATTGGCAGGCAGAGGCTTTGAGACAGAAGAGCCAGAATCATCTTCCCTCATAGGCTAGGCTACAGGCAGCACCAGCCACATGATGCCCCACAGCATCTTCATGTAGAGTACTCCTGTCTTTGCTTCCTCCGCCAGCTTTTGCCTCAACGCCACCCGTATGTGCGACGGCAGCCTGTTTTTCCTGCCTACTTTGGGCCTGTCCTTCCTTGCAGGCTTGCCCCTTTCGACGGCACTGGACCCCGGAGCGAGGAGTATCGCCCTCGCTTCGCCGAGCACCTTGTAGAACCTATAGTCCCGCGTGATGAGCACTTCGTCTGCGTGCATCATCCTGGCAATCTCGTGATCCCCGTGCGGAATTGATGTCTGCCACGTGCCTCACGACAAGCCCGCTGTTCCTCAGGTTGTTGGCCAGATCCCTTGACATGCAGGCGTCTACGATCACCCGCCGGCCGTTGATTCTGCCGACCAAGCTTGCGTCGATCATTGCCCTTCAGTATAATGCATGAACTTGTTTATCAATGATTTTTGCTGATTAATTGCATCAACGATAGGTTAACAGCACCCCGCCGGCAATGTTGTACCATGAAGGTCTACCGCATCTCCGCCGTCACCCTGAAAGTAAGGGACATGAAAAGATCGTGCAGCTTTTACTCCAGGCTGCCCGGCTTTAATCTGGCGTACGGCGGGGAGGCAGACACGTTCACCACGTTTGAAATCGAAGGCAGCAAGGCGTACCTCAACCTAGAGCTCGCAAATGAAACAAAGCAGCCGGACTTTGGCAGGATAATATTCCACACCGAAGACGTCGACGGCCTGTACCGCTACATGAAAAGCGACAGGGCCATCTCCGGGGCCGTCACATTTGAAACCGAGCCGGAGGACGCGCCGTGGGGCGAGCGGTTCTTCCACTTAAGGGAGCCGGACGGCTACCAGCTGTCGTTTGCGCGCCCGCTTTCAAATAAGTAGATGGAAAATGCCGAAGATTGCACCATTGGTAGACATAACTGCCAAGATTTTTGTCCCCCCGCCAAGTAGAAAAGCGTGCATGACGAATAGGCTGCAGTTGTTTACAATCGGCCACTCGACCAGAACATGGCAGGAATTCGTGGACCTGCTGGAGGAGCGCCAGATTGAATACGTCCACCTGGAGGCCCTCGGCGGGATGAGGGAGCCCCTGAAAGGCAGCCCCAACGCCGGCTGGAAACCTTAACTAGATTGTGCTGTCAATTTTAGGTGATGAACAAGGCGCTTGTATTCGTCGGGATTGTAATAGTAGCCGCGTCAAAAGCCATTGTCCTAAAGTCGATCCTGATCGACTCGCCGGCATACCAGAGGTGCGTGTCTGAGGGGCCCGGCCTGGTATGCGGCGCCGACCCGTTTGCCTATTTCATCCTTGGCTGGTTCGTTACGGTCGGCGGCTTTATCCTGCTGGTATTTGGGCTCAGGATGCCGGCTGCCAGAAGCATTTCATGGTGACTAGCCCGGCAGGCTCTCGTTCAGCATAAGGGCAAGCAGCGCGGCCCTCAGCTCCTTCCCGTAGGACGCCTGCTTGAAGTATATCGCGTTCTTCATGTGGTCGACAGAGTGCGAAATCTCGTCGAGCCGCGGCAAAGGATGCATCACC
>CAYYYR010000036.1:0-10828 GCA_964476255.1 uncultured Nitrososphaera sp.
CTTACATAAGATTATTGAGAGCGGGCCCGAAGGGCTTCGATCCCTTGGCCTGCGGTTCCGAAGACCGCCGCGATATCCTGACTACGCTACGGGCCCCAGCATGTTGAGTAAACAAGTCCTATAATAACGAAATAGTAAAGAAGCCCCGCCGCCTACCAATAGCGTGCTCGGAGCGCTGCGGCAGGTGTTCTGCAACCACGACGAGTCCTTTGCCTACCGCAAGTACGGCGACTTTTACTTTGTAGAGTTCAGCAAATGTGCAAAGTGCGGCAAGACGCTGAAGCGCTTCCAGGGCTTTGACGAGGACATGAGAGGCTAGTGCACATCTACATCCTGATCGCAATATGGTGCGCCGGCATCGCGACTGCCGCTATAGCCATCCTAATCCCGGTCTACGCCACCTTTGTCATCGTTGGAGCAGTCGGGTGGATAACGGTGGCCACGAGCACGGGACTGATACTGTACGAAATAAAGAGAATCAGGGCAGAAGATCGAAAGAAAGAGCTGGCCTAGCCTTTGCCGCCCTGCTCTTCAATGACGACGAGCGTCACCGTCGACGTTATGCCGGGCACTTTGCGGATCTTGCTTGTGATCGTGTGGTTCATTGATTCGGTGTTTTCTGACTTTACCTTCACGAATATGTCGTGAACGCCGTACGTGCCGCGCACCTCCTTGACGTCGGAGAGCTTCGCGATTTCGCTGATTATCTTTTCTTCGGAGCCGAGCGTGCAGTTCACGAGGATGTATGCAGTTGGCATGGCTGATAAAGGGAAAAGTTGGTATTTAGTCTTTGCTACCTCTTTGTTATCTCGCGCCTGTCGGGGGCGATGTAGTGGTCGGTCAGCTTTTTGTCGTAGCACCGGCCGCACAGTAGGCCGGAAACCTTCCACTGCGGCATCGGGCGGTACCTGAACTCCCCAACGTCGGCGTCGCACAGCGCGCATTTCGAAGGGTTGTCGCCCATTGCAGACGCGTGGAAATCTCTGGAATAAAAGTCATTCCAAGTTTCTCAGGGTGTAGAGCGCGTGCGCCATGCAGAAAGGGCAGCTGAGGGCAAACGCCGCTGCATGAATTATTAAGGGGAAACGGGCAAACGCGCGGCAGATGGGCAAGCCCGGAATCGTCGCCTTTCCAGTACTTCTTGCACTGGGCGCGCTCACCGGCTACGTGACCTACACGAATTTCGACGCCGCGATGCCGCAGGAAGGTTTTGTCGATTCGCCGTATCGAAAAGAGCTGACGGTCTCTGCAGGGAACGAAACCGGCACGGGCGGCGGAGAGATCGACGAGTCAGATTATGCGACCATTGTCACGATCAGCATCCTTGAGGGAGCAGTCACGCAGGGGAACCCAGACTATGAGCCGGACGCTGCGACCGCAGGCTCTGACGCGCTGATAACGTGGGTGAACGACGACACCACGCTCCACACCGCGACGAGCGGGACCGGGCCGAGCGACCCGGAGTCAGCCGCGCTCTTTGACAGCGAGTTTCTGCCGCCAGCCGGCGAGTACAGCGTGCCGGCGGCCGACATTGGAGCAGGCGAGCACGCCTACTATTGCACGCTCCACCCGTACATGACGTCGACGATAACAATACAATAACCAGTTCAAAAAGTAAAAAAGATCGTCAGGATATTTTTTTGCCTTCCTTCAGGTCAAGGTGCAGGCCCGCACGAATACATGGGGACATTGCCGGTCATGTAGAGCACTCTGCACTGCTCGGCGGCTTCTGCTACGTTCCAGCCCATGACGTCTGGCAGCATGCCAAAAGCAAACTGCACGAACATGAACAGGCCGACTCCGAGCAGGCCAGCGGCGATCATGACGTGGTTGTCCCTGCTCCTGACCTTGACCTTCTCCACTTTCATAGCATCGCCGGCTCCTTTTCCAATAGCCAGAATCTAGCACTACTGCAAGGAGTCGTTGCAAAGTGAACGCGATGGATGCCGTTCATGATGAGCTGAATGCAAGAACATTATACGCTATTTATCATTATGCGTGGATTCGACTAGCAAAGATTTCGTCTCTGTACGTCTGGAATAGAGGATTATTCCACAGCAGTATATCGCCTTATTTTTAAAGAAAAAAGAGCTTGCTTTGCTACCGACCATATTCTTAATCCTCACGCTCCTTGACAAAAATCCCACCGATGGAAGACCTTGGACCAAGCAGTCATGGGTATATGATGAGATTAAACCTAGAGTTCCAGGATATGACCGGACCGGTAGCTTTTGATGATCTCGAGCATTTTATCCTATGCTATAATGCTCTGGACAGAAGCGCGAGGATAGTTGCTGGATACGAATGCAGCAAACATAGAGAAAACACTTTTTTAGGAAACGTTGTTAGTAACAATCCTATTGCATGAGGTGGCGTTCCCTAAAACGGCCAACTGGTACGAAAACCATTGCGTTAACAATGCAGAAAAAATCCAATTTCAACAGTTTTTAACTAATGTAAATTATCATATTAAGTTCAGCGAGAATGCAGATATGCAGTGTGGGCGAATGGCAACAGCGTACGATTACCATCTCATTGGCAAAGATAAGGTAAGTCTCTCTTTTGCATCACAAGACATAGTCCGTTTCGGTGATATTGCTATCAGAGAAGCTGCATCTGCAATTGATACGTCAATATCGTTAATCAATTCTGTTCTCTGTTTTCCTATTGAGAAGGGGAAGCGAGTAATTTGGAGAAATAGAGAAGAAAAGAGCGGTTTGGGCTACAAGATTGAGACCATTGAAAAATATTCTAATCTAGTCAGAGCAATAGACACAACATATGATTCAATTGGCTTTAGGTTTCTAAATCAATATCGAAATTGGGTAACGCATAGAGGTGCGCCCGGCGTACAAGTAGACCAGAAGCTTAATCGAATAATAGAGTTGCCAGCTGAAGTGTCAAATTCAATCAATCCGAATTTTCCTGATCATGCCTTGATGCCTTTTCTCTACAAACTGGTTGAGTCAATGACGCGCATTAGATGCAAAAGATTTGCAATACCAGCTAAGACGATTTATGGAGCAAATATCAAAGAAGCAGATAAAAACATTCAGCTACCGGGTGGAGTTGACATCGAAAAGGGTGTAAGGGATGTACAAATTGACCGATTTGTTGTGCAAGGCTCTCCATATGAACAAGCGGACAAATATCTTGCAGAGAATGGCGCATTGTTAGAAAAGGATATGATGGAATATGCTGGCGAAAAACTCGCCATCTACCAATTATCCGATTACATTCATTCTGTACATTCTGCAAGCAGGTTCGCAGAGCAATGCCTTTCGGAAAACTGGGACCGCGAATTAAGAGCCATTTGCGAATCACGACAGAGCTGAGAACAAAACAGCGACTTACTCCCTCAGTTCAACAAGAACTCCCGATATTCAACATACAATTGCAACTCCCTTGTTTGCAACAGAACTCAAAATCCTAATGCTTATATTAAGTTCTTAAAACACCGTTATACTATGGCGTTTCTAGAGGTAAAGGATCTGCGCGTCAGCATCGACGGCAAGGAGATCCTCTCAGGCCTCAACCTCAGCGTGGATAAGGGCGAGGTCCACGCGATCATGGGGCCAAACGGCTCGGGCAAGAGCACGCTTGCAAACGCGATACTGGGCCACCCAAAGTACACCGTCAACTCGGGCGACATTCTGGTAAAGGGCGAGAGCATCCTCAAGCTCCCGACAGACCAGCGCGCAAAGAAGGGGCTTTTCCTGGGCTTCCAGTACCCGACTGAAATTTCCGGTGTGGGGTACAGCCACTTTCTGAGGAACGCTTACAATACACTCAACAAGTCTCTCGGCGAGGAGCAGAACCGCGAAGTGTTCCTCACGGTGCGCGAGTTCCACGAATATGTCAAGAAGAACCTCGACGCGGTGGGGCTCGACCAGTCGTTCCTGAGCCGGTACCTGAACGAGGGGTTTTCGGGCGGGGAGAAAAAGCGCTCTGAAGTCATGCAGATGCTGGTACTCAAGCCAAACATCGCGATACTCGACGAGCCGGACTCGGGGCTCGACATCGACGCGGTCAAGTCAGTCGCAGAGTCTATAAACAAGCTGATAGAGACCGGCGCCGGCGTCATTCTCATCACGCACTATGCCAGGATCTTGCGATACATGAAAAAGCTGGATCACGTCCACGTCGTCGCAAAGGGCAAGGTGATAAAGTCCGGCGGCAAAGAGCTGTCAGAAGAGCTGGAAGCAAAGGGCTACGGCTGGCTCGGAATTGAAGATGAAAAGTAGCTATTCCTGATATATGATTTTTGCAAGCTCACCAGTGGTAAGCGAACCTGCCTCGCCCCGACCCGGCCCCTCTTGGTTTAGTTTTAAATAGGGTACAAGCAAGCTTGCAGCCAGATGGCAACAGAAGCTCCGGCCCCGGAGAAGCAGGCGACGTTTCTCAACTTTTCCTTCTTCAAGGTCGACCCAAAGTGGCGCTGGCTCAACGAGATCGGCAAGGACGAGGCCGCCAAAGAGTTCGCCAGCCTTGTCGAAGTTGCAAACACCAAGATAAAGGTGCGTGCCTACTCGACCCTCGGCCTCCGCGAAGACGCCGACTTTATGCTCTGGATGATTTCAGATTCAATTGAAAAGACGCAGGTCATGACGTCAAAGGTCTACTCCACCGTGCTTGGCAAGTACTTGACGCCATCATACGTCTTTTTGTCGGCCGCAAGGCCGTCAGTATATGCCGCCAAGGTGACGCCCGGATTCATGACCGACGAGCAGCCGAGCAAGTACTGCATCGTCTACCCGTTTGTAAAGTCGAGGGAGTGGTACCTTCTGCCGTTTGAGGATCGCAGGAAAATGATGGAGGAGCACATCGCCGTTGGGCGCAAGTTCCCGCAGATAAAACTGAACACTACCTACTCGTTTGGCCTTGACGACCAGGATTTCATGCTCGCGTTTGAAACCGCAGACCTGATGGCGTTTCAGGAGCTGATAATGCAGCTGCGCGAAACCCGGGTGAGCAAATACATCGCGCGGGACACTCCCATGATTGTCTGCGTTTATAAGGGCGTCGAGGACATTATCAAAAGTCTGGGATAATGATGCAGGCGCTAAAAGAATGGGCCGTCGTCTGCAGGGCTCTTGAAGAAGGCCGGCAGGTCGTGCTTTTGCGCAAGGGCGGCATACTGGAATACCGGCAGGGCTTTGAAGTAAAGCACGATAGGTTTTTGCTCTTTCCCACTTTTGAACATCAATCTAGAGATCACCTGCAGCCGGATTACGCGGGCAGGCTGGATGAAGTTTTGAAAGAACAGCCGGCGAATGGCAGCAACAAGATAACTGCCTACGCGCAGGCGATAGAAGTCAAGGAAACATCCGACCGCGCCGCGATCAAGTTGCTTGAAAAATACCACGTGTGGAACGAAAGCTATGTTAATGCGAGGATGGATTACAACCCCAAGAAGCCAATGAGCGTGATACTTTTGCGCGTCTTCAAACTTTCTCAACCGATAATGGCCGAGAGCAAGCAAGAGTGGGCGGGATGCAAGTCGTGGATACCGCTCGACATGGAAGCAGGCGGTGCGCCGGTGCTGAGCGATTCACAATTCAACAAAATCGCGTCAGAAGTGAAAGGGGTGCTATTGTTAGCGGCATGAAATACCGGACACTCGGCAAGAGCGGCATAAAGGTGAGCGAGATCGGCTTTGGCGCGTGGACCCTCGGGCTTGACTGGTGGGGCAAAAAGATCGGCGACGACGAAGCCATAAGGATGCTAAAGCGCGCCTACGACCTGGGAATAAATTTTTTCGAGACTGCCGACATGTACGGCAAGGGCAAGAGTGAAAAGCTGATCGCACAGGCATTCAAGGACATGCGCAACGAAGTTGTTTACTCTACAAAGTGGGGCTATGACATGTACAGCGCCGAGCAGGTGGGCCACAGCGAGCTTCCGCAAAAACACGACACCGAGTTCCTGCAGTTTGCTCTTGGCCAGAGCTTGGATCGATTACAGACCGATTACATCGACGTCTACAGCCTGCACAACCCAAAGATGGATGCTGTCAGGAACGACGGGCTGTTTTCCGCGCTTGACGATCTGGTGAAAAAGGGCGCGATCAGGAGCCACGGGGCGGCTCTCGGGCCGGCCATAGGTTGGAAGGACGAAGGGCTCGAGGCCATCAGGAACAGGGACATCACCTGCCTGCAGACGGTCTACAACATACTGGAGCAGGACCCGGGGCGCGACTTTATGAAGGAAGCCGAGCGCCACGACATCGGCATAATGGTGCGGGTCCCGGACGCGTCGGGCCTGCTGACGGGCAAGGTTAACTCGGAAACCAAGTTTGACAAGAACGACCACCGCAGCTTTAGAAAGCAGGAGTTCATCATGGAGGCGATGCAAAAGATAGAGAACATGAAGCCCGTGGCGAACAGCAAGGGGTGGAACATCACTGAATTGGCGATAAAGTTCATACTGTCTCAAAAGCAGATTTCAGTAGTCCTGCCGACGATGATAAGCATCGAAGAAATAGAGATGTTTGCGTCGATCTCTGACGGCAAGTACCTCGACACGTCCGAGGCGGCAGGCGTGGAGCAGATGTACGAAAAGAACTTTTACGTCCAGCCTGTTGCCAAATGAGCGCCACAGAAGAGCTGCTGCAGGATCATGTCTTCATCAGGCGGCTCCAGATAGTCATTGAAAAATGCTACGCGCTGCTGTATGAAGGCAAGGACGTTCCCTTTGGCGACCTGATAAAAATAGCGGACATGATCGAGCAGTTTGTCGACAACTTTCATCACGGCAAGGAGGAGAAAAGCTACTTTCCTGAAACAGAGAATAAAGATCACTATTCGGAGGAGGTCCGCAAGTTCGTGATCGAGCACGAGCTTGGGAGGAGGATCGCAAACAGGGTCAGGATTCATCTTGAAGAATTTCTTGAAGGTAAGGATGCGAGGGAGCCGCTCGCCCGCTACCTCAAGGCCTACTCTGTCTTTATCTTGGACCACACTTCAAAGGAGGACCGGTTCTTTAACGACGTCAAGAAAAAGCGGTCGCTCTCTGAGAAGGAAGAAAAAGATCTCAAAAAAGAGTTTGAGCGCATGAAGCAGGAGTGCATGCGCAAGAGCGGCAATATGGTTGAAGTCCTGAAGCAGCTGGAAAACGCCGATTGGGTGCGCTAGACGAAATATTTCACGCGCTCTTTCTTGAACTCGCGTGAGCTGAACAGTATCTGGTAGTCCTTTATGCCTATCGTGACTGACATCTCTACTGCCATCTTTTCAGCCGCGTCCAGCGACCGGGCGTGCACCATGCTGAACAGGTTAAACCGCCAGTCGGAATAGACCGGCCTCCTGTAGCAGTGGCTCACCTGCGGAAACGCCGCCAGCTTGAAGCCGACCTCGTCGATATTTTCCTCCGGCACCTGCCACACCACCATGCCGTTTGCGACAAAGCCGGCGTCGCGGTGGCGCAGTATGGCCGCAAAACGCCTCATTATGCCGATATTCTCGTATTCCCTTGCCTTTGCAAACAGCCCATCCGTCGTTATTCCCAGGTTGTCGGCAAGCTCTTTGAACGGCTCCGGGACCACTGCAAGGTCCTTCTGCAGCTCGCGGATGAATTCCTTGTCTCGCTCGGTCAGCTGCACCTTTTCCGGGTTCAGCTCTTTTACTTCGTCGGTGGGCTTTGGCTTCTCTGCGTCTTCGTTGACCATGTCGAGCCTGACTCCGATCTTGTAAAGTTTCAGCGTCGGCAAGACGCGGTACTTTATCACGCCGTCGAGCGCCGCCATCCTGTCGAGATCGTTTTTCATGTCGGTGCCGGGCGGGACGGCGAGCGTGAACCACATGTTGTATTCGTGGTTGCGCTCGTAGTTGTGGCTGACTCCGGGGTGCTCGTTGATGAAGTCGGCGACTTGATCAAGTCTGTCCGGCTTTACTGAAAACGCGACCAGCGCGCTCTTGTAGCCGAGCCGGCGCGTGTCGAAAATGGCGTTTATCTGCCTGATGATGCCCATTTTTTTCAGGGCCGTTATCCTGCGCATGGCGTCCTGCTCTGAAACGCCGTGCTTTTTTGCAATCTCTAGGTACGGCCTGTCGACAAGGGGAAAGACCCACTGGATCTCGTTTAACAGCTTTTTGCCGACTTCATCAAGCTGCTGGTTTGCTTGCATTGGGCGGGTGAAAGTTGTTGCCAATCCATTAAAAACCTACCTCTGGCATGATGTACTGATGACCGTTGAAGATAACGTCTCGTGGTTAGCCGCGGTGATTGCGCTGTCCTTGGGCGTGACGTTTCTCATACTGTACGTTTTCAAGCGCTGGTCCCGGTGACCCTCCCTCCCCCAAAGGTGCTTGCCTTGTTATAAAGCGGGCTATGCTTGGTGTCGTTGCCTGTAGGGCAAAAGCCAGCAATCTGGCCCTGCTCCCCCAGCACGCCCTGCAGGCAAACGCCCCTTTGCTATTTTACCGTAAGCACCGGGACCTTGGCGCGGTGCACCATGGCGTTTGACACGCTGCCAAGCACCATCTCCTTAAAGCCGGTCAACCCCCTGCTCCCGATCACAATGAGGTCGGCCTTGCTCGATTCCGCCGCCTTCAGTATCTCGTCGGCTATCGCGCCGCCCTTTGCGGTCACGGATTCCGCCGTTATCCCGAATTCCTGCTTTGCAATGGACGAAAATTTTTTCACCAGGTATTCAGAAGAGTCAATCGTCGCCTTTACTGTTTCGCTTATCTGAAAGTGGCCCATGCCTCCCCCGGACACCGGCGGCAGCGTGACGTTGGCGATGACTACCTTCGAGCCGAATTTCTGGGCAAGCGCCATCGCGTGCCGGAACGCCTTTTCGGCATGGTCAGAGCCGTCTACCGCGACCAGTATCTTTGCAAATGTGGGGAGAGAATCCATGTTCAAGGATGGTATTTTGCACGTTTCTAAAAGGTTTTACCTTTTTGCAGCCACGTATATCACTTCATTCACAAAGTCGAGAACGCCGGTACCGGGATTGGCGTGTTTTCTTGCAGCCCCGGTTACGGCGTTCCAGATCTCTTCCTGCCTTGCGGCGGGCTGCCCCGCAATCATCGCCTTGATTGGGGCGGCCGTTGCCCGGCAGAATGCCATGAATTCCTCGGACGACGAAAATTTGAAGTTCATGTTGTGGCTCTCTATGTTGATGCCCTGATAGCCTGCCTGACTGAATTTGTCGCGGAGAAGGCTGGTGTCTGCAAGGCTGAATGGGCCGGGCGTTCCGGGCGGCGGAGGCGAGGCCCCGATTTCGTTCATGACGACGCCTGAAACCAGATTAAACGACGGAACCTTTGCAGGGGTGGACCAGACCGCGGCGGCCATACTGCCTCCCGGGACGAGAGCTTCCCGCATTGCCCTGAGGGCCCTGGGCAGGTCTGGAAGGAACATCAGGCCAAATCTCGAAACGACCGCGTCAAAGGCAGAGGCCGGCACCCCAAGAGACTCCGCGTCGCCTTCCCTGAATTCAATCGTATTATCAAGGCCGTTCTCTTTTGCCCTTTCTTTCGCGATGGCAAGCATCTGCGGTGAGAGGTCGATCGCCGTTACCTTGCCGCTGGGGCGCACCTTTCTGGCGGCAGTCACGGCAGGCTCACCAATCCCGGTCGCAACGTCCAGCACCTTGTGGCCCTGCTGAATCTGCGCGAGCTCGATTAACTTGTCTGAGACGACCTGGGCGCTCCCTTCAATGGTCTTCCACCACTCCTTCCACCCCTCTGCAGCGCTGTCCCAACTCTGACGCTGAGACGACTTGAACTTTTGCGGATCGACTGTCATGCACCGGTGATCATGTCCGTCTTATTTAAGAATGGCAGATCCCGTGCAGCCACCCAATGCCATAAGATGGTGGACATTACCGCAGTCTATCTTTGCAGATACGCGAATCGATTATTTTTCACTCTGGCGTTGATTAGAGATTCCTGCAAGTTGAAACTGAAATGAGCATTCTGGAGCTGGAAGTGAAAACGGCGTGTGCCGGATGCGGCAACTCTGGGGCCGGCCTTTTCGCAGAGTTCAACCAGAAGCTGCTGTGCTCTCAATGCTTCAAGCAAGAGATCGAGCGCCGCGTAAAGTTGATGTCGTGAGAGTTTATCGTCTTTTCAGGTACGCATGATTTAATTGCCGATTCCGCGAATAATCACTGAGGCGAAAAAACAGTGGATAGAGCGAGGATGGCAGTGACAAAATGGATACCGTACAGCTCGGCCGGCGCCGCAATATCGTTCGTAGTCGGGTTCGTGTTTGGCCTTGCGCCGGCGCAGGTGATCGTGACGGCGGCAATGACCTCGACGCTGGTCTTTAGCGGGCTTCTCATGCAGTCGTACGGGAGAGAGAAGCAACAGGCAAGGGCCCAATCCTAATTTCTTTTTTCAAGCCACCGGTAACAAGGTTACTGTTGATTTTTAAGCCGGAAATGCGAAATTAATGGTGAACTAGAAAATCATGAGATTGTTTGGTTGGAAGCCAAAGGGTAAGATGTACAGCCTAAAGTGCAACCAGTGTGGCGACGGCTTTTTGTCGAGTTATGCTCTGGAAGCGCCCATCTGCGGCAAGTGCCTGCAAAAGGCCAAGTCGCTAGACTCTACCATAGAGCATGAAAAGCACTGCGTAAAGTGCGGCTCTGCCGGCGTGATATACGGAAAAGAGTACTGCTATTCGTGCTACTTTAATTTTGGAAAGAAATAGCTGGGATCATGAACGCGGCGCCACACTGCAAGTGCAGGCGCACTTATTTAAAATTCCTTGGAATTGTTTAACTATGATGAGGTGTTATGTAAGAGGATGTCGTCTTGCAGGTCATGCGGAGGCGAATTGGATGCGATTGCGTCGTGTCCGGCGTGCGAAGAAAACG
>CAYYYR010000037.1:0-16187 GCA_964476255.1 uncultured Nitrososphaera sp.
GATAAGCGGCAAAAGCTAGCCCTTACCTTTTATTTTTAACAAGCTTTACTTTTATCACGCTATGAGATAATCATAGAATCAACGTCATCACGCTCTAGCGCTTTTCTTCAGGGTACTCGCCATAGACCGCGGTGACTAGCGTGTCTGAAGACGAGCACTTCTTGCACTGCACGCCGTGCTTGTAGACATAGTCGCCCTCCTCGAACCGGCGCCTCATCTTTTCGCCGCACGACTGGCACGTGTCCTCCGAGTATATCTCTGGCTTGACCTCCTTTTTCTTGCCAAACAGCATCACTGCCCGACCCCCATAGTGTTCCCGACGCCTATCACCATGACAGACTGGCCTTCAGCAGCCCTGTCCTCGATGACCGAATAGACCGTGCTTGTCACCTTTTCAGACGCGTCCGCAATCTCTTTTCGCATTATGGTGATCGCGTCCTGCACCGACTGCTTGACAATGACTGCGTACACCGGAATGTCCAGCTTCGTGGCCACGTCCTCTATCTGGTACTTTTCGACCCCGATTCCGCCGATGGCCGCGCCGATGCCCTCTGCAACGTCGCCGGTCCGCTCGCCTTCCAGCTTTAGCGCGGCGTCAATCATTACAATGATGTCAAACTTGATTCCCATGTCGCCGGCGAGCCGCGTCATCGCTTCGCCAGGCCTCCCCACCGTCCCGGCCGGGCCCTCGGCCTTTAGCAGGTACAGCTTTCTGCCCTTGTATTCGTCTTCGCTGTAGACCGTCTCTTTTGCGGCAAGTTTCTTTTCCTTTCCAAGCATCATCTTGCCCACGACCATCGGGCCTATGCCGTCGCCTATCGGATGGCCGCGCTTGAACGCGGATATCGCCTTCTGCAGCGCTTCGGCCTCTTCGAGCAGGAGGGGCATGACCATCTGCAGCTGCACAAGCACAAACATGCTGGTGGTGCGCTTGCCCATCAGGTAAAAGTGCCTTACAATCTTGTAGATCATGTTCAGCGCAGTTGCCGCTTCAAGTATGTTCTCTATTTTAGAGACTTCCTGGTCGCTTGCGCCCGCGCACATCTTTTTGACCTCTGCACGCAGCCGGTCGTCCCTCGTCCTCATGATGTGGTCCAGCTTGCGCACAATGCCGGACGGGTCAAGGTCAACGGGCATTATCGTGAAATATTCCATGAACTTGTCGACTCCGGGCGCCGGGTCGCTTGGCGCAGACGTCCTGACCGCGGTCTTGACATAGTCTACCGCCTCCTTCCTCGCAGTCTCCTTCATTTTTTTCAGCTTGACAAGCGACTTTGAGATCTCTCCAAGGATCACGCGCGACTGGAATTTCTGCGCGTAAAGCATGAAGAACGGTATCATCGCAAACGAGACGATGTAAATCCAGATCATGGGGTTGTTAAAGTCGAAATCTTCTCCCCCGAACAGACTTTCGAGCTGAGACAGAAACGAAGAGAAACCTAGCATTTGATTGCCTTATCCGGATCGAAAGGGGCCGGCAAGCTCAATTAAAGGTTACTTTCCTTTGTGGCACTCGCACTGGCACTTCACCAGCTTCATGTCGAACGAGCAGTCGTGGTCCGGTCCGCACGCCTCGCCCACCGGCCACTCGCCGGGGCAGTCGCCGTGCCGCTCGCGCTTGCAAAAGAAAGTCAGCATCCGCACTGAAGTGGCGTACAGAAGATTTAATGTTTTTGATTACATCTGGATGTTGAACAGCTGGGGTGCGTAGATAGAGCCTTCTCGCACGCGTTTGACCTTTGCCACCGACAGATAGTGCGGCCACAAGGTAACCATGATGTGCCCTTCTGGCACGCCCTCCGGCACTTCTATAACTTCGATGTCGCTTTCGTTCACGCCGTACTCGCCCAGCTTTTCCTTTGCCAGCTGGATGTGGTCTGCAGGCATGCCGCTGCTGTAGACGTAGACCTTGCCGGCGTATTCTATCCTCTCTGCCATCGGAACGGTTACACCTGCCGGGCACAAAAACCTATCTCAGTCAGAGCCCGAGTCGCCGAATATCAGCTTCATTTCGTCAAACGTGAGCTTTTCGCCGCTCGACATCTTTTTAAGCGCAGCTTCCTTCAGGGTGTTCCACCTATCCTGGTATTCCTTGTCCCTCTTGACTCGTTCTTGAATTGCCTCCTGCCTTGCCACGCGCCGGTCATCCGTCTCCCTTTGCCTCTTGTGGCGGTACTCTGCCGCCTGCATGCGCGATTTCTTGAACGCAATCGCGTTGAGCTGGGTTTCTATCATTTCCAGCTTTGCCCCGGCCTCCCTTACCGTGTGGATGACCTTCCTGCGCTCTTCGTAGAGGCTTTCCCTCTGGTTTATGAGGACGTCGAGGCTCTCCTTAAGCCTGCCAATGTTGCTTCCGTATTCCTCTTTTAGCCTGAAAATCTGGTTAACCCGACCCTTCAAATGATCGTACTTTGTGGACATGGTGTCGTACCGGTCCCTTTTCTTGTCCCTTATTTTCAGCGCGTGCAGCTTTGTCGCTATCTCCTTTGACCTAGCGACGAGCTTGCGCTCTTCGTCCTTGGACAGCTTTTTCGTCTGGATGTCGCGCTCTATCTGCTCGAGCGCCTTGTGGAGGCTGTGCATGTCGCTCCGCTCCTTTCTCGACTTTATCGCCGCGGGGCTGACCTTGTCGTCCAGGCTCCTCATCTGGTTCTTGGCCTCGATCAAATTGTTGCGCAGCTCTACAAACTTGGGGTATTCCGCGTCCCTCTCGTTGTTTACCTGCTTTAGCTTGGATCTCAGGTCGTCAAGCTGCATCCTCTCTTCGTCTATCTGCTTCTTGACGCCCTCCAGCTGTGTGTTTATCTCGTCGATCTTTGTCTCGCCCGTCTTTTGCTCTTCGACAACTGCCTTCTTGAAGTCAAGTAGGGTCTTGAGGTTTGGGTCCTCGGGGTTGCCGTTTGAGGTTGTTGCCGTCAATATTGCGCTGCCACCATTGTCACTGTCTCGTACCACGTCGCTTACGGACTGTTATAACACCAAAAATATATTTTTTGTCATTCTGCACACTCCTGTACAGGTAATTAGCATCCATATTGGCGGTGCAACAATTGCAACCACCCCTACATCTTTATAAGAGCAGAGTGCGTAGTGAAGGCCGGCAATGGATGATTTTGAAAAGGATTTTCCCGACTTTGACTGGAAAAACACCCCTGCATACAAGCATCCCGGTGGCAAGGACTGCCCCTGCCCAAAGCACGAATACATCAGGGAGCAGATCAACGTGGCCAAGAGCGTCAGCCAGAACAGCAAGGACGTTGCGCCAGAGTTCCGGCAGAGGGCCCAGGTCACCCTAAAGTTCTGCCCCGACCACTACGACGTGTATTTCAACGAAGTCATACCGTCGATGCCGATGAAGTACCGCTTTATGACAAAGGTCGCGCTAAAGCTGGGGGCGATTACGATACAAAAGCTGACCTACATGCAGTCCGACCAGTGCTTTTACTGCAAGTTCGGCTCGGGCGGCTTTGACAAGAAAAACGAGCTGCCGCCGATCTAGGCTTCCATCAGCATCGTGGAGTCAAGCACCATGTTCCGGAGCGTCGTCTTGCTGTCTGACGAAAAGCCGAGCGAAAGGACATTGCGGATGATTATCGAAATGTAGGAAAATTTGCGATTGGACTCTGACACGTACCCGTCGAAAAACGCCTGTTCGACATCCCTGTACCTGCCCAGGTCCATGACGCTTGCGAGGAACGAGCCGACGTCCATGCTCCTCGCGTAGTACGGGCTGCTCTTTTGTATGAACCCGAGATCCGTCCTCATCACCGAATCGCCCCTGACGAGGTAGTTCTGCGCCTTGTTGTCGACAAAGGCATAGCCGGCCCGGTGCATCCGGGCGGTAAGGCAGCCGGCGCCAAAAGCCAGCCGGGCAGGATGGCCCGAAGCGAGCGCCATGTAGAGGTCGCCGCCTTCGATGTATTCTTCAACCAGGTCGATGTCTGAGATCGAGATCAGCTCCGGCGTCGACACCCCGATTTTTTCCAGGCTCTTTCGCATGTCGCGGCCCTCGTTTCTCATGATTTCGCTGAACGCCGGCGGCGCCGACGGGTGGGCAAGGAGCATCGAGATCAGGGAATACATGAGGATCAACAGGAATTCGTGGAACTCTTTCGTGGGCTTGTTCCGCTTTACCACCACTTTTTGCCCGTCCAGTTCCTCCACGGACACTTCCCGCTGCCAGTTTACAAAGTACAAGCCGGGTGATATTGGCGCATGGGCATTGATTTACTTTTCAATGCATAATAGCAAGTAATGCCATAACACAGCATTGCTGGTTCATGAAGGTCATGCGAACGCAGGCAAATTTTTCACCCCCGCCAACGCCGGCAGCTACGACTCTGTCGCGCGACTGGCGACCTTTGGCAGGGATTCCGCGTGGAAGCGCGAGATCATAAAAGCAGTCGGCGGCCGCAGTTCCGTGCTCGAGCTTGCCTCCGGGACTGGCGTCCTGTCTTCCATGCTTGCAGCCGCCGGCAAGAGCGTGGCCGGGATCGACCTTACGTTTGAGTACCTGCGCGCGTCAAGGCACAAGCTGCACACAGAGATTGCGCAGGGCACCGCAGAAATCCTTCCCTACAGAAGCGGGTCGTTTGACGCAGTCGCGTCGTCGTACCTGGCAAAGTATGTCGACGTCCAGAACGTAGTCGACGAGTGCTGGCGGGTGCTCAGGCCCGGCGGCATTGCAGTGTTCCATGACTTCACCTATCCAAAGGGCATCATGCGCGGCCTGTGGAATGCCCACTTTGCAGTGCTCAGGATTGCAGGCAGGTTCGCCACGCCATGGAGGGCAGTCTTTGAGCGGCTTGACGACGTGATCAGAAACTCTGAATGGGCCGGCCAGACCACAAGTGCCCTTCGCAGCAGGGGATTCCGGAACGTCGATTGCAAATACTACACTGCAGGCACCGCTGCGATAGTGTCTGCTGAAAAGCCATGACAATAAACAAAACGCGCATCAACGAATGGTTCGTGCCAAAATTCGGCCCTGCAAAATTCCGCGTCTTTGTCGGCCTGCTGTTCCTGCCCTACACCGGCATGTGCGTTTCGTTCACCATAATTGGCTCGATGCTCGCCAGCGAGATAGCGTGGGACAGGGTCGGCGCGATCGCGCTGATCTACGCGCTCGCCCTCGGAGTCTCTGCGCACGTGGCAGACAGCCTCGGGTCGAAAAAGGCAAAACCATGGGGCAGCTACTTTAGCAGAGTGCAGCTGCTTGTGCTGATGGCCGCGACGCTTGCGGCTGCATACACCATAGGCGTCTACTACATCGTGTACTTTGTGCCGCTTCTGGCGGTAATCGCGGCGCTCGAAGGGTTCTTTTTGTTTGCATACAACTTTGAAGCGTTTGGCGGCCGCTTCCACAACAACTTTTGGTTTGCCGTGTCGTGGGGAGCCCTGCCTGCGCTGGCAGGGTACGTCATGCAGGCAAATTCAATCAGCATCCTGGCACTGGCGGTGTCGGGCGCGGCAGGCTTTGTCAGCTATTCAGAGATCAGGATGTCCCGGCCCTACAAGCAGCTAAAGCAGAGCGGCGCCGACCCGGGGCGGGCGAAAAAGTTCGAGAACGGGCTCAAGGCAGTCAGCCTCGGCACCATAGCGTTTGCCCTGGCAATGCTTGCCTACAGGGCAATCTTTTCATGATGCCTGTTGATAACCATCCCGTGGCACGCACAATTCTGAAAAAGGGCGACTATGGCAGCTTTATGTTGCAGAAAATCGCCGAGCTTGAAAGCAGATCAGGCATCAGGCTCGGGATGGCCAAAAAGATCCTGCTGGCAGAGACGGGGACTGTCGAGCAGGTCCTGAGCATACTGACCGGCTCCACCGTCAGGGTCAAGGTGGTCGAGCAAAAAGAAAACGCAAGGACGATCATCAGGCAGTCGCTCATCGTGGACGACGCGGGCAGGGTGCTCATCAGGGCGCGCAGCAAGGTTTTCACGAGCAACCTGCCGGCAAGGGTGGTGATCAAGATAAAGCGCCAAGAGTCCGGCATCGGCTCCATAATCACCAGCTCCGGCCTCGAGACGTTCAGAAAGATAGTCGAAGTCGGCTACGATCCGGCGAGCAGGTCGGTCTTCAGGAAATACCAGATCATTTACAGGAAAAAAGTCGCCTTTGAGATCAGGGAAGAATTGGTAGGAATAGAGAGTGGACCGGGTGGGATTTGAACCCACGACCTCAGCAATGCCAATGCCGTATCCTACCGGACTAGACGACCGGCCCTCACAATTCAGGTTGTAGAACGATATTAATACGTATTCCAAACCTCTGAATACATAAAAGTTAAAACTTCTAATGACATTATATCATCACACATTAGTGTCCGACGTAATCAAGTGCATATAACAGACCTATCAGCCTAACCATATGATCCTAGGAATGCTTGAAATTTTTCGCAAGATGGTAAATGAGTGCATCAAAATTGGATTAGAAAACAATATTATAATTGCCACAGGCTCCTGATGCTGGTATAGCGTGGCTCTTGAGCAATCCGTAGGCGCCGTCATCAAGTACCGGCATTCGCCCGAAGACGGCGGCGAGTCTGCCGAGTTTCTGCTATTGAGGAACAGGAGGGGCTTTTGGGGCTTTCCGCAGGGCCACAAGGAAAAGGGCGAAAGCGAGATCCAGACGCTCATCCGGGAAGTTTATGAAGAGACAGGCATCAGGGCGCTCGACATCCACTCCTACATCGGCAAGATAAACTACTCTTACTTCAGGGGTGACGGGATGAAGTCAGAGAAGGAGGTCACGTTCTATTTTGCCACGACCCCCACGAAGGAGATAAAAATATCCGAAGAGCACGCTGACTCTCGCTGGGTGACGCTTGCCGACTCGCTCAACATGCTGGACCACGCAAAGCTGAAGCTGATACTCTCAAAGGGCCACAGGAAGGGACTATACTAAGAATCCCGCCGGGCAATCATGGTAATAGATTTATAGCCATATGCACTCGATAATGTGATCCATAAAGCATGGTAGAATCAGGCGGCAAACGTATCGTTTTGACTGCTGACCGCAGCTTGATGACAAACTATAGGGGCAACTTCCTTTATGGTTTCATCGCCTGCGGCCCGTATGAACTTGTTCCAGAATTTGTTTTTGACAAGCTGTTCTGCCCGAGCGTCGAGACCGACAAGAACACCGGCGAGGTCAAGGTCGCGCAGTGCGGCCTGAGGAGGATAGAGGGCGCGTTGCTAAAGGATTACAGGCGCGACGAGATCTTTCTTGCGCACCCGGAAATGCTGGAAAAGTGCATTGGCCCGGACACCAAGGTAGTCGGCATCAACGTGATGGACCCGCTCGGCATGGCGCCCGTGACGACTACGATGTCGCCTGAAAAACTGTCGTACGTCGCCATGAAGTTCAAGAAAATGTGCGCTTCCGTCATCCAGCTGAAAAAGAAGTACAATTTCAAGGTGGTCGTCGGGGGCAACGGCTCGTGGGAGCTTGCCAAGCCTGACAGGATGAAGATCCACGGCATCGACACCGTGGTCATTGGCGAGGCTGACGAGCTCGCGCTGGACCTTTTCCACGACCTCGAAGCCGGCGACGCGCCGGAGCTGCTGCACACGTTTGTGCGCAACATCGAGAACGTCCCGATGATGCAGGGGCCGACCGTCAACTCGCTCATCGAGGCGATGCGCGGCTGCGGTCGCGGCTGCGACTTTTGCGACGTCAACAAGCGCTCAAAGAAGGACTTTCCGCTCGAGCGGCTGCAAAAGGAGGCGAAGCTCAACCTAGACTACGGCTTTGACTCGATCTGGCTCCAGTCAGATGAAATGCTCCTCTACGGCTGCGACAACAAGGACTTTATACCAAACTCGGACGCGATCCTTGACCTCTGGAGCGGCCTGAAGTCCACTGGCGCGCGGTTTGTCGGAACAACACACATGACGCTTTCCGCCGTCGCGTCTTCGCCCGACCTCCTCAAGAAAATGTCTGACATTAACGAAATGAACGCCGCCGGCGGCAGATGGCTCGCGACGAACCTCGGCATCGAAACAGTCGCCCCGAGGATGGTCAAAAAGCACCTTGGTGTCAAGACAAAGCCGTTCCAGCCCGAGGAGTGGGGTGCAGTCGTAAGGGACGGCTGCAAGATACTCAACCAGAACAACTGGTTCCCCGCGCTCACGCTCATCATCGGCTGGCCCGACGAGACACCGGACGAGACCCAGTACACAATCGACCTGATCGACGACTTTAAGCAGACGGGCATGAGGGGCCTTGTCGCGCCGCTGCTCTACCAGGACTTTTCGGAGAAGAACAGCATGCACTTTGGCAACCTCAACGAGGCGCAGTTCACCCTGTTCTGGAGGTGCTGGGAGCACAACCTTCGCGTGATCAACGACATCATCCCGATCATCATCAGGAATAAGAGCTACGGCCCGGCGATGAAGGTGTTCATGGCCGCGCTAATCAAGGCAGGCACATGGGCAATCATGCGCTACCTCCGCGGGCTTTCAAAAGAGCTGTTCAACGGCCAGCTCCCCGAAGACATCGTCGAAAGGTATTCGCGCAAGAGATCAGTGACGGCCGCGGCGGCGCCGCGGCTCTAGTCTTTCAGAGCCTTGATCGCTTCGTCGGCCAGCGTCGCTACTTTTGGCGAAAGGACGATAAAGTAGTTCTTGTCGGCGCGCTCGACTGCTGTCACCTGCTTGAACTTCTTTGTCGAGACGTCGAATTCAACCATGCCCGTCTCGAGCTTGCCCTTTGTGTAGATCATCATCAGGATGTCGCCGGTAAGCGGCGTCAGCGGCACGATGGAAAAGATGTAGTCCTTGTACGAGCTTATCGGCATCACCTGCTTCATGTATGGCGCGACGGAGACAAGGTAGAGGAAAACGTCCTCAATGGTCGCAAACTCTTCAAATTCAAACTTCATCATCCTAACCTCATTTGACGAAAATATAAGGCTTTAAAAAAATTAGCCGTACGACTCGAACTTTACGTCGTAACTTCCGTCCTTGCGCTTGTTGCGCTCGGTGACAAAGCCCTTTGGTATCAAAAAGTCCAGTGCGCCGTCCACCGTCCCCTGCCAGCCGCAGATATAGAACGACGTGTTCTCGGGCGTCACCTTTTCGCCCACGAGCTCTTCAAGCGGCGAGAGGTCCTTGCCCGCCTTTGGCCGGAGGAACGACTCGACCCTGCCCTTCTGGCCGCTCCACGTCCTGTTGAACCACTCCTGCGGCCTGCTGACGCTTGCGCGGTAGCGAAAGTTCCACTTGTCCTTGCCCTTGTCGAGGCTCTCTTCTTCGAGCGAAGTCATGAGGTCCTTGTAGCTCAGCTCGTCTACATAGCTCGCGCCGTGCAGCACGATTATCCCGCGCTTGCTCCCCATCGCGTGCAGGTGCATCGAATATGATATGAAAGGCGCAAGGCCAGTCCCTCCGCCGATGAGGACCATCCTCCGGTTGTCGGGGCTGCCGTCGTGCATCTTTTCGTTTATAGTGAAAATTCCTGTCGGCTTGACCCACAAGATTTCGTCGTTTTCCTTTTTGTTGAACAGCTCTGTGGTGAGCCTGCCGGGCACCGGCTTTCTTACCCAGCGGATGAGCAGCTCAAAGCGCTTCTTCTGCTCAGGGGCAGACGCGATGGAATAAGCCCTGCGGATTATCTTGCCCTCGCTCGGAACGTGGACGCCGAGGGTGACGAACTGGCCCGCCTTAAAGTCAGGGATCGGGCCGTTATCCGGTGTAATGTGGAAAATGCCGAGGTCTTCCTTGATTACCTGCACGTAGGTTACCTTGGCCTTGTTGTCAACTACCATATGCTTGAGAAGTTCGCAAAATGGTAAATAAATACATTGTTAATCCTTGATGCATAGCAGTAATCGCCTAAATGAACAGAAATAGGCAGGTTTTAATGGGATTCTGGCTGCAATTCTGCACATGGTGGACTGGTTCAAAAACGCGGGTTCTGGCGACGACGAAATAGACCAGCTGACCAAAACGATAAACGAGCACAGCGACGAGCAGAGAAAGATCATGTCCCAGTTCAACAAGGCGATGAACAACTTTGCGGCCGAGCGATCGCTTGAAACCTGCCTTGACGCCCTTAACCTGTCGATGCAGCTTGCAAACGTCAGAGGCAAGCTGGCCGAGTCGTACGAATACTATGCAAGGATGCTCGAGCGCGAAATAACCCGGCTGAACAGAAAGCCTAGTCAGGCACCGAGATAGGCGACGTCAGCTTTTTGAACTCGTCAAATACTCCATAGCCCGACCTGTCGTTCAGAAAGAGCAGAAACATCCCCTCGTCCATCAGGTTCTCAAGTGCCACACTCAGCTCCTCTACCTTTGTCATCGGGACGTAGCACAGCGAGTCCGTGACGAGCATCAGGTTCGTGCTTTCATAGTTGTCCAGTACGTCGTAGAGCATTGATTCAAGCGAGCCAAACAGTCCGATGTCGTCCCGGTCTATTCTGGGCTTGAAATAAGTGGCAATTGATTCCCCGTCTTTTCCGGTTTTAGATCCGACCAGGAGCGAATTAAAGATCCTTTCTCCCTGGTCAAAGATCTTGTTTTCTTCCAGCTGCTCGTAGCCGTTTGACGTAAAGAACTCTTTGCATCCCTTTATCAGCTGCCCCTCCGTCATCCAGCCGCTCCGGCCCTCATTCATGCGGGCAAAGAACGTCCTCGCCGCAACCATCCGCGTCAAGCCAGTCTTGTTTTCATCCGACTTGTATAAAAGTTACTGGAACACTATGCGGTTCTTTATCGTGCCCAGCTTTTCTATCGTTATTTCCACCACGTCGCCGGCCTTGAGGTATTTCGGCTCCTTCATCGACATCGCCACTCCCGCCGGCGTGCCGGTCGAGATGATGTCGCCCGGCTCCAGCGTCATCGTCCTGCTCAGCGTGGAAATTATCCTCCTGACGGGGATGACCATATTGGAGCTGGACGAGTTCTGCCGAACCTCGCTGTTCACCCGGGTCGTTATCTTGAGGTTCTGGGGGTCTCCCACTTCGTCCTTTGTCGTTATCCACGGGCCGCAGGGCGCGAACGTGTCGATTCCTTTGCTGCGCGTGAACTGCTTGTCCTTGAACTGTATGTCGCGGGCCGAAACGTCGTGCAGGATCATGTAGCCAAACACAGAGTCGAGCGCGTTTTCCTCCGCCACCTTTTTCGTCTCCTTGCCGATCACGACTGCGAGCTCGGCTTCGTAGTCAAGGCGCGTAACAAACGACGGGCAGATCACGTCCTTGAACGGATCGTTGAGCGCGGTTCGTGGCTTCATGAATATCACCGGCTCGTCAGACGGCGTAAGGCCCGCGTCGCGAGCGTGGTCGTAATAGTTGAATGCAAGACAGATTATTTTCGGCGGGTTTGGTATCGGCGCCAAAAGCTCGAAGTCGGTCACCCTGTGGCCGTATTTCAGCTTGCCTTTGTGCTGCCGGACTTCGTCGAGCCAGCCCCTGAACATGAAATCCTTGATGTTTGGCGGGACAGGTATCCCTGCCTGCTGCTCTATTTCCGCCTTTGTGACAATGGACTTGCCGTCGTCGGAAATAATGCCATACGTTTCTTTTACCTTGCTGTCCTTTAATCTTGCTACCTTCATTCCCATTTACCTGTGAGTCATTATTGCGGTTTTGTCGTCGTCAATCCTGCAGAACCCGAATCTCACGAACTGGACCCGTGCATCCGGCCTGAAGCCGGACACGAAAGATTCTGCAAAACCCCGCGCAATTTCGAGGCTGTTCGTATTGTACTCTTCACCTACGTAGAGCACCTTGGGAATCAATACCTTGTACTCAATTATATCATTCTTTGCAATCCACTGTATCTTCTGCATGGACTGCCTGATCTCGTCTCCCCCGACCTCAGCGGTTATCATGTGCGAGTCGACGCCGGTTATCCTGATGTTGGACAGCTCGATGAGGCGTATCTCGTCGCCGGCCTTGAGGTTGGCCGCGTCGTCGCCGGCGATGTAGAACCGGTCCCCGGCCTTTACCTTCCTAGTCCCAAGGCTTGCGTCAGTGGGGTGGTTCTTTAGCACCACCTCCGCTTCCCGGGCGCCCTTGACATGGACTTCTACAGGGTTTTTCACGAAAAACAGCCTTGGCGACACTGGGTCGATAATCTTACGGTTGAACGCCTCTAGGCTTTCAAAAGGCGGCTTTGTCTCTGCAAGCGTAAAGCCAAGGGACAGCACGAACTTGCGTATAGCCTCCGGAACAAAGCCCCGCCTCTTGAAGGCGGCAAGCGTCGGGAGCCGCGGGTCGTCCCAGCTCTTTATCGTGCCGTCGTCTATCAGGGGCCTGATCTTTCTCTTTGAAACCGGGACGCCTTCAAACTCTAGCCTCGAAAACTCGATAAGATAGGGCTTCCTCAGCTGCAGCCTTTCAAGTATCGCAAAGTAAAGCGCGTTGCGGAGCTCGTACTCTTTTGTCCGCATGGCGTGCGTCACGCCGTCGATGCTGTCCTCTATCGGCGCGGCAAAGTCGTACGTCGGCCAGACGCGAACCTTGGTGCCCAGCCTCGGGTGGTCGCCTTCCACTATCCTGAAAAGCGCCGGATCGCGCATCGCCGTGTTCTGGTCGGCCATGTCGCCCTTGAAGCGCACGATGGCTTCGTTCAGGCCGTACGAGCCGCCAAACATTTTCCCGGCCCTCTCAAGCGCGGTCGCGTGATCCCGCCTGCACTCGCACGGCAGCCCCTTTGCCCGCAGGTCGCGCATCCTGTCCTGGCTGCAGGTGCACACGTACGCGCCGCCCAGCTCGATCAATTTCCTGCCGTAGCTTTGCAGGAGCTCGATGTCGTCCGAAGTGTTCTTTACAATGTCCGGCTTTACTCCGAGCCACTCCAGGCCTTTTGCGATGGCGTCATAGTATTCCAGCTTTTCCTTGAGCGGGTTAGTGTCGTCAAAGCGCAGAATCAACTTGCCGCCGTACATGCGGGCGTATTCTTCGTTGATTATCGCCGCCTTTGCGTGGCCGATGTGCGGGTAACCGTTTGGCTCCGGCGGAAACCGGGTGATTACCTTGCCCTGCACAGCCCCTTCAAGCGGAGGCAATTTCAGCTGCTGCTCCACTGCAGGTTTCTTGGCGGCCATTTCTCCCGGCGCAAGTTCTTCCAGGAGCGACTTTTGCTCTGCCAGCGAAATCGCGTTTATTTTCTGCACTAATGCCTTGATCTCGGGCATCAGCGCCTTTATCTGGCCGCGGAGTTCCGGCCTAGAGCCGGCGACCTTGGCGACCACCGCGTCGGACTGAGCCCTGCCGTTGTGCTCGACAGAGTTTTTGAGCGCGATTACCTTGATGATCTTCTCGGTCTCCGCGTCAACTGGCACGTGTTATAGACTCCTGCCAACTACAAAATCTGCCGAAAACTGGAGCGACCTTCTGGCGTCAGAGTCGCCATAGCCTCCTATCGACTTTAGCGCGTCGTTCATGTATTTTCTTGCCTCGTTTCTCACATCCTGTTCTATCCCAATGTCAGAGATGACCCTGACCGCCTCCTTGATCTCCGCGCCGGAGGCGTTCTTTGAGCCAAAGACTCGCAGAATCCTGTCCCGGTCCTTATCCTTGGAATTGTTCAGTGCGAGCAGTATCGGGTACGTCTTTTTGCCTTCCCTGATGTCGTTGCCTGCTGCCTTGCCTGTCAGCTTGGTGTCGCCCACCACGCCTATGAGGTCGTCGACGAGCTGGAAGGCAATGCCAATGTTCCTGCCAAACGAAGAAAGGTTTTCGACGTCCCGGCTGGTGTGGTTTGGAGCAGAAAGCGCGCCCAGCGCGCATGAAACTTCAAAGAGCGCGGCGGTCTTTTTGCCTATCATCTTGACATAGTCCGGCTCCTTTGGGATCTTGCTGCCCGACGCAAACCCAATGTCCGTGGCCTGGCCTTCGCAGATTTCGGTGCACGCCCTTGAAAGCTGCGCAACCATGTCGGCGATGTCGCTGTCTGGAATGCCTACCTTCCTGCCGTTAAACGTAAGGAGCTCGAACGACTTTGAAAACAGTATGTCGCCGGCAAGTATCGCAAGCGGCATGCCGTAATACCGATGGACAGTTGCGGTGCCGTGCCGCATTTCGTCGTTGTCCATGATGTCGTCGTGCACGAGAGTAAAGTTGTGCACGAGCTCGACTGCGGCTGCCGCCGGCAGCGCCCTCTTTACTGTGCCGCCAAGCATCTCGCAGCTCTTGATCACCATGAACGGCCGCAGGCGCTTGCCTCCCGTCCGCATCAGGTGCGACGACGCCTGGTACAGCTCCTTTGGCTTGCCTTCGAGCGATCGAAGGATAAATTCATTCACGGTAGAAGCATAAGATTCCAGCTCGTTTTTGATGCTGCTTGCCTTCATGTACGGCTACTAACCTCCTGTGCTAGCGCTCCTGTCAATATATATCTTGAGCTGGCAAGCGCACCGATGTTCTTGGCGCCGACTAGAAACATTGTGCTCTTTAGCTCCGCAAGGATCGTGTCGGCAAATGCGAACAGGCTTTCGCGCGACTGCGCCGCCGCGCGCAGGAACGGGTACGCCATCGCGGCCATGCTAGCGCCAAGCACGACGCACTTTGCGACTTCAAGGCCATTCCGCAGGCCGCCGGACGCGACGAGCGGCAGCTTTACTGCTCTTCGCGCCTCTATCAGGCTGGCGGCCGTCGGGATGCCCCAGTCCCAGAACATCTCGCCGAGGTGGCGCTTCAGGCCGTAGTTCATGGCCTCTGCCCGCATCTTTTCAACCCCGGCCCAGCTCGTGCCGCCGGTGCCAGCGATGTTGATTGCGGCGACTCCGGCGATCTCTAGCTTTATCGCGACTTCCTTTGAAATGCCTGCGCCGACTTCCTTGACGATCACCGGCACGTCTATCGTCTTGGCAAGGTCTGAAATCTTGGCAAGCACTCCCCTGTAGCGCGGCTCGCCTTCTGGCTGCACGAGCTCTTGCAGCGGGTTCAGGTGCACCACCAGCGCGTTTGCCTTTATCATTTTCAAAATCTTTCTCGCTTCTTCTATCGTCAGGCCTTTTGCAAGCTGCGCGCCGCCAATGTTTGCGATCAGGAACGCGTTTGGCGCGTTCTTTCTCGCTATAGAATATGTGGCAGCGAGCTCTTCGCTCTTCAGGCCGGCCCTCTGACTGCCAAGGCCCATGCCAAAGCCGTACTTTTCTGCCAGCTCGCCCAGCCTGCCGTTGATGACTGTGGCTTCGTCGGTGCCGCCTGTCATCGAGTCGATTATTATCGGCGCTGAGAACTGTTTGCCGAGGAACTTGGTCGAAGTGTCGATGTCGTCATAGTCGAGCTCGGGCAGCGCGTTGTGCACTAGCTTTACGTACTCCAGGTACGTCGAAGTAGTCTTTGCCTGCACGTTTTTCTGGAGCGGTATGTCTATGCCGTCCCTTTTGCGCTGCTTTATCATCTCAATGTCAGAGGGCACGTCGGCGTCGGGCAAACTATTTCCTGCCTCCCTTTACGAGGGTACCTGTTTTTAACCTGCCTTCTATGGCCTCTGCAATGCGCTCCGGCACAAGCCCGTTTACCATCAACACGTCCACTCCGTATGATGCAATCTTAAATGCTTCTGTGACCTTTCTTTGCATCCCGCCAGTCACGTCGGCGCCTGGCCCTTTTGAAAAGGCGATTGATTTCTTGCCTGCCACCCGTACCTCGGTCAGCAGCTCTTTGCTGTCCATGTCCCTGTAGATCCCGTCGACGTTGATCGCAAACACCACCCTTGACGGCCGCAGCACTTTCGCCAGAATAGTCATGAGCGCGTCGCCCGAAAGTATTGAGTATTTCGCGCCTCCCATGTGCACGATATCGCCAGAGGTGACAGGCATCGACTTCGACCGGGCCATGGCATAGACTTGCTTTATCTTTGCCGCGATTGGCCGGTGGCCTGTGGTAAACACCGACGGTGGCATGCCATACGGGTTGAGCCCCGCCCTTATCATCGAGTTGACGATTATCTGGTTGAGCGCGACCATCGATTCATGGACAACGGAAACTCCGTGTGCGTCATAGCTCGCCGGCTTGGTATGCATGTCGTACTTTACCGACCAGTAGTGGCCGAACGAGCCTCCGCCGTGCACGATTATTGTAGGCACGCCTACATGTGCCAGGACGCGCGAAATGCCGTCTATAGCGGCAGCGTTGGCTGCAAGCGGCCTGTCCTTGAACGTGACAACCGAGCCGCCGAGCTTTATCAGGGCGAGTTTCTGCAATAACAAGCGTACTTTTCGGAGCG
>CAYYYR010000038.1:0-11623 GCA_964476255.1 uncultured Nitrososphaera sp.
AAAAGACAAATAGCATGACCGCGTAGGTCATGTAACCCCGTTTATAGAGCACGCAGAGGACGCAGCTTATGGCTAACCCATGACAGCGCGCGAGTCAGAGGCGGGGCACAATATCATTTTTATAGCCAATGAGCCACAAACGCTAACAATGTCGCAGCAAAACGGCGGAAAGCCCGAAGAGAAAAAGCCAAAGGCAATTGCACTGCTGTCTGGCGGCCTTGATAGCAGCCTTGCTGTGAGGATGATGCTGGAACAGGGAGTCGACGTGGAAGCCGTCGCGATAAAGACGCCGTTTTGTGACTTTGACTGCGGCAAGGGCTGCGGCCACCGCGTGAAAGAAGTTGCCGACGAACTGGGCATAAAGTTAAAGACTGTATATTTTGGAGAGGAATACCTCCGCATGTTAAAGAACCCAAAGCATGGCTACGGCTCGGGCATGAACCCGTGCATCGACTGTCGGGGCATGATGTACAACGCCGCAAAAGAGCAGATGGAAAAGACTGGCGCGGACTTTGTCATCACCGGCGAAGTGCTCTTCCAGCGCCCGATGAGCCAGAACAACCGCGCGCTGCACATCATTGAAAACGAGGCAGGCATGGAGGGCAAGGTGCTCCGCCCGCTGTCTGCAAAACACCTGCCGCCTACAGACGCGGAGAAATCAGGGCTGATAAAGCGCGAAAACATGGGCGACATCAAGGGCAGATCGAGGAAGGGCCAGTTGGAGATGGCAAAGCACTTTGGCGTGGTCGACCCGCCAAACGCCGCCGGCGGGTGCCTGCTGACGGACCCGGCTTTTTCGCTGCGCGTTGAAGACATTATGGATCACTGCAGCGACATCCCGTCGCTCAACGACATCGAGCTATTAAAGGTAGGGAGGCACTTCCGGCTCACGCCTGACGCCAAGCTGGTCGTCGGCAGGAACAAGGACGAAAACGAAGTGATAAAGGCGCTCGTGACAGAAGGCGACGTCGTCATTGAAGCCAAGGACCACGTCGGGCCTACCTGCATAATCCGCGGCAGGCACGACGGCGAGCTGCTGGCGAAATGCGGGGCAATAGCCCTGCGCTACTCTGACGCGCCAAAGGGCGCCGAATCAAAAGTCAGGATAACAATCGGCGGCGTCGAAACAGAAGCCGATACCGTGCCAGCCGAAAATTCCGTTGCGGACGACCTGCGAATATAGCCAGTGTCCAGTAACGGGCACAAAATCCCGCATTTATTATCATCCAGCTAAAATCAACTATTCAGTAAATGAGATTTGACCAGCATGACTATTGACTACGCATGACAATCTCAGTTGCAATCCAGACAGATGCAGACCCAAAAAACACCTGTTTATTTGAAAGCGCTTACGCTGCGCGATATCAGCGACATCACCGCGATCAAGGAGGACATCAAGAAGCACATGATTTTGATCCTGCGGGTCACGCCGCTGGCGCAAAAGGACGTAGAGGAGTTGCGCAAGGTTGTCGAGGATTTGTATTCCTACGCGCAGTCGGTCGGCGGCGACATTGCAAGGCTCGGGGAAGAGCGCATAGTCATCACGCCGCCGGGCGTCAAGATCTGGCGGGGCGCGTACGACCTAAAGTAGTTTTATCGCTTCCTGCACGAGCGGGTGCTGTGTCTGTATCCTGAACTGCTTGTTTATCATGCTCGCAAAGTTCTGCGCCTTTGCGCGCTCACCATGGTTGACAAGGACGCGCCGAAGTTTCGGCCTTAGCCTGCTTACATAGGCCATCAGTTGGTTGTAGTCGCTGTGGCTGCCAAAGCCGTCTATCCTTTCAACCTGGCACTGCAGGTTTATCGTTTCTCCCTTGATCGTTATCTGCCTAGCTCCTTCCTGAATAGCCCTGCCCGGCGTGTCTATCGCCTGGTACGACAGCATTATCAGCTGGTTATTCGGATCGGCGGCTATTTGCTTCAGGTAATTCACCGACGGCCCCCCGGTCAGCATCGAGGATGGCGCGAGTATTATCGCCGGCTCGCCGCTCCTGAGCGCTTCAGACTCGACTACCGAAAACTGGGCGCCAAACTGGCTCGCCTCTGATTCAAGGACGCGCTGGCGCATCTCTTTGGAGAGGAACTCGGGGTACGCTTCGTATACGGCCGTTGCATCTGAAATTGCTTTTTCCACTAGCACCTTGGCCTGCAGGCCTTTGGCGAACCTGTCAAGCACGAGTATCAGCTCTTGGGACATGCCTACTGCCGGCACCGGGATCAGGACGTGGCCTCCTGCCGCGACGGTCTTGCTGACCGTGCTTGCGAGGTGGGCCTCGGCATCCTCCCTAGGACACATGACGTCTTCCTTGCCGCCGTACGTGCTTTCGATTATCATGGTTTCGACGCGCGGAAAGTTCCATGAAGCGTTTTCAAGCGCGATGGTCCGGCCAAACTTCATGTCGCCCGTGTAGACCAGATTGTGGTCGCCGTTTCCGATGTGCAGGTGGACCGAAGTCGAGCCGAGGATGTGGCCCGAGTTTGAAAGCACCAGCTTTACGTCAGGAGAAATGTCAGTCACAATGCCGTGCGTCAGCGTTATGGTGTGCGTGACTTCGCCGTCGATGTCCTTTTCAGAGTAGAGCGCAGAGTCGCCTGCCCGCCTGACATAGTCCCTCTGCAGCATGCTCATAAGCAAAAGCGTCGGTTCGGTGCAGTAAACGGGACCCCGGTAGCCGTACTTGAAGAGCGTGGGCAGAAAGCCGGTGTGATCCAGGTGCGCGTGGGTCAGCACCACCGCGTCGATCTCTTCCATAGCGACGCCGGCGACGTCAAAGCGCGGCATCGCTGCAAGCGAGTCTTTTGCAGACTCGTTCAGGCCGCAGTCGAGTATGACTTTGCTCTCGGTGGTTGACAGCATCATGCACGACCTGCCCACCTCTGCAAAACCCCCCAGCGTCATCAGGCTGGCTTCCGCCTGATCGCTCAGCTTGTCGCGGAATATCTTGTCCCCGACTTCGCGGTAGAACTTTGTGCGCTCGCCCACGGTTTCGCCCAGCGCCTGGTAATGCGCAGCGATGGGGACGATGTTCTGCGGAGCCTTCCTGACCCGCACCTTCCACCCCGTCTTTTCCGCAAGCTCGATGTTGTCGAAATCCTCGCCCACCTGCGCGAGCATACAGGGCTTTTTCGCAAACACCACGGCCTCGCCCAGTACAGCGTCAAAGAACACGCCGGCGACGCCCACGTCTTTTGGTATCGTGTCAGATATTATCTTGGCCGACTCTTGCTCGGGCTTTCTTATCGACTCGTCGGTGCGTATCACGATCCTCTTTTTTATCGTGTTGACCATGTTTGAAACGAGCTGGCTGTTCTGCATCAGGTAGCTCGGGTTCTTTGAGTAGAGCGCGATTCTCGGGCCCTCGTACTCTATCTTTGTCAGGCCCGATTCCTGCGGCAGACTCTGCAGTATCACTGCCATGATGTTCTGGCGTGCAGATTCCTGGTAAGGCGATTTACGCTGCATGAATGTAATCTCTTAAACGGCCATCAAATAACGGCGCAGGCACGGGTTATGAGATCCGTTGACCCGATGCCGGTATTAAGTATTTGGCTTGGGCGCCCGACAGAAAATAAAGTTGAAATACTTACCCGCTTTAATTATACGGAGCGATCCAATTTGGAAGACAGCTCAAGTCACGGTGGTAGCGAAGGCGGCTACCGCGGAGGCGGTGGCGGATATGGCGGCGGAGGCAGAGGGTTCGGCGGCCAGGGCGGGTTTGGAGGCCCAAGGCCGTTCAGGCCGTCCCCAGTAAGAGTAGGCGAAGAATACGAAGTAAAGATCGAGTCGATGAGCAAAAGAGGAGACAGCGGAGTTGCAAGAGTGCAGGGCCTTGTGATCTTTGTCGCCGGCACAAACGTAGGCGACAGCGTCAAGGTCAGGATAACAAAGGTGGGGCGCGGCTATGCGACTGCAGAAGTGGCAGGACAGGCTGCTGTCGAGGCCGTGGCAGAAGCGCAGGCAGCCGGACAGGCCGAAGGCGGCGACATGGACTCGGAGACCGAGGAAGAAGAGACCAAGGAATAGCTGTACAATCTTTATTATTTGCCCTGTACAGGTGTTTTCAATTGAATTCACCGCCCACCCACCTTATGGAGCTGCCAAGAAAGATACTCATAGGCGAGGGCATTGTTTCAGAGGTCGGCGCGCTTGTCAGATCGCTTGACCCCGGCGCGAGCAACGTTGCAGTCATTACCGGCGCGGTGGTGAAGGCAAGGGCCGGGGGGGAATGTGGCGCGTCGCTGGAAAAGGCGGCGCTCAAGAGCTCATGGCACGTTGTAAGCTACGCATCGATGGACACCGTCGCTGGGTTGCAGGACAAGATCGCCGACAGGCTGCCCGACTTTGTGATAGGGTTTGGCGGAGGCAGGTCAGTAGATGTCGCGAAAATGACTGCGTTCAAGATCGGCAGGCCGTTTCTGAGCGTGCCGACATCGGCATCTCACGACGGCATTTCTAGCCCCTTTGTTTCCATCAGGGGCACTGACAAGCCCCACTCTATAAAGGCAAACACACCAATAGGCGTGGCTGCAGACACACACCTCATGTCGCAGGCGCCGCCCCGGCTGCTTGCGAGCGGCTGCGGCGATCTTGTGGCAAAGATAACCGCGGTCAAGGACTGGGAGCTGGCGCGGGACGAAAAGGGCGAGTACTTTGGCAGCTATGCGGCAAACCTTGCTTACATGAGCGCCAAGATAATCCTTGACGAGTCTGAAAGATTGAAGCGCAAGAGCCAGTTCAGCATACGCACGATCGTCGAGGCGCTGATAAGCGCGGGAGTCGCCGCGTGCATTGCGGGCAGCAGCAGGCCCTGCTCTGGCGCGGAGCACCTGTTCAGCCACGCAGTCGAATACGTTGCCGGCCCGAGCTACGGCCTCCACGGCGAGCGCGTCGGCATCGGCACGATAATGATGGCAAAGCTGCACGGGCTTGACTGGGAAAAGGTCGCCGAGACTTTGGAAAACGTCGGCGCGCCCACTAGGGCAAGGCAGATCAAGCTGACAGAGGAGCACGTGGTAAAGGCGCTGGTGGCGGCGCAGTCGCTCCGGCCCGACAGGTACACGATCCTGAGCAAGACCAAGCTGAACAAGAAATCAGCCCATGCCCTTGCCAAGTCTGTAAAAGTGATCTAGTTTTCCAGCGCCATTACCGTGGCCTGCTTCCTGTGGGCAAAGATCTTCTCCAACTGCGAATAGACATAGCCTTCGAACATCCTGCCGAGCAGGCCGTAGTGAAGCTGAAAGTCGACCTCGTCTATCACTTCGGTCCTATCTCCGATTTTGCGAAAGCCGTGCAGGTGCTTCCACACCCGGAACCGGCCAGCAAGCATTTCGTCGACGTATTCGTACGGCGCGAGCGACGTGATCCTAGAGTGCCAGTTGCTCCGGGTGACAAGTATCCCCGTGAGCCACACTTCAGAGCCCTGCACCATCTTTTTGTGGGTCGACTTGACCAGCCGAAGCTGCATGTGCGGCGGGCTGATTACTTGCAGGTGCCCGATGTCTGTGTAGAATTCCCAGACTCTGTCGATGTCCGCGATCACCGTGAAGGCATGGCGGAACTGGTGCACGCCGTATTGCAGCGACAGCGCGAATATGTGTCTGTCGATAAGTTAGAGGTGGGGAGGGGATTCGAACCCCTATAAATCCGCTAACCGCTGACGCGATCTGCAGGCGAACGCATGGCCGCTCTGCCACCCCACCGCAGCTATATTCCTTTCAGAAGTTCTAATTTAAAGCATTGGCGCGCGCCGCCAGTTTAGCCACCCTAATCGGCTCTGGCACGGACCCCTGCAGCGTGAACGAGTTCAAAATCGCGACTGCCCTCTTTTGGGTCACTCCCCAGTGCCGGATGAAAAGGCTCTTGCCCGTCCTGAGCGCGACCTTCTCACGTTTGCCCAGCCTCTGGTACTGCTCCAGCTTGTGCTGCCAGTCGCTAAAATGGTGTTTTATGCTGCCCTCGAGCCCCTTCGAGTCCTCAAACGTTATCGCGACGACCGGGAGCCCGGTCTCTACCGCAACGCGCTCGCCGTCGATGATGTTGTACATGCTGATCACCAGCCCGTCGAGCATGATGCAGCTGACGTCGTCCCTTGCGAGCGATTTGTGAATCGCAATTATGCCGTCAGTCGCGTCATCGCCCTCTATCGTCGCGCTGCCAAACGCCATACCGTCTATTATCAGGTCGCGGCGCATGACGACACCGGCAAGCGTAGACTTTATGCCGGACTTCTTGAAACTCTCTGCTATGCCGAGCACCCTGAATCCCTTTTTCTCCGGATGCACCCTTCGGGCCGCCGGCAAGCTACTGCATCGACCCTTTTCCCGCTATCCTCGTCCCCGGGCTGTCCGGCTTTAGCAGCACGAGCGTCTGCCCAGGCTTGTAGGCGATCGGCTTTTCAGGCGTCACCTGCAGGGTCTCGCCTTCGAGCTTTACCTTTGCAGACTTTACCTGCATCCCGACAGAGACCATGTACGTGTGGTTCTCCGGCAGGTCTCCCTTGAAGAACGGGCTCTTTGCAAACTTGACTGTAATCGTGCCGGAGGAAACCTGGACCGCGTCGGGCGCGCATATCACGTCGCCCCTTGAAATGTCGTCGGCCCCAGGCCCCTTGATTGCAAGCCCGACTCTCGCGGGGCTCGACGAGCTTTCCGCTGGGTCATCGTGCATCTGTATGGACTTTACGAGGACGCTCTTTTTTCCAGGCAAAAGCACGAGCTCGTCGTATGCTTTTACAGTGCCCTGCTTTACCACACCCAGCGCAACGGTGCCCACGCCCTTTACGTCAAAGGCGTGATCGACCGGGATCATGACAGGCCCCTCGGCGGCCTTTGGCTTGAGCTTGGTCATCTCCTGCTTCAGCTGATCAATGGAATCGACAAACTGGTAGCTGGCAAGCGACGTCCCCTTTAGCAAGGTCTTTAGTTTTTCCCTGTCAACTTCGTATGAATGTAGCACGAACCCGTCCGTCAGGCCGACAGAATCGAGCGCCATCAACTGCTCGCCGAGGAACTTGTCAAGCTTGCCCACGTTCAGTATCGCGTACTCCGCGATGTTGGCCGCCTGCATCAGCGGCTGTATCTTGTCAGGAAAAGTGGCAGGTGCGGTCCAAGTGTAGACCGTGTCCGCCGTCTTGCGGTCATGAATTACAAGGTCTGTCGCGGTTCCCTTTTTCCCGAGCTGCGTGGCGATGTCAGAGTCGCCTAGTACGACAAAGTTGATGCTATTCAACGTGCTAGTGACTGCGCCGTGCCGATAAAATCGTTTGTATAGAACAATGTTCTGCAAAATCACTGCTTGCAATTTTTATAATGGTTAGTCCGTTAACAGATGAATATGAAATACAGAAGCAGAACCGACATTGTTTCGCAGATGCTGGAAGCTGCGAATGGCGGTGCGACAAAGACCAAGATAATGTACAAGGCTTACCTTTCATATGCGCAGCTAAAGGAGTACCTCTCGGTGCTGGTGGAAAACAACCTGCTTGAATTTGAAAAGGGAACTCAGACGTACAAAACCACTTCAAAGGGCCTCCAGTTCCTAAAGACGTACAGCCAGATCGACGGCCTCATCGTGCCGGACTCGGCGGCGGAAAAGTAACTATTTCTTTGTTGTCTTTTCGCCCAGATCGTCCAGCGTGAACGTAAAGCGGGAGCCCTCGTACTCTTCAGTGCCTACCCGCTCCCAGTTGATCCTATATTCGCGGGTTAGCTGACTGCCTATTATCTTGATCTTTTTTGGCAGGTCCGTCCACAGTTTTTCGACCTTTTCAGGGTTCTTTGTCATCAGCAGGGACCGGCGCCTCTTCATGAGATACTTGACGGCGACGTTCTTGTGCACCTGACCTTCGACTGGGATCTGCTCTTTTCCCGTGTCTATCGTAAACTGACGCTTAGCCAATGCAATTAGTGCAAGATAATGTATAGAAAAGCTTTGTGGTAAAAAAAGAAAAAGAAAGAATGAGGGAGCTTATTGCTCCATCATCATGCTGTCGTCTTCCATCATCGTATCTGCCATGGAAGAGACCCATGTTCCTTCTGGATGGTCGTCGTCAGTAGAGTCGTTTGATGCAACTACTGCGAACGCTCCGCCCTTGAGAACGTGGCTCATGTTGTGGTCGACGCCCACGTAGACGCCTTCCTCCGGGAAGACTGCCTCGATGACTGTGGCCGATCCTGGCGGAATGGTCCATGTCTCGTCGTTCTTTAGCTGGGTTCCATACCTGTTCTTGATTGAGCCGTCGTGGACATCCAACTGGCCTGCGATGAAGTGGAACGCGACATAGCCGTTAGGACCTGGGTTGACGATGTACCACCTTGTCAGCTCGCCGGGCTTCACCATGAAGACCTCAGCGTCTGGGTTCAGCGGGATCTGCGCAGCCACTCCGATGCCCGGCACGTACTTGTGAGCCATGCCGTTGGTGAGTATCAGGTCGGGGTTGTCAGTCCATAGTTTGACTAGATCGAATGAGCCGGTTGTGCCGTTGCTGCCAACGAACGGTCCGCCGTCAGCGCTGTTGTAGATTTCGCCAAAGGATAAGTAGAATTCCTTGGCTGGCTTTTCATTGTGCGGGTGGATTACAACGCCGCCGTACATGCCGTTGGCGATGTGCTCCCATACACCGTTCAAGCCGTCAGCGCCGCAGTGGTACAGGAATGTGCCTGCGTTCACTGCTTCGAATGTCCATGTCTTGCTTTCCCCGGCCGCGACGTTGCCAGACAGCGCCTGGGACGGGCCAATGCCTGCGTGGAAGTCGAGGCTGTGGATAACATTGCCTTCATTTGTCAGCGTGATTTCGACTGTGTCTCCCTGGTGCACAGAGATTACTGGCGCGGGGATTGTGCCATTAAAGGTCATTGCGTTGTACATGATTCCGCCGGGGTGCAGCGGGTTGGATGGGGCTACCTGCAACACCATCTCGTCTGCAATAAGGGTGAAGCTTTTGTGGCCTCCTTCGTGGTCTGCCTGTGCTGTAGATAGTGGGAATCCAGAAAAGACCGGACTAAAAATAAGTCCTACTACCAGAACACCGGCAGCCAAGCCTGCAACGATTGCCTTGTTCATTAGCTTAAGGCTTACAGGTGTGACATATATAAGACTTCTCAGCTATTTAGTTATCAACAATTCTACATAATCTATGTGAGAATGACTGCAAAACATCCTAATCGATGTAGATATCAAGTTATAATCACAATATCTTTAACCGGGCAAAGATGATAGTGGGCTGTTGCCGTTTTTAAGCTCCAAGGGAAAACCAAGGTCCGCCCGCCGGGCGCGCAAGCCCATGCAGGACAACTGGCAAAAAGCCCCGAGGGGCAGGTGGCTAAAGTGCACCTACGCAAAGTGCGGGTATGAATGGATGTACTTTGGCGGCCACAACTGGGCAGAATGCCCAGCCTGCCACACCATCATAAAGGTTGCAGTCGCCCTCAGGAACTACAAGTCTAGCTGACAAAGAAAGAATTTTCGCCCTGCGCGATCGACAGGTCTACCGCGTTCATGTCTTTGTCGTGCACCACCAGCAGTCCCTTTTCGATTCCGTGCTTTTTGGCAAGCGTCTGCAGGTGGAAGTTCAGGGTGTACAGGTCCTCAAACGATTCCGACTCTATCAGGGCCAAGCTGTCGCTGTACAGGTTCAGCTTGTTCCCTATGGATGACTTTTCAACCAGCGCGACGTTCACAAGAATCTGGGAACCCCCTAGGATATTTTAAATGCTGCCTTGAGCCTTGCCAGCGCAACGACTCCGGCAGTGACTGTCGCCAGCGCAAAGACCGCAAACGGCAGCTCGGGTACGTTCCTGACCCCCTGTATCTGCACATGGTGGTCGCCCTTTGGCACGAAAAAGTCGATGTACATAGTCTTGCCGTCGCCCCAGATCGACGCGTCGTGCAGCTCGCCGTCCAGCATCACGGCCACGGTCTGGTTCCCGGAGAGTTGTGGTATCCTCAGGCTCAGATCCCCCCCGTTCGGGGCGTAGGGCCGGATCCCAAACGAAATGCTGTCCGTCGCGTTTTCATAGCTCAGGCTGCTCACCTGCGCGACCGCGTTCAGGCTGTACGCGATGAACTTGCCGCCGCCCGCGTCCAGCGTTGTAATCGGGTCGTCGTAGTCAAGACCAGCGCAGCTGTAATAGTACACCTCTGACCTCACTGCAGGGTCTGGTATGGCCACGAACGGCTGCTCCTCGCCTGCCTTCAGGACGGGGATGACGTTACTGCGTACAGTGTCGATCTGCGTAGAGTTGTCGCTGCGGACAGAGGCAAAGACGCTGACGTTGTGGATGTCATACGGCGCGGTATTCTTGACCGTTCCGACAAACGCCATTTCCTCGCCAGCCGCCATGCTGCTGTAGTTGAGTACGATCGCGCCATGGTTGGCGGCATCTGCCTCTTGGACGTCCATTATGAAAGGCTCGTCAGCGGTCCCCGACTCTACCACAAACTTGAAGGGCGCGTCGTTCAGCGGCCAGATAACTCGGCCGTAGGTCGGCGCCTGTACAACTCTGTTCCCGCCTTCGTCTTCCACGGAGAGCCCCATCGTGACCTGGACCGGCAGAGCGCCGGTGTTCCTGACCGTGCCCACTACGTTTAGCCTGCCCTCTGAGTCAACAAAAGACGACTGGGCAATGATTTTCACAGGGTCTTCAGCATGTGCGCTGGCAGTAAACAACGAGAGCGTCGCAACAATTGCCAGTACAGGCAGGGCGAGAATGCGCATGCCGGCTGCCGGTATGCGCCTCCGCAATTTAAGTTTCCCTAGCCGCCGGCGTTTTCGCCGCTGAACCTGAGACTGTCCTGGTACACGTCTATCAGTTCATTGATGACGTCGTCATAGTTGACGTTGCGCTTTTTTGCATGCATGATGTCGCTCAATACAGAAGTCAGCCGTTTGTGTGTCTGGTCGTCGATGCTCAGCGTCTTCATTCAACTGGCTGCAAGCCCGGCAGGTATTTAATTTTTCAAATAACAGAGCGACTAGGTCTAACATTCTTGGCCATTCTACTTCAGGTGAGGTTTATTTTTGCGGTATTCCATTGAACAGGCATATGCAGCGCTACATGATGCACCTTCAGAACAGGTCATACACCGCCAAGGATGCCACCGCCCTGCTGTACAGGGCGAGGGAGAATGTAGAGCCCGAAGTCACTGTCCGCGACGCGCGGGTGTCCAAAAAGTACATAGAGTTTGACGTCAGCATGCCCGACTCTATGGACATGAGCGCACTGGCAGGCAAGCTCGAGGCGATTGCGCCACTTGCCAGCTACGAGCACGTCGTGGAGCGCCATATGGGCAAGGACGAAGCGATCGAGCGGGCGGCGGAGCTGTTCAACGACGAAAAATACTGGGGGGCGCATGAAGCCCTAGAGTCCGCATGGAAGGGCTCAAGCGGGGCCGAAAAAAGCATATTGAACGGCATCATACTTGTCGCCGCCGCGTTTGTGCACGACGAAAAGGACGAGCCAGAGATCTGTCTGTCGATTCTGCAGCGCGCGAGAAAAAAACTGGAGGGGACCGGCGGCACGTACCATGGGATTGACGTAGACAGGATCGCCGACCTGATTTCAAAGATAATCAACTCGGGCAAGATAGAGCGCTTTACGATCTGAAGGCGCGGGCGACTGCAAT
>CAYYYR010000039.1:0-4864 GCA_964476255.1 uncultured Nitrososphaera sp.
TACAGCGAGTTAACGAGTTGAAAACTTGACCGTGCCTTCCTCGGTCGTTTGGAGCTTTGGTGGCAAATTGCAGTCAACTTTCCCCAAAAATGGGGGAATCGCGTAACCTACAGAAATACAATGTGTTGAAATCTTCGAAACGCCGAAAAAAATGGGCGAACGGTGAGGATTACGCCTGGAGGCCCAAGGCGCATTTGGACATTTCTGTAAGGAGAGTGTTTGTGTGCTTTTTCTTGGTGCGGCGCAAGCTAGGCCGCGCGGTGGAAAACCATTTCAGTACTTCACGTCCGATAACTCAAAAAATTCACACATGGCCTTCTCAAGCGTCTCTATAGTGAGTGTTAAGCGGGAGAGACGCTGAGGCTCATCTCCGTGATTCTGGCAAATTGGGAGAGCGACACGGTTAGTATCTTCCCGTTTGCCTTCTGTGCATGTTCATGAAAGGAGGGTATATCATGTTGAACAAACTCTGGATGATGGTTCTTTTGGTTGGGTTGATCTTGAGTGTCCCTCTTCCCTCTAATTCGCAAGACTCGGGTGCTAGCATTGCGGCACCTCAAGGTATGCCACCAGAAATAGCTGGAATGTTCGGCGCTACCTCTGCGCAAGACTCGGGTGCTAGCACTGCAGCACCTCAAGGTATGCCACCAGAAATAGCTGGAATGTTCGGCGCTATCTCCAGGGGTGGCGAAGTGACTGTCGCTCCCTCGGAAGAGCCGGCGAGGATGGAGGCTCCAATGCCCGGACCCACTACGGCAGCCAGCCGTTACCTCTATACGACCTTGCGGGTCATCACGAATGGAAACTCCCGCGGGTGTAGTTACGCGAACTGGACCTGCATGACCAACCTCTGCACAAGTGACTTGGGGAGCTCGGCCTGGCGAGGCTGGGCTGGTTGCTGGCGCGATGGTAGTAACTACATCTGTTATTTTGAATGCGGCCAACAACGGGATGCATTCTGAAACAAGAGAAAAGGAACATGTGGCAGCACTGATCAGAAGGAGGAAAGATCATGTATGGGGCTATCAAGAGGGCCACTGTATGCATGCTGGTCTTCCTGGCGGGGAGTACTGTGATGGCGGCCGAAATGCGTGACGTGGGGCAAATGACCAATGCGGTTAATGCGCTTATATCGTCTACAGCCGCAATCGCACCGTCGACAACTGAAGCGCTTGGGTTTCAAGTTGCGAGAGCCTTGGGCTTCGACAACAAGAGCAATCTCGAGCTGAAGCAAGAACGCCAGCTCCCGAATAATCTCGGGCGTACCCTTCGCTTTATACAAACCTATAACGGAATTCCGATCTGGGGTTCGTCGGTCGTGGTCGATCAGGACGCCAATGGCAGGACGCTCGGCATAGCTGGAAAAGCGGCCTTCAACATCGATGCTCCGGCGGATGCTCCCGTGAGCCCACAGCTTTCGCCGGAAGATGCCCTCAGGCGCGCCAAAGAAGCCACCACTAGAACACAATCTCTTGCCGACCAAGCGCAGTATGAAAATGAGGAGGCAACCCTCGTTTACTTTCCCGATCCCGAGGGACGGCTGCGTCTATCCTATCACACAACGTTCTTCACCACCAAACAGACTGCAGGAGGTGGTATCGAGCCAACCCGACCCGTTTTCATCATCGACGCAATGACGGGTGAGACACTCTACTTTTACGAAAACATCCAGCATGTCGAGAAAGGAACCGGTCCGGCCGGCAATAAAAAAACGAGTCGCTACGTCTATGGCAGCGGCAATCTGCCGAAATTCGACGTCACTGAGAGCGGTACGACATGCCGAATGGACGGTACCATCCTTAAGACCGAGAACCTGAATCATGGCACCTCGGGCTCAGGCGCGCCGTGGCAATTCACCTGTCTTGAAAATACGGTGAAGGAAATCAACGAGGCCTACTCACCGTTGAATGATGCGCAAGCATTTGGCAAGGTCGTGTTCGACATGTATAAAGATTGGTACGGTGCTAGTCCACTTACGCAAAAGCTGCATATGCGAGTCCATTACTCCACGGGGTATGAGAACGCCTTTTGGGATGGGCAAAGGATGACGTTTGGCGATGGCGCTACCCGGTTCTATCCCCTCGTCAGCTTGGATGTTGCGGCACACGAAGTCTCGCACGGCTTTACTGAACAGAACTCCGGACTGATTTACCAAAACCAGTCCGGAGGAATGAATGAGGCTTTCTCGGATATGGCGGGTGAAGCGGCGGAATATTACTTTGTCAGCAAATATGGCCAGCCGTTCTCCCGGACGATACCAGACCTCGAAACTGGCGCAGATATCTTCAAGACGGCGGGTCAAGCGCTTCGGTACATGTGCGATCCGCCTCGAGATGGACGTTCCATCGGCCATGTCCGGGACTACCGGGACGGCATGGATGTGCACTACTCAAGTGGTGTGTACAACAAGGCCTTCTGTTTGCTTTCGAAGCGTTCCGGGTGGAACATCAAGAAGGCTTTTGACGTATTCGTTGTGGCCAACCAGTCTTACTGGACACCCAACGAAACATTTCAGGGGGGGGCCGAAAAGGTTTTACAGGCGGCCAAACGTCTGGGAGCGGGCTACCCAGAAGCCGATGTGATCTATGCGTTCAATCAAGTTGGTATCAACATAGGGCCACAGCCAACAGGGGATCAGTATCTCTACACGACCTTGCGGGTCATCACGAATGGAAACTCCCGCGGGTGTAGTTACGCGAACTGGACCTGCATGACCAACCTCTGCACAAGTGACTTGGGGAGCTCGGCCTGGCGAGGCTGGGCTGGTTGCTGGCGCGATGGTGACAATTACCAATGCTACTTCGAGTGCGGTCAAATTAGGAAGTTGTTCTAACAGGAGCTCTCCCATAGGCCCAAGTCAGGTTAGGTATTGCCCTGACTTGGCTACTCGGAGCCGTAGCCGTAAATTGTCAGACCCTGTGGGTGGGTTTATATGTGATATTTTGGCACCTTTCACGAGACGGCAAAAGTAGTGAACAGTTTGTTTGGCGAAACCTGGCGTATCACTGAGTTTGGGGCAACAAACTGTCAACTGGAATTTGAGAGGTGCCATTATTTTCACAGTGGGCATATGGTCCAAGTCAGCGAGGACGGTTCGATGAAACTTTTAAAGATCATTGTTACTCTGCTAGGCTTCTCGGTCTGGTCTTCTGTTGGCTTTGCCCAAGACAATAAGCAATGGATCGTGATCGGCGATGATGCCGCTTCGACGATTGTTCAATCCCTTTCCATTTCTCCCCAAGCCGAGACTCCGCAGCCCATTTTTCGCGTCTTTAGTTCGATTGACGGAAGAACTGTCGCGGAGATCGATGAGACGATCATTGACGACCTACACATGATCGTGCATGCTAATTTTCCAAGGTGTGGCGGCTACACCGTTCATGACTCACGAGAAGCGGCCCTGGCCGAGGCGAACAACCCACTCTATGCCCCTGATTACGTGCCGCCACCGCTAGGTTTTTCTCTCCAGATCGACCAGCAGAAATTTGTGCTCCCTGCTTTAAAGATGGTAAGTTACGATAACATCCTGGATATGATCAAATTGCTGCAGAATCTCGGAACGCGATATTACCAAAGTCAGAGCGGCCAGAATGCAGCTGTAATTCTAAGAGACCATTGGGTGAAACTTGGCCAGAATAGAAAGGACTTTTCGGTACAATTATTTGAGCATAGTTGGCAGCAGGATTCGGTCATTGCCACAATAGAGGGTGTGACGCTTCCCAACGAGATTGTCATCATTGGTGCACACCTTGACTCGATCAATGCCAACAACCAGCAGAATGCGCCTGGTGCAGACGATGATGCTTCGGGAGTAGCAGTCGTCACTGAGATTTTGAGGATTGTTCTGGAAAGTGGATTTAAGCCACAAAGAACAGTTCAATTCATGGCTTACGCCGCTGAAGAGGTTGGCTTGAGAGGCTCCGGGGAAATTGCGATGCGTTACAAAAACGAAGGAAGGAGCGTGGTGGCCGCCTTACAGATGGACATGACTGGATTTCAGGGGTCATCGAATAACGTGTATTTCATCAACGATTATGTCAGCGCTAACCTTACTGATTTTCTCAAGGATTTAATTCAGGAGTACAATGGTCCAGGCGCACACCAGATCACATATGGCGATACGGACTGTGGGTATGGATGCTCCGATCATGTTTCATGGACACGGACGGGCGTTCCTGCTGTGTTCCCGTTCGAAGCGGCATTTTCGGATTACAACCGTGCCATTCATTCCGAACAGGATACGCTCAGCCGGATCGACGGAACCGGTGCCCACCAGGGGCGCTTCGTGAAGCTGGGCATCGAATTCACGATGGAAATTGCCAAAAGTTCAGATACAGGTCCGGAACCAGAAAAAATGGCATACATATTCACAACCTTACGGACGATTACTCAGAGCAATTCGCGCGGGTGTAGTTATGCGAACTGGAGCTGCATGACCAACCTTTGCAAGCGTGACTTGGGGAACTCGGCCTGGCGAGGCTGGGCTGGTTGCTGGCGTAGTGGTGACAATTACCCATGCTACTTCGAGTGCGGTCAACAAAGGAAATTCTCGTAGAAATGGGGATCACAGGCGTTGTGATGTTCATGCCCAGCATGGCATGATGCCAATAAGGGCTGGAGCCGAATGGCGCTTCCTTAAGCTGCTCGTCCCATTTCCAGCTGTTTTTTTGCCTTTTGGCGTGGCACTCTGAGCAACTTATGAGCTTTTGGACGGCGTTTGACGGCCCGAGGTTCCACCCGATTGGGGCGCTTGCCGACGCGGTGGGCCGCCACCGATACCCATAACGCATCGAGTAGAACACGTTGAACTGACTCCTCAGCTAAGACGAAAGCGGCAACAAAGCCGTTGAGCGCCTGCAAGGCA
>CAYYYR010000040.1:0-22706 GCA_964476255.1 uncultured Nitrososphaera sp.
TTCCTTGCCGTCCAGCTGGATTTTCCCTGTCAGATAACCAAGCCCAAATTGCGAGAGCATTCTGGTTCAAACCTCTCAATCTAACGGTTGCAAAAGAACATTATGCAGCTGAACACCATAATCTTGTATCAGATTGCTTTGCGGCCTGCTTGAAGTTGTATGACTAACTATAGCAGCCAAAAGGGTCAGAGTGACAGAACTCATCAGGAAATATTACCCCCACTACAAAGTCTCGGAGGAGTATTACATCCCGAGAACACTCAGGTCACTTCCTTCCACCGCCATTCATGCGTTGGAGACTGGACGTTCATGCGATATACTACGCCTGCCATCCTTATAGAACTGTCAGGATGGCGTTTGTCTATCTTACTATCTGAGGAAAGATTCGGCCTAAAAGGTGGTCAGACTCTTCATAACAGCAAGTGTAGATGGCTTTGGGTTCTATGTTCCTGTTCGCTCTTAACCGATGCTTGCGCAAGTAATACTGCAATGACAGACATAAAGAAAGAAATCAAAAACGCCGGGCAGGATCTGGAAGCGAAGGCTCAGACAGCCAAGGACCACATGGAAGGAAAACCAAGTTCTGAGACTCTGAACAAGGCAAATGTAAAGGCCGATGACGTAGTCGAGGATGTTAAACGAGACGTCTAGACTTTTCTTTTTTTGAAGAGACAATTTACCACACTGGCTGGATTAAATTACATCTATAAGCCATGATGTGCAATTATTGCCGTTGGATTCGGCCTTCAAGTTAAGAGCCGCCACCGCACTCGCGGTTTCTGCCGCGGCAGACGCCCTCGACTATGTGGCAGCGCCCCTTTTCGCCCTGCCGGTCATCGGGGACATTCCTGACGCAATAGTGACGGGCATCCTCTTTGCGATAACGAGGAGCAAGCGCTCCACGCTCATCAACATGATCGAGTTTGTGCCGGTGATAGGCGATCTCGCGCCAACCTTTACGATCTCTACCCTACTCTGGATATACGGCGAGTCAAGAAAGGAAAAGAAGCTGCTATTCAGTAATAGTGAGCTCTAGCTGGATCCTTTCGCCATTTTGCATCGCGTGGTTCCGAAAGTCGTCCACTTCGTTGCCGTCAACAGTCATCCTCGTCACCGTTTCAAGGTCGACGCCCATCACCGCCAGAAACTCGCCTACGGTAAATTCTCTTGCGCTGGTCGACTCGATGTGGATCGTGCCGGAAGTGTCGTGCGTGTGCATCGGCGATATTCCGGACGGCCCGTACCTGTCAAGGGAATGGTCGTGCCACAGCTGCGGGTTCATGCCGATCTCTTCCGGGACCGGCGCCGGACGGCCGTTCACCAGCATGGAAAGTGATACGTGGTCATGCCTTGCGAGCGGGACTGAATGGATTTCCGCAAGGTCGAATTCGCCGCTTTCGCCCGCGGTCTCACGGGTAGGCGACTGTGGTAATCCCTGATAGATTAGAAATATTGTAATGATGCCGGAAGCGACGAGGCCGGCGCCTCCAAGTATCAAAAGTTGCTTCTTGTTCATACCAGAACGCTACGTTTCACCGTTCTAAAAGCGTTATCCGGGTTGGATCAATGCTACATGATGGAGCCGCTCAAATAATGACATCAAAATTGCAAAAAGCCTGGGTTCTCTAGACGAAATCTGCGATCCCGAATCAGTCTTGCGCACCTGTCGCGGTCGCGACAAGCACCTGCCAGGGGAAGCGTATCCTACCATTTTCAGTGAATTTCCTGGCCTTCTCTTCTACCTCTGCTCTTATTGCAGACACCACGCCGGGACCCCTGCCTTCAATTATGGCGCGTATTGAGTTTGCCGTGGTGGACATATAGTCTGACCAGTACTCTCCAAATGTCCTCGCTTCATAGTCAAAAATGAATTCTCTGATTGAAACGTCTGAAAACCCCGCGCTGGCGATCACGCCCTGCAGTTCTGCCGCGTTGCCAAAGCGGTGGACGGTCGGCGTCCATTCGGGCCTGATGTCCGGCACGTGGCGTAACACCGGCTCCATTATCGTGCTGAAATACGGCACCCCTGTCGGCGTCCCGTGCACCGCCACCGCCAGCCTGCCGCCATTCTTCAAAAGCGCCCAGAGCCGGCGGAGGACGCCTGCCGGGTCGGGGAAAAACATCAGGGCGTACTGGCACAATATCCTGTCGAATCTCATGCCAAGGCCGATGTTTTCGGCGTCCATCTCGACAAAGTGCCCGGCGGGGACGGACGACCTAGCGATGGCAAGGGCGCCCCTGGAAAAGTCGATCCCAACCAGCGTCCCCGAAGGCCCGAGGAGGCGCGCAGCCTGCATCGACACCGCGCCGGTGCCACATGCGATGTCGAGCACCGAGTCAGCCGGCCTGATGCCGGCCGCCTTGACAAGCTCTGCCGTCGACCTGAAAGGGCCTCTGCCCTTGCTGGCCCAGTCGCTGTGGTAGCCGGGCGCGACGGTGTTCCAGTTCTGAATCAAGCTTATCTTGTACTTTATCGGGTCGTAGCCTGCGGCCATCGGTGCCACGATAAAGTTTTAATGCCTTTTTAATTCAATCGTAAAGCGTTGAAAGAGTTCCGGATACTGCAGAACTGCTCGATATGCTGGGAAGGCTTTGATTCAGAGTACAAGCTGTTGAAGCACAAGAGCAAGGTCCACCCACAGCCGGATAAGGCCGGCTGGATGGGAGGCGAAGAAGATTCCTGCAGCTGCGGTCATACGCACCAAGACGGCTGAGCAGGCATTGGAAACGGACAAGATCTTTTTCATTTACGTCGCCAAGAATAAAGAGTGGCAGCAGAGGCAGCAGGAGGACTGGGGTTACGTTTGGTCCATGGCGCGCTTTTTCAAATGGTGGGCGCAACATTATTTCGACGTCAAGATGCCGGTCGAGGCGGACATACTGCCCGTCATTACCGGCAAGATGTTCGACAGGATGTCTTTAGCGTACCTTGTCAGGGACCACTCTGAGCGCGGCGACTACACCTACCACTTTTACCTTGCTTACTCCAAGCCGTTCTGGACAGACTGCAACACCGAGGGGTACACAGCGCAGAACGTCGGAGTGGCGTGGTGGCAGAGGCCCGACGGCGAGGCTTCAGAAACCGAGCGCTACGCGTTCTACGCTGACGAGAACTGCCCGCGGGTGTCGCACGTCCTTGCGCACGAGCTCCTCCGGATGAAGGGCAAGACGAAAAAGGACTATTTCGGCAAGGTCCACGACCTCTGGGACAGGCACGTCTACAAGCAGAAGCCGTTCCTCTACTTTGACAGCCGCTTCAAGCGCGTGCGCAAGGAAGACTCGTACCGATTCGTGACGCTCGACCCTGCGGAACTTTAATCAACCGCCTGCAAGCAACAGCCGCATATTGTCGCTGGAAGTGCTGGCCAAGTCGGGCGCGATAGTGTCGTCGACCGGGGTCGCGCTCTTGGTCGCATTCATAGTCGTCCTGCTCGCGTTCCCCGTGAACAAGGAGTGCGAAGGCGGCGAAAGATGCACGTACACCTCGACCGCGCCGGAGCAGCTCGCGGCAATAGTCCAGCCCGCGTATCTCGCAGCTTCGCTCATGATAATCGCGGCCGGTGTGTTCATGGTGAGGTTCGGCAGGTGGAAAAGCAACAAAAAAACGGAAGGCGGCTCCTAGCTCACGCCGGCGGGTTTCTTTTGCTCCACGTGGTCGCGCTTTGTGTGCTCGTCGGCCTCCTGCTGCGTCGGAAAGGTCTTGCCGCAGACTGAGCACCTGACCTGAGCAACGTTTGCCCTTGATGCCATTGTAATTGCTACCCTGACAAGATATTTAATGGGTTCAAGCGCGCGTCTATAAATAGCGGAAATTTGCAGGTCTTTTAGTTGGTAACGTTTAGCAAGGCAGAGCGCGACTTTCTGAGCCGCTACGAGGCGTGCAGGTTGGCGACCTGCCACGGCAGCATTCCCCACGTCGTGCCGGTGTCGTACGTCTTTGAAGACGGCACGTTCTACATTGCAACCGACTATGAAACGAGAAAATACGAAAACATCAAGGAGAACGATAGGGTGGCGCTGGCGGTTGACGTCTACAGCTCTGCCGGAAACAGAGCAGTGTGCGTGCAGGGCAGGGCCGAGATAATCGAAAAGGGGAAAGAGTTTGCAAGGCTCTACAAAGTTTTCCACCGGCGCCTTGAATGGGTGAGGCAGGACCCGTGGGAGGAAGGCGAAGCGCCGTTCCTGAAGGTGACTCCGACCGGCAAGGTCAGCTGGGGACTATGATGCCTATCAGGAAAAAACTCGACGACGCGGCCGGCAAGGTGTGCGAAGCTATCCTGCCGATAAAGCGCGATTACTATCACGGGAAGGGGAAGGAGCTGGCCATATGCACGCTGTCGAGCATCGGCCTGCTAGAAGAAATTTCAGAGTCTGACGTCATGGATAAAATCGCAATAGTCGGCAGGCTGCTTTCGGAAAACAGGGGCATCGACGCCATGATCAGGTTCACGCTTGAACACCCGGATTTAAAACACATAATCGTCTGCGGCAAAGAAGTGAAGGGGCACAGGGCAGGCCAGACTCTGCTGGCCCTTGCCAGAAACGGCGTCGACAAGGAAGGCAGGATAATCGGCGCCCTTGGGCCCTACCCGATGCTAAAGTCGCCGGCTAAAGACGTCGACGCCTTCCGGCGGCAGGTAGAGATCACAGACATGGTGGGCACCGTCGACATCGAGAAGCTAGTAGCCTGAAGCCTGCCTATCGCGGTTGACCTTGTTCTTTTTCCTGTATTCTTCGAGTATGTCCGCCGGGGCCATGCCTAGCTCTATCGACGCCTGGACGACGAAATGCCAGATGTCGATCAGCTCTTCCCTTGCAGCCTCACTGTCAAAGGGCGCCGGCTTTTTCCACCACTTCCAGCTGGTCAGCCGCTGGAGCTCTACCGCTTCGTGGATTATCGCAGTCGACAGGGCCGACACCCTTCCTTCGGCCGAAGCCGGGTAGCGCGACAGGTTCATCGCGGATGCGAGTTCCTTCTGCATTGAAAAAATGGATTCAAGTGTGTCCATCAACCTGCTAGTCCTAGCCCCTTGCGTAAAAAGGCTTGTTATCCGACTAGTGTCGAACGGCAGGGGCCCGGCGAAAGCTTTAAGGCATGAGGTTAGCCTACTAGCCTTGACAATGGTTTCTCACACTTCTGCTAACAACAAGCATCCTTTGCCGTCTAGCCCTGAACCGGAGGAAAGCCAGTCCGCGTCCCTCGGCAACGTCCTTACCGCGTGCCTTGACCTGCTAAAGATCGACGACCCGGCTATCCGGAAAAAGGCGGTTGAATTTGTAGGAAGCGTCCCCCTTGGCACGATTAACACTTACGGCAAGTGGGTGACTGCCGCCAAGGCCATAGCCGACTCGTGCGCGGTCAGCGGCCGGCTGTTTTCCCAATCTGAAATGTGCGACTTTTTGACCGTGGCCGCCAAGGGCGTCGACTCTAAAAGAGCCGGCGCAAAGACTGTCAACGACGCCACTTTTCACATTTATGTCGATGTCATGGAGAACTACCAAAAGGCAGACGAAAGGACGAAGCTGCACTACCCGAGGATAATCGTCGACACCATTTCCGCGCTGGACAAGGGCGTTGACACGAGAGGGGAGGCGGTGGGCGTCTACAGCCTAGACAGGTACTACCAGGAGAGAAAGTCGACTGTCGTCCAGGAAGACCCTGCCGCAACCTATGTCGCAAGGCCTCCCGGCGAAAAGGCTGCGTCTGCTACACATGCGCCGCCCTCGTACAGCGACGAGCTGGTGGAAAATCTGATGCACATCACCAGCAGGCCGAGGAAGAACCTGGACCGGTCGCTTGCAAGCCTCCAGGCGGCGGACGTCAAAAAGATAGCCGACCTGTCGGTGAACCACAAGCGCCTCCAAAAGTACAGCAAGATGACAAGTCCCTCTGCGTTCAAGAAGGAGGTCGAAAAGGAGCTCGGGCGCAAGCTGACCGATAACCAGCTGCAGCACGCCATCAACTCGATAAGGAAGGCCAGGACCTACATCGAAAACGTCCTTGACGGTAAGTTCGTGCCCCACGGCACCCACGGGATAAACCACGTCAAGCACAACCTGGAGTACGGCTACCAGCTAATGGGTCTGATGGAACCGAGAAAGCGGCGCTCAAATTAGGCTTTTTTGCGCCTGCAGTATCCGCACCATGTGGAACTGGATCTCTAGGAACTTGACGCCGTTGACAGTCGTCCAGTAGGCGGCAGAGGAATCAACCTCCAGCATGTTCTTGTCTACGAGCATTTTCAGCAGCCACCTCGCTTCGCCTTGCCTCAGGTGCTGGTGCGTGGCCATGATCTTTGCGGGGGATGCGCCGCATGATGCAAGCGATAGGATTCTGGCAGACGCTTCCAATAGGTCCAACAGCGGGCGATCCGCGAAAGCGGATTAAAGCATTGTGACGCTCGATTCTGAAATGCGATTATGTAATTAGGTAGGGTCGTCCTCCTATCGCAGGGACCCCAAATGCCCCGTTGATATGGAGGGTCGATACCCAGTTAGCGGACGTTCTGTTAGTTGCTTGTTATTCGTGAAATAAACTATTAAGCCTTTTGATGTAAATTTATTAAATTCATGATAGTATCGCCGCCGTAAAGATCGATTAACTCCATATTTTTTCCCTGAACGTCCATTTCTTGTTGAGCAAAAAGTTCCCGACGGATGCCGTAGCGACGGCCACGATGAGCGCCGGCGGGTAGTCGACGTGATAGCTCTCGACGAGCGCGTACACCAGACCGAGCTGGATCAGCGCGCCAAGCGAGCTAAATCCCATGAACATGCCGTACTGGATCGCCGTCTTTTTGGCGTTAAAGTCCCTGTCCTCAAACGTCCACAGCTTGTTGAGGATAAAGTTGGACGTCATGGATAACACTATGCCGATGACGGTCGCGTACAGGTACCAGAGCTCGGGGACGAGGACGTTGAACATCAAAGACGCAAGGTAGTTCACGAGCAGGCCGGTCGCGCCGACCGTGTAGAACCTGCCTGCCTTTGAGAGAAAGCGGACAGAAGCGCGCCTTTCGCCCTGCGCGACGGACTTCCCGTAGCGGTACAGCTTCCAAACGGCCCTGAAATAGTCGAACATGACTGACGAGTCGAGCTTGCTTGCGCCGGCCGCCCTGTTGGCGAACGCGTAGGGGACCTCCTTTACGCGCGCGCCCTTTGCCTTGACCAGGATTTCAAGCAGCATCTTGTAGCCGATGGCGTCGAACTTTACCCCCTCTATGATGTGGCGCCTGAACGCAAAGAAACCCGACATCGGGTCCTTGACCTCGATGCCGAGGCCCACCTGCGCGATCTTTGTCGCGCCTCTGCTCATCAGCCTGCGCTTGAACGGCCACCCTGCCACCGAGCCGCCCTTTACGTACCTTGACGCGACCACGATGTCGCATTCCGGATCCCGGAGCTCGTCCACCATGCGGAGGATCGTCTGGGGGGGGTGGGAAAAGTCGCCGTCCATCACGACCACGATGTTGCCGGCGGCCGACTGGACGCCGGCAAGTATCGCAGAGCTGAGCCCCTGCTTGCCCGGCCGGCGGATGACCTGCACTTTCAATTTCCTGCCGATGTTCCGGGCGTGCTGACTCGCAATGTCGCCGGTGCCGTCCGGCGAATTGTCGTCAACCACGATGATCTCCGCGGCAGAGTCTGCAGGGAGAGTCTCCGCTATAGAGTCGAGCATTTTCGCAATGTTCTGCGACTCATTGTACGTTGGAAGGACTATGGACAGCGGCACCTTGCCGGTCTTTAGCAGCTCTTCCTGCCTTGGCAGGTCCACAGGCACCAATGGGGCGGCGGGGTATAAAATTTTTATTTAATGTCTGATATGCCCCAGGGAGTTATCGCAAAGGGCGCCGGCTCGCTGCCTGCCGGCTGCACCAGCAGGGCCCGGAACAAGGATTTAGCCGCGTCCACTATCTCCAGCTTGAGCTTTACGTGGGAATAGATCGAGACCGAGCTTCCCAGGTACTCGCGCTGCTGGGATGGGACCACCGCCTGCGCGACGTTGCGGCCCGCCTGGTCCGCCACGGTTACCGGCGCGTTCCTGACCATGTTTGTGACCACAACCGCACAGCCTGCGTTTATCGCGGCAAGCGCCAGCTCGTGCAGGTGCTTCATCACCGCAAGGTGCCGCGCCGGCCCGGAATATTCTGCAGAAAACAGCGACGTTAGGGTGTCGACGACTATTAGCTGCGGGTCGACTTCGGGGATTTTCCTGATGGCGCTTGCCTGGTCGAGCGTGTTGAGCGCCCTTACAAACGCGATCCTGTCCAGCGCGCCCGGCGAGCCGGACATCTCCACTATGCGCTCGGGCCGGAAAGTCCCGGCGGTGTCTATGAACATCGCCCTGCCGCCGTCCCTGACACAGTTTGCGCACAGGGTGAAGCAGAGCTGCGACTTGCCCGAGCCGCTCTCGCCGTAGACGTCGGTCACCATCCCCGCGCGTACGCCTCCTCCGAGGAGCGCATCCATTGCCCTTGAGCCTGTGGAAATTGTCGCCAACGTGCCGAGCTGTTTACACTGTGTACAAAACCTGCTTATGAACCTGCGGCAAAGGCGCATTTTCATGATCAGATTGCCATGCATGTTGGACGTGCAACTTTGACCATGCAGACAATGAACAATGCCGGTAAAGGAACCTTTTTATTCGAGACACGATTTTTTGAAAAGTGATTAGCTAGATTGTCGTCTTCTCCGTCATCACAACAGCAACCAAAGCGTCCCCTACCGACACTGCAGCGCGCGATCAACAGGAAGGTTGCTGTAAGGCTCAAAAGCGAAATTGAATACAAGGGAAGGATGAACAACGTCGACTCGTACATGAACTTGATCCTGACAGACGCCGAAGAATTCGACGGCTCTGACGTGCTTGCAAACTATGGCAAGGTCGTCATCAGGGGCAACAACGTCCTATTCATAAGGCTGGAAAAAGAGTTCTAGCATGAAGTCGGTGTCGATTTACAATTGGTAAAAAGATGGCTGTTTACGTCTGAAAGCGTGACCGAGGGCCACCCTGACAAGGTGTGCGACCAGATATCCGACGCAGTTTTAGACGATTTACTGAGGCAGGACCCGGATTCCCGTGTCGCCGTAGAGTCAATGACCACCACCGGCGTCGTGTTCGTCGCCGGCGAAGTCACGTCGAAAGGCAGGGTGGACGTGCAGAAAATCGTCCGCGACACCATCAGGGAGATAGGCTACGACAAGCCCGTTTACGGTTTTGACTGCGATTCGTGCTCGGTCCTTGCGGCCCTCCATGAGCAGAGCCCGGACATTTCTATGGGCGTCACGGCCAACTCTAACAAGGAGCAGGGGGCCGGCGACCAGGGGCTGATGTTCGGCTATGCCACCAACGAAACGCCAGAGTTGATGCCGTTGCCAATCACTATGGCCCACCAGCTGTCGATGAAGCTGGCACAGATGCGCAAAAATAAAGAGCTGGCATGGGTCAGGCCGGACGGTAAGTCGCAGGTTTCGGTAGTCTATGAAGACGGCGTGCCAAAGCGCATCGACACCGTCGTAGTTTCAACGCAGCATTCGCCCGAGATCAGCATGAACCAGCTGCGGGAGGAAATAATCAGCAAGGTGATAAGACCCGTATGCGGCAGCTGGATCGACGGCCGGACAAAGTTCCTAGTCAACCCGACGGGCAGGTTCGTTATCGGCGGCCCGCCCGGAGACACCGGCCTCACGGGCAGAAAGATAATCGCCGACACCTACGGCGGCATGGGGAGGCACGGCGGAGGCGCCTTTTCAGGCAAGGACCCGTCAAAGGTAGACCGATCCGCCTGCTACATGGCGAGGTACGTCGCCAAGAACGTAGTCGCCGCTGGACTAGCAGACAAGTGCGAAGTGCAGGTGGCCTACGCGATAGGCGTGGCAGAGCCGGTCTCTATCATGGTGGACACTTTTGGAACGGGAAAGGTTTCAGAAGAAGAGATCGAGGCCAAGATCAGGAAGGTCTTTGACATGAGGCCCGCCGGCATCATAAAGACGCTCGACCTCAAGCGTCCCGTGTACCGCAAGACCGCGGCCTATGGGCATTTTGGCCGGAGCGACCCTGACTTTACGTGGGAAAAGACCGACAAGGTTTCCCTCCTGCGCTAATGTTAAAAATAACCCGGTGGCATAGTTTTCACAGTTGCTAAAGGGCAAAGTCGCAGTAATCACCGGCGCCAGCGGGGGTATCGGCTTTGAGATGGCCAGGGAATTCGCCGCGCGCGGAGCCACGGTCATTGTCTGCTCGCGCAGGATGGCAAGCGCAGAGAAATCCGCAAGCCTGATCAGGGGCAAGGCGTACCCAGAGAGGCTGGACGTGACGGACCCGGTAGCGGTGGAAAAATTCATGCGCCGCGTTGCAGAGAGGCACAGACGCGTCGACATACTGGTGAATAACGCCGGCTACCCGTTTGACCACAAGGTCTGGACAAAGAAGTTTCACGAGGTTTCTGAAGAAGAGTTTGACAGGGTGATCCAGGTGGACCTAAAGGGCACGCTCAGGCTCTGCCGCTCCGTCCTTCCGCTCATGATCAAGGGCGGTGGGGGCGTAATAATCAACATCTCGTCAACTCCCGCGGTGTCGGGGCACACAGAGGGCGCGCCCTACACGGTGGCAAAGGCCGGCGTGATCGCAATCACAAAACACATCGCGCGGGAATACGGCAACAAGAAAATCAGGGCGTACACGCTCGCGCTAGGCAACATCTCCACGGAAGCCACGTTTAGCGCCATGACGGCGACTGAAAGGAAAAAGGCGGCGATGGAAAACTCTATGAAGCGGTGGGGCGACCCGAAGGAAGTCGCCCGGGTCGCGGCAGGCATGGCAGGCGACGACTTTACATTTGCGACCGGCAACACGATAGTGATAGACGGCGGCACAGTGATGCTGTAGTGTTTGTCGAAGACAGGGACATCGAGCTGGCAGAGCGGGAACAAGAGCTGCCGCCAGAGATAGAGGAAAAAAAGCGCAAGGGCAAGCTCAGGACAGGCTACACTACCGGCACCACCGCGACAGCGGCGACAAAGGGTGCCCTTTATGCTCTTATTGGCATGCCGGTGGAAGAAGTGACCGTGTCGCTGCCAAAAGGCAAGACTGCAACATTAAAGATCGCGTGGACTAAAAGTGAAAGCGGCAAGGTCACGTGTGCCGCGATAAAGGACGGGGGAGACGACCCGGACGCAACTCATGGCGCTGAAATATGCTCTACCGTCTCGTTCAGCGAAAACGCAGGCCAGATAAGCATCGACGGCGGCAAGGGGGTGGGCAGGGTGACCAAGCCGGGGCTCGGCCTTGAAATGGGCAAGGCGGCAATCAACCCGACTCCGATGAAGATGCTGGAGCAGGCAGTCCTGGAAGTCGCAAAAGAGCAGCTGGAAAAACAGGGCGTCGACGTCGTAATATCGGTCCCGACTGGCGAAGAGATTGCAAAAAAGACTGACAACCCTCGCCTCGGAATCATGGGGGGCATCTCGATACTTGGCACCACCGGCATCGTCCTGCCTTATTCCACCGCGTCGTTTGCCGCCTCAATCAGGCAGAGCCTCGACGTCGCGATTGCGATGGGCGCGGACACTGCCGTCCTCACCACCGGCGGCCGGAGCGAAGACTTTTCCAAGGCGATGTTCAAGCTGCCGGACCACTGCTTTGTGCAGATGGGCGACTTTGCCGGCTACTCGATAAAGCAGTGCACAAACAAGAAGCTGAAAAAGGCGATCATTTCCGGCTTTATCGGCAAGCTGACGAAAATGGCGATGGGGATCAAGCAGACTCATGTCGCCGGCTCGCACGTCAACATGGAGTTCATGGCGCGTCTTGCGGCCGAGTGCAAGGCATCGCCAAAAATTGTAGAAGAGATCAAGGGCGCAAACACGGCCCGGCACGTGTCTGAAATAATAACGAAGAACCGCATCGCAGGCTATTTTGATCTTGTATGCAAGACGGTGCACCAGCAAATGAGCGCGCATGCAAACGGCCCGCTGGAAATAGAAGTGATAATGTTCGAATTCGACGGCAAGGTCACTGGCCGCTATTCACTCTAGCGCCTCCTGTACTGCTCCTTGAGCATCTCTATCCTGCCGCTGTGCTTGTCCCTGTACGACGCCCTGCACTGGGTGCAGCAAAAGAACCGCTCAAAGTTGGCAAATTTCAATACCTTTGGCTTGCCGTGGATGGGCCCGCCGCAGAACTCGCACTTTAACTTGACGTTGAGGCCTTCAACATAAAGGTGAAAGTGCTTCTTTTGCTTCTTCAGCGATTGGAGGCTGTCGCCAAGGTCGCCCTTGCTCTTTCTGTCTACCTTTGACAGGTCGATCTCTGGCTTGACCGACTTTATCAGTCCCATGTTTACGAGGCGCTCGTACCTAGCCTTGACGGTGGGAGTGCTTATCTTGATATCGCGGGATATTGCCCGGAAGGACTTTCTCCCGTCTTCAATCAGAGACTTTAGTATGGCAATGTCGGTGTCGTCAAGCTGGACTGGCAATAATTTCTAATTCTCGGGACTGCTTTATAATCTTAGTTTGTTCTCACTTCAACCTTGCTGCCTTCATAATTCTTGTGCATGCTGGTATAGGGATATCGTTTAAGATCATAGTTCAGGACCTCGCCTTCAAAGGTCTTGACCGGGTGGGTCTCTGAAAGCAGCTGCTCAAATTTTTCGCTCATGCTGATGTCGTTTTCAAAATGGTTGTCAGATATGACGATAATCTTTTCAGTCAGGATTGGATAGTAAAGCACGTCAACGTAATCATGGAAGGTATTGTCTACGTCAAAAATGTAAATGTACATCCAGGAATAAACAGGACTTGCGATTATCGAGGTATCTTCATCGGCAATAGCAAGAACAAATCCCGCAGCTTCAAACTGCGCCGAGGTCATATTAGTGGTTATCAGATACGTAGTGCTAATGAGTCCAAATATTGCAAGCGGCATAAGTGTGCCAATTTTTATAAGATTCGCTTTTTTGGCATTCTTTGCTTTGCTAGCCAAGCCATTGATCAGAAACGCCGCAGCTATGCAAAATACTGGAATGATTGGTATTACGTGGAAATATTGTGCATATCCCACGAATGACAGGAATAGTAGGAACGGGAAGAGCCACAACATTACAAATGGGTCTTTTTTTATCGCTGCATAGCCGACGCCTGCTAGGCCAATTATAAGCAATACAGGGTCAATAATGAAGAAGGGCTCTACCACCTGCGTCATTCTATTTGAATCTCTGTTTACCTGCCAAAAGAGATCATTTACCCAGACATCGAATTGCCCGGCTGCAACGCTCTCAAGAGGCCAGACCAGAGGGATCAGGATGACAGGTATGATCCATAATCCAACGCTCCAAAGTTTCTTGCCGCTGTTTGAATAAACAAGAAAGCCAATCAACGGCATCATGGTAAATATTGGCAGTTTCGTAAAGATCGCCAAGCCCAGAAAGACGCCAGATAATATTGCTAGTGTGTTGCTAACCTGCATGTTCCTTGGGTTCTTCACATAAATAGCAAACAATATTGAAGTCAGCAAGAATGGCAAGAGGATCGAATCAAGCAATATCCTCCTGACAAACCAGGTTATTGGCATTACTGCAAAAAGTATGGACGCTATAATCGCGACCTTGGAGTTGTAACGCCTCTCTGAAATTTTGTATATCAAGAACGTGTCAGCCACTGCAAGCATTCCCATCAAGATTCTTGGTACAAGATAAAGCGATTCTATCGACTGGGCATCTGAAGTGGGATTCAATGCATCAGGATAACCGATTACTGCTAGAGCACCTGCTAGAAAAATCTGGCCAAAGAAAGGATGATCGTGGAAGGTAGTTCCTTGAGGATCACCATATTCCAACACATGCATCGCCCTGCGCATGTAGATGCCTTCGTCAAAGAACAGGTCAGGAAAGCCTGTGGGGTTCCATAGGTGTGTGAATGAAGACAGGGCAATAGGTATGAACATTGCCAAGTGGAAAGTTTTACATGTCTTGCTAGAAGCTAGGTTCACCTTAGATTCCAGCTCCACTAGAAAGCATGCCTTATTGAGTTTTGTTAAATCTGTCTCAATTGAATTGCAAAAGATTATTTTCTATTGCTGAACTTGATCTCATAATGCCTAAGACAGCTATCGTAGCCATCACAAAGCACGGGATCGATATAGCGCGCAGGATAAAGCAGAAGATGCCGGAAGTGGAGATATTCGTTCAGGCAAAACACAGCGACGGCGGCACCGACGTCAACTGGTTTTCAGAGCAGAGTACGCATCTGGTTGGCAGCCTCTTCAAGACGCACGACGCGCTGATCTGCATATTCTCCCTTGGCGCGGTGATAAGGATCATTGCGCCGCACCTGGTGGACAAAAAGAGCGACCCCGCCGTGATCGTGATAGATGACAGGGCAAACCATGTCATCAGCACGTTGTCCGGCCACCTTGGAGGCGCAAACGCGCTCGCCCGGCTGGTCGCTTCATTCCTTGGCGCGCAGGCCGTCATTACCACAGCAGCTGACGTCAACGACACAATCGCCGTGGATCTTGTGGGCAGGGAATTTGGCTGGACGATAGAGAATTTTGAAAATGTGACAAAGACGAGCGCGTTCATGGTCAACGAGGAGAAAATTGCGATTTATCAGCATGCGGGCGAAAAGAACTGGTGGCACGCGCAGCTGCCAAGAAACGTCACCATCGTTGACCACATCGATCATGTAAAGTTGCCCGAGTTCAAGGCCGGCCTTATAATTTCCGACATGACAATTTCTGATCCTGAAATAATGAGCAAGTCTGTTGTTTACCGGCCAAAGTCGCTGGTGGTTGGGATCGGTCTCCACTGGGACACGAGCAAGGATGTCATTGAATCCGGCATCAGAACGGTGTTCAACGAAAAAGGTTTGGCGTTTCAAAGCATAAGGAATCTCTCCAGCATAAACCGCGGGGCAAAGATAAAAGGGCTTGAAGAATTCTCAAAGCAGTACGGAATTTCAGTCGAGATCTATGACAAGGACACGCTGGCGACGGTGAGCGTTCCAAATCCGTCAGAAACGGTGCAAAAATTTGAGGGGACGCCAAGCGTGTCAGAGGCGTCATCACTCTTGAGCTCCAAAGGAGTACTGGTGATACCGAAGCAAAAGTTCCCGCCAAACTTGACGGTGGCAGTGTCTCGGATCGCCTACAAGTAGTAAAGATATTTTAGCCCGGGCGAATTACCTGCACAGGCAGTTGAGAAAGGCGCTTTTAATCGTGGACAGGGGGAGCAGAGAGCCGGACGTGAGGCAGGAGCTGCAGGAAATCTGCTCGCTGGCCAAGAGCCGGGCAGGCTACGACTATGCCGACTATTGCTTCCTTGAAGTGCTCCCGCCCTTTATCGCCGAAGGCATCGGCCGGTGCGAGGCAAGCGGCGCCGGCTTTATCACGGTAATGCCGTACTTTCTCTACCCCGGCATGAAGCTGAAAGACACGGTGAAGCAGAGCGCCAGGATTGGCAGGGACAGGCGCCTAAGGATGGCCATAACAAAGCCCCTTTCCTACCACCCGATGATGGCGCAGCTGATCGCCGAGAGGATAACCGAGCTCAAAAATGACAAAGGGGTCGACTACCCCGACAGGGAGTGCGACGTAGTCTTGATAGGGCACGGCAGCAGCGACAAGAACGCCCGCAACGCGTTCATGCATGCCGCGGACGCGATCAGGCCACGCTACCGCAGCGTCCACTTTTGCTTCCTGGAGCTTGACCGCCCAAACATCGAGGACGGGATCGGGCAGGCCGTCGCCGCCAACCCAAAGGTGATATTGATGATGCCATACTTTTTGCACAGGGGAGCGCACATCAAGACAGATGTGATAAAGGACGTAAACGCGGCGCTTGAAAAGCACGGTTTCAAAAACGCGTTCATGGCCCGGCACCTGGGAGTCGACGAAAAGCTGGTCGACCTGGTGGTTGAGAGGGCGAGAGAGGTGGAGAAGAGGTTTGGCGTCTGACCACCACAGCGGGACTGCGTCGAGCAGGGCAATGTCTGACAGGGCGTTTGACATCGAGAAAAAGAGCTTTGAGATAATCGACTCTGAAATCGGCAGCCACAACTACACCGGGCCGCAGTGGGCAATCGTCAGGCGCGTGATACACGCGACGGCCGACTTTGACTTTGCCGGCAGGGGCAAGATCCTATTCCATGAAAAGGCCATCGAGTCTGCATTTAACGCCATCAGGAGCAAGTGCACGGTCGTCACCGACGTGGACATGGTGCTTGCCGCGATAAACAAAAAGTCGCTTGCAGACCTCGGCTTAAAGACGGCGTGCTACATTTCCGACGGCAAAGTCATGGAAGACGCGCGCAGGTCAGGCAGGACGAGGTCAGAGACTGCGATGCGCCACGCCGCCAGGGACATGGACGGCGGCATTGTTGCGATAGGCAACGCGCCGACCGCGCTGTACGAAGTGATCAACATGGTGAGGGAAGGCGCGACCAAGCCGGCGCTCGTGGTGGGGATACCCGTGGGCTTTGTCTCTGCGCCAGAGTCAAAGGAGGAGCTCGCCAGGATGGACGTGCCGTTCATAACAAACATTGGGAGAAAGGGCGGAAGCCCGGCGGCGTCTTCGATAATGAACGCTATGTTGCTGCTGTACAAGTCAACTGCGTGAATAGCCGGCGCACGCCTGCACAAGCCTGCCGGGCAGCTTGCTGTTTGCAAAATGCAGGTGCATGTATGCTGCAAGGCCGTTCCCGTTTACGATCAGGCCGTCCCTGTCGCCGGTTATGCCCTTGCCCTTTTTCATAGAGTATGCAAACCTTGAATCGCGCGCCACGTTTTCGATTGAGGAATAATGGAATTCGTGCCCTCTAAGGTGCGCCCTGCCAAAAACAGGCCCGCTGCATTCTGCCTCCGTGTAGTTCAGGGTCAGCCTGCTTGTCATGATGGTGTCGGCATCCACCAGCCCCGCCATCTTTCTCGCCTTTTTCTCGCCCCGATAACCCCTTATCGACCGGGTGAGGTACATCAGCCCTCCGCATTCGCCGTATGCGGGCATGCCATCATGCACCGCCTTTCTGATCGACTTTATCATCGGCCGGTTCTTTTCGAGCCGGTCTGCGAGCACTTCGGGGAACCCTCCGCCGAGCATTATGCCGTCGATACCTTCAGGCAGCCTGCGATCCTGCACAGGGCTAAAGAACGCCAGCTGCGCCCCGCTCCTCCTGAGCGCGTCGAGGTTGTCCGCGTAGTAAAAGTTGAACGACTCGTCCAGGGCGACTGCGATCCTCGCTTTCTTTGCGAGTCTTGCATGTAAAGATGCGTCAGGAATCTCGCCTGTGCCGCACAGGTCCAGTATCCTGTCAATGTCGATCTGGTCTGCAACGTATCTTGCCGCGGCGACTATCGCCTTCCTCTTTGCTTCCTGAAGCTCTGCCGCCGGCACCAGACCGAGGTGGCGCTCCTCCATCCTGATCTCGCTGTTGCGCTTTACAATGCCGACCACCGGCGCCCTGACCCTGCCTGCCAGCGCTTCAGTGACATAGCCTGCGTGCCTCTCGCCTGCAACGTTGTTAAGGATTATCCCGGCTATCCTGACGTTCCTGTCAAACTGCAAAAATCCAAGGGCGATGGCGGCTATCGACCGCGCGCCCTTGCCCGCGTCCACGACAAGGATGACAGGCGCGTCCAGCGTTTTTGAAATGTGGGCGGTACTGGCAAAGTCGTCCCTGCCTGACATGCCGTCAAACAGCCCCATGACTCCTTCTATCACCGCGACGTCGGCGCCCTCGCACGCGCCGGCAAAGCAGTCGAGCACGCCCTGTCTTCCCATCATCCAGGCGTCGAGGTTGCGCGACTGCCTCTTTGTCACAAGAGTGTGGTAAGAGGGGTCGATAAAGTCGGGGCCGACCTTGAACGGCTGGACCTTGAGGCCCTTTTTGCCAAGAGCGTGCATAATCGCCACCGCGACCGTGGTCTTGCCCACCCCGCTCGTGACCCCTGCGACCACTATTCTTGGGACCTGCACCAGAACAGGGTGGGAGTGGTTTTAATTTTAACCTTTTAGATTGATTTTTATCTTCACGCCCATTAACAGACGCAAGATGCCAGAAAGGGGGCTTGTCATCGTCTACACCGGCAAGGGCAAGGGCAAGACGACTGCGGCCCTTGGGATCGTTCTCAGGGCGGTCGGGCACGGCTATAAGGTGGGCATGATACAGTTCATCAAGGGCGAGTGGTACTATGGCGAGCTCACAAGCTCGAAAAGGCTCGAGCCGGAATTTGAGATGATAGCCGCCGGCAAGGGGTTCGTGGGGATAATCGACGACGACCACCCGATCGAAGACCACCAGAACGCGGCAAAGCAAGCTGTCGCGCTGGCAAAGGAGAAGCTCGCGTCGGGCGCCTACGACGTCATGATACTGGACGAAATAAACTATGCCGCAAAGCTAAAGCTGGTGTCAGAACAGGACATCATGGACATCATTGCGGCAAAGCCGGAAAAGACGAGCCTTGTGCTCACGGGCAACTATGCGCTCGACTCGGTCGTCGCCGCCGCAGACTTAGTGACGGAGATGAAGGAGATCAAGCACCCCTACCAGCAGGGGATAAAGGCGAAAAAGGGCATCGACTTTTAGCTTTATTTTCATCTGCCGACTGACCTTGGAGCAAACTTAAAGTATGCCATTTGCACCGTGTAACGTAATCCGCAAATGACTGCCACCGATGATGTTCAGAGGCTTCCTGAAGACGGCGAGATCGTGATCGCCGAGAATTTCAAGGTCGCCGAAAAGTCGATGAACAATGCCATCGAAAAGATACGCACTTCCATCGAGAAGCAGCATGGAGCTTTTAACTTTAATAGCGAAGAGTCGAAGAAGGCGCACCAGGCAACATGAAGCACCTCATACGCAAGTGCCATACATGCAACATCTACACGCTCCAGCACGAATGCCCAAAATGCCATTCCCAGACCGCGGACCCGCACCCGCCGAAATATTCGCCTGACGACAAGTACGTCCGCTACAGGATAGCTGACCGGTATACAGAATCCTGACAAGAATTATAAGTAAACTTGAAGGCACTGGAGGTAGATGCGTTTTGCCATAGCCGGCGCAGGCGTTGCAGGCAGCTACCTCGGCAGCATGCTCCAGCGGCGCGGCCACGAAGTCGAGATATTCGAAGCGTCAAAGAAGGAGCGCCACTGGCCCGTCTGCGCGTGGGGCGCGTCAAGGCACATGCTGGAAAAGTTTTCAAACCAAGCCGGGCTGGACTTTGCCAGCTACATCTTCCACGTCGGCCAGAGGCTCAGGATGGAGCTGCCCGGCGACAAAGAAGAATACCTTGATCTGAAGGGCCTCGTGACTTATGACAAGCACGGGTGGGAGAACGACCTGCTAAAAGGCGTGAAGGTGACGTACGGCTCTCGGGTTACGCGCGAGGCGTTCCCGCTTGAAAAGTACGACCATGTCATCGACTGCACCGGCCTGCACCGGACTTTGCTGCCAAAGGCAGAGGATGATTTCATGATACCGGCGTACGAATACCTGCTTGAAAACGTGCAAGGCATCGACGAGTTTTACGTCATCGGCTACAAGGGCGCAAAAGGGTATTTCTGGTACTTTCCGCTTGGCGGCGGCCGGGGCTACATGGGGGCCGGCGACGTCCAGAAAAAGTACTATGGCGTGGAGGAGTTTTTCAGGCAGCACCCGGAGGCAAAAATCGTGAAAAAGATAGGCAGGCCGATCAGGCTTGCGCCGCCAAAGCGCATGGAGCCGTTCTACGACGGCAACGTGATAGGAGTGGGCGAGTCAATCGGGTGCGTCTTTCCGATGCTGGGCGAAGGGATCATACCGTCGCTCATATGCTGCGACATATTCCTCGACGTGCTGGGCAAGGGCAGCGGCAAGTTTGACTTCAAGCAGTACCGCAAAAAGGTGCTCGACAGGTTCGACTATTACGACGACGTTTACCGGATAGTGAGGCTCAAGATGGAAGGCAAGCTGAGCACGATCAGGCACATCAACCTCATGATGAGCATGTACCGCCACATGAAAAAGGAGGAAAAGCGCTTTGGGTTTGAGATCAGCCTGGAAAAGATGACCCGGCTGGTAAACGCTTTATAGCAAGCATGGTGACAGGGAAGTCAATTTGGGAAAGGGCGCGCATAAATCAAAGATGGAGATGACGGTCATGATGCTCCCGTCAGACGCCAACCCAAAGGGGAACGTCTTTGGAGGCGTGATAATGAAGCACGTCGACCTCGCAGCCGGGCTCGTGGCCAAGAGGCACGCAAGGAACACAAACTGCGTCACGGCCAGCATCGACAGGATGACGTTCCTGAAACCCGTGTACATCGGGCACGCGCTGATACTCTCGGCAAGGCTGAACTATGTGCGCAGGTCTTCCATGGAAATCGAAGTGGCGATCCAGTCGGAGAACCTCGATGACGGCACGAGGGTCAGAACAGGCACCGCGTTCGTCACGATGGTCGCGCTTGACCAGAACGGCAGGCCGACGGAGGCGCCGCAGCTGGTTCTCAAGACGGCTGACGACAGGCGGCGCTTTCGGGAGGGCGAAGCCCGGATGCAGTCGCGCCTTAAGGAAGCCGGCAAGATCTAGGAAACTGAGCTTTAAACCCAGCTAAATTTTAGCGATCACATAAATCAGTTGTCTGTCATTTTCATGCGATGCAGCGAAAAGAGTTCGACAAAAAAGGGTACTGGTTCAGCGAGCTGGATTCTCTCGGGATCCACGCAAGGAGAACAAACGAGCTGAACGACAGAAAGGAAATGAAAGACCTTGTGGAAAACGTAAAGCAAGTCATGCTTCAGGAATACCGGAGCGCCTACACCGAGTAACTACTCGTATTCTTCAAGCTCTTCGTCGCCAGAATTGTCATTGTCTTCCGGCGGGCCCGGGCTGCCGAGCCCCCATCAAACTGTGCAGGACGAGCTGGCCCCGGAGTTTCTGGTGGGCCAAGGAGCGGTGGGATTCATGGTTCAATCCAAAAAAATAGTTACAACTCTTGCAGCTTGTCAAATGTCTAGAGGCGATCAATTGCTCCACACGCGTTACAGAACCTAACGCGGATCTCTCTGCCTTGAATCATTCTGACGTTGAAGATGATTTCATCACTGCCGCATACTCGACAGCTTTCGTGATATTTCGATGAATTAGTCATATAGAATCCTGTAGTTGGTCCACAAAGGCTTTAGAGGCATTTTTGGTCCCCGACAGAATGACCTTCTGTTGCAGGATGTCGTTTAGATGACTCGATGGACTGTCTGGTAACATCAGTTTCAGCAAGATCCTGCCGTTTTTTCCTGATTGTTCAAGCTTGATTGCAAAATTCTGTAGCCACGCAAGGTCGACTTTATCAGAGATTTGCTTCGCCATAATTGATCATTCCTTCTCGATCAGGCTGACTTTAATCTCCTTGCTCTAGTTACGACCCCTGATAGACAGCTGCTAAAGGATCTATGGACTCTAGGCCATGCCTGCCAATGGTTTTGATCTCATCTCTCAGTAGGAAACTATTTGCGCATTTTTCAGAGCAGAATGACATTGCGAGCCCGGGAGCATTTCCACGCTCGTGGATTGAGGTAAAGTAGGCCCTCATTAACCCTCCACAGTATCCACAGTGCATCGAGACCTTGACCGCGAACGCCTGCATCTTCGAATAGCAAAGAAAAGTATCATTAATAGGCAGTTGTATGTAGCCGCGTGTTCCTGAAACTCGTCTGCTCGTGCGGCTGGAACAAGACGGCAGAGGACAATGACGCTCAGGGGAGGATGCTGGTAATACTGAAGGGAATCTGTGAGATGACGTTCAAGGGCCATGTCTGCAAGATTGAAGAGGGATGAACGCGAGGATCTAATAGCTTTGCATGATCATGTTTCGAATCACTTTATATTGCACACGAAACTCCTCGAAAAGAGCATTCATTTTGTACAGCCCTGGCAAAAGACTGGTGTTGAAGTTTGGCGGCATATGTGGCATTGCCGCCGCCGCGAGTTTAGTCCTAGGTTTTCTTGTTGGAGGAGAAATCGCCGCGACAATTGCAGGTACTACTCAGTCAAACGGCGAGTCTGCGGGAACTTTGCAAACATACGGAGAACCACTGGAAAATCTGCTTGTCATATTGGACAAAGCTGCCCCATTTCATGTTGCCAGTCGCATAATCTTGTTTGGTGGCTCACTTCTTTCCATTCCGATGCTGCTTGCTCTGCATTTCATCATATGGGATCGCAAAACGCGTAACAGATTTCTTTCACTAACAGGACTTGTCCTTGGTATTGCTGCGGCGTCTAGCTTTGCCATATCCCATGCTGTGACAGGGCCTCTCTCCCTAGATATCGCCAATCGATATTCTCAAGCCTCTACCGATGCAGAAAGGGGAGAAATTGTTGCGGCGGCAGAAGAGCTTGACGCGTCTATCGGCCTGACAACCTTAGATAATATTTTCATAGCTATTGGACTTAATCTCATTTCGGCAGTATTCCTTTCCTTTGGCCTTGCCATGGTGAAAGCCCGATTGTTTCAGAGATGGTTGGGATGGTCAAGTATAGTAGTTGGCATTCTCTCGATTGCGGGGTTTATAGCAGGAAGTCTAACTGGACTGGGAGGTGTCGCATTGGCTCCTGCAGCGATTTTTGGTATGGCATGGTTGATCCTTGTAGGATACAATGTTCATCGCATGTCGAAAGTCATGCATTACACAAGACCCTAAGTTTATTGTTTTATGGCCCCATGGCTATA
>CAYYYR010000041.1:0-110013 GCA_964476255.1 uncultured Nitrososphaera sp.
CCCCACCTTCTGCCGGCAGGCGCAGGATCTACGGCATGGTGTCGCCGCACGCCGGCTATGCCTATTCCGGCGCAGTCGCGGCAAACGGCTTTTACGAAGTCTCTTCGATTGATTTTCAGGACGTCATTATGGTGGGGCCGAACCACTACGGCATCGGCTCGCTGGTGGCCGCAATGAAGGAAGGCGAATGGGAGACCCCACTGGGCGAAGTTCAGGTCAATTCAGAGCTGGCAAAAGAAATAGCAGGCAGATCGTCCACCCTTGGCTTTGACGACTTTGCCCACAGCCGCGACCACTGCCTTGAAGTCCAGCTGCCATTCTTGCAGTGCATCAAGGAGAACTTCAGGATCGTGCCGATTGTCCTTGTATCACAGCGGAGCGACACCGCCTACGACCTTGGAAACGCGATATCAGAGACTGTCGCCGAAAAGGGCACGCTGGATCGCACGCTCTTGGTTGCGTCGTCCGACTTTACGCATTATGAGCCAAACAGCGACGCGCACAGGAAGGACGGCGAGCTGATAAAGGCAGTCCTCGCGCTTGACGTTAACAAGTTTTATGCGGTCCTTGAGAGGCTGGACGTCTCTGCCTGCGGCTACGGCGCCATCGCCACCATGATGGTCGCCGCAAGGAACCTCGGCGCCACCAGAGGCGAGCTGCTAAAATACGCGACAAGCGGAGACGTCACGGGGGACACCAGCGCGGTAGTTGGATACTCTTCGATAGTGTTCGTATGACAAAGGGCAAGGCGTCTGCACCGGCCAAGGTAATCCTGTTTGGAGAGCACTTTGTAGTTTACGGCAACCCCGCGATACTCGCGTCGATAAACCGGCGCATTGCAGTCAACGCCCACACGACAAGTGAAAACAGGGTGGTCATCAGATCCGACATTGGCGTTGCCGGCGAATACAGCGACTCTGGCTTCAGGACGATCGAGGGCGGCATGAAAGCAAAGACGACGCTCGACCCGCTGCACAGCGCGATCAGGCAGGTCCTTTCGGCAAGGGGCAAAAAGACCGGGATAGAGATCGACGTTACTTCCACCGTGCCGCCCGGCATCGGCCTCGGCTCGTCCGCCGCGGCGTGCGTGGCCACGGTAGCCGCGGTAAATTCGCTGTTCCAGAAAAAGCCGAGCAGGCAAAGGATATGCGAGATGGCGATCAAGTCTGAGCGGACTGTGCACCGGAATTCTTCCGGCGCGGACTGCTACGTCAGCACGTTTGGCGGGCTGATACACTACAGCAGGACAAAGTTCAAGAAGGTGCAGGCAAAAGGCCCGCTTGCGCTAGTCATCGCCAGCACTGGGGTCAGGCACTCCACCGGCGACTTGGTGGCAGGCGTCAAAAAGTTCAAGGACAGGAATGAGTTGTTGTTTGAGGGCATGGCAGGGCAGGCCGCCGGCTTTTGCGCGCAGGCGCAGGTGGCAATGGCGTCTGGCAGGCGCGACAGGGTAGGCGAGCTCATGAACGAGAACCAGGCGATCCTGCGCCAGCTCGGCGTTTCGCACTACAAGGTGGACGACCTGATAGACATCTGTGCCAAGGCCGGCGCGCTCGGATCAAAGATAACGGGGGCGGGCGGCGGCGGCGCGGTGATCGCGCTCGCAGCGAGCAAGCAGGACAGCGCAAAAATTGCGTCGCGAGTAAAGGCAGCCGGCTATGAGTCATTTGAAGTGGAGATAGACAGGAAGGGGCTTGCCGCCTAGAGGCCCGCCTTTTCCAGAACCTGTATTGTCTTTGACTCGCCCTCTTTGATCAAATTCTTTATCCCTTCCGGCGAAAAGTCGGTGTTCTCATAGAGGTACGGGAATCGCTCCTCCCTTGTGATGTAGACTATTTTCCTTATCTCCGAACCATGCTCTTTGAGCATTTTGTTGTATTTCCGGCGGATGCCGTCCAGCTTTTGCCCGTCTATCTTGCCGGCGTCGACCTTGCTTTCGACGATTTCGTAAAGCTCCTCGATGAACTCCAGGTAGCGCGTTATAACCTTTGACATCTTTATGTTGTGCGCCGTCTTGTCGCTGAACATGATGTCCCGCGCCCTGTGGTACACTTCTGGCAGGTTCTGCGGCAGCCTTTCGATTTTCTTGGGATAGTTTTCGACGATAAAGACGCGCTTGTCGATGATCGGCGCGGCGTCCATCACTTCCCTCAAGGGCGTGTTGCTCAGAAGGCTCCCGTCCCACGCGTAAACTCCCTTTTCCACCTCGACCCACGGAAAGCCGTACAGTGGATAGCCGGACGTGCCAAGCAGGTGCTTGGCAGTTATCTGTTGGCGCGTGCTGTCAAACGTCAAGGGCTCGGCTGTCAGGACATTCACCGCGGTTATTATCAGGCGCGCATGGGGATTGCCTCCCGGCTTTAGCTTGTCATAGTCGACATATTTTTCAAGCGTCGACATAAGTGGAGAATGATCGTAAATGTAGGTCCACCTGTCAGGCCGGAAGTACTGCGGGTCTTTCATCGCGTACTCGGGCATCCAGCGCGGCGCAAACATGATGTTGTTGCCGTACGCCGCAGAGCTATAGAAGGTCAGAGTGTGCCTGAGCGACATGCTTGCCTGCTGGTAATACTGGCTGTAGTAGCTTCCAGATCCGTTGTTGCCGACAACTGGATGATGCCAGGGCGGCGCCAGGTCGACAGCGTTTTCCGCCAGCTCTAGCCAGAATTCTTCCAGCGCGGCTACGGGGCGATCGTTTTTGCAGCCGGCGATTATCGCGGCGTTCACCCCGCCGATCGACGTGCCGGCGATAATGTCAACCTTGATGTTCTTCTCTGCAAATGCCTTGAACACCCCGCAGCCAAAGGCCCCCAGCGAGCCCCCGCCCTGCATAACAAGCACATTCTCTATACCATGATCGTGGACCATGTGTGAGATTGGCCGCTGTTTGTATTATGCGTTTTTGAGAGGGGCGGTCAGGTGCACAGGCTTTACCAGATCCGCGACGTCCACCCAGCAGCGCGCTATCTTGTCCATCGAGTAGGTCAGGTTGAGCACCGCGATCGCCGATTCCGGGTTTTTCGACTCGGCGCCGCTCTTGACCGAGTTCAGGATCTCGTTGAATTTTTCATATGTCTTGACCACAGCGTTCGACTCTGCCCTGTTCTTGTTCACGAACGCGGCGACCGACCTTTCCTGCATCTTTTCCACCAGCACGCCCGCCTCCGCCAGCTCGTCCACCACCTTTATGCGCGACAGGTCCAGTATCGTGCCTGCAAGGTCGACGATATAGTCTCCGGCGCTCTCCAGCAGGTTTGCAGCTATCCTGTAGTCGAGTATGTCGATGTTGCTCAGGTTGAGCTTGCCGGCCAGCCTCTGGTCCATCATGGCGCTCCTGATGAGCCGGACCAGCAAAAAGTACTGCCTGTCGACTTCGTCGTCCCTGCCGCTTATCACCCGGCGGATGCTGTTCTCCTTTAACTTGATCGCTTCTAGCAGGTCGCGGTACATGCCGGCCACTATCGCGCTCATGCGCCGCAGTATCTTTTCCGCGTCGAGCGTGTTTGCGTCGAGCAGGAACTGGGCAGAAATGTGGAAGCCGTCTTCATCGATGATTTCAAGGCCGACCAGCTTGCGAATCGCCTTTTTGACCCTGTCGGCGTCTTCAAACGATATCTGGGAATTGGCCTTGATCCTGATGACGTCGTACCCGAGCAGGTACGCGCCATACACCTGATTGACGAGCGTGTCCATCGCGACCACGCTGTATGGAATAGTCACTTCCTTCGCCTCGTCTGCCGTGTCTTCTGACGGGAAGATCGAGATCGAGTTGTCGCGGTTGATGTCAATCGGCACGATGTTGCCCTTCTTCAGGTTGTTGTTCTTTATCCACTGACTAGGCAGCGAGATGAGGATGCTGCTCCCTATCTTTTGCAGGCGCCTTGCGTATCTCACCATGTTAGTTTAAACCCATTTAAACTAATTAAACATTATTCTTATATTTTCAGTAGCTTATAAAGAGTCATGGCATCAACGCTGGTTGCCGCGCCCGTAGCTGTGGCCAAGGCTTTCAGCCCCGGCCACATTACAGGCTTTATCGAGATACCCCACGTGAAATACTCTCACTTTCTCCGCAGGGGATCAAAGGGGGCGGGATTCTCGATCGAGAAGGGCATCACTACTGCCGCGTACGTCTACGGGAGCGCAAAGGCAGGCTACCAGATTTCAATCAACGGCGCCGAGGCCCGCAACGCCGAAGTGTCAGGCTGGATCGTAGAGGAGTACCTCGCGCTTGCAAACAATCCATATTTCCTGAATATCGAGCACGAAGTCGGAATCCCGGTGGGGTTCGGGCTCGGCTCAAGCGGAGCGGCCGCCCTCAGCTTGTCTTATGCGCTGAACGAGGCGCTTGGCACCGGCCTCAGCATGACCCAGGCCGCTCAGGTGGCGCACCGCGCAGAGATTGCCTGCAAGACCGGCCTTGGAACAGTGATCGCCGAGTTTGCCGGCGGCTTTGAGATGCGCACGAGCGCGGGGGCGCCGGGCGTCGGCTCTGTGACCAAGATCGACCTGCAGGATTACATGGCAGTCGTGCTCTGCCTTGCGCCAATTTCGACAAAGTCGTTTCTCACAAACCGCACGGACGAGATAAACGGCCTTGGCGGCGTGATGCTGGGCAAGCTGTCAGAGTCGAGAAGCGTCGGCGAGTTTCTAAAGATGTCCAACAAGTTTGCAGGGACGCTGGGCCTGACAGAGGGCAGGTGCAAGGCGCCGATAGCGGCCCTCAAGGCTAAAGGGATCGAGTCAAGCGTCGCGCTCTTTGGCCAGACCGTGTTCACCCTCGTGCCGCAGGCCAGGGCGAAGGAGGCAAGGGATGCTCTCATGGGCTTTGGCGGCACGCTTTTTGTCTGCAACATCGACAGCAGCGGGGCCAGAGTGCTCTAAAAATTGCACGCGCGCATTTCGATACCGCTAGGTCATCCCCGCGCCAGCTCTCTTTACACGCGCGAGGCGCTGGTCGACGGCTACAGGCGCGGCCTGGTCGTGGCTGAAGGCCTCATAGCCCACGGCAGGGGCGAGGCGTACGACTACCTCATCGGCGAGCGCACCACGAAAACTGCGCAGCGCGCAGCCAGGGCTGCCGCAGCCACACTCCTCCTCTCAAGGAGGCCGGTCATTTCCGTGAACGGCAACGCCGCCGCGCTGTGCCCAAACGAGATAGTCCAACTTGCAAAAGTTACTCACGCGGCAATCGAGGTCAACCTCTTTTACAGGACAAAAGAACGCGAGCGGGCGATCAAGGCAGAACTGGAAAGGCACGGCGCAGAGAACGTCCTCGGCGTGAGCGAAAGGGCGTCTGCGACGATACCGGAGCTCCAGAGCGAGCGCAGGCGCGTCGACCCGGATGGCATCCACAGCGCCGACACGGTGTTTGTGCCGCTGGAGGACGGCGACAGGACGGAGGCGCTTGTGAAAATGGGCAAGAAAGTGATCACCGTCGACCTTAACCCGCTGTCAAGGACGGCGAAAGCGGCGCACATTACAATAGTCGACAACATCACAAGGGCGATGCCGGCAATCATTGGAGCGGCACGCGAAATCAAGGGCGGCAGGTCACTGAAGAAAATCGTCGATGGTTTTGACAACAAAAAGAACCTGCGCGAGTCGGCAGAGATCATCAGGAGAGGAGTATGATGCAGGGCAGGAAAAAAGTGAGCGTAAACGATGTTATCGCAATGAAGGGTGCGGAGAAGATTTCCGTCCTTACGGCCTACGACTATTCTACTTCGCTGATATGCGACAGGGCAGGAATCGACATCCTGCTGGTGGGCGACAGCGCAGGCATGGTGGTGCTGGGGTACTCTAGCACGGCGCCTGTCGGCATGCCGGAAATGGCGATGTTTTGCGGCGCGGTGGCACGGGGGGCAAAGCACGCCATGATAGTGGGCGACATGCCCTTTGGCTCGTACCAGCCAAACGCAAGCGTCGCAGTTGAAAACGCGGTGCAGCTGGTCAAGGCCGGCTGCGACGCGGCAAAGCTGGAAGGCGGCGCGGAGATCATTGGCACGATAAAAGCGATTGTCGACGCTGGCATCCCGGTCATGGGCCACATCGGGCTAAAGCCGCAGACGTCGTCGCTCTGGGAAGGCTACAAGCTGCAGGGCAGGACAAAGGAATCCGCGGCAAAGCTGGTCGATGACGCCATGGCGCTTGAAAAGGCCGGCGTTTTCAGCATGGTGCTCGAGATGGTCGCGAGCGAGGTGGCAGACGCGATAACAAAGGGCGTGTCTGTGCCCACGATAGGTATTGGCTCCGGCCTGGGGTGCGACGGGCAGGTGCTGGTGCTCCATGACATGCTCGGCATCTACGAGGACATCAGGCCGAAATTTGTAAAGAGGTACGCCGAGCTGAGCAAGTCGATATTTGACGCCGTGTCAAGCTATACCCGCGAGGTCAAGACAGGCAGGTTCCCCGGAGAGCCAAACACGTTCCACATGAGCCCGGAAGAGCTAGACAGATTCAGGAAGGCAAAGAAGAAATGAAGACAAAACGAGGAGTTCATCCGTCAAAGGACATTGCAGGAAGCAAAGGGAGCGAGCTTGGCGGCAAGAAAATTGTGCTCTGCATAACCGGCAGCGTCGCGGCCTACCGCGCGGTGGACCTTGCGCGGCTGCTGATGCGCCACGGCGCAGACGTGCACGCAGTCATGACTGAATCGACCGCGGCGACGCTTCTACACCCGGAAATGATGAAGTGGGCCACCGGCAACGATGTCGTGACAAAATTGACGGGCAACCTCGAGCACATCACGCTCGCCGATTACGGCATGTCGGACCTGATAATCGTCTACCCGTGCACCGCCAACACGCTGGGCAAGATGGCGGCCGGCATCGACGACACGTCAGTCACGTCGGTGCTGAGCGTGGCGCTGGGCAGCAAGATCCCGATAATTATCGCACCTGCGATGCACGTGGCGATGTATGACAACAAGTTCATCCAGCAGAACGTGGACAAGTTTAGGATGCACGTCACGCTTGTTGAGCCCAGCATGGAAGAGGGCAAGGCAAAAGTGGCCGAGCCCGACCAAGTGCTTGGCGCCGCCATCGCGATTTTGTCAGGCGGCCCGCTGGCCGGCAAGCGCGTGCTGGTAACTGCAGGGAGCACTGTCGAGCACATTGACCCGATCAGGGTCATCACAAACACCAGCTCGGGCAAGATGGGCATCGCCATAGCGCAGGAGGCAGGGCGGATGGGCGCGACAGTCACGCTAGTCTACGGGCACGGAAGCGAGCCGGCAAACGACAGGGCGACGCGCGTCAGCACCAGCGAAGAGATGCACAGGACAATCGTTTCAGAACTGTCATCAAAAAAATACGATGTCGCAATAATGGCGGCTGCGGTAGCCGACTTTACGCCGGCGAAAAAGTCTGACAAGAAAATTGACACAAGGGCAGGCAGGATGGAACTGTCGCTCGTCGCAACAAGGAAAATAATCGACGAAGTGAAAAAGAAGAACAAGGACACTTTTCTTGTCGCGTTCAAGGCAGATTATTGCGTCTCTGATTCTGTCCTGATTGAAAAGGCGTACAGAAAACTTCGGGAATCCGGCGCCGACATTGTCGTGGCAAACGACCTTGGCAGGAAGGGATCTGAAGCCGGCTCCGACAAAAATCAGGTGTTTATCGTCGACAAAAGTAAAAAGGTCGTCCACATGCCACTTGAGAGCAAGGCGACAATAGCAAGAAAGCTGCTGGAAATGATTGCGAAATCAATCAATTCACAGGATAACTAGGTCCTTCGTAAACCTGTTGAGCACCTGCGGCCTGCCGTCACTTACTATGATACTGTCCTCTATCCGCACGCCAAACTTGTTTTCAAGGTATATCCCCGGCTCGACGGTCACCGCCATGTTGGGTTTTAGTACTTCGGCGTTTTTCATCCGGAGCCAAGGCGGCTCGTGCACGTCAAGTCCGATCCCGTGGCCGGTGGAATGTATGAAGAATTTTTCATAGCCGCGCTCTGCTATAAGGTCCCTGCACGCCGCGTCGACCAGGCCGCAGGTCGCGCCGGACTTTGCCGCGGAAAGGCCGGCCTTTTGCGACTCTTGCACGATGCCGTACACTTTTTTCATCTCCGCCGTTGCCGAGTCGAGGGCAAACGTCCTGGTGGCGTCGGCGATATAGCCGACGTGCCGGAGAGTGAGGTCGACCACTATCATGTCGCCCTTGCGGAATTTTCTGTCCGTCACTTCTGCGTGCGGCAGTGCGCCGTTTGGCCCGCCGGCGACAATGAGTGGATTGAGGGTCGACTTGTAGGAAGACGGGTTTGCGCCCATCTTCATCGCTTCATAGATCAATTTTGCCTGCAGGTCGCGCTCGGACAGCCCCGCCTTGATTTCGTCCTCGCATATTTCGTACAGCTTGTCCATGATCCTTGACGCCTTTGAGATGACTCTGATTTCAGCCGCGTCCTTTATCCTGCGCGTCTGGAAGAACGGCTCTGTGTTGACTGAAATGTCGCCGCCCTGCCTGCGGACCGACTCGATTGTAGAATAGTCACTGCAGTCTGTGCACGCCCTGCTGCCCTTTATCTGCGAGACAAACGTGGAGACGAGCTCGCTCCCGCGTTCAGTCGAGACCACTTCGCAGTCGACTGACGTCTGCTCGGCCCGGCCGTATTCCAGCTTTGGCACGATCAGCTTCGTTCCTTTGTCCGTGCAGATGGCGATTGCTTCGCCCCAAAAGCCGGTAAGGTAGAACACGTTCTCCGGCTCAAATGCCGCGACGGCGTTGCAGCCTGCTTCTCCTGCATGCCGCAGAATAGTGGAACGGCGCTCCTTCATTGACAACAATTCCACAGGTGCCAGTTTTATAAAACGTTGCGCGGGGCGCAGGTATTCCAAATTAATTTAAATATGGCCGAGTTGCCCGCTTGTTTGAGATTATCATGGAATACCTCGCAATGCTCCCCGGTCCGACAAACGTGCCAAACAGGGTCATGAACGCAATGCTCGCGCCTGTGATAAACCACAGGAGCGAAGATTTTCGTGTATTGTACAAGTCTGTGGTCGAAAAGACCCAGAAGGTCTTCCAGACTGCAAACGACATTGTCCTGCTTACCACTTCGGGTACCGGCGCTGTCGAAGCGTCCGTTGTCAACCTGATAAAGAAGGGCGACAAGGCGCTGATCCCGGTCAACGGCGAGTTCAGCACAAGGCTTGCCGATTTGATCGACAGCTGGGGCGGCCAGGCAATCAGGATAAGCGCGCCGCCGGGCGAGAACCCGCCTTACGACAAGTTCGAGGAGGCGTTTGAGCAGCACAGCGACATCAAGGCGCTGTATGCTGTCTACAACGAAACGTCCACCGGCACGACCATCCGGTACATGGACAAGCTGGGCGAGCTAGCGTCAAGAAAGGGCGCGTATTTCATCGCCGACGCCGTTTCGATACTTGGTGGCGACGAGCTGCCGGTCGACAAGTGGAACGTGGACATTTGCGTCACTGCTTCGCAGAAGGCGCTTGCGGCGCCGCCTGGCGTGGCGCCGGTGTCGGTGAGCAAGCGCGCCAAAAAGTACATGCAGGAAAACCCGCCCCCGACGCAGTACCTGAACCTGAAGCGCTACTTCAAATATTACGAGGAGCACTTTGAGACGCCTTTCACGCCGGCGCTGCCGCTGTACTACGCGTTCAGAGAAGCGCTGGACATAGTGCTTGAAGAAGGTATGGACAACAGGGTAAGGCGCCACAGGGTATGCGCAGAGGCGTTCTACGCCGGCCTGAGCGCGCTAGGCTTCACCCCGTTCGCAAAGCCGGACGCCAGGAGCAACATGATCATCGCAGTCAACTATTTGCAGGGAATGGACGACAAGAAATTCCGCGGGCTCTTGTCAAGCGAGTTCAGGGTACTGATCGCCGGCGGCTTTGGCGACCTGAAGGGCAAGGTGTTCAGGGTGGGCTCGATGGGCGAAGTCGGTCGATACCACGTCATGAGGACCATATCGTCGATCGCTTCCGCGATGAACTTGCTCGGCGTGAAAACAAACCCGGAAGCCACGTCGGTCGCGATGGACAAGCTGAAGGCGCTTGGCTAAAGCCTTCCTCACTTTGAAGATTAATATAAGGTGAAACAGATGCCGATTTCTATGACGTTGGAAAAGGGTTCTCTCGTACTGGTGGATTACACTGCTAGAGTTAAAGATACTAACGAAGTTTTCGAGACTACGCGCGAAGAAGAGGCCAAGAAGGCGGCCGAGCTTTACGACCCGACGCGCAAATACGAGCCGCGGCTCGTGTCTGTGGGCGAAAGCTGGGTGCTGAAGGGGCTTGACGAAGCGCTCGGAAATGCAAGCGTGGGCGACAAGCTCAACGTCGAAGTCACGCCGGACAAGGGCTTTGGCGAGCGCGACCCTCACAAGGTGAGGATGATCCCGCAGCGCAAGCTGGGCGACAAGGCAGACGAAGTAGGAGTCGGCGACGTCATTGAAGTCGACGACAGGACAGCAATTGTCCGCTACGTCGGCTCTGGTAGGATCCAGGTCGACTTTAACCACAGGTTTGCAGGCAGGACTCTGTTGTACGATGTCAACGTCATGAAAAAGCTGGATTCGGACAGCGAAAAGGTGGGCGCCCTTGTAAGGAGGAGGACCGGGCTCGAAGACAGCAAGGTAAAGGTCAACCTGGCCGCGCCAAACTTGGAGATCGAGCTCCCCGAAGAGGCGTTCCTTGCGGAAGGCCTGCAGATAATCAAGAGGGCGGTCGCAAACGACGTCTTCAAGTTCGTGCCTTCGGTCAAGACGGTCAAGTTCGTGGAGAACTATTCTGCGTCTGCCGAGCAGAAGAAGGAGCAAAAGGCAGAAGAAAAGCCTGCTGAAGCGCCCACGAAGTAAGGGGCAAAAGTTATTATAGCAAAATAGCCAATTTAAGTCGATGGAAAGCGTTCAGGAACAACCAGTAACGATAACCCCAAAGGCAGCCGAGAAGGTTGCTGACTTTATGAAGCAGGAGGGCAATGCAGGCCTTTACCTGAGAGTGTACGTCTCGGGCGGAGGATGTTCAGGCCTGTCCTACGGCATGGGGTTTGAGGAAAAGCCAGACGAAGACGACAAGGTCATTGATCAGAACGGCGTAAGGCTGTTGCTCGACAGCTACAGCCAGAGGTACCTGAAGGGAGCCAACATCGACTACATCGAGAGCCTGATGGGTTCTGGCTTCAAGATCAACAACCCCAACGTCACAAAGAGCTGCTCGTGCGGACACTCGTTCAGCACCGAGTAAACCTTTTCTTCTTTTAGTTTTTCGCTGATTAGCGGATGCTTTTGAAAAAGTAAGAAAGGACTGGCTTAAGGCCAGAGTCCCCGTAGCTGGATCGCTTCGATCACCCTGTTCACCGCAAGGAGGGTGCTTGCTTTGCGCATGTTGACGCCGTACTTTTCCAACGTCGCGTAGGTGTCGAGGAACGACTTGGTTATGTTCTTGTCGAGCCTTCCGTTGACCTCGGCCTCGGTCCAGTATTCCCTGCGCAGGTTCTGCAGCCATTCAAAGTACGACACTGTCACTCCGCCGCCGTTCGCAAGGATGTCAGGAATCACCAAGATCTTGTTTCTGAACAGCACGTCGTCTGCGTCCGGCGTGGTCGGGCCGTTGGCCGCTTCTGCGACCAGCTTTGCCTTTATTTTGCTGGCGTTCTTGCCTGTGATCTGGTTTTCAAGTGCGGCAGGTATCAGTATAGTGCATTCCGTTTCCAGCAGCTCTTCGTTGCTGATCGACTTTGCGCCGGGGAACCCGACTACAGAGCCGGTCTTGTCCTTGTGCTTTCTCAATGCGGCGATTTGCATGCCGCCCTTGCTGTAGACGCCGCCCTTCGAGTCAGAAGCGGCTATGACCGTAGCGCCCTGCTCTTCCACCAGCTGCGACGAGAACTGGCCGGCGTTGCCAAAGCCCTGCACCGCCACTGTCGCGGCCTTTATGTTTATTTTCAACTTCTTTGCCGCTTCCCTTACCGTGAACGCCAGACCGCGTCCGGTGGCCTCGTTTCTTCCAAGCGAGCCTCCGATGGCAATCGGCTTGCCGGTGATGACTTCAGGCTGGACAAAGTTGCCCTTGAGGGCAGAATAGGTGTCCATTATCCACGCCATCTCCTTGCCGCCGGTGTAGACGTCCGGCGCGGGGATGTCGGTGTGCGGGCCGATAATGTCCGCGATGGCGTAGGCGTAGCGCCTCGTCATGCGTTCCAGCTCGCCGTTTGACATCTCCTTCGGGTTGCAGATGATGCCGCCCTTACCGCCGCCGTAGGGAATGTCCGCTACCGCGCACTTCCAGGTCATCCACATTGACAGGGCCTTGACCTCGTCGATGCTGACCTGTGGGTGGTAGCGTATGCCGCCCTTGTACGGGCCGCGCGCGTCGTTGTGTTGCGACCTGTATCCGGTGAAGACGCGGATTTCGCCGTTGTCCATTTTGACCGGCAACGAAACCGTAAGAACGCGCTTTGGGTGTGCCAAAACCTGGTGTAAACCCTTGTCTAATTTTATGATCTTTGCCGCTTCGTCAAGCTGTTTCAGAGCAACCTCAAACGGGTTGATTGTTGCTGACATGGCATTGTTGTTCAAAAGTTGTGTATTTAAGTGTTGAAGAACTACTGGCTTGCCATTCTCTTTGATATGAGCATGCGCAGCTGCTCGTCAGTCAGCCCGGCGTAGTCGTCTATCCCGAGCGAGCTGGCTATTGTTTCAAGCTTTTCCCTTTCGGTGGCAACGGGGCCCGCGATCTTGGGCATCCTGCTAATGCTCCTTGCAGGGTCTGAGGCTTCTTCCATTTCGCGCCGGAACGTGTCCCTTGCCTTTTCGTACTCGCCCATCGCCTTGCCGATCGTCCTTGAAAACTGGGGCAGCTTTTTGGTGCCAAAGAGCAGGACGAGGCCCATCAGTATGATAATGATCCACTCTGAGCCGGCGATGTTCATTACCAAGGCGGACGCTTCCATCTAGGTTGTAATACCTCCTGACCAGAATTAAAGATTTCCACTGGGCTGAGAAGGCCTGTCCTCCTTGCCCTTTATTCTCGACATAAAGAACGGCTGGTCGAGCTTCATGGCGCTGGCCAGCACCACTGACACCACGCCGCCGAACAGGAACCCGCCGAATATGTCGGTCGGGTAGTGCTGCATGACGTAGAGGCGCGTGATGCCGATGATTACCGGAAAAGCCCACATCGCATAGCCGGCCTTTTTTGATTTCTGGTAGAGTGCAAAACCGACAATGAAGGCAAGCGCGGTTGCGCGTGAAGCGTGCCCGGAAGGGTAGCCAAACGCGGCCGCAAAGGGCGCAAGGCTGTCGTTTTCGATGCTGAAACTTTCCAGCGGCCCCGCCGGCTCAAAGCCGTAGGGCGGGATCTCCCTGCCAATCAAAGGCTTCATGTACATCACCAGGACGACGATGACGACTAGCGCGATGAGGAAGATCATGCCGGCCTTCCTCGTGCGCCTGATTATCGTGATGATGATGCCAAGGATGAACAGGGTGGTGACGTCGCCCATCGAAGTGATCACTACCATTGCCGAGTCGAGTCCGGCGTTGCCGTGGATCGACTTGAAGTAGCGGCTTGCCGCGTCGTCGGCTGCAAAGGTCGCGCCTGAAGCAACCACCGCGCTGAACGCGGCGAACGCGGTCACGAGCGCGACAAAATGCATCGAGCGCATCCTTATCATCCAAGGCGGCCTGGCTAGCGACAACCAGTGAAAAGAGCGGGCCCGTTGCCGTTTAACTGTTTTCCCTACATCTTTCGCCCGCACTGAGGGCAGGTCTTGTCTTCCTCGTTTAGCGCGAAGTATGTTGCGAGGCCGCACGCCTTGCAGGCGGCCGGCGCAAGCGGGTTCCACAGCCGATAGTAGCGCGTGTTAAAGTTCTGCGCTATCGGCCGTAGCATGCCGGACTTTTCCATGTCCAGCAGCACGTCCTCAAAGTCGAGCACATCATCCAGCGCCCTGTACTGGTCCATTTGGTTGAGGTAGCCCAGCATCTCGTCGTTTGAGAACCGCACGTCGGTGTCGTTGAAATTGTCGAATATTATCTTGCGTATGGCGCTGCTGCTGACCTTGGACATTTACAGACCCTTCGAGTCTTCCTGGAGCTTTTTGGCAGAAGCAGGGTCCCTGTCTGCGTAGTACTTTACCATCCCCAGCTTTAGCACCTTGAGCGACAGGAGGGCACACTTTATCCTCGCCGGGCCCAGGTTCATCAGCCCGATGTTTTCCAGAATGTCGTTCTTGTTCAGATCCTTGACCGAAGTGAGCGGCTTGCCGGCCACCATTTCAGTGAGCATCGAGGCGCTCGCCTGGCTTATCGCGCAGCCCCTGCCCTCGAACTTGATGTCCTTTATCCTGTCCCCGTCCACCTTCAGGTGTATGTCGATCTCGTCGCCGCACAGCGGGTTGCTGTCGTGTATGCTCACGTCGGCGTCCGGCAGCTTGCCCTTGTTCCTCGGATTGCGGTAGTGGTCGAGGATTATTTCGCGGTAAATGTCGTCACTCAAATCTTGAACAGCCTCCTTGCTTCTTCAAGCGCTCCAATGAATGTGTCGATTTCTTCTTTCGTGTTGTAGATATAAAAACTTGCCCTGGACGTCGCCGCGACGTCGAGCCTCTCCATGAGCACCTGCGCGCAGTGGTGCCCCGATCTGATGGCGACTCCGTGGTCGTTCATTATGGTCGCGAGGTCGTGTGGGTGGATGTCGCCGATGTTGAACGACACCACGCTGCCCCTGTCGTTCATGTTGCGCGGCCCGTAGAGCGTCACGCCCTTTACCCCGGAAACCCTGTCGATCGCGTATTTCGTCAGTTCCATCTCGTGCTCCCTGACCTTGTCCATGCCAAGGTCGTTCAGGTAGTCGATTGCGGCTCCAAAGCCAATGACGTCGGCGATGTTGGGCGTCCCGCCCTCGAACCTGTACGGCAGGTCGTTGTACCTTGTTTCGTACTTGTGGACCTCCTTTATCATGTCGCCCCCGGCCAGGAACGGCGGCATCTTTTCAAGGATGTCCCTCTTTACGTAGAGTATGCCGACCCCAGTAGGACCCAGCATCTTGTGAGCAGAAAACGCCATAAAGTCGCAGTCCATCTTTTGCACGTCGACTGCCATGTGCGGGACCGACTGCGCGCCGTCGATCAGCACGGGGATTCCTTTTTCGTGCGACATCTTGATAATATCATTTACAGGCACGATCGTGCCAAGTACATTTGACATGTGCGTCACCGACACCAGCTTTACCCTGTTGCTGTCAAGGTGGCCCTTATATTCGTGCATCTTCAGATAGCCGTTGTCGTCGACTCCGATGTACTCTAATTTAGCGCCTTTCTCGCTAGTCAGGATCTGCCACGGCACGATGTTGCTGTGGTGCTCTATTTCCGTGATGAGGATCTTGTCGTCCTTTTTCACGTTTGCGCGGCCCCAAGAGTAGGCTACAAGGTTGAGCGCCTCCGTGGCGTTGCGCGTGAAGATGATCTCTTCTGTAGACTTTGCGTTGATGAATTTCGCCACCTTTTCCCTTGTCCTTTCAAACGCGATCGTGGCCTCTTCTGCAAGCTGGTGCACCGCGCGGTGGATGTTAGAATTGTAGTTCATGTAATAGTCGTGGATCGCGTCAATGACTGCAAGGGGCTTTTGCGTAGTGGCGGCATTGTCAAGGTAGACAAGTTGCTTGCCTCCGCTCATCTTGCGGTTGAGGATCGGGAAATCCGCCCTTATTTTTTCGACGTTGATAGCGCCCTTTTGCATCAAAGCTACCCTAACTGAATGTAAATTGCGTTGTCCTGTATTTTAACCTTGTAAATCTTGAGCGGTTCTTCCGCCGGCATGTTTTGCGGCGCGCCGCTGTCCAGCTTGAACGCCGACAAATGTAATGGGCAGGTGACGGTTTTTTCTTCTTCGTTCATTATGCCTGTCGCGAGATCGGCGTAGGCGTGCGTGCAGATCCTGTCGGTCGCAAACACATTGCCGCCGGCCCGCGCTATCAATATTTTCTTGTCGCCGTGGTCAAAGTCGAGCAGGTCGCCGTTCTTAAGCGATTTTTCATCGCACACCTTAATCCAATCTTCTGGCATGGCCGTCTACCTGTACTTGTAGTGCTTCTCGAAAATGTCCTGCGTTTCGCGGTAGCGTGACTTTTCCACTTCCAAGATCTGCTCCATCGCTTCGTCTGTCCTGAGCATCAGCTGCCTGCCCTGCCACTTGTTTTCAATGAGATAGTTGACCCACGCCCTGATCGTAGGACCCATCTTGCGCGACAGCGGCTCCAAGAAACCTGACACGATTTCGCGCTTTGCCCCTTCCCTGCTCAAGCCCCTAGTCGAAAGGTAGTAGATCTGGTTCTCGTCGATCTGGGCGACGGACGCAGAGTGTGTTGCTTTCACTTCGTTGGTTTCAATTTCAAGCCCGGGTATAGAGTCAGACTTTGCCCCCCGGTCGAGCAGGATCGCGTGGCCTGCTAGGTATGATTCTGTTCCTTTCCCTTCCTTGCCTATCTTGATCATGCCCTTGAACAATGACTTTGAAGTGTCCTTCAGGACAGACTTTACCAGCACCCTGCCTCTCGAGTGCTGTCCATTGTGTATCAGGTTCGACATCACGTCAAACGACTGGTTGCCCACGCCAAAAATGATCTCCACGTCTTCGGCCGAAGCGCCGCTGCCCTTCATGATGCTGTCGGTCTTGTAGCGCGACAGGAGCGAGCCGAACATCCCGATGTACCACGACATCTTGCCGTCCCTTTCGACAAACGCCTTCCTGTTTGAAACGTTGATAGTGTCCGCGCCCATCGCCTGCAGAGTTACCATTTCAAGGTGCGCGTTCGGGTTGACGTGCGTTTCGACTAATTCGAAATAGCCCTGCTGGGCGTCCTGCCTGCCTGACGAGCCGGGCGCATAGAGTTCCTGCACGACCGTCGCCTTGGAGCCCGCGTCCGCGACTATTATGTTCCTCGATATCAGCGAGGTGCCGTCGTCCGCAAGCGAGGTGATTACCCTGATCGGGTCTTCAAGTGCGACGTTCCTTGGGATATAGACAAAGACTCCGGACTGGAAGGCCGAGGCTTCGAGCGCGAGGAACCTGTCCTCCGCGTAGTCTAGCGGGTTTGCCTCCATGTGCGACTTGATCAGGTCGCCGTGTTTTGACAGCGCCTCCTTTATCCCCGAAACAATGACGCCCTGTTTTGCGACGCTGTCCCTGACGAATATCCTGTTTATCTCCTGGCCCACCTGCAGCGCGCCCGTCTCCCCCTCCAGCTCCTTCAGCCGGTCTTCAAGGTCCTTGCCGAGCGCGGCCTGCCTCGTCTGTGCAAAGTGCACGTTCTGCGGCCTGATCTTGTTGACGTCCGAATACTTTGCATACAGCGGCGACACTTCCGACGGCAGCGACTCGTAATGCGAAAATGCCTTCTTGCGCATGGCCGCCAGCCAGCCGGGGTCGGCACCCGCCAGCGAATCGATATACTCGGCGCCTATTGAGGACAGTGCGGTAGCCATTATGTGATCACTTACAGGTCTAGCCGACAGAGCCTTCCATTTCCATCTTTATGAGCCGGGTGAGCTCGACTGCGTATTCCATTGGAAGCTCTTTTGTGAACGGGTCCATGAATCCGCCTACGATGAGCGACAGCGCGTCAGATTCCGTGTAACCCCTGCTCATCAGGTAGAATATCTGGTCCTCGCCTATCTTGCCCACGGTCGCTTCGTGTGTGATCGTGGCGTCGTCCTCGTTGACCTCGATGTATGGGTAGGTGTCGGTCCTGGAGCGCTCGTCAAGCAGTAGCGCGTCGCACCTGACGTTTGACTTTACGCCGGTCGCGCCCTTTGCCACGTGCAAGAGGCCGCGGTACGTTGTCCTGCCAGAGTCCTTGCTCACCGATTTGCTCGTGATCCTCGAAGTGGTGTTTGGCGCAAGGTGGACAGCCTTTGCACCCGCGTCCTGGTGCATTCCCGCACCGGCAAAGGCCACCGACACGACTTCTGCGTGCGCGCCCTTGCCGAGCATGTAGACGCCGGGGTACTTCATTGTCAATTTACTGCCAATGTTGCCGTCGATCCACTCGACCTTGGCGTTTTCGTAAGCGTAAGCCCTCTTTGTCACGAGGTTGTAGACGTCCTTGCTCCAGTTCTGGATTGTCGTATATCTGATTCTGGCGCCCTTTTTCGCGATCAGCTCTACCACTGCAGAGTGCAGCGACTCTGTCGTGTACACTGGCGCGGTGCATCCTTCGATATAGTGCACGTCTGCGCCTTCGTCCGCGATGATAAGCGTGCGCTCAAACTGGCCAATGTTCTCCGCGTTGATCCTGAAGTACGCCTGCAGCGGGAGATCGACCTTTACGTTTGGCGGGATGTAGATGAACGAGCCGCCAGACCACACTGCGCTGTTGAGCGCCGCAAACTTGTTGTCCTCCGGCGGGATTACCTTGCCAAAGTGCTTCTTTACTATCTCTGGATATTCCTTGACAGCGGTGTCGGTGTCTGTGAAAATCACGCCCTGCTTTTGCAGGTCTTCCCTCAGGCTGTGGTAAACGGTTTCAGACTCGTACTGGGCGCCCACGCCCGCAAGGAACTTGCGTTCCGCTTCGGGGATGCCCAGCTTTTCAAAAGTGTTCCTGACGGACTCTGGGACGTCTTCCCAGTTCTTGCTGGTCTTTTCAGACGCCTTGGCATAATAATAGATGTTCTGGAAGTCGATCTTGCTCAGGTCGCCTCCCCAGTTTGGCATCGGCTTGCTCATAAAGACCTCGTATGACCTGAGCCTGAAATCCCTCATCCAGTCCGGCTCGCCCTTCATCTTGCTGATCTCTTCGACCGTGCCTCTTGAGAGCCCCTTCTTGCTGAGGTAAACGTAAAGCTCGGTAGAGTCTTTAAAGTCATACTTGCTATAGTCCATGTTAAGGTCTTTTGTCGTCATATGCTTTCTATAACGCTGTTATGTTTTATATATATTTTGCATTTTGCAGGCGCGCCTCGGTGAATTTGTACAAGCTAACGGTAGCAGGTCAGCCTTTGTGCGCGTTTTTCATCTCCAGCGCGCCTTTTCTCACCATCTCCTGGGCGTCAGGCGACAGGTCGTCCATCTTCAGCTCGCCCGCCTTTAGTTTTTCGATGGCCTGCTTGACCGACAAGCCGCTGCTCTTGCCTGCGACCTGCAGGTCGAGTATGCTCTGGCCGGCCTTCTCGCCCAGGACCCAAAGCAGCTCTTCGGCCCTGCCGCGGTTGGCAGTAAGGCGCTCGGCGTACTCCCTGAACGCGGCTTTGTTGTGGTCGCGGATGGCCTTTGCGAGCATCCTGGCGATAGAGCTCGACTGGCCTTCCAGCAGGTCTATCCTGAGCCTGATGTCTTTTTCGGCGCGCAAACTGCCACCTCTTTGGAGATCAGAGATTTTAATCGTTTCTTCTCTTGCCGGACCAGAACGTCCCGCCAGAGGCCTTCCACTTTTTGTAGTCGCGCAGTATCGTGGCATGGTCAAACGCGATCTGCTTTTTTTCAATGTCCGCAAGATCGACCCATTCGATGCTTTCGGCGTCGTCGCCGGCTTTGTCAGAGCCTCCCACGATTATCCCGACAAAGGCCACCGTCAGGATATGCTTGCGCGGGTCACGCTTTGGGTCAGAGTAGACGCCAAGTATGTCGATCGGCTCGACTTCAAGGGACGTCTCCTCCAGGGCCTCCCGCTTCATCGCGTCCTCTGCAGTCTCCCCTTCGTTGACAAAGCCGCCGGGCAGGGCGAACTGGCCCTTGAACGGGTCCTTCTTGCGCCTCACCATCAGGACCCTGGAACCGCGCTGCAGTATGACGTCGACGGTAGGGGTCGGGTTGTGGTATTGCACTACCTTGTGAACAATGGCGCGCTATTAATGGTTCTAGCGGCTGTAAGAATTGCAGTATTATCTTGTATATGTAAAATAAGCCTCGTAAAGAATTCCAATAATAGTGAAATAGCTATAGTATTTCTGAGATGTGCTAAATTCTTATTAGTATGTTTGGCCATAATTACAATATGTCGGCCATCTTTGTAGATGCTGAGGAATCGCCAGTCCCCCTCACAATTTGCCCAAGGTGCGGAAGGCAGGTGCGGATCGACGGGCACTGCGAATGCGATGCGATATTTTTCGCAGGCTACAAGCGAAAATGAACATGCTAATGGTCGTATGGGCACGTCGCTAGCCTACATTAGAAAACTGAGCAAGGTAGTCTGACCCAAGTGCGACCTGTCTATCCGCCTTGGACCCAGATGGTCGGGAAAGTCGCATGACATCCCGCAGCTCCTGACCCTCTCCTCCAGGCCGCCGATGACCTTTTCCGCATACCTTCTGTCGGCCGCTACATACTTTGCGTCCAGCGGCTCTTCAAAGTTGTAAATCTGCTGGTACTTTTTAACGCCGTCAGGAATTTCAAGCAGCCGCAGGGTGAGCTTCATCCGCTCCCAAATGTCTGTCCGCAGACGCAGCATCGCGCCAAACACGTGCTGCAGACCGGCATCCTTGCAGCTCTTTACCACTGCCTCAAGCTCCTCGTCGGTGTCGGTTATCAGAGGCATTATCGGGTCGACGTTGACTCCGCAGCAGACCCCGGCGTCGGTGAACTTTTTGATCGCTTCAAATATCCTGCTTGCAGGCGGCGTCCCCGGCTCTACTGCCCTGCGTATCTTTTCGTTGCAGGTGGTGATCGACCACACGATAAAGCAGTTGTGCCCGTACTGCCTGTGTAGCTCCAGATCGCGCTCGATTATCGCGGACTTTGTAAACACATAGTACGGCACGTTGTATTTCTGCAGCACCTGCACGCACTTTCTGGTCAACCCGTAGCGGAGCTCTGCCGGCTGGTAGGCGTCGGTCGCAGAGGCCACCATTACGGGGTTGACCGTGTCTGACTTCCATGCCGCAAGCTGCCCGTCCAGCACTTCAGGGGCGTTGCGCTTGGCGTAAACCCTGTCGTAAAACTCGGGCGACCACTCGTAAGTGGCGTAGCAGTAGGCGCAGCGGTGGCCGCACCCCTGGTACGGGTTTATCGCAAGGCCGTTGTAGCTTTTTACGGCGAAGGGGTGGATTATCGACTTGCTCTTTTTTTCTTCGAGCGTCGCCGCTCCGCTGTACCACAGGCCTGACATGTTGACGCATGTCGATTGCATGTCTAATAAAGCGGGCGGCACCGGCAGGGGAGGGGGTGCCAAAGTATAGTTTTTTATTGTCGCGGTTGCGCATGAGCAACTGTGAGAGTGGGAGTGGCGGGGCTCGGCCTGATGGGCTTTGGTATTGCGACCCGGCTTGTAAACTCGGGGCACGTGGTGTCGGTGTACAACCGCTCCAGCTCAAAGGCAAAGCAGTTTTCAAAAAATGCCAGCATAGCGCCAAGCCCGAAAGAGCTTGCCGACAGCTGCGATATTGTGATTACCATCGTCACCGACTTTGAGGCCGTCAAGGAAGTGCTCCTTGGCAAGGGCGGCATCATTGAATCGGCCAACCGCGATGTCATAGTGGCCGACGCGAGCACGATCTCGCCCTCGCAGTCCGAGCACTGCGCCAAGGAACTGCGGAAGGCCGGCATAGAGATGCTAGGCATGCCCGTGATGGGAGGTCCGGCTGCAGCCGAAACAGGCGAGCTCGTGCCGATGGTGGCCGGCAGCAGGCAGGCGTTTGAAAAGGCAAGGCAGGTGATCGAAAAGCTGGGCAGGACTTTTTACGTCGGTGAAAGAGACGGCTCTGCAAACGCGATAAAGCTGGCGCTCAACCTGAACATCGCGCTTGTCGCAAGCGCCGTGTCCGAAGGGATAACGCTTGTCAGAGGCTGCGGCATAGACCCGTCGATATTTGTCCAGGTGCTCAACTCGACATACTTCAAGACCGGCCTCTCTGAAAAGAAGGGGCCGAAAATGGTAAAGAACGACTTTGCGCCGTCGTTCCACCTCAAGAACATGCTAAAGGACCTGGAGCTGGCCACGGGCACCGCGCAGGCCGCCGGCATCACGCTGCCCCAGACGGCTCTTGCGCAGCAGCTCTTTCGGGCTGCAAGCAACAGCGGATATTCTGAACAGGACTATACTTCGATCTGTGCATTCCTAGCGAAAATAAACGGGATGGAAAAATGATAATCAACAGGCTAAAGGAGATCAAGGCAGACCGGTTCACGGTATTTGCCTCGCTGCCGGACATGGGCAGGGTGGGCGGCCTGGTCTCGTCGTTTCTGTCGCGGCACCTGAAGGCAGAGCAGGTGGCCGAAATAACGTCGAGCGACAAGCCGTGGGTCTCGCACTCTGACGGCGTGGTGAAGAGCGCGAGCGACGTCTACAGGATATTTTACAGCAAACAGGACAAGCTGCTGGTGTTCGCCGGCGGGCCGCAGCCGCAGGACCCCGGCGAGCTCCACAGGCTCTGCAGCATGTTCCTTGACTACGTCCAGTCAATAGGCAAGGCGACTAGGCTGTACGGCGCGGGCGGCTACCTGCGCGAGCAGGTGACCGGGGCGCCCAGGGTGTGCGGGGTGGTAAACAGGCCGGAGTTGAGGAAGGTGCTGGCAAAGGCGGGCATCGACCCGGTCGGGAACGAGATAACCAGCATAACGTGGTTCAACGGCATCATACTGGGGCTTGCCGCAGAAAGGGGCATAGATGCGATAGGGCTGTTTGGCGAAATAGCCGAGACGACGGTGCCTCAGCCGCTTGCCGCAAAGGCTATCATCTCTGCGTTTGCAAAGCTGGAAGGGATGCCAATAGACACCAAGCCCCTCGACAGGGATTACGAGTCGATTCTGGAAGAGATCCATAAGGGGAAAAGCCATCGAAATTCGGGCCTGGCAAAGGCTAGCTTAGCCTCATGATCATTCCGACGATCGCGCCGCCAAACGCCAGCAGGCAGATCGCCAGTATGATGAGAATGAAGTTGTCGTACTGCGGCATTTCGAACGGAGCGATGTAGTGAGCAGGTCTTGACGCCAAGCCACCTGCACCGACATCCAGGTTGTCGTGGCAGGTCGCCCGGGGAGTCACGATGTCTGCGACTGAAAAGATCAGCAGGGCAGAGCCGGCGGCTATCATCGACAACGCGATTATCGTGTAGAATTTCCGGGGCTGGCTCACCGACTGCCAGGTCACACTAGATGCCGATTTTTTATATTTATGACTTTACCCAAACGCAATGGCCTATTCTTTTGAGCCTTTGGCTACTTGGGTTGCGCAAACAAACTCAAATTACTTTTTCAATAGCAGCTAATCCAGTATAAAATAACTAACTGCTTCTTGACTGGCAACGCGCGCACGCGCTCAGTGTATTGGTGCACCCACCGGCGCGTCCTCTGTTATGGTCAGGAACACGGGCTTGCCCTCCGGCCCGTCGGCCGCCAGGAGCATGCCCCGGGAGATCATGCCGCCTATCTTTTTCGGCTCAAGGTTGGTGCAGACGACGACTGTCCTGCCGACGAATTCCTCGGGCCTGTAGTGCAGGGCGCCCCCGACTGCAAGCTCCCTATGTTCGTCGCCAAGGTCGACCTTTGCCTTGAAGACCTTTTTCATGCCCTGCATGCTCTCCGCGTGGATCACCTTGCCTATCCTCAGGTGCACCTTTGAAAACTCTTCAAACGTGATGAATTGTTCTGCCGCCGGCTCGCTCATGGTTCAGAGAATTGGCGAGCCATTAAAATTGGTTACGTCAATCGTTTTGCTACCTGCGAGTAGAACAGCCTGTCCGGGATGTACGGCCTGAGCCGGACGCCCGCCTTTTCCCTGCCAGAGCCTATGACGTACCGCGCCTTGGGGTTTGGAGATGCGATTGCGTGGGCGATCGCGTCTGCAACGGCGCCTGCAGGCAGGCCCCTTGGCACGTCGTCGAGGTATTTCCTGTAGGCGCTTGCGAACCGGGAATTCCTCAGCAGCGCGGTCTTTGACTGCGTAACCGCGTGGATGTTTGTTTCAATGACTCCGGGGTTGATGCTGACCACCTTTATGCCCGTGTCCCACAGCTCCATCCTGAGGGCGTCGGAAACCGCCTCGAGGGCGTGCTTTGCGGCGCAGTACGCACCTATCAGCGGCAGTGATACAAGACCGGCCATCGAGCTCACGTTTATGATCCTGCCCTGTCCCTTTTGCATCAAGAGCGGCAGGACCTGCTTTGTGAGCCCGACAAGGCCGAAAAAGTTTGTTTCAAACTGGGCCCTCAGGTCCGGCATGCCGACGTCTTCGATCGCGCCGGGCTCGACATAGCCGGCGTTGTTCACGAGTCCGAATATTTCGCCCCTTGCGGCGATGTCGCCTACCACTGCGCCGAAACTGTCGGGGCGAGTAATGTCAAACTCGACTGGAACGTAGTTTTCTGTAGGGAGCTCTGCGGCCAGCTCCTGCAGCTTGCCGTAGCTTCGCGCAAGGCCAAACACCCTGTAGCCCGATCTTGCGAGCGTGATGCTCGCCGCCCTGCCTATGCCGCTTGAAGCGCCGGTGACAATTACCGATTTCAACAGAGACTTGACAACAAAAGTGGGTAGAAAAACGTTGAGATCAGATTGAAGCTAACTACTACTTGACTTTGTCAAATGGCTTCATTGCAGCAGGCAGGCTGTCAAGGAGGTCCGTGGCAATGATGTGCAGGCCCGCGCGCTTGAAGGCAAGGCTGCCTGCAACGCCGTTGAGGTACACTCCGGCAAGCGCCGCGTCAAAAGCCTGCATTCTGGCGAGCAGCCCGGCTGCAAGCCCCGACAGCACGTCGCCGGTTCCGCCCACCGTCATTGCCGGCGTCGACCTCTTTATTGCAGCAGTTTGATCGCCGTCTGAAATGACGTTGAGCCAACCCTTCAACAGTATAATGATGCCGTGCTCTTTTGCGGCCTTGCGCACGTTTGACACCATCTCTTCCTTGGCCGTTCCAGGGTCGTGGCCGAAAAGCCTCTTGTACTCGCCCGCATGCGGAGTAACAATCGTGCCCGTGTTTGAAATCTCGTCCAGCACCTGCGGGATGAGGGCCGAGGCGTCAAGGAGGATCTTTGTCTTGGCCTCCTTCATTTTTTTGACGAGCGCGACTAGTGCTTCCGGCTCCAGGCTCATCCCCATGCCTATCGCTGCGGCGTCCGCGCGCTTTGGCATCATGGCAACAAGCCTGTTTGCCGAGCCCACAGTCAGCCTGTCATCCGGCAGCGGAAGGGCGATTATCGCTGGGGAAAACGACCTGACGGCGGTGATTATCGAGCGCGGGACCGCGGTGTAGACCAGGTCGGCTCCCGAGCGCAGCGCCGCCATCGACGCGAGCACCGGCGCGCCGTGGTAGAACCTGCTTCCGCCGGCTACCAGCACTATCCCACTATCGCCTTTCCTTGACAGAAACGAGCGCGGCGGCATCAGCTGTCTGATCGTCTTTGGAGTGACCGCGATTGTCGATGGCAAATGCTTGCTCTAGTAGCTGTGATTGGGTGAATAAACTTTGCCAATCCCTTCATGAGGCAAAACCGGATCTGCTGAGGTGTGTAAATGCAGCTATTTGATTTTAAGGTATCGCGTGATTCTCCCCTAAATACGAGGTCTGAAAACGCTTCCAGAAATAATAAATCAAGTGGACAGTTGGCCGCCATGATGCAACCTAACAAAAGAATAACGGCAGCCGCAATGATTGTTGCGGCGGCGCTGTTCACGGCGGCGCTTGCGCCTGAAGGCAAGGCATTTGCAGACGACAACAACGGCCTGATCGTTCCGATGTACGGATGGGACGTGGGATGGAGCGAGATCATTAATGCCAAAGAAGAAAACAAAGGAACCGAGATCATTGCAGTCATCAACCCGTCAAGCGGCGCGGGAGGAGGCAAGGACTCGCACTGGGCCAGCGTTGCAGACGATCTGCAGGACGCGGGCATCAAGGTGGTCGGATACATATCGACGGCGTACGCGGGAAGAGACGGAGGAGACATAAAGAACGAGATCGATCGTTACTACGACTGGTACGATCTTGACGGCGTGTTTCTGGACGAAGTGAGCCCGTCAGCTCACGGCTATTACGAAGATATTGGCGGCTACGCGGAAAGCCCCGGCGGAAACCAGAAGGTAATCCTGAACCCCGGGGCGCCGGTCCCAGAATCCTATGGGGACATTGCCGACATCATCGTGGTCTATGAAAACTTTGGCATCCCCTCGTCGGTCGAGTCAAACGGCATTGAAGAGGGCAAGCTTGCGGCGCTTCCGCACGGGCTAGAGCCTTCTGAAGGCGAGTTCAAGCAGCTGACCGACAGCGTAGGGTATCTCTACGTGTCGCCGGGATGGCTGAATGTGGCTCCAAGCGTTGAGGAGCAGGCAGACTGGGCAGATTAGATTGCTGCCGAACTTCCCCTACCCTTTTTTTATTCTTCACGAATTCCGGGCAATTGACATCATGCGATGTTTGTTGCGATCTTGTTAAATAGTTCTCGCCATACCTTACCATGACATGACAAGTGGCGGGCGCCACCAGAATTCACCGCCGCGAATCATGATCGTGGACGACGAGAAGGACATCCTTTCAATCCTAGAGTCAGGTCTCGAGGCAAGGGGCGGGTTTGCGGTAGACACGTTTAGCAGCGGCGAAGCGGCCCTGCAGGCCTTTGCAAGCCGCGTCTCGGATCATTATGACCTTGTCCTGACGGACATCAGGATGCCCAAGATGAACGGCTTTGATCTGTACCGCAGTATAAGGGAAAAGAACGCGTCGATCCCGATCGCGTTCATCACCGCCTTTGAAATAAACGAGGACGAGTTTTCCAAGGTCATGCCCTCGATAAAGGTGAGGGATTTCATCAAAAAGCCGATAAGGATCCCGGACCTTGTAGAAAAACTGAACGCGATCCTGGCCGCGGCCTAGCTTGGCTCTGCGTGTATCGTCACGATTGATCCCGGGTATTTTGTTCGTATCTGTTTTTCGATCTCTGAAACGCGCTCGTGGATCTGCTCTATTGTCATCTCGCTGCTAAAAGCGCAGTCGACATCTATTATCAGGACGTTCGCGGCAGTCCTGTAGGTTTCAACCTTGCCGGCTTTTTTGACGTCGCTTGCGCCAAGGACGATCTCCATTATCGAATTCTGCATGTCGCCGTCGACGAGCGGCTCCATGCCGCCTATTTCCGGCATCAGTGGCTCAAGGTGGACGGTGATGCTCTCGGCTCCCCTCAGCTGCCGCCTTATGGAATCTTCAACCGCGTTGGCCACCGAGTGCGCCTCAACAAGCGTCGCCGACCTGTTGACCTGTATGTGGAGCGACACCCCCACCGAATCGGTGCCGCCGATTTTTGACACGAGGATGTTGTGCACGCCCCTGACGCCGCTCACCCTGCCTGCCGCCTTTTCGATTATGGATTCAGGCGGCAGGTCGGCGCCGCCTGCCGGCTCAAAGTGCACGGTGACGTTTCTCGGCCTGACGTCTAGGCCGGTGCCCGACAGGCTCTTGGCTATGTTGTCCTCCACCTGCGCGCTGATTTCGTGTGCGTTTTCAAAACTAATGTCGGCCCGCAGCGCGATCGTGGCCTCGACAAAAATCTCCCTTCCGACGCGGTGCATCTTGATGTCGTCGCATTCAAGCACTCCTTCGGTGTCATTCGCAGCCTGCCGCACCCTTGCCACCAGCTTGGGCGATATGACATCCGTAAGCTCCATCGCGTTCTGGTATGCGAACCTACTGCTGAGGTACGCGAGGAAGCCGCCCAGTACGATGGCGGCCACGGAGTCGCCGTGGCCAAAGCCGGCGGTCACCAGCCACAGGCCCACGAACGCGACGGCGGTCGAGGCGAGATCTGCAAAAGCGTGGTAAAAGTCAGCCTTCAGGGTCGTGGTGCCGGTAGCCTTTTTTATCGCCCGGCGGAGCACGGTTATCCTGAATCCGTCGACTGCCAGAGTGTAAATGATCGCTGCAAAGCCTATCGCGCCGGGGTTCACCAGCGGGACCGATCCTGCTCCAGCTATCCTGACGCTGGCTTCGTAGATGAAGAATATCGCGACTACAAAAAGCGCTGCGCCTCCGATAAAGCCTCCGATGGTCTCGATCTTGCCGTGGCCGTAAGGGTGATCGGTGTCCCTCGGCTTGAGTGCAAGCGTGGTGGCGATTATCAGGATCGCGGTAACCACCGCGTCGAGCAGGGCGTGGGTGCCGTCGGTGATGAGTGCAAGGCTGTTTGTTGAAATGCCGGCGGCAAACTCGAATATGAAAACTGAGGTGATGGCGGCAAGAGACAGCCGTAAGGCGTTTCTCTTGATGGCTCCAACTTCGGCTGTGCTCGACCGCTCTGCCACTGCTGGCACAATAGGGCGAAATTTGTTATTTAGGCATTTGTGTTTCCACTAGCTATTAAAATTATGACGAGCTATTATCAAGAAAAAGGGGCGAATCTAATACAGCTGGACAAGGAACAGACGAAGGTGTGAGTAAAATATATGGTTCACCTAGCAGAATTGGACGCTATTAACCATCGATTCGTCGAACTCGAGTGTTGCATGGCAGTTTCCGCTTTTTGTTATCTTTTAGACCTTCACTATTTCATGCCTCTTGTCGATGCCCCCAGATGTCGTGGGGTACTATGGAACTATATCCCAAAGTACCATAGTACCTTTTGGTACTATATCTTGGTACCCGGGTACCGTGAAAAACCATGTTTTCACACCTGAAACAGCCTGAAAACGAGTGAAAATGAGTGAAAACACGAAAAAGAGCTCATGAGACGGGACTTGGCTGAAAACCCTGTTTTCACTGTTTTTTCACACTATTTCACTCGTTTTCACCTGTTTTCACTCACTTTTGGATACCATAAAGTACCCTTCACGCGGAAAGGTACCAAAAAGTATACCCCATGGATACCTTTACGTTTATTTATTAAGCTATAATCAAAAAGGGAGAAGTTGCCCAAATCCTAGCAACTTCAATTCGTAAGTCCGCCGTCTACCTTTTGACAGTTACCAATTACGTTTAACTGCCCTTAATTCAAGTCAAGCTGATTTTTTAGATTCTTGTATCTGTTTCTGACAGTCACTTCAGTGACACCGGCCGCTTCCGCAATGTCTGTCTGGGTCCGGCTCTCGCCGGTGTTGAGGCACGCAAGGTACAGCACCGATGCGGCAAGCCCCATCGGGTCCTTGCCGGCGGATATGCCGCTCCTTGTCACGCCTTTCATTATGTTCAGCGCAACGCGTTTTGTGCGCTCGCTCAGGTTGGCCCGATTTGCCACCCTGACGACGCACTTCATGGGATCGATGAGCGGGATCTTTAGGTCAAGCTCCATCACGACGAGCCTGTAAATCCTCGCCAGGTCCTTGCGCTTGATGTTGCCGATTTCTGCGATGTCCTTGAGCGTCCTAGACGCGCCGGTTTCCCTGCACGCGATGTAGAGCGCCGCGCCAATCATTGCTGATATTGTCCTGCCCCTGACCAGGCCGCGCTCTTGGGCCTTCCTGTAGATGTAGGCGGTTTTTTCGATCACCGCGTCTGACACGCCGAGCTTGTCCTTGAGCCTGTCAAGCTCGGAAAAAGCCTGCCGGAGGTTCCTGTCTGTAGGCGAATGTGCCTGCGAGCGAAAGTCCCAGGCCCTGAGCCTGCCCATCGTCGAGCGCATCGCCGCGTCCAGCGTGCGTCCGCTGGCGTCCTTGTCTATCCTGCCGATTACCGTAGACAGACCCATGTCGTGGCGAGCCAGAGAGCTTGGAATTCCCGTCCTGCTCCTATCGTTTGCTTCTTCGGTTGTGAAAGCGCGCCATTCCGGGCGGCTTTCCAGAGTTTTGTCAAAGAGCACGAGACCACAATTCCTGCAAATGACTTCGCCAGATTCCGGATCTGTGACCGTCTGACCGGATTTGCATACGTTACACATTATTGCAGTTTGCATGTTTCTATAACGAGGTAACTATGATATCGTGATTCAAATTAATAAAGAATACTAATGAGAAATATTTTTGGTATAATCTCGTTCTGGACCAGAATTCATGTGATTATATATTTTCTTGCAAATTTATCAAGATATTAATGATAGCTGCTGTATTTCTTGTAATGTTGACTTATCCCGTGTTGTCCTCCCGTGTTGACTTTTCCGTGGCTTTTACGGCAAGTTTTAGCAGTTCATTCCATCCCTTTGGCTGCAAGCCTGCTTGCTGAGCTGGTGTCTTGCCTTCTAGCGCCATGTGTGGCTTTACGAAATTGTACTGTATCCTGTTGCCTTCCGCAAGCGGTGTTTCCATTGTTTTCCAGCCGCGCTGTACCTTTACCCTTTCGCGAAGCGTGCCGTTGAGTCTTTCAATCCTGTTGTTAGTTTCATGCGGCTGCTTGTTTACCCCGCAATTGGCGACGTGCTTTATCTGCCTGTTTGGAAAGAACTCTGAAACCCCTACCCGGACGCAAAAAGCAGCACGAAATTCGTGCTGCTATAGGTCTGCTATGAGCCGGGCAAGGTTCGGCAGCTGGACAGGCTTTATCAGGACCGAAATCTTTTTGCCGTCAAAGAACGCGTTTTCTGTAAGCTCTTTTTTCACGTCTTCAAATGCGGTGACTATCAGTATCCTTGCAGCCGGGTTTTTCTGCAGGATTTTCTCTGCGGCCTGTAGGCCGTTCATAGAGCCGGGCAGCCTGTAGTCGAGGATGACGAGATCGGGCCGGTATGCTTTATAGTCGCGCAGTATCTCGTTGGCCGTCGGCGCGCTGGCTTCGATTCTATATCCTTTTCTTTCAAGAAAGTCCCTGTAAACCAACAGGATGTCCTCCTCATCTTCTATTATCATTATGGTCTGGACCCGGTCCTGCTGCTTTAGCCCCACGGTACAGACTCTTGATCATCGTATATAACAGCTCATTGCAATTGCAGCCGTCATGCCTGCTGGAAATCTTCACATACTTTATTGACGCAATACTACCGGTGCCAGTCAGACTGGGCGGCTTGATCCGCAACAAAAAGAACAGCAAGGTCGTCCGCACGAGGAATTGGTCTGAAGCAGCCGAGATCATCGAAAACATCCTCGGGAGCAGGTACCTGCTGGGCGCGCAGATAGCCGACTCGATAACCGTTACATACGTGCACGAAGAGTGCGACGGCCAGTGGCAGCACCACTACAAGATAACCATCAAGCACCTGGACACAAAGTGCACCACATGCGGGTTCGCCCCGGCGGAATGCATATGTGACAACCCCGTGGTCTAGTTTACAGGCTGCAGTGTCATCCGGAACGTAAACCAGTTGAGCTTTATCATGGCCGGCATTTCTTCTTCAAATTCTTCTGACGGCGAAGCCACGGTGAGGTCTGGCAGGCTGCCGGGAAAGTCCAGGTTGAGCAGGCCGTACCCGAACGAGTCATCCTTGCCCTCGTCGCCCAGATCTGTTGCTGTGCCCCTCAGGACTTGCCTGATCTCGTCGTTTGTCCACGTGCCGTCGCCGTCGGTCAAGCCCGTGTCTTTCCAAGCCTTTTCGTCGCTTCCAAGCAGGAGCGCTATGGCGCCGGTGACAAATGGCGTGGCCATCGACGTTCCGCTTGAAAGCCGGTACTTGTCGCCTATCGCAGTTGACTTGATCCCCGAGCCTGGGGCGACCAGCTCCACCTCGCTCCCGGTGCGCGAGAACGGCGACTTTGTGCTGTCCCCGGTCACAGAGCCGACTCCGATCACCTGCTCATAGGCTGCCGGGTAGAGCACGTCCCCGCTCCCGCCGTTGCCAACTGCCGCGATCATCACCAGCCCGTGATCGTCGTACGCAGTCTGGACCGCTTTTGCCAGAGCCCTGCTGCCGCCGTTGCCGGTGATGCTCATCGTGACAACGTCCATTCCGTTTTCTATCGACCAGTTGATCCCCTCGACAAGGCCGCTGAACGAGCCCTTCCCCCTTCCGTCAGAAACCTTTATAGCGTAAATCTCGGCGTCAGGCGCGACCCCGACAATCCCCTTTCCGTCCCTTGCCGCGGCAAGTATGCCGGCTACGTGCGTGCCGTGCCCGTTGTCGTCCATTGGGTCGCCGTCGTCGTTGATAAAGTCATATCCTCCTTTGTAGCTTGGAACAAGCTCTGGGTGCGTGTAGTCGACGCCGGTGTCAAGGAGTGCGATCTTGACTCCCTTGCCGGTATAATCTGACGAGTGCGCCGGCTCTGCGCCAATGTCGTGCAGAGCCCAGGATTCGGAATATTCAGACGTGCCTGCCTGAGCGATCTCAAACTGCCGATCACTCTCCACAAACTCTATCGCGGGGTTTTGCTCAAGGCTGGCGAACGTGCCGGGCGGAACAGCCGCGTAGAGCATCCCCATGCCAGGGAATTCTTCAACCACCCTGCCTCCGGCTGCGCTAATTCGCGCAGGATCGTATTCGCCCTCTGCAAAAGAGACAATCACCGCAACGTCTGGCGAAGCATGCATAAAAGAAGACGCAAGCAGCATTACTGCGATCAGGGGAATAATCGTGTAGTACATTCTTTCTAAAAATCTTCATCATAATCTATGTTAATAATCATCTCGAACAATATTCTGAACAATCTACTGCAAAATAATGCTAATTTCTTATTTCAGGGCTGTCTGACGTTCTACTATTCCCATCATTTCAATGTAAAAACGGCGATTTGTCGGGGCAGAAAATCATTGGCAGGTTGCAAATGCCTTGTCTTCTGGTAGAATCGTTGCGTCTTTTATAACGCAGCGTCTGCATGTTTTTCTTGGCGCGATAATACTGTACTGCGTACCATCAGGCTCTACCATACAGGCCGGCACGGTCGTATCAAAGTATGTGGTCTCCCCTTTTCAGGCGCTCGTACTTTTTTCTGACCCTGTCGAGCGCTTCGTCGGTCGCTTTTTCGTCAACTTCTACCCTGATGACCTGATCGCTTTCCAGGTACAACAGGACCCTTGATCCTGCCTTTGCGTCTGTCATGCTTTTTGGCACGTCATACTTTGTACCGCCGTCTGAATAAATGACGGCATAGTCACCCTCGAACCGATCTATGCTGGCCTTGACCACTTCCATATCCTGCCACCGTTCATTAGCACGACCAGCGAAATCAAGTAAACGCTTGCGATCAGGACCGCCATTTCAAACTCGGGCACCACCACTACCTTGTTGCTTTCGGCTGTTTCCAGAGTGTAGTCGCTGCCGCCGTTGGTCGTGAGGATAATTGCGCCGTCAACATCGGTACGAAGCACGTGCTGCACGCCCGCTGCATCTATCCTGTCCAACACTTCCTGATGCGGGTGGCCATATGTGTTGTCTGCCCCTGCAGAGATAATGACTACTTCCGGCGAAACCGCATGCAGGAAGGCATCGGTACTTGAAGTGCGGCTGCCGTGGTGGCCGGCTTTCAATACGTCGGCATCAAGCGTCTCCCTGTTTGTTGCATGGAGCCTTTGTTCACTGTATTCCTCCATGTCGCCGGTGAATAGCGCCGTGAACTCGCCATACGTCAGCTTTATGACCACAGAGTTGTTGTTGAGCTCGTCATCTATGCCTTCTGGCAGCGCGGCTGGCGGATTGAGAACTTCGAGCTCGACTGCAGGGTCAAGATTGAGGGAGTCGCCCTCATGGACAGAAAATAGAGGTATCTGCGCAGTGTTTATTGCATCCAGCAAATCCTCGAATGTCCGGGTTGTGTGCAGCTGTCCCGAGTCCATGACCTGACCAACATCGACATTCTCGATAACACCGATTAGCCCTCCAATGTGATCTGCGTGCGGGTGCGTCGCAACCATGACGTCAATTCTGGTGACGCCGTGCTCTTGCAGGATCGACAGTACGGTTTGATCCTGGTTCCGCTCGCCCCCGTCCATCAGCATCGTTTTTTCATTGGGAAAGATGATCAGGGCAGAGTCGCCCTGTTCCACGTCGATAAACACGATTTTCAATGTGCCATTTTCAGCAAAAGCAGGAGCGCATACCGGCAGCAACCCCGCAGCCAGCAACGCAACCAGCAGTAGTCTCATGTGTTTTTGACCGGTGCAGAAGTAATAATGTCTTGTGGAGCCAGGCTTTCGGTTATGTTGTTCTTTCTGCCGCCGTGGCAACCCGCCGGGCGATTTTCTGAAACGGCATGGAATAGTCCGGCAGGTTCAGGGCCACAGTCTTGCCCTTGTGTATGGCAAAAGTCCTACCGTCGTAGGTGCACTTTATTATCGGGAGGACGCTCATGTCCGCGACCATGTCTGCCACCTTGTAGTATTCCAGCAGCTTGCGGCTCTCATAGACCGTCTCGTTCTTTCGCCTGAACCTCTTTTTGCTCATGAACTTGAAGGCTAGTATGATGTGCCTTTCCGGGTAGATGCCAAACATGTTCCTGATCATCAGGCAGCGCTCTACCTGGTCCTGCGGCACGTATAGTATGTCGCTCGTCCCCGACTTTGCTTCAATGGTCAGCAGGATGCCGGCGGTGTTGTTGACTGCGACAATGTCTGGCAGACCTGTCGAAGAGCCGCCAAGACGCCGGGTATACCATACTCCGTTGTTCATCCTCTGGACCAATGCGTGTTCGTAGCCGTAGCCCCGGCTCCGGCGAATGTTTCCCAATCAGCTAGCGTTGGACATTTCATGTCTTTAAAGTTTCTCAGGAGGGCAAGTCTTTTATTGCAAACTGCCAGCTGTAACGCCATGCAGAGCTCGCTTGAAGCTATCAACAAGGAACTGAAGGACGTGCAGGAGCGGCGCGAAAAACTGATCAAGGGCACGCGCGACGTCGTAATGCTGTGCAGCAAGTCAATAGTCGCGCTGCACCACGGCCAGATTGAAGAAGCAAAGAGCAAGATGGAAAAAGCAAAGACAATGCTCGTAGAATTCAGGGGTTACGCAAAGGAAGATCTCTACCGCTACATTTCCGTGGCAGAACAGGAGCTGGTGGAAGCATACGCTCTCCGGGCGGTGATGGAGAACGCGCCCATCCCTTCAATGCAGGACCTGGACATCACGGGGCCGTCATACCTCACGGGCCTGCTTGACTGCGTCGGCGAGATAAAGCGCCTTGTGTACGACAGGATGCGCTCGGGCAACGAAAAGGACGCCGAGAATCTGTTCGCGACAATGGAAGAGATCTATAACGCGATCTACCCATTCGCAGTCTACGACAACATCGTGTCCGGCCTGCGCAAAAAGCTGGACGTGGCAAGGATGCTCATTGAAGACATCAGGGCAGTGGTCACCGAAGAAAGCCGGAGAAAGGCGCTCATAAATGCAATCGACAGCTTGGAGAAAAAGCACGGCTGAAATTCATTTATGTTTAGACGCCCGATCCGGCAGCGGTACGTCAAGTTCCAGAAAGATCTTGACGAAATCCTTGCCAGGTATTTTTAAGTTCCTTTTTCAAATCGCTCATACGCTTCTGGGCTTGCCAGCAGCCAGCCGTAGTGGCTTTCATCGTGGACGTAGCGCACTTCCCGCAGCCTAGGCACGACGTTGCACTTGCGCAGCCCGAGAACAAACTCGCCCTGGAACGCAAGCCCCATCCGCTTTGCCTTTGCGGTCGACTTCTGGTCCCTCGGCAGGAGGATGCGGTAGCTGAACCTGTCCTGCGATTCCTGCGCGACATAGGCATCGACCATCCTGTCGACTGCCCGGCGGATGTCCGACGCCTCCCTTATGTCGATTGTCTCGAGCACTGGAAACTTTGCGTATGGAGAGGGCATGCTGCAGAAAAAAGCGCAGTCAGATAAAACTATTCTGTCAGCCTGACTACCGCCGCATCATGCTTGGACAAGCGACTAAATCAGCCTTACTTGTATTTGGCGAATGCTTCCTCAAGGTGTCCGAGCAGAATCTTGTGCCACTCTGGGAAGCCTTCCGGCGCGTCTGGGTAGTTGTAATAGTGGTCCACCAGCACCTTGTCTATGCTGGCTGTGTACTTCAGGTCCTCCGCAAGTTTCTTGTTCATCGCACCTCTTATCATCATGCCGAGCTTGTCGACCGTGCTGAATTCCGGGTGCTCGCCCTTTGTTATCTTGTCAATGTCCATCTTGGACAGAAAGTGCTTCATGCCGTAGTTGATCTGATCGTTCGTCAGCCCCTGCAGCATCCTGCGGAACACTTCGAGGCCGGCCGTCTTGTAGCCATAGTCGTTGATGAAGTGCTTGTTGTACTTCCACAGCCCTTTTTCAGAAGTGTCGCCTGCCTGCAGCGCTTCGACGGCATCCTTGCCGGCTATCGTCGCCGCGATGATCGCCGGCCCGATGCCTCCTGCGTCAAGCGGTTTTGGCATCCATGCCGAGTCGCCCACCAGCATGTAGCCGTTTGCGACAAGGCAGTCGTTCTGGCGCCTTACCGACACCTGCCAGGTGCCCCACGCGTTGCCGTCGTCGCTTTTGCCATCTGCGAGGCGCGGGCTCTTGACCACAGGGTTTACCTCCACGTATTCGTCTATGAGCGTCTTGAGGTCGGGGTGGGCGCCCATCGCCTTGTTGCGCGCGTCAAACGCCTTTTGCTGCACGCCAAGGCCGATGTTGACCTTGCTCTTGCCCTTTGGGAAGACCCAGCCGTAGCCGCCCGGCGCGAGCTTTTGGTCGAGATGTATGATGCAATAGTCAGGATCGAAATAGGTCTTGTCGTCGTATGCAGGGTCGAAATTGTAGATGTACCTGCCGGTGGCTTCAAGGTCGTCGCGGTCGATCCTGCGCTGTACGAACGACTTTATCTGGAGGTTTGTCCGCAGGACAGACGTCACGCCGGTGCAGTCGATCACCAGCTTGGCTGTCTTTTTGAAGGGCGCCTTGCTGTCAAGGTCTTCGCCTTCCACGCCGATGACGGTTTTGTCTTCAATGATTAGCGAGCGCAGCGCCACGCGCTCCTTTATCTCGATGCCCACCTTTTTCGCGTCGCTCAGCTGCCTCTGCGGCAGCAGGCGCCTGTTGAGGATATAGCCCTCGCCGTCAAACGAAATACCCGTTTCGTGGTCAGGCGAATACGCGATCACGCCCTTTACCGGGTACTCTATTTCAGGGTAGCCCCAGCTGATCTTGATCCTGTCAGTCATGTAATCGACGGTGTTCTTGCCCACCGCGTCGCCGCAGACCCAGCCGGAAACCGTTTTCCTGCCCTGCTGCGGGGCTGCGTTCCTGTCAATCACCAAGACCTTCAGTGACTGCTTTGAGTAGTACATTGCCGACGACGCAACGATGAGGCCCGCGAGGCCGCCGCCTGCCACGATAATGTCATAGTCTCTTTTCATCAGTTAGACAAGGCGTGAAGGCGAAAGACGATATTTAAAGTGTTCTCGTCCAGGCAGAAAGACAGAATAACAGTCGCGCGTTCAGATGTTTAGATGCCAGCGCCGTTCATATTCTTTGACCTCGGCCAGACCATCGTCAACGAGTGGGACTTTATCGCCCACTTTGACCAGAAATTTCTGGAGCTGTTAAACGGCTTTGGGGCGAGGATAGACCAGCGCAACTACCGCGCCGTGCGCGACAGCATAATCCGCGACCGCAGGATAGGGCACGGCAGCGTAAAAGAACTGATGGTAGAGGTCTGCAGGATGCTGTCCCCTCCCGGCTATGAAAATGCAATCGCAGGCAGGCTAGAGCCCCATGTAAAGTCAGGCAGGCGCGACCTGTTTCGGCTTTTTGACGATGCGGAACCCACGCTGGAGGCGCTCTCTAGGCGCTGCGAGATGGGGCTGATAGCCAACCAGTCAGAGGACATACTAGACCTGCTGGAAAGGTCCGGGCTTGGCAGGTTCTTCAGGGTGCAGGCGATATCGTCTTCTGTCAAGATGAAAAAGCCCGACCACCGGATTTTCGAGCTGGCGATAAAGCAGGCAGGGCGCCCTGCGCGTGGCTGCATAATGGTGGGCGACAGGCTTGACACCGACATCTGTCCCGCAAACACGCTTGGCATGACCACCGTCAGGGCGACGAACTCGCTTTTCGCGCTGCAGGAGCCTATACAAGAGTGCGAGCGCCCGGCGTACACTGTGGCGCGACTATCAGAAATCCCGAGGATAGTAGAAAGAATTATCAGTTGATGACGCGAATCCATTTCGTGCGCGCCGTCATAAAGATGAAAAAAGATACGCACGGGCATCCAGCCAACCAGGCGCTGCACTGCATCGGCGCGCCGTTCTACGTTATCGGCCTTGCAATGGTGCTCGGGCATTTTGCAGGCATGCGAACCGTTCCTGCCCTGGGCATTGCGACGTGGCTTGCCGCTGTCGCGATGTTTGTCGCCGGCCACGATAGAAGGCAACATCCGGTCGATGACTCCGGTGTTGCTCGTCAGGCTGCTGTCAAAGGTTGCCCGCGATTTTGTCGCGCAGCGAATCCATGTCCTGAGGGCTTAGCTTTGGCCGGCTCTTGAACATCGAGTGGATCGCGCCCGCGCCGTCGCCTTTTTTCCTCGGGACGATGTGTACATGGACGTGTGGTATCTCCTGCCCCGCGTCGCTCCCGTTGTGTATTGCTATCGCTGAAGCTCCTACCTGCGACCCTGCTTCCACAGCGCCAACGACCTTCCGCGTTATTTCAAACACCGCCATCGCGTCCTGCTCGCCCATGTCCTGGACCTTGGCATAGTGCGACTTTGGGATCACCAGTGTGTGACCCGGGGCCAACGGGAAGGCGTCGAGCAGCGCAACAGCCCTGTCGTTCTGCATCACGACCCGTGCAGGTATCTTGCCTGAAGCGATCTTGCAAAAGACGCAGTTTTCGTCTTGCATGAGTGCCCTGCTTTATTTTGGTATATTATCATTGCAGCTAGCCGGCGGCCGGCTGCGTGGGGCTTGCCGGCGCCGTGAGCCGCGCGAGCTTTGCCTTTGAAGCCACGAACTGGCCGGGGTCCTGCGTGAAGGCGACAGATGCTGCGCCCTTCTTGGCCACTATCCCGATCCTTTCGGGCGCAAAGTTGTGCTTTTTCAGATCCTCGATTATCAGGCTGGCGGCGTCCTTTGTCGCGACTATCAGGTGGCAGCCGTTCAGCGACGCCGTCGCGTTTTCGACCAGGAATTCCTTGGTGGCGAATTTTGCCAGCTCGGGGTTCCTTACCGGGAGCTCGTTTATCATCAGGTGAGAGCTTGCGAGCTCTGCCAGCAGGCCCAGCGCAAACACCCCTCGCGGCCCGACTGGGTGGACCGCCGTGACGTGGGCGCCCTTGTCAAACGGGGCACCAAAGTCCGGGCAGTATTTCGCGATTATCTTGCCAAGCACAAAGTGGGGCTCGCTCAGGCTCTTTACTGCTTCGTCTCGCGCCTCGGTGACGCCGGCAAAAGGCAGGCCGTTCTGCTCGTACTTGACGATATTGTCCGGGTCCATGCGCGCAAGCGTGTAGAGGCTCATTGCAGGCAGGCCGCCAAACTTGTTGGTGATTATGACTTCCATCCCTTCTTCCACCTGGTCGTACCTGGTGGGCAGCTCTTTCGGGGTGGTTGCCATAGCGCTCGTGCCGTAGAACAGCTTGCCCATCTTGAGCGAGCTGTAATCTTCCATCGCAAGGTTGTAGCGCGAAGTGAACGCGTCAAGGTTCGACCTTATCCGATCAAGGATCTCCTCCGAGGGCGCGTCGTAGACTGGAAAGAGCTTGAACGACGACGCGACACCGCATCCTAGCAGGTTCAAGAGTTCGATCGCAGAAGTCATTGCGATGTTGCTGTGGACGTCCGCGTCCGGAGCCCTTGCCACGTCCGTGACCTGCGTGGCAGAAGTGACGCCGGGCATGTAGCCGACCTTGTCGCCGCGGTGGAGCTCGATGTAGTCGAGCATCCCAAACTGCGCGTCCGGGTGCTCGGTGAGCGCTGCCGACGCGCAGAACACCGACACCTTGGCGCTGAACTCCTTGAAAAAGTTCTGCAGGGCTTCTGAGAGCAGCGGCGCGTATTCTCCGGCGCCTGTGTGGACGCGGAATATCGCAAGCGCCCTCTTTACTTCGACTTCCTTGTCCACCGCGGGGGCGGCCAGGCTGTACACGCGCCTTGTCAATTCGGGCATCTTGCCGTCAATGTGGTAGAACGAGTCGAACCACGAAGGCGAAACCTTGATGCTGCTCTTTTTTACGTCTCCAAGGGCGTTTTTCAGGATGTGGCTGTCGACTTCGTTGGAGCACGTCGGAATCCACCGGAGCGGATCAAAACCGAGTTTCCTGTATCGATCGACATGTTCCCAAAAATTATCAGACAACCCAATCTCTCCTAGCAATCACTATAGTCGGTAGACGAATTTATACAATATATAGAAAAATACTGCTTAATAAACAACTTCTTTTATTGCCTCATGCCCTGAATTTTGAGAACAAGCGTTATAAGGAGTCTAGATCTCAATTTTCTCATGAAACTTACGCCGGTGCAGCTTGAAAAGCTCGCAGACGAATTTGAGGCAAAGTCCGCTCAGGAAGTTTTGAAGTGGGCAATTGACACTTTTGGCACCAGGATCGGCCTTGCGTCCAGTTTTGGCGCAGAGGACGTCGTGATTATCGACATGATGGCGGAGATAGACAAGAGCAGGGCCAAGGTCTTTACGCTTGAAACCGGGCGCCTTAACCAGGAGACTTATGACGTCATGGACGCCATACGCACAAGATATGGGATTCCAATCGAAGCCTATTTTCCGGACCAGAAGGAAGTCGAAGACATGATCAGGTCAAAGGGCATGAACCTGATGTATGAAAGCGTGGAAAACCGCAAGCTGTGCTGCGAGATTAGGAAGGTCCACCCGCTCAACCGTGCGCTCGCCACCCTTGACGGCTGGATAACCGGCCTGCGCAGGGACCAGGTCGCCACGAGATCCACCACGAAAAAGATCGAGCTCGACGCGGCCCACGGCGGCATCGCGAAATTGAACCCGATAGCTGACTGGAGCTCCGACATGGTCTGGGACTATATCAAAAAGAACAATGTCCCGTACAACGCGCTGCACGACAGGGGGTTCCCGAGCATCGGCTGCGAGCCGTGCACGAAGTCGGTGCAGCCGGGCGAGGACCCGAGGGCAGGAAGGTGGTGGTGGGAAAATGCGGCAGCCAAGGAATGCGGCCTGCACTTTGACCCGACGAAAAAGAAGCACCAGTGATGATTTTGGCCGGCTCTATCCCGCAGCCTCACGGAGGCAGGCTCGTAAACAGGCTCGTCGCATCTGACGGCAAGGCCGACGGCATGCTCGCAATCCAGGTGAGCGGCGACCTGCGCAACGACATTGAAAACATTGCAGACGGTGTGTTCAGCCCGCTTGAGGGGTTTGTTGGCGAGCAGGACTTTCAGAGCATCGTAAAGACAGGGAGGCTGGAAAACGGGCTTGCGTGGACGGTGCCCATAGTCCTTGACGTTGACGACCAGGCGGCGAATCAGATGAAGGACGCTGGCCAAGTCGCGCTGGCGACCGGCAGCGACAAGTTTGCGATTTTGCACGTCCAGGAAACGTATTCTTTTGACAGGATGGCATGCGCAAAGGCGATCTACCAGACAGACGACGTAAAGCACCCCGGCGTTGAAAAGATGGCCAGCATGAAGAACAAGCTGGTCGGTGGCAGGATTGACGTCGTAAAAAGAATAGAGCAGTCGCCGCTGCGCAAGTACAGGATGACGCCGGCAGAGAGCCGGGCAGAAATTTCGCGCAAGGGGTGGGACTCTGTGGTCGGCTTCCAGACGAGGAACGTCCCCCACGTCGCACACGAAATGCTGCAAAAGGCCGCGCTCAACCTCTACGACGGGCTGTTCGTCAACCCCCTTATAGGCAAGAAAAAGCAAGGCGATTTCAAGGACGAAGTGATCCTCGTTGCCTACGTGTCGCTCATCGACAACTATTACCCCAAGGACAGGGCAATGTTTGTCACGCTCCACACAGAGATGCGCTACGCAGGCCCAAAGGAAGCGATCCACCACGCGATAATGAGGAAGAATTTTGGCTGCTCGCATTTCATAGTAGGGCGCGACCATGCCGGAGTGGGCAGCTACTACCACCCGTTTGCCGCGCACGAGATATTCAAGGGCTACTCTGACCTCGGGATAGAGCCGGTGTTCTTTCCCGCGTTCTATTACTGCAAAAAGTGCCTGAGCTACGCCAATGAAAGGAACTGCCCCCACGGTCCGGAGTTCAGGGAAGAGCTGAGCGGCACCAAGATGAGGAACATGGTGAGCTCGGGCGAAATCCCGGCCGAGCACCTGATGAGGCCCGAGGTGGCAAAGGTGATCGTCTCATACAAAGAGCCTTTCGTACCGTAAGTTTGCCGCTCTTTTGAAAAAAGATAAAGAGGCTGGAATTCCGCCGGTCTTTTAGCTGACGGAAATGTTGTTCTGGGTGACCTCGGACAGCGGAACCGGCGCGTCGCCTATTGAGTTCCAGACGAATATCTTTACCATGTATTGCCCTTCTGCTCCCGGAGTCCATAATGTCGACACGTCCGCGGTGCCGCCACCTGCGCGTCCTGTCTGACAACGGCCTGATAGTGACAGACAACAAGGATTCCTACGGCGCGACCTACTTTTTGACGCCGCTGATGGAGAAGAACTATGCATCGTTTCAGGAGATATTGGTTAGAATTGGGAAAAAGTAAATTAGGCAATACAGGGGGCGTAACTGCGTAGATGGACTTTATGCTGGGCGCCTCGGCGGCCGCGCTCGCGAACATCGGGCTGCTTGGAGCGATCATGGCGACGTACGTCCAGAACATGCGCCTGATCAGGTCCTACTTTACTTCCGGCCTCGTGCTGGTCGCGTCGCTTTTCATCGTGCAGAACATCATGATCGTGATATTCTGGTCGAACCTGTACATGGCGGGGCCGGCGATAAAGAACATCGTGGATGCGGCCGCGCCTTACCTTTTCGCAATAAACATAGCCCAGTCAGGAGGCCTTGCGGTGCTCCTGTGGATCACCAGAAAATTACCTATGTTGTTGCCAGCAGCGGCATCCTTGGGGCGCTCTGGTAGCTCTCAATTATCAGGTCCGACATGCGCGAGTAGCAGGCAAGGAATTCTCTTCCCTTTTCTGTCGTCCTGTACAAAAGCGCGCCGTCTGACACGTCCTGGGCTATGAGTCCCTTGCCGAGCAGTTGGTTCAGGTAGTACAGTATCTGCTCGTAGCTCAGGTTTGCCCTGTACATGATGTGGGTCTTTTTTATCCCCGACGTTGAGAGAGCCAGAACGTCGGCCATTATCTCGATTTTTCCTCTGTTGTTCTTGCGTTCAGACACAGGATTGTCAAAGCTTTGTAAGTTATATTAGGGGGAGGGCGTAACTCGCACGCTGGAACGGCCGTTCCAGTTCCATGCAGGCGGCCAGGGGCGCGTCATGCGCGCCAAAATGTATGTGCAGCCATCGCGTCGCGGATTCCCGAAATAATGTTTCAAAAATGCCTACTGGCCGTTTTCGTCGTTGTTGCTGCCCTTGTTAGAGCCTTCGTTTCCTTGGCATCGTTGTCTTTGCCGCTGTTGCCGTTGCCGGAGGATTTCTCCGAAGGGTCGCCTGAATTTGCGCCGCTGTTTTCAGAGCTGGGATGTACTACGGTTATAGTCCTCGATCAGGCTTTCCGCTTCTTTAATGGCCCAGTATGCCGCTGTCAGGGTGTCTCTTGCCGAGTCAAGTTCCTGCGCTTCTATGCTGATCCTGGCGCTTGCAATGAGGGAGAGTGCCTCCTGCGCCTTGGCGTGTGCCTCTGCGTCAGAGCCGGTCTTGTTCAGCAGTTCAAGTGCGTTCTTTTCAAACCTGTCTGCCGCGTCGGTCAGCCTTCTGGCTGACTCTTCGTCTTCAGGACTGGTGCTGTTCGCGTATGAAACAAACTGCTCACCCCCTTCATCGTCAAGGAGGTCAACCCTGATCGCCTCGAGCAGCATGCTTACGCGCTCTAGGTTTCGCTCTGCCACTTCAAAGTTGCCCTCGTCTATCATCTGCCTTGCACTTGCCAAAAGGTGCGCGGCCGCGTCGAACTGGTCGTCCTTGTCAACCTGGTTCTTTTGCGCCAGATCTTCTAGCCGGTAGTAGTATTCCCGCATAATCCTGTATGTCCCGACGACACCCGAGTTGTCGTCGTTCTCGGCCTGCTGCTCGGCGGTCTGCTCAAACCTCGCCACGTTCTCAGAGAGCGCGCCGAGCACCCCGCGAAAGTCCCGGATGGCGAATATCATGTGCTTCTTTGCCTCAGCCTGGTCTCCAAACTCGATTGCCTGGAGCGCAAGCGACGCCTCCGATACTCCTTCGCTGTATTTTCCTGCAACCTCCTCTGTCAGGACGTAGCCGTTTTCAACCAGCTCCCTTACCCGGGCGTTGACCGCGTCCTGCGCCTGCAGGATCACGTTCTTTAGCATGCGGAGCTCCAGCCTGCTCGCGGCGTCCGACTGGCTGTTGTTAGAGATCGTAAAAGTAGAATTGGCCTGAAGTTCGGCGTAAAAGGCCGAAACCGTGAATACGCCAAAACCGCATTCGTCAAGCCTCACCGGCCTTGACACGAACGAGTTGTCTGCAGCCGGCAGCATGTTCTGTGTGGCGCAGTCCCCTCCAGATCCCGTCACCTTTATGAGGATGGCATAGTCGTCTGGCGCGTCCTCGGGTATGACCCCGACAATCCTTGCCGTCTCGTCAAGGGTGTAGATGTCCTTGTTAGTGGTCACCGTAAAGGATTCTGCATATGCCGACAGCGGCAGGACCAGAATCACCAATAGGGGCAGAGCGATAACTGTTTTTTTATTTACCAATGAACCGGCAGCGGTGTACAACCTGTTACTACCATCTATTACTTTCGGTAGCCATTATATCAGGAATACTTGGAACGGCCGTTCCACCTGTTTTAGGTCGGAAAACCCGGCGATGTGCGGCGGGCGCGGCTGCAATCAGACTTAAAAGGAATGCTATGCCAAACCGGGCATGCTCGCCAAGTGCAACGTAAACCGCCTCAAGCGCGGATGAGGGAGAAATGGAAGCAGACGCTTGCCGAAGAGATCGTCAGGCACAGGGGAAAGGCCGTTCATGGAGGGCGCGCCGGAAAGAAGCGACTACCCTCTGAAAGAGCTGGCGATGTAAGTCCCCGAGTCGATTATATTACTAAAGCGACTCAGCTGCTCCATGCGCCAGCTGCTTGCGGCAATCGCGGTTTTCCTGCTGTTCTTGCCTGCCCTCGCTTTTGCGCAGGATTACAACGTGATCAAGTCGGAGAGGAGCGAAAGCTTCACGCTCCCCTACACTGCGTCGAACCATGACGACGACAGCCCCCTCGTCTACACCTTTGACGAGCCAAAGCAGCCCAGCTGGATAATGCTCATACAGAACAACATGTCCTACATCCCGAGCAACGACTCAAAGACCGTGATCAGGATACAGGAGCCGGCGCCAAGCGAGAAATATATTGAAATCGTAACGTTTGGAGGCGAGTCAAAAAGGTACTGGGTCGCGGTGAACACGCCAGAGGCTGGGTACGCTAGGATGTACGACAACCGGCAGGACGGCTGGACGACAGAGGGCCCTATATCCTTGACGCACAGCGAGAACTCGGGCCTGACGGTCACAAACGGCAAGAGGATCGTCCTTGACAGGCTAAGTCTCGACGGCTTTGCGGCGGGCTCGATCGCAGTGTATGGCAACGACGGCGAGACGTCGGTGGCCAACACCTACGCAGGCGACATCGGGTTTGAGATACTGTTCGGGAGTTTCAACGAGTCGCCAGTTTACTATGTGCCTATCGGGGTGACGCTCGGAGTCGGCGGCTTGATAGTCGGCCTGCTGATATTCAAGAAGAGGAAGCCAGAGTAGAGTAGTACCGGCACATCTTTTTCAAGCCGCACGCCTTGCAGTTTGGCTTTACCGGCAGGCAGATGTTCTGTCCGTACATCACAAACGTGTCGTTCACTCTTGTCCACAGCCTCCTGTCGACCAGCCTGCTCAGCTCCAGCTCTGTCTGCTCTGGCATCTTGGTGCTGACGAGCCCCAGCCTGTTTGAAATCCGGTGCACGTGCACGTCGACGGGTATCGCCGGCTTGTCAAACGCGTAGACAAGCACGCAGTTGGCGGTCTTTCTGCCGACGCCAGGAAGCTCTAGCAGCTGGTCGATGTCGCAGGGCACCTGGCCGCCGAACCTGCTCACCAGCATCTGCGACACCTGCTTTATGCGATCTGCCTTGACGTTGTAAAAGCCGATGCTGTGGATTATCTTTTTTACCTCGTCAATATCGGCCGCTGCCAGATCCTGTGGGGTCTTGAACCTTGCAAACAGCCTGTTCACCACCTTGGTAGTGTTCTCGTCCCGGGTTCGGGCGGACAGTATCGTGCCTATCAGGATCTTGAACGGGTCGCCCTGCTCCTCCATCTGGAGCCCGCGTAGCGCGGTGAGCCGGGGCGGCTTTTCCCGGTTGAGCGCCTGCTCCATCTTTTTAATTATTATGCCCATCGGGCGCTTTGCCAATGCATGAATGTCCGCCCGCAGAGCATATAATTTTATACTCTCCACTGAAACTATAGCTGGATTTGGAGCTTGCAAGGGACGAGGAAGAGGCACTCGCCGGCAAGAAAGGCGAGGCGCTGGCTTCCGCGTACAGGATTCTTGTTGCCATAGGCGAGGCCACGGGCGCTGCAAAGCTCGTCCCGATAAAATGGGCCCATGTTTCCGGCGTCAACTACAACACGATCGGGGACGCCGGCGTCCAGTTCCTCGACAAGTTCAGCAGCACGGCCAGGGTCGCCGTAAAGACGACCGTGAACCCGATAGGCTACGACAGAGACCACCCAGAAGGCATCCCTGAAAAGTTCCAGGAAAAGCAGGCAAGCATTGTGGAGTCGTACGAGCGAATGGGAGTCACGCCGTCATTCACCTGCACGCCGTATGAAGTTTTCGACATCCCGCAAAAGGGCACGGCAGTCAGCTTTGCCGAAAGCAACGCCGCCGTGTTTTCAAATTCGCTTCTAGGCCTGATGACAAACAAGGAGAGCGCGCTGTCCGCGCTCGCCAGCTCTGTCACGGGCAAGGCGCCGCTCTCTGACCTCCGGCTCGAAGAAGCGAGGAACCCAAAGGTGGGCATTGAAGCCGATTTCAAGTTTGAAAGCGAGCTCGACTATGGCCTTATGGGCTACTTTGCCGGCAAGGCCGTCAAGGAAAGCTCGGTCGCCTTTAGCGGCATAGCCATGCCGTCGACCATTGAGGGAAAGGCGCTATCCGCAGCCATCGGGACGTCCGGCTCTTGCGGCATGTTCACCGTCGGGCAGGGGCGCGGTGAAAAAATCTCCTTTACCAGAAAAGAGGCGAAAGCGGCTATGGAAGAGCTAAGCACAGCAGAAGACGGCGACGTCATTACGCTTGGAAGCCCCCAGCTCGGCATGAACGAGCTCGATCTCTTGGCAAAGCTCACTGAAGGCAAAAAGTTCACGAAGCGCTGCATGATATTCTGCTCAAGGGCTATACACGGCCAGGCTGCCAAGGTGGGGCTGACCGGCAGGCTCGAAAGGTCTGGCGCGGAATTCATGTGCGACTCGTGCACTTGCCTCACCCCCTACGTCACGAAGGAAAAACACGACTCGGTGGTGTCAAACAGCGTCAAGGGCGCCTACTACCTGAACAACTCCAACAAGGTCAAGGTGGCGCTCAAGGATCTCAGGACGATAACAAAGGAGTATACAGATTGATAATCAACAACTGCAAGAAAATTGTCGGCGGCTCTGGTGAGGGCCCGGCCCTTGTCACTGTGCAGCCGATAAACTTTCTAGCAATGGTCGACCCCAAGACAGGCAGGATTACAGATCCAAAGCACGAGTTGTATGAAAAGTCGTTAAAGGGCGCGGTGCTCGTGTTCCCGTACGCGGTGGGAAGCAGCGTCGGCGCCTATGCGATCTATTCATTGAGAGAGTACGGATCCGCCCCAAGCGCGATCGTCTGCTCCAAGGCTGACATCACCACAGCGTCAGGCTGCGCAATAGCCAACATACCGGTGGTCGACCTGCCCAAGGGCGCGCCGGCGATAAAGCAGGGCACGATTGTAAGGGTCGAAGCGGATAGCGGCATAGTAAAGGTTTAATTTTCAAAAAACATAATAGCGTTCATTCGGTGCATGGTGCTTCGACGGGCGAACTGACTGCGCGAGCGGAATGACGACCAAAGTCCATGCACCGAAACTAGATTTGCGACGTCCGGGTATCCATCTGCAACAGCTCACACATGCTATTGAGCGCGGCCAGATATTCCACGCCTTTTGGCGTCGTGCGGTAGTACCTTTTTCCCCGCTCGACGTCGTTTACCACAAGCCCGACTTCCATCATGTGCGACAGGTACACCGTCGCCTGAGAGTGGCTCAGACACGCGCTAAACATTATCCTTGAAATGCCCGCGCCCGGTCCCATCGCAGTCTGCAGCACGTCCCTAGTGACTTCGTCCCTCTGTCGATTTTGCAAATCCGTTCTCCACTCAATTGCAATGGCTGTATGCTTAAAAGCAGATTGCTGTGATCTTCTGTAACATAATACCGTGCCGTGTGTTACAAGATATTTCCGAATGTAGGTTGCGAACATGGATAAGAACCTCTTAAATCCAATTTTCGGCGCTTGCTGACAATGACTTTGAAAAACACAAGCTTGGCCATCGTAATCGCCATCGCAAGCGCCGCAACGATGATGCTCGCAGCTGCACCCCTGCCCTCGACCGGCACGGCGTCGGCACAACACGACAATTCCACTGCAACTACCGCAGCCAATGCCACCATGGTATCGGTCGGCATGGGGAACCTGACAGTCTCGTACAACCAGTTCTACCCGCAGGACTTGCAGATTAGTGCAGGCGAAAGCGTGACCTTCTTCAGCCCAACGCAGGAAATCCACAACGTGATTTTCCCGCTGGACAACACCACCATGTCCGACATCATACTGCCATTCTCGATGTCAACCGCGCCGCAGTTTGAACTGCTGCCTCCATACGACTTGGGCGAGGCATGGATCGAGCCCGGCCCCAACGGGACGCAGATCTTGGTGACGCTCAACAAGGTGGCGTTCGTACCGTCCACTGTTGATATGGCAGGAAATATACAGTACCTGAACGGAACAGACGTCTCATATACGCTGACGGGCGAGGAAGACACTGTAAGCTCTGGCCTCATTTTCCCGCCTGAAGAAGATCTCATGGCAATGCTTGCGCAAATCTTCCCGGAAGAGTTTGCCGCAGAGAACATGACGCAAACGGAAGAGCCGGCCATGGCAGAACCTAACGCCACAGAGACTGAAGTGGAGACTTTCCCGAACGTAAACACGTTCACGGTGACCTTTGAAGAGCCCGGCACCTACGAATACTTCTGCGCTTTCCACCCGGCGATGTACGGAACGGTCACTGTAAACTAACCCCCTCCTCTTTTTTTATTTCAATATCTCGACTACCTTTTTCCGCGACGCTAGGCCTGAAATAATCCTGATCCTGTCTTCGCCTGTCCCAAAATGCGCCGCCAGCTTTTTCACCAGCTCCCTGTTTGCCCTGCCGCGCTCTGGTGGCGACTTTATCGATATCGCTATTTCGTCCCCGCTTACGTCAATGCGCCCGTCTGAGCTGAACCTGACAGAGACGGAGTACCGCATAGATCCTGCTTAGAAAGTCGCGCTTGAAAACCTTTTATTAGCGAGAAGTAAATAGGATTACGATTGGCAAGCTTTTGTCCCGAATGCGGAGGCGAGCTGAAACTTGACCTCTCTAGCAAGAACTTTATCTGCAAAAGCTGCGGCCTCTTTGCCACCCGCGAAAAGATAGACGAGCTGCGCGACAAGGCCGAAAATTCCCGGGACGACCCGAGGAGAAGGCACCACGAAGACTACCTCGACTGGTGGCAGTCGTCAAAGAAGGAAAAGCAGCAAAAATAATCACGTTGCGGCAGCAGTAGCGTCCGAAATGTCCCTTTTCAAAGACACCGAATGCTCCTCCTTTGTCGTTGTCAGGACCGCCATCAGCTCGGCGTCCGTTATCTGCGGGAGCCGGCGGATCTTGTTCACGACGATGTCCCTCATTTCCTCGAGGCTCCTCGCGCGCACCTTCAGGAGCAGGTCGAACCGGCCGTGAATTTCGTGTATCTCCAATATCTCGTCAAACCTTGACAGCCGGTCCGTCACTTCGTCGGCCGAGCCCTCATTCATGTTTATCCCCATGAAGGCCAGGTGGTCGTAGCCAAGGAGCCGGCTGTCAGTCGCTATGGTGAACCTGTGTATTATGCCGGCCGCCACCAGCCGGCGCACCCGTATGTGCACCGTCGCGTCTGAAATTTGAAGCTCTTTCGCCATCTCTACGAAAGGGCGCGACGAGTCGCGGGTGAGCATGTCTATTATCTTTAGGTTGATTTCGTCAAGCAGTTCGGACTGAAAGATCACAAGAAGAGTAGGGACTTTTGATCTAATAACGGTTCATGTTAGAATGATTAATAACCCTTCCAGTGCGCTAGCACTTGGTGATTTGCAGCAAGTGCGGGAAGGCGGAGAGCGCGTTACACAGGGCGTATTCCGGCGAGCACCTGTGCAAGAGATGCTTCATGCGCTCTATTGAAGACAAGACTGCAAAGACGATTTCAAGGTATTCGATGATCGGGTACGGCGACAGGGTCGCTGTCGGAGTGTCGGGCGGCAAGGACAGCCTGTCGATGCTGTACGTGCTAAAGATGCTGTTCGACCAGCACCCAAACAACGGCAACGAGCTGGTCGCAGTCACGATAGACGAAGGCATCAGGGGCTACCGCGACGAATCGCTGCAGATAGTGAAGGACTTTTGCGCGCAGCTTGGAGTGGAGAGCAGGGTGCTCAGCTACAAGTCGCTCTTTGGGGTCGACATGGACGAGGCGATGGTCCTGAGGCCGTCGGAAAAGATGTCGTCCTGCTCGATGTGCGGAACGTTCCGGCGGCGCGCAATCGACATTGCCGCGGAGACAGTCGACGCCGACATCGTCGCGACCGCGCACAACATGGACGATCAATTACAAACGTTCACGATAAACCTGCTCGCCGGCGACGTCGAGCGGATCGGCTGGATCCACCCCGAGCCGGTGCAGTACGCGACCGGCATGAAAAAGGTAAAGCCGTTTATCGAGATCTATGAATACGAGATCGCATTCTATGCGCTCCAGCGCGAGATCCCATTCCAGTCTGAAGAGTGCCCCTACATGAACGAGAGCATCAGGACAGATTTACGGGAATTTTTCAACAAGCTGGAGCGTGACCACCCCGGCATAAAGCACAACGCCTACAATTCCATGATGAAGATAGCCAAGACTTTGCGCAGCGCCCCAGGCATTGAAGGCAAAAAGTGCACGGCGTGCGGCCGCGGCTCCACAGGCGACGTCTGCTCGGTGTGCAAGACCGTCGGCATACTATCCAACAAGCAAATATAGCCATCCCGCAAAATACTTGGCGGAGGCAGGGAGGATCGGGGCGATAGCCGTGCCCCACACTGGAAATCGGCTTTATGCCAGGATCAGTAACGGCCGGGTAAATCCTCTGGTAGGAGGTTCCCGCTTGCTCTGCTGAAATGAAATCACGCCGTGTCGGATGGTTATGAGCGGCGAACTGCGCGAAGGCGCGGTCTCGACTGCGCATCGTCGAAATGGGCGAGGTCCGGGAGGGAGCAGCTCTAAGGCGGCGTAACCATGCTAGCACGTCTACGTGGTGGATCTCGCGGGGCTTGAAATGGGGCCTTTTGCCAGCGGTGGTACCGGCCGGCTGCCTCCATTCTTGCTTATGCAGGGGGGTGCGCGCGTTGCCAGTGCTGCAAGTCCAGAAAATAATTAGTTCTTTTATACCTGTTATCCAGCTTCTTTAAAAGAATTAAGCGGATGAAAAATGACCTGTCTTCTATTGCCTAAACTATTGAGTTCGTCCCTTCGATTTGCTTAAAGATGGAGAATTAGCGATGCATGGACCTAGCTGCAATAGTTACGAACATAACCATTCTTCGATTCGGTCGAACTCATCTTGAGGAGGCAGGCATGTTGTGATATTGGCTTTGGGCCACAAATTCTTGGCAATATCCACCTTTGAGGTCAGATTAATGAGGAGTACTGATGACAGATTCTTTCCGCCATCCCTTAGCAAATTTAGGGCAGCTTGATCATAAGGATTGAAAGCGAATCCAAAAACTATAAGCTTGGAAGAGCCTTGTAGAATCTTAAAAGCGAGATCCCATTCAGCCTGTAACTCCAATGGCGGCTGCTTTTCAGGGACGGGCGCAACAATTAGTGCTTTACCTGTTATTCCTCTTCGCCATTCTCTGAATCTGACAGGCCGACGTTATCTACGAAAAAGAAATGAACATGAACAGGACCTTCGACTCTTCTTGGGATCTTACGCTTTTTGTCCTTGGTTTTCTCGACTATTACTGCACCGACTTCGTTTGGATGAAGCGCGCAGAAATAATGATATTCGCCTGCTTTGTTGAACTTGACTGAATGTTTGGCTTGGAGCAAGAATTGGACTGAAGTTCGGCGAGGAGTCAAAACTGCCGTCCGGTATCCCATCTTCGCCCAATGTTATGGTATAAGGAGTCGTATCTGTATTGGTCCATACAATCGTATCCCCAGCATTAATCAGAACAGGATTCGGACTATACCCTTGACCATAGCTGGTGCTCGATGCTCCTTTCCGAATGCTGACGAGCACCAAGCTCATTAATTGACGATGGATTTTTCCCGGTATTTAACTACATATATTGTGAATATGCTATGACGGAATTTTACATGGTCCACTCAACAGCTTGCCAAATACAGCATGATTTAAATTGAATTCGGCAGGTCTTTTTCTCATATTGCCCATCGATCCAGACTTTCAGGCAAACAGGACCGCCTCGACATTCGAGAACCTGAAGGTATGGAAGGACAAGGCAAGCGATCTTGGGATCTACGGCACCGACGTTTCAGTCGACTTTGACCTCTGCGTCGGCGACGGCGCGTGCATCGAAGTCTGCCCGACTAACGTGTTTGACTGGCAGGGCGAAGGCGCGGACAGGAAGGCGCTGCCGTCAAGGGAGCGCGACTGCATCTACTGTTTCGGGTGCGAAGCGGTCTGCCCGAAATTCGCGATAAGGGTGAGCAAGCCATGACGATAATAATCGACGAAAAGAGGATGTTTGAAGTCATAGAGCAGCGGAAGCCGAGATCCGTAGCGATCAATGGACCCGAGGGCATTATTCCAAAGTTGCAGGACGCGGCCGACCACGTCGCCGAAAAGTTCGGAATCGAGGCGTACGTCATCGGCGACACGTGCTGGGGCTCGTGCGACCTCAACACCCACGCGGCGGACATGCTTGGCGCGGACATCCTCTTCAACATCGGTCACACGATCGCGATGGAGACCTTTGGAGACAAGGTGGTAATGATCGGCGCGTTTGACGACATCAGCTTTGACTCTGTCACGAAAAAGTGCGCGGAAGGATTGCATGGAAAACACAAGACAATATCGCTGCTGACCGACAGCCAGCACCTCCATAAAGTAGAAGGCGCGAAAAAGATATTCGAGGACCACGGCTACAGCGTCATCATAGGGAGGGGCAAGGGCCAGCTCCGCGACGCGCAGGTGTTTGGCTGCGAATTCTACCCTGCGTACAGCATCCAAAAGCAGGTCGACGCCTACGTCTTTTTGGGGCAGAGCATGTTCCACTCTGCGAGCGTGGCGATGTCTACGGACAAGCCGACGTTCATGCTCGACCCATACTTTGACGAGTACTCGCAGGTAAATGAGTTCGCGCAGGGCATGCAAAAACGCGCAATTCTGTCAATATACAAGGCGCTTGACGCCGAAAAGATCGGCATAGTCATCGGCCTCAAGGAGGGCCAGTTCGCCCACGTGCGCGCGCTGGAATTGAAAAAGGAATTTGAAAAAGTTGGCAGGAAGGTGCAGATGATAGCGCTGACAGAAATCACGGACGATCGCATGATGGTCTTCAAGGGAATCGACGCGTTTGTGCAGGTCGCCTGCCCTAGGATCGCCACCGACAACCACTTCAAAAAGCCGATGCTGTCGGTACCCCAGGCCCAGGCGCTACTCAAGCTACTCCGGAAGGAGCCTATAGACGACTTTCTCAAGATCCAGCACTGGCTCTAGATCCAATAGATGGAGCTTTCTGGGTTTTATCGGTATTTTATACAATCGTCGATAAATTTTGTAATAAAATGTTGAAGGAATATTCCATTTTGGAAAGGAAATACCTTCAATAAATACCACTAATTAACAATTTATTTAGAACTCTTATAATATCGATCTGGGCACGATTATACAAATTTTGACAAATCTTGCCTTTTGTAAATAAAATATTTGTATAAATCTTAAATAGATAATATGTGTACTAAACTTCGGTTAAGTAACTAACTAAAGCACGTGCGTTGGTCGGTTATAACCGGTGAATAAAAAAATGACTTGTAAGGGTATATGCATCCGTCACAAGGCTCAAAAGCCAGTCGGCTCTGGCCGCTACGCTAGCGGGCAGAAAAGATGCCAGATCTGCGAGATATTCATTAAGTGGGACGGGCTGTGGTGTCCGTGCTGCGGCTACAGGCTCCGGACAAAGCCAAGGAACCTGAAGTACAAGGCAAAGCTCAGGGCGAGAACAAAGAAGCAGGAACTGAAAGTCGCCAAGCCCATCACTGTTCGCGCAAGATAAGCCAATGGATAATGAGCCTGACGCAGGGGAAGGAAAGGTCGTCAGCTCCAGCACCGGGCGAAATTTTTCCCTTCAGCCGACCTTTTTTCAGAACGGCTGCTTTATAGTGATATTTGAAGGCGAGCCGCGCATCGGCGCGCTGTCCGCCGCAATCAGCGCGTCAAACAAGGTCAACGTTGCCAAGGTCATACCGAGCAAGTACGATTCAATCTTTATCAATACCATCGCTGAAAAGGTATCATCCATGATAAACGGCATCTGCCTGGTATCGCTTCACAGCAAGGGCCAGCTCCAGCTCGACGACATGAAGGCAATTATGGAAGAGGTTATGAACATCGTTGGTAGCAAAAAGCATGAGGGGCAATAACCCCGATTTCCGCAGCTTCCTCTCGCTCCTGCAGCAAGAGGACGAGCTGGTGCGGGTAAAGCAGGACGTTAGTGCAGAGTTCGAGCTGGCTGCAGTGACTGCCAAGCTGGACGGCAAGCAGGCTGTGCTGTTTGAGAAGGTGCGCGGGAGCAAGATCGGAGTCGCGTGCAACGTAGTCGGCACTGCAAAAAAATTCTACCTAGCAGTCGCGGGGACGCGGAAGGCCGGCCAAGCGGACGTAAAGAAGGCGAACCACGCCCGCATAACCGAGGCGCTCTCCAGCCTGTCGGCGCCAACAAAAATCCAAGGCGCCGCGCCGTTTGAAAAGAACTCTTCGAGGAACCTTAATGATCTTCCGATAGTCACGCACTTTGAAAAGGACGCCGGACCCTTCATCACTTCGTCGGTGGTCTTTGCAAATGACCAGGAAAAGGGCAACCAGAACCAGTCCACCCACCGCCTGCTGCGCCTCGACGACAGGCACATGGCGATCAGGATGGTAGAGGGCAGGCACCTCCACAAGTGCTTCTCCTACGCACGCGACCACGGAGAGGACCTGAAGGTCGCGATTGCGATAGGTGTCCACCCGGCAGTCAGCATTGCAGCAGCGTACCAGGCGGCGTACGGGGTTGACGAGATGATGATAGCCAATTCGCTGCTGGAAGGCAAACTTACGCTCTCCAAGGCAGGCTATTCGCAGCTGCACGTACCAACCAATACCGAGATCGTGATAGAGGGTAGGATACTCAAGGACAAGACGCATGAGGAGTGGATGGTCGAGATGCTGCGCACATACGACTTCAAGCGCAAGCAGCCCGTGTTCGAGCTTGAAAAAATAATGTTCCGCGACAATGCTGTCTACCACGACATTCTGCCCGGCTACGCCGAACACAGGCTGCTGATGGGCCTGCCGGTGGAGGCGAAAATGTTCGACCATGTAAAGAACGTCGTGCCCACAACGCAGGCGGTGCACCTGACAGACGGCGGCAGCAACTGGCTCTCTGCGGTCATACAGATCAAGAAGCGGCTAGAGGGAGAACCAAAGAACGCGCTGATGGCGGCGTTCTCTGCCCACCCCTCGCTCAAAATGGCGACGGTGGTGGACGCCGACATTGACCCGACCGATCCCGTAGCTGTCGAATATGCGATAGCGACTAGGTGCCAGGCAGACAGGGACTTTATCATTATCCCAAACACCAAGGGCTCCAGCCTCGATCCGTCGAGCGACCAGGCGAACCTGCTCACGACAAAAGTCGGCATCGACGCGACCGCTTCGCTTTTGAAATCAAAAGAGGGATTCGAGATCGCGAAAATCCCGGGCGAGGAAAAGACGAAGCTTTCTGACTACCTCTAGCGAAACCGGACAAGAGATTAAATAGCCTTCAAACGTAAGGGGCACTTGGAGTTATGAAGCCCAATAATTTTGCTATGAAGGACTGGCATCTTGAACATGTTGAAAAGGTTATTGTCCGTTTTGTAAAAGGCATCTCCCCTGATGCTTCTTCCTTTGAAAAACGAAATTACAAGAAATACAGCACGGTTTCCAGCTGTGCCAAGCAGATTGAATACGACATCAAGCACGGGGTCACGATGGACGAAGTGCTCAACGTCGTCCGCAGGATAAGGCACGAGAAGCAGTTCAAGGACCTACAAAAGAGCCCCGAGTCGCTCCAGCGGCTGGACGAAATCGAAAAGCAGATCTCGGCACCAAAAAAAGTGGCAACCACGTGGTACTAGATGTCAGAATACAGATTTACCGACGGCAACCTGATTGTCCTGTATGCGGTGCATAAAGGCAAGTCGGCTGACGGCGGCCTTCCTGATTACGTTTTAGAGCGGGTAAAGATAGGGCTCGAAACCCACGGCATGGTCATGAGGTCGAGGCCGGACAAGCACAAGACGATGGTCATGATCGTCGGCGAATCCGGGCCTGCTGAAAAGGTGAAGGAGGCGCTCGTGCAGAGCGGCGTAAAGCAGGACATTATCGCCATTGATACGGATTCGGGCAACATGGCGCAGACCATCGACAGGGTGGCAGAGATGATAAAGAGTAAGCCAAACCCGCCCTTTGTCTACTTTATCGGCTCGGTCTGGCTGCACGACATCTTCAACTCCACGGTGCTGTCAAAGATGAAGGGCTACAGGATACAGTTCTACGGCGCGCTGGATCATCGGCCCGTAGGCGAGGTTGAGAATGAGAAGGCGCTCGACGCCCCGAAAAAGGGGGTGGAATACTACAAGCAGCGCGCCAAGAACAAGGCACTCGACGCGGTGCTAAACATAATCTTCCCGGACTAGGTTTTAATATCCTTGGCAATGTCGGCTACAGTAGGCGGTCATCGTCTAGTTTGGTTAGGACACTGGCCTTCCATGCACGCAGGTGCGAGGTCAGCCCGTAACCCGGGTTCAAATCCCGGTGACCGCACTTTTTTACAATTCAGAGGAGAACGTCTTTTCCTGGAACGACGTGCCCGACTCGATCGAGGCTGTGCCTGTGACGCTCCACCTAATGTCCTCGCTGCCATTCAGGATCTTGTTGAACATCTCTGCATTGCCGTCAGAGTATTGCAGCGTGAACGTGTCCGATAGGGTAATCGCCGGCTCGTTGGAAAAGAGGGCGGGCCTGCCGTTGACCGGGATGTCCTCGTACGATAGGGTATGTGATCCTACAGGATCGCCGTCTGCAAACAGCTCGTAATCTATTCTCGACGTAGTAAGAGTAAAATCGCTCGTGTTGGAGATGTTGAGCGAAATCCGGAGGCTGAGTTGCTGCTCTTCTACACCGCCCGAAGCCAGCACGACCCTGCCCAGCTGGACGGTGATGTCTTCAAGGTCGAACGGCGTGGCCACAAGAAGCGGGTAGAACACGATGGTAAGGACGACTGCCGCGATGGCGCCAATTAGCGCCACCCTCCTTGGACCTATTATCAAGCGATCCTAGCTGACCCGCAGAGCTGATTAAAACCTTTCTCGAAAGCAGCATCGATAATATAATGCGGAACTGTGAAAAGGACGATGGTCCTTGCCGACAGCCTCGTCACGTGGGTGCACCTGATATGCTCCTCGATATGGGTCGGAGGCTCGATCTTTATCGGCATCGTCCTTGTGCCGGTACTCAAGTCGTACACAAAGTCGCTCGAAGAGCTCGTCGCGCTGATGGTCAAGGTGGGCAGCCGCTTCAACAAGATAACGGTTCCCGCGTTTGGCATCCTGATAGCGACCGGCATCTACAACTCGCGCGGGTTTCTCGGCGACCCGGCCGCGATACTCGACACGACCTACGGCATGATCCTGCTGGTAAAAGTCATACTCGTGATCGCAACCGTGGGGACGTATGTCGTGCACGTCAGGCTGTTGAACGCTGACATGGAGCGCAAGATAATGTCAGGGCAGGGCGGCAACGTCTACGTCCAGTCGGTGAGGAAAAAGATAATCGTACTGGGCGAGGTGATCGTCGTCCTGTCGATAATCATCCTGCTGTTGGCGGCATTGATGGACGGCGGTATCTAGCCATCGATCTCCACGACGTGGGTGTTGCCCTGCTGTTCTATTTTATATTTGCACCCCACCATCTGGCTCGCCACCTGCAGGTTTGTGCGCAGATGCTCGGTTACCCGGGCAACCCTGTACTTTGATTTTCCCTTGGTGAGCGCGAGCGGCAGAACGAGCATGTCTGCAAGGAACGGGTCCACGGGCGCCGGCGCGAGCACGCTCTCCAGCAAGCGCTCGGCGGCTTCGCCGCCCACGGCTTCGGCGCGCTTGCCAAGCTCGCCTATCGAGTCGCCGCCGACGTACGGCCCAAAGTCAGACGCCGAGTAGATCAGGATCGAAGAGCCGGGCGAGGCCGACATCTCGATCGACGCGGAATAGTTCCTGCAGCGGATCCCCTTTTTCTCCAGCGCGATCATGGCAGAGGATATCTGCCGCTCTGCCACGTGGCGCGGAAGCTGGCCGCAAACGCTCGTGATCTTTGGCTCGACATCCCTCGCGGCCGAGAGCTCCATGGTGCCGGGCGCCATGCAGGGCTCGATGAATGTTTTAACGATGCCGCCGCCCTTTGGGTAGTAGCCGCGTCGTAACACGTCGGCTGAAAACTTTACCCCGACGCTGCGGTAGCCTGCCGCGACGACGTGCCGGACGTAGTCGATGGTCGGGCTCGCCCTGACGTCCGTGCCGCCCGTGATCTCGATCTCTACGCCGTTGTTTGACAGCGAAACCGCCGGCACGACTGCCATCAGTATCATCGGGATGCTGCCTGCCGTCCCCACGTCGACCTTTACCGAGCCGCCCTCGAACCTGTCTGACGGCGCGAACCTGACCCATTCCGCCCCCACCTGCAGGTTTTCTACTTTTGCATGGAAAAGGTCGGCGATTATCTTTATGCAGGTCATGTGCTGCGGCCGCAGGCCGGGGTTCGATCTCCTTGCCCGGATGTTTGTAACCTCGATGGGCGTGCCGGTTACCGCGGAGAGCGAAACCGCGGTCCGCAGTATCTGGCCGCCGCCCTCGCCCTGAGAGCCGTCGATTCTGACCGGTTCCGTCAATGCCGTACCGATTGTTACTTTACTTAAATATGTTTAAAGCTGCGAGATAAACTTGGTTTCTCATAAGCAAAAGCTGGCGACTGTCCAGCTCGTCAATTGCCAAGATAATCCGCGTTCTGAAACTTAGAACGGAACGTGAAACACGTTCTAAGGCCTAGGCTTACCTACTACGCATCCTATTGACAGGTAACCAAAATGTCAGACCAGAAATTGAATCCAAAGTTTGTCCTGCTCGCAGGGATACTTGCGGCAGGGCTCTTCGCGGCCGTCTTTGCAGGCACCCAGATGGTGCAAAGCGCGGCAGCCCAGAATAACTCGAATGACCAGGAAGAATCGCAGCCAAAGTCCACGGTAACGACTTTAGGCACGGCGACGACAAATGTGCAGCCAGACAGGTTCACGGTGACGGTCGGAGTCGAGGCCAACGGCACGACGGCACAGCAGGCCGCTTCGAGCAACGCGGACTTGATCGCCCAGATAATTGCGGCACTCAAGGAACTCGGCGTGACGGACGATCAGATCAGCACGAGCAGCTACAGCGTGTTTCCAGTCTACGGGCACATGCAGTCTACAGAGGTATGCATAATGATCTACCCGCCGCCTCCTGAATGCCTGCCAGAGCAAGAGATCACCGGCTACAGGGCATCGAACAACATAAGCGTCACCCTTGATGCAGACGGCGGAATCGAGGCAGGGCAGGTGATCGACACGGCAGCTGAAGCGGGCGCAAACGCTGTCAGCGGCGCGTACTACTTCATTTCATCTGAAATGCAGCAAGAAGTGCGCGACGAGCTGATCGCCGACGCGATAGCCAGCGCAAGGCAGAGGGCAGACATTGCAGCCGAGGCAGTTGGAATGGAAGTGTCAGGAATCCAGTCGATAAACCTGAACGACGTCTACTTCCCGGTGCTATCAAGGGAACTGGCAGCAGATACGCAGATCCTTCCGGGCCAGCAAGAAGTGTCCATGAGCGTGAGTGTCACCTACATTGTACAGGAATCATAAATGGCAAAACGGCAGCGATGGCAGGAGAATCGGCAACCTGAGCCCCCTCCACTCCTTTTTTCTTTTTTCACGGTATATGCTTAAAATATCCTCTCTGCCAGCATAGCATGTTGACTACGGGGCTTTTCGTCGGCCGGTTCCAGCCATTCCACAAAGGCCATCTGGCGACGGTAAAGTTCGCTCTTGGCAAGGTAGACCAGCTCGTGATCGTGGTGGGCAGCGCGCAGAAGAGCCACGAGTCAAAAAACCCGTTCACGGCCGGCGAGCGCGTCAGGATGATAAAAGAGTCGCTCGACTCTGACAAGGTCGACATGTTCAAGGTACTGATAATACCGGTCCCGGACGTCGACGTCCATTCGCTGTGGACGCGGCAGGTCGACGTGCTGGTGCCGAAATACGACGTCGTGTTTGCCAACGACCCTTTCACGTTGATGCTTTTCCGGGAAAGGGGCGTAAAGACGGTGGAGGCGCCGCTACTAGACAGGAGCGAGATGCAGGCGACCGAGGTCCGCAAAAAGATGGCGACGGGCGAAGCGTGGGAGAGCCTGGTGCCGGCCCCGGTCGCCGTGATTATCAAGGAGATAAACGGCGTCGAGAGGGTTAAGGCAATCGCCGAACGCACCCGCCATTGAAAAACATATTTCTAGCTGGAATGCCATAGAATAGCGTTGTTTGGCGGCAGGAATAACGACAGGGACGCAGGGCGGCCAGCGTCGAGCTTTATCAACGAGCCGTGGTACGCCGACGTGCAAAAGCTCAACAATGAAGAGCTGATGCGCATGTACACTCTGATCTCCGACGGCCGCTACAGGTTCGCCAAGAACGCGTGGTACATCCCGATTGGCATGGACCAGCGCTGCCCGATAATGGTGGCCAAGGGTTTCAGGTCGCCGGACACGCTTGATCGGATGGCCGAGTTCGAGAACACCGCCAAGTCACTCGAAGTCGAATACCGCCACTTTATCGACGCGTGGGACTTTGGCTACATCACCGAGAAGGACATTGAAAAGGCGATCCTAAAGATCCTGGAAGAAAGGAACATCGCCGTGACAGAGCAGGGCTAATAATCGATGCGCGCCAGTACAGTGCGTGGCTGACTTTATTGCGGATCTTGTCAGGTCTACTGTCGCGCTATTTGTCGATATTGACCCCATAGGCATCGTGCCGGTGTCCATTGCGCTTACGCAAAAGATGGAGAGTCGGAAGGGCGTCTGTAACCAAGACTACGATCATCACCGCAGCCGGCCTGCTTTTCGTGTTTGCAGTGGTAGGAACGCAGCTGCTTTCGATCTTTGGAATCACCCTTGCCAGCTTTATGGTGGCCGGCGGAGTCCTGCTCTTCATAGTGGCGATAGAGCTCCTGACACACGGTGGGTGGAGGTTCGGCGGCGCGGGCGCCCAAGATGAGTCAGGAGTGGTGCCGCTTGCATTTCCGCTTCTTGCCGGCTCCGGCGCGATAACCGCGGTGATGATCTCGTTCCAGACCGCCGGGTTGGATGTAACCGCGATATCGATTATGATAGTCATAGGCATAACCTACGTCATATTGAGGTACGTCGACAGGATTTACAGGGTCCTCGGAAGACGCGGCTCCATAATTGTCACTAAGGTATTTGCGGTGCTCGTTGCGGCCATCGCAGTACAGTTTATCGTTGATGGGGCCCGGGAGCTCTTTGTCTAGATTTGTTAATATATTCAGCAATCGCCTTCCAAGGTGTTGGCAAGCGACAGTGGCGGCTACAGGGGAGCTGGCGCCAAGCTGCTTTCAAAGCACGGCGTGTTCGTGGGTGACAGCGTCAGGGTCGCCACCGAGGACGGCGAGAGGTCCGGCGTGCTGATGCCCCGCTACGAGTCTGCCAACGAAGATTTCATCGTCATAAAGCTAAAGAGCGGCTACAACACCGGCATTCAGACCGGCAAGATCAAGTCGATGACAAAGCTGCCAAAGAGTGAATCCGCTTCAGTTGCCAAGACTCATGAAATCGCGGAAAACAAAGATCTTCCGAAAATCGCGCTCATCAGCACCGGCGGGACAATAGCAAGCAAGATAGACTACCGTACCGGCGGCGTGCACGCGGCACTCTCTGCTTCCGAACTATATCAGTCGGTGCCCGAGCTTGCCAGCCACGCCTCAATCGACCCGGAGGTGCTGCTGAGCGAGTACAGTGAAAACCTAAAGCCGGAGCACTGGACAATGATGGCACAGAAGGTCGCCGAGAAGGTGAAGAGCGGCAGGTACCGCGGCATCGTGGTATCGCACGGCACGGACACGATGCACTACACTGCTGCCGCGCTCTCTTTTGCGCTCCAGGGCCTGCCGATACCGGTGGTGATTGTCGGCGCGCAGCGCTCGTCTGACAGGCCTTCTTCCGACGCTGCCCTGAATTTGCTTGGGGCTACTGTATTTGCGGCAAAATCAGAATACGCAGGCGTCTTTGTGGCGATGCACGCCGGCACGTCTGACGACGCGATTGCATGCCACGTAGGGACGCGCGTAAGAAAGAACCACACGAGCAGGCGCGACGCGTTCGAGTCGATAGACGTCACGCCGGTAGCGCTCGTCAGGAACAACGCGATAGAGATGCAGAAGAGCGAGATCGCGCTTGCAAAGAGGTCTGAAGGCAAGCTGGCTGAAAAGCCAAAGTTTGACGACAGGGTCGCTCTGTTAAAGTACCATCCCGGCTTTGACCCCAAGATGATCGAGCACGCGGCCAAGGCCGGCTACAGGGCGATAATCCTCGAAGGGACCGGCCTAGGGCACGTGAACAAAGAGTGCTTTCCCGCCCTCAAAAAGGCAGTTGACGCAGGCCTCTTGGTCTGCATGACGTCGCAGTGCATCTGGGGCAGGGTCAGGATGACAGTCTATGACACTGGCAGGGACCTGCTCGACATCGGCGTGGTGCCGCTGTCTGACATGATTTCCGAAACCGCCACCGTAAAGGCGATGTGGGCGCTTGCAAACGGAAAGGACGCGAAAAAGGCGATGCAGGAAAACCTTGCGAACGAAATGTCTGCAAGCATCCCGCTGTAGGCAAGGCTTAATACGTGCGTCAGCAGATTTTCTATTTCAGTGGCAATCGACCCGGCATCCCTTGACCTGAAGGTCGGCTTTGAGATACACCAGCAGCTGGCGACAAGGAGCAAGCTCTTTTGCAACTGCAGCTGCGAAGAAGCGCAGAAGTACGGCCAGTCGTTTGTGCGCAAGTTGCGCCCGACCCAGAGCGAGCTCGGGGCGTACGACCCGGCGGCAATGTTTGAATTTACCAAGATGCGCACCGTGGAATATCACACGGCGTTTGGCTCCAGCTGCCTCGTGGAGGCGGATGAGGAGCCGCCGCACGACGTCAGCAAAGAAGCGCTCGAAACCGCGCTGATATTTTCGCTCGCGCTCCACTCAAAAGTGATGGATGAGGTCCACGTCATGCGCAAGCTGGTGATCGACGGTTCAAACACCACCGGCTTTCAGCGCACGATGCTCGTCGCGTCCGGCGGCCACATTGAAGTTGCAGGGAAAAAGGTGAGCGTCCAGAGCATCTGCCTTGAAGAAGACGCCGCCAAGCTGATAGGCGACGAAAAAGGCATGCGCAGGTTCGGCCTTGACAGGCTGGGCGTTCCGCTCGTCGAGATCGCGCTAGAGCCGGTGACCGGCAAGCCTGACGAGATAATGCAGGTTGCCCTGACGCTTGGCAGGCTCCTCCGGGCGAGCAAGAGGGTTGCCCGGGGGCTGGGCAGCATCAGGCAGGACGTCAACGTCTCCGTGCAGAACGGGGCCGTGGTCGAGGTCAAGGGCGTGCAGCAGCTTGATCAATTGATAAAAGTCATAGAGCACGAGATGCAGAGGCAGCACGGCCTGATAGTAATCGCGGAAAAGTTGAAGGAAAGAAGAGTCGATGTCAACAGAGTAGGCGACAAGATTGAAGACGTCACCGACATTCTGGGCAAGGCGCAGTCAAAGATCGTGAAAAAGATCCTTGACGGCGAAGGATTATTCAAAGCGTTAAGAATTCCGGGGTTCGCCGGCACGATCGGCTTTGAGCCGTACCCGGAGATCAGGATCGGAAAAGAGCTGGGCAAGCTTGTCAGGTTCTACGACCTAGACGGCGTGTTTCATTCAGACGAGCTTCCAAACTATGGCATAACAGAGCAGGAAGTCGCCGAGATAAAGTCGAGGCTTCAGGCCGGGGAAAACGACGCCTTTGTCATAGTGGGCGGCCCGGAGGACAAGGTCGGGTTTGCTTCCGACGCGATAACCAGGCGGCTGCAGGCTGCGATCAACGGCGTGCCCGCTGAAACCCGGGCGGCGACTCCGGACGGCAAGACGGTGTTTTTGAGGCCGAGGCCGGGCGCGGCGAGGATGTACCCCGAGACTGACATCCCGCCCATCCCCGTTACGGACACGATGCTTGAATCGCTTGCAGACAGGGTCCCGCGGCCGTGGGACGAGATAGTGGACTCGCTCGCCAAGAAATACGGCCTCAACAAAAAGCTGGCGAGCCAGATCTTTGACTCGGACTTCCTCGGCGTATTTGAAGAAATCGCGGTCAGGATCAAAAACATAACGCCTACATTTGTTGCCTCCAAGCTTACTGAAGACATTACAAGTCTGCAGAGGCAGAGGCTCGATCCAGCGGTTCTGACAGATGATGCACTGACAGATATTTTCTTGAAAATTGACAGTAGCGTAATCGCAAAAGAATCTGGAGTGGTGATCATTCGGAAATTGATGACAAAGGAAGCTAAAAGTGTTGATGATGCCATCAAACAGAGCGGCGCAACATCAATGAGCGACGAGGAGTTGAGCGCCGGCCTTGACAGGATAATCAGCGACAACATCGCAGTCATAAATGAAAAAGGCATGGGCGCGCTGAGCACCCTCATGGGCAGGGCGATGGCAGAGTACAGGGGCAAGGCCGACGGCCAAAAGATAAACGCGATGCTGAAGGAAAAGTTGCAAAAGCTGGTCAAATAATGTACAAGCCTCGATCCACCAGGGACATTTACGTCGAATCCTTTTCCGTAAATTCTTCTAGTCTTGAAAAGCAGCTCGCAGACCAGACTGTGCCGTCAAGTGAAATCAAGGGCATCATTGGCGCCGCGAGCAAGATGTACCACGAAAACGTCGACAGGATAGTTGAGGAATGTGACAGGGACATGATGGCGCTAGAGCGCGTGCCAAGCCCGCTGAAATTATTTGTCGACTGCCTTGCACACGTGCAAAAATCAATGGATTTGTCGCAGCCTGCCCGCGCTCTGCTGCACAAGTACACGTCGACTTGGGAAGACTGGATGTAATCCAGAAACATTCTTTATTGCCAGCATTGTAGACCGGGTCGTGACGGACAGGTTCGCCGACGAAAAGGCAGACTTTCACCCAAGGTCCTGGCTGTCAAAGTACAGGCGCACCTCGGTCGGCTACCTCACAAAGATGCTGTTCTTTTACCACGGCATTGGAATTGGCTTGTTGCTCATCGGCTCGGTTGTGATAGAGCAGGTCCTGCCGGACCACGAAGATCCGAGCAACCCCCGGTCGCTTTCCGGCGTCCTTGCGGCCGGCCCGCTTGAAGAAACGATATTTTTCGGAATCCCTTTCTACATTTTCGGCAACGCCTACTCTGTGCTTGTCACCGGGGCGGTGTGGGTCACGATACACCTGCTCAACACCGAAAACCTTTCCGTCAACAGCCTCGCGTTCGGCAACCTGCTCTTCGTGCTGCCGTCACTTTTCTTCAGCCTGCGGACGTGGGTCAGCGGCAAGGGATGGTTCGCAGTGCTCACGCATTCGGCGTGGAACGGCGTCTTTTTTGCCGCCGGATGCTCCACCGGCGAGTTCGTGTGCAAGGCAGTCGACAGCGACATTGGTACGACAGCGATCACCGTCGGGGTGTCGGCAGGCCTGCTCGCGGCGACCTACGCGCTCTACAAACGAAGGGAGAGCAAGGAGCGCCGGCGCCTTGCAGCCTAACGAATTCAATATATAGGCCGCCACTTTTTTAGAAATGAAAATGAGCCAGTCTGACAGCGTGAACGTTACCGTGACCGTGGGCGACGTAAAGGTGCAGTTCAGCGGCTCTGCCGAGTCGGTCATGGCCTCCGTCATGAGCTTTCTGGCAAAGCAGGTGCCTTCGATGGACCTCGCAAAAAAGATCTCGCTCAACTATTCAGCGCAGGAGCTGATCGAGGCGTATTCCCACCTCATCAAGATAACCCCGGAGGGCCCGCGCGTGATCCCTGACTCTAATGCCCGGCTGTCTGACAAGGACATGGTGGCGCTGCAGCTGATAGCGACCAGAATAGCCAAGGATCTCGGCAGGCTGCAGGACGACGCGATGCAGGTGTCAGAGATGCACGCGGCCACCGCGCTCAACCCGAAATCAATAAGCTCCAGGATCTCTGAAATGGCCAAGGCCGGCTACGTCGCTCGCGACGAAAAAGAGCCCGGGAAATACAGGATAACGACCGCGGGCATACACTGGCTCAACTCTACTATAGCGAAAAAATTAAAGTGACTAGCCGCCGAGCGGCCTCTTTTGTATGTACCTAAAGTTTCGCATAGTCCCGGTCCTTGTCAATATGGTTTCCCTTACCATGTCTGCAAGAGAGTGTGAGACTGCGGTCCTGTCGTAGTTGTATCCCCTTCTGCCAAGTTCTTCATGGACCTCGCCAAGCACCCTTTCAGCCGTAAAGTACCCTTCCTGCCACAGGGTATCGAGAAGCCCCCTGCAAGTCATGCCCCCTTTGACGGTTTTTTGTGAGTCGCCGTCCGCAAGCGACCGGGCTTCGACGGATCTTGACTTTAGCGACTCTATCTCCCGCCGCAGCTCATCGAGCTGTCCCTGGACCGCCGGCCCGACCATCTTGGCAGTGTCGAGGCTGGAGAGCACGTTTTCCACGACCTGTTTGACCCGGCTCTCGATGCAGGTTATCTCGACCTCCCACTCGCCATGCTTTAGCTTTATCTTGACTTCCTCAGCAGGCCGGGCGCTCATCCTTAAATATACCCCTCAGCATGCTATTGATAAACCTGTTGCTGACCATATTGTCCATGTTGCACAATATTAATATATTTGTGCCCGCAGTTATTGTTGAACAACATGGCCACGCAATTAAATCCGCCTTTTCACGGAAGCCTGAGCCTCGGCGACCTCGGCATAGTCGAGTCGGTGAGTAATTGCCTCGCTCCCAAGCTTGACGAGCTGAAGGGCAAGAAAATAGTGTTCAGCTGCGACGACAAGAAAATGGTGCCGGTCGACGGCTGGGGACTGAAGTCCAATCCCTACGTCGCGACTACGGTGAACACCATCCGCCCGATAAAAGAGAACGCGCTGGTCGCAGCCATCGATTCGAGCAGCGTCAAGATAGCCGAAACAGAGGAGGGCAGCCTTTATGCGATCAAGTGCGGCGTCGCGATGGCGTACGCCGGCCGGGCGCTCATGCACTTTAAAATCGGCCCTGTTTTGTTTTACCTGAGCGAAAGCACGATCCAGGATTCAGAGCTGGAAGAGCGGCTGGCGCGACTCGTGCTCATGGACGACGACAGTGCCAAGAGGCTGGTAAGGGTGCGCGCTGAAAGGGCGGTGCAGAAAGAGCTCGCGAGCCATTTCACGAACTCGATAATCCTGGTCGACGGCTCGCTCAAGGCGTCCATGTTTGAAGACAGGCAGCGCAGCATCGGCAGGATCGCAGAGAGCTGCATGCTCCGCAAGAACATGATGATCGGGATAAGCAAGGGCACAAAGCTCAAGGTGCTCTACAGGGCGGCAGCTCCGCTGACAAAGGTGCCGGGGCCGGCCTACATCGAAGTCGACATGATAATCAAGAGCCTTATCAGGAACACGGTCGGGAGCAACTCGATGGTAAAGCTGGAAAAGAGCAGCCCTGTCCTTCGCGCGGACATTGTGGGCGACAGGGGCGAGTCGCTCGGCATGCTGCTCGGCAACGACCCGGTGGGAGGCGGCTACCCCGAGACGCTCAGGCTTGCGCATTACATCTCTACTTTCACGGGCACCGAGATGACGTGCCTCAGGAGCCACGTGCTGAACAGCTACGACGTGATCGAGCTCGCGGCAGACGACATTCGCAGCATGCTGCTGGGGTCGATCTCGGTATGAAGATCCTCTCAAAGAACGGCAACGAGCTGCTGCTGCTCGCGATGAAGGAGGATTCGGCCGGCAAGGGCGACTATATGCTCATCGAAGACAGGAACAGGGGCATGGTGGTGCAGGTGTACGACGAGGAATACCTGTCGTCGCAGGCGCTCGTCGAGGACATTGTCAGGGAAGAGGTGGTCAACGCGTCAAGCGTGGAGAACCTGCACGACCCGCTCAACATCGGCAGCCTGTCGCGCTTGGTGCGGGACGCCCGGATTTTTCGCGCCAAGATAAGGGCGTCGATCAGCGACGGGAAACTGTCAAGCGACGTCACGTGGCTACCGTCTAGGGTCGAGTCGAAGATAAGGCGGCTTTCCATGAAAGAGCTTGACTCGTTTCTCGGGAGGCGGGGCATATTCCCGATCCCGCTCGGCCGGACCGGCGATGGCGAAGAGTTTGAAATCTATGCAGAAGACCTCGACGGCAAGCTCACGGTCATTACCGGCAAGAAAGAGTCTGGCAAGTCGCACCTGTCAAAGATGCTGGTCAAGACTCTGGTGCAGCACGGCGCGTTCGTGGTCGTTTTCGACCTGAACAACGAATACAGCGGCCTCGGGTGGAACCGCGACGGCACCCCTTCCGTCATCCACCGGCAGGTAAAGATACTGGAGCCGGGCAAGACGCTAAAGTTCAACCTCAACTACTGTGGCAAGGGCGCGGTGTCCGGCATGCTGAAGAACGCGCTTGACATGCCGGCCGCGTCGCTGCGCGAGTTTTTCCGGATATGGGACTCGCTTGAAAACAAGCAGTCGCTTTCGATAGACGGCATAGGCAACGCCGTCAACACGTGGAACATCAACGAGCTCGTGCGTGACGCGCTCGTTTCAAGGTTCCACGTCATCCAGTCGTCGCGCCTCTTTGCCGACGGCGGGTTCCGGTTCGAAGACGTGATTGCGGGGAGCAGCGGCGCGGCCATGGTGATCAACATGGGTGAAGTTTCGCCGACCGTGCGCAGGATGGTGGTAGAGCTGGTGTTGAGCAAGCTCGTCGACCTGCTCGAGCGGAAGGCCATCCCGCCCATCTTTCTCTTTGCAGAGGAGGCGCACCTCTACATCCGCGACACGTACTGGGAGGACATCGTCACCCGCATGAGGCACTTTGGCATCTACACCACGTTCATCACGAACCAGCCTGACGCGATAGGCGACGGCATCTACCGGCAGGTGGACAACATTTTCCTGTTCAACTTTACAAACGACGCCGACCTTGACAAGATAGCAAAAGTTTCATTGGCTGACAACGACACCATCCGCTCAATAGTCAGGACGCTGCCCCAGCGGCACTGCCTGGCGATAGGCAAGGCGGTGTGCGACCTGCCCGTGGTGGTAAGGGTGGCGGCAGCAGAGGTGCTGACGCTAGGAGAAACTAAAAAATTCTTTAACAAAAAAGGTTAAACGACGGCCGTCTGGCCGCGCTTTTTCGTCCCGATGTCCACTGCTTCGGTGACTGCGGAGACGAATATCTTGCCGTCGCCGGTCGAACCGGTGCTTGCTGTGTCGAGTATGGCCTTGATCACCTTCTCGACTTCCGAGTCGTCGACCACGGTCATGACGTTAGCCCTGACAGAGAATTCGGCGGCAAGTCTCTTAGTTCCCCTTCCACTCTGGACCTGCGGCTTTTCGCCCTTTCCTCTTCCCTTTGCGTCAAGGACTGTCGTTCCGCCAACGCCAGCCTTTTTCAGAGCTTCGTTAACAGCGCTAACCTTCTCGGCAGCTATTATAGCCTCTACACGCTTCATGGCTCGTGGTAAAGAAAGTTGCAATATAAGGTTTTCAAATAATAAGTCGGCCACAGTTGAATATAACCATAAACAGCGATTGCAGTGCAAATATCATAGAATTTGCAAAAATAATACAATCCCGGATAGAGAATACCGAATCTTCCACCATATCATCTATTAACATCACCTCAAGATATGTAGCGATTTGCATTGCAGGAACAAGAAAAGATCAGGAACCGAAGCAAACTTGACATAATATACGACATCCTTGTATCGTCCACCGGCGGGGTCAAAAAGACTCACATCATGTCGCGTGCAAACCTCAGCTCGGAGCAGATGAACTTTTACTTTAACACGCTCTTGCACCACAGCCTGCTCGACGCGGAGAAGGACCCGGACGACAACCCGGTCTACAGGACGACGCAAAAGGGCGTCAGGTTCCTCCACTGCTGCGCGCAGATAAAGTCGCTCATCGCGCCGATGGTGAAGGTAAGGATGCAGGGCGAGTTGCTCTTCCTGTAGAAGTATCTTCCAATATCATTAAACGCAATACCGGCCCACTCTGCATGATGTCTTATCCCACCCAGGAAGGCGATCTCCGGGCAAAGGAGGCGCAGGCCGAGGATGTGAAAAATGCAGAAGAGGCGAGGTTCCTGTCGGCTTTCCGGGGCGTCCCGAAAAGAAACGGCGAGCGGCTTGCCCAGCTGGCAAACGCAATAGCGGGCAGCTTTAACGCCATAATGTCAGAGTCGCGCCAAAAGCCGTACGAGCGACAGGAGTACATCATGGCCGGCATGAAAAAGCTGTTCCAGGAGCAGATAAACGTGATCGAAGCCCGCCGCGCCTATACTGTCAAGATAAACCCGTCGACTGCATTAAAGGAAGATTAGCAGCCGTGGTCCCGGGCCCAGCGCTGGCCGGCAAACTCGCTTGTTTCGCACTGGTCCATGTCAAGCGCGGCGCGGCCGCTGTCCAAGAGCGCGCTGTTGAGGTTGGTCGACTCGCAGTACACGACGGCTATGACGCTCGTGTCGGAAGTTAGCAGCTCGTCGTCCTGGTCCACCAGCACGCTGCTCCCGAGGCACAGGCTCTGGGTAAATGACCTTGACTCGGCGTAGCCGTCTTCAGTTCTTGACGGCGCGCCTGCAAGCGCAAGGTCGACCTTGTAGGTCGTCCCGTTCACCCTCACGTAGAGCGTGTCGCCGTCCACTATCCTCGTCACCATGCCTTCGGCGCAGCCGGCCGTCCCTTGGCACTCCACAAGGTCCGAACGGGCGCTGCGCGTAGCGCCGGCCAGCCCGTCCGGGTCGTTGAGCTCCCCATTGGTGCCTGCCGCGAACTGCCACTCGTTGCCGCCGTCAGGAATCCTCTGCCAGGTGCGCCCGTCGTCGCTCCTGTCGACTAGCGAAGGCGTCCTGTCTATGATGTCTCCCGACTCGTCTTCGAGGACAAGGCTTTCCGCGGTGTTTGACAGCATCTGCCTGTCAAGCTCGACCACGTAGGTTCCGTTGGCTTCTATCTCTGCTCCCTGCGGCAGCCGTATGGCCGCCGACTTGAACGACGTCCTTATCTCAAAGCCGCTGACGTTGACGTCCGCGTCCGAGGGGTTGTAAAGCTCGATCCATTCCCGGCCCACGTCGCTGCCCCGCGGGTTCAGCTCGACTTCGTTTATTACTATGCCAATGCCCGACGTTTCCATGTCGTTGGCAGGCGGCAGGTTGCCGACTGCGCTGTCCGTCAGATTGTCGGCCGCGCTGCCTGTCAGATTGCCAATGAGATCCGTGACGTTGCCCGTAATCGTGCTGTTGCTCTGCGCGCTGGCAGGCACTACGGGCACGGCTATGGCTAGCAAGAGCACAAGTGCTAGACCGAAATTGCCTGGCAATGTCCCATACCTCTCTCACTGAATAGATGCTCCCGAAAATTATAACGGTTATGAAGGCTATCTCTAGAGTAGTTTTTTACTATCCAAGCTTTCTGTGCATGTATATCCGCTTCATCCTGCTCAGCCCGAGGACCAGCGCCAACACCGCCGTTATGGCAATTGCTCCCTGCACTGCCGACACGGCCAGGCGGCCCACAGGTAGGATTGCCTCCAGTGGAGCGACAACGATCAACAGAAACGCCGCGACGGCAAGTATCATCGCCCACATCCCCGCCATAAAGAGCGCAAGACCGGCGAGCCCCATTATCCCAGCCCCATGACAAGGTACTGGATGGCGATCGAAGCAAAAGCGAGGAGCGCGGTAAAACCCGCGAGCTTGATTATCTTGTAGCCCACCTCTTTTTCGCCAAGAGGCCCGTCGGCCACTATGAGCCGCACAAGCGTCGCAGGGGCCGCCCTGTCTGTGGACGCGGCCAGCTTGAAGTCGTCCGTCAGTATGGTGGGCCGCGCCTTGACCTGCCTGTGCTCCACTATGCGCTTGACGCTTGCAAGGAACAGGAACGAGTTCATGACGGCAGGCAGGAGCGCTATTACCCCGATTATTTCAGAGCTGCCGGCGATTGCCAGCGCGCCGTACATCGCGCCGAGCAATAGCGTGCCCGAGTCGCCGGGGAATATCCTGCTCGGAAACCGGTGGTACCTGTAGAACGCGAGCGCTGCGAACAAAAGAGGGAGGGCTGCGAGGAACACTTCGTGGCTGCCGAAAATCGCGATGCTCGCCAAAAGCGGGATTGTCGCGATTATGATAAAGCCGCTCGCCACGCCGTTCAGCACGTCTATAGAGTTGATGGTGTTGCCGGCAACCGGGATGATGACGAATATGAGCGGGATGTAGAGCAGCGGGATGAAAGCGCTGCCAAACACCAGGTTGAGAGAGTCCCCGTGCACCCCGCCGACGAAAAGATCGAGCACCACGATAGGGACCGCGGCCGCCAGTAGCGCCACGGGCTTGAACCAGCCCGGCATCACCTTGCTGTCGTCGACGTAGCCCACTGCAAACGCAATGACAGTGGACAGTAGCACAGCTAGCACCGCGGTGTTCATTGTCAGCAGGTAGAGCGCGATCTCTGCCGCAGCGATGCCGGCCATTATCACCGGCCCGGCGGGTCGGGGGATCATGGGCCGGTCCCGCTTGTGCGCGTCGGGGACCGCCCTGCCCTTTGCGGCCAGCGACTTTATCGCCGCAGGCATCAGGAACAGGATGGCAAAGAACGAGATGGCCGACACGGCGGCACCGTAGATTAGCAGGTTAGCGACGTCCAGCATTTGCTATTGCTGCCCCGGCCTCTTCTTTAATTGATCCTTTAGCTTTTCCGCCACGGCGGGCCCGATCTTGGGTATGCCCGCGAGCTTGCTCTGCGGCGCCTTGGATATCTTGCCGGCGTCTGTCAGGCCGGCTGCATAAAGCGCCCTTGCCCTCACCCGGCCGATGCCCTCGAGAGCGACAAGCGTCAGCAGCTCCTCTTTCACGCCGTACCTTATCCTGGTACGGAGGTTATAAAGTTCTGGAAGAAGGTCCTCCCGCCTCAGCAGCTTGGCGACTTCATACAGCGAGTATGCGAGCCACTCCCCCATCTCCACCATCCTGTGCATGTCGCCCGGCTCGACCCCCATGTTGTCACTCAGCGCCCTGTCGCCCGTCTCCTCCATCCACTCGCAGAGCGCCCAGAAGCTTCGGGAGCAGTCGTACTCGCTAATCTGGTACAGGAGCTCGGCGCCCCGGCCCTGTATCAGCAGGCCCAGCTCGTCGTGGTCCTTTTTGCGGAGCGACAATTTGGGGTAGAAATCTGAGCTCGTCGTTATCAGGTGCAGAAAGCCGAGCGTGTGCCTGCCTTCCGCGCGCCCTATTCGCTCCAGCGCGTCCCTGAACGCGACGGCGGTGTCAGGGTCGATGTAGAGCAGTGACGTGCGCCTGCCAAACTCTGTCGCGACGTAGCGGTCGTTCTTTGACTTGATCAGCTCTTTCTGCTCCAGGTAGTCGAGCGCGGACTCTACCTTGAACTCCACCGTCGCGCTCCGGTACTGGCGCGCAAAGAGCGTGGCCGCAAACAGCTCGTGGATCTCCGGCCTTTTCATGCCCGGCACCGTCGCTATCGTCGAGAGCAGGTGGAACCGGACCGCGCTGTCGTTTGAGAGCTGCGACCGCAGGGGCTCGGGGCTGCCAAGGACGTAGTGGTCGTAGAGCTCCTCGGCGTTCACGCCCGACTCGCTCACGATTATCGCCTCGCCGGATGTGTCGTATTTCGGCCTGCCGGCCCTGCCACACAGCTGCTTGTACTCGAGCACGCTTATCGGGACGCTGCCGCCATAGTCAAAGTCATAGCGCATTATGCTCGCAATGACGACCCTCCTTGCCGGCAGGTTGACCCCGGCGGCAAGGGTGGGAGTGGCAGCCAGGAGCTTTATCACGCCGTTCCTGAACGAGTCCTCCACTATCTTTCTGCTCGACGGCCCGAGGCCGGCGTGGTGGAACGCGACTCCTTTGCCGACCAGCTGCGCCAGGGTCTTTGTGAGTTCGGTGTCGTCGCCTTTGTTCAGGATCTCGGCCGACGCGCTGGTGGCCAGCTCTTTCGCGGCCTTATCCAGGCGCAGGTAGACCCCCTCCACAGCCTTTGCAGCGAGCGAGGCGGCGCGCTTTCGAGTCTCTGCAAAAACGAGCGCCTGCCCGCCGCCGTCGAGAGAATCGATGGCAAGGTCGACTGCCGACGAGACGCCCGAGCTTTCCACCTTGAACTTGCTTCCGTCGCTCATCCTGGCGCTGCCGTACTCGTAGACGCCCTCCACCAGCTTTGTCGGGCGCCAGTCGCTTTGCACCAGCTCGCAACCGAGCCAGTCGGCTATTTCGTCCGAGTTGGCCACCGTCGCAGAGAGCGCGACCACCTGCGACTGTGGGTAGTGCTTGCGGATCTTTGTAAGCATCATTTCAAGCGTCGGGCCCCTTTCCCGGTCGCCGATAAGGTGGACTTCGTCTGACACGAACAGCCCGACGTCGCCGAGCCACTCTGCGTTGTGCCGGAAGAGCGTGTCCATCTTTTCGTTCGTCAGCACGATTACGTCGGCGCCGGCGAGCTCTTTTCCAGAAGAGTCATAGTCGCTTGTAGCCATGGCCACCCTGATCTTCTTGCCAAGATCGAGCTTTTCAAGCGCCTTCAGGTCGTCGTGCTTTTCGCTTGCGAGGGCGCGGAGCGGAGTGAGGTAGACGGCCTTGCTGCCCTTTTCCACCGCCTTGAGGATAGCCATCATCGCTATCAGCGTCTTGCCGCTGGCGGTCGGAGTCGTCACGAGCATCCGCCTGCCTTCCAGTATGCCCTGCTCCAGCGCCATCTCCTGCGGCGGATAGAGCGAAGAGTAGCCAAGGTGCGAAAGGAGCGCTTTCAGCGCGCCGTCGGTAATGGCAGCTGACACTTGACAGCTAGAGCAGGCCGGCTATTTTAAAAATGCACTTATGCCTTGGCCCAGAATCCCGGCCTTCTTTCGAATATCTGGCCTTCCCGGTTGAACTTTTGGATGTACTTTTTCGCATCTTCGTCGCTGAACTTGCCCGTCTTTACCAGCTCGGCGACAAGGGCCTTGTCCTCCACGTCGTTGTTTTCAGTGCCCGACAAACCCTTGAACACCTCCATGAACTGCTTTTCCTTTGAAACGACACTCTGCGGCTTGCCGTACAGGACTCCAAGATCCGTCTTGCCGGTGTTGACGTCGACTCCGGCAGTCCTCATCATCTGGTCCACCAGGTAGATTGCGCGCCTCGCGTCATCCGCGTCCACCTTGTCCTTCAGCAGCAGGCGGGCGCGGGCAGTCGAAAGCCTCACGAGGCCTTCAAGCTGCCTCGGAGTCACCGTTATCATGCCTTCCGACTCGACCTTCCTCATGTCCATGTAGTAGCTGCGCACGATGTCGATTGCCTCCGGCGTGAGCATGGGCTCGCCCTGTTTCGTGTATGACAGGTACTTGCTAAAGAGGTCGATCTCGATCGCGGGCTTTGCCGCGTGCTCGGCGTCCTTGTGAATCTCCAGGATGTGGCTTGCGATCAGGTTGTCCTTCTCCTTCTCCGGCATGTCCCTGACGATGAATATCAGGTCGAACCTTGTCAGCAATGGCACAGGCAGGTTAACGTTTTCGGTGATGTTCTTGTAGGGGTCGTACTTGCCGTACATCGGGTTTGCAGCCGACAGGATCGAAGTCCTCGCGTTCAATGTAGCGACAATGCCCCCCTTTGCCACCGAGCAGGTCTGCTGCTCCATCACTTCGTGCAGCGCCGACCTGTCCTCCGGCTTTATCTTGTCAAACTCGTCGATGCAGACTAGGCCCTGGTCGCCCAGCACGACGGCGCCGGCTTCAAGCATCATTATGCCGGACTTGTCGCGTATCACCGCTGCCGTCAGGCCCGCGGCGGTAGAGCCCCTACCGGAAGTGTAGAGCCCCCTAGGCGCGATCTTTGCCGCAAATTTCAGCATTTCAGATTTTGCCGTTCCTGGATCACCCACCAAGAGTACGTTGATGTCGCCCCTCCTGGTGGAGCCGTCGTCGAGTTTTTTGGTAACCGAGCCGACTATCAGGAGCAATATCGCCTCCTTGATCACCTCGTGGCCGTAGATGTGGGGCGCAAAAGAGGCGATCAGTTTTTCGTAGGCGTCCGGCTTTGTCGCGATCGCCCTTATCTGGCGCTCGTCATCCGCGCTTATCGCTATCCTGTCGACGGTCCTCGTGTCCTTGCTGCCGGCGCGGCCGCCGAGATACTCGATGTTGTTCCCCTCCATGCGGAGCCGGAATAGGCTGGTCTTTGCCTGCGGCGCAAGCTGCTCCTGTTCAATCCTGATAATGCCGGTGAGCATTATCCTGTCGCCGGGCCGGCACTGGTCGACAAGGTCGCCCATCACCGTGACTTCGACGTAGTGCGGCAGCTGACCCGCCGGCAGGTCTTCTGGTAGCTCCTGCAGGCGCACCATCTGGAAATCTATAAACAGGCTGTTCTCCGGGTCCATCTCGAGCTCCCTTTCAGAGCACGCCTGGCACTTTTGCGGCTTTTTCAGCACGAGCCCCTTCAGCTGCGCCTCCGTCACAGTGTTGCAGTTCGTGCAAAGGTAGGCGACTTTTTTCGCCAGAGGCTTTATCTCCGAAGAGCGCACGACCATGCCGGAGACGCTCACCAGCTTGTCTATCAGGTCGGCGTTTATTTCGCGCAGGCCCTTTTGGACAGTGTAGTTGCCTATCCTGACCCTGATCTTGTCGCGAATTTCCTGCTCATAGTCGGGGTGGATCTCGCGCAGGACCGAGAGGACCGCTTCGTTGAACGCGGCAAAGTATTCGTCAGGCTGGTGGGTTATCTCTTTTGCAAGGATTGGGCTGTAAGAGTCGAGGTCGATATAGTCGACTACGAGCGACGGCACTCCCAGCGCCATCATGCCGTTTATCCGATCAAAATACTTGTAGTTGCCGTCGCGGTCCTTGAACGCCTTCAGGAACTTTTCAAGGTCGTTTGCAAGCGCGGCCGCGGTCTGCTGCTCAGTCAAACCTTTTCAGCACCCCTTTCTTGAATTTCGCCGAAGCGTTGTTTATCAGGTTGTAAAGCTCTTTTTCTTCCGCCGACAGCTTTGCTTCGAGCTCTGGCGACAGCGGCGACGCGGCCGCCAGCTTTACTATTTTTTCAAGCCGCGAGCCGACAAACGTGTTCAATGAGACGATCATGTTCTCGCGCTCCCTGTCCTTGAGCCCTTCAAGGTGGTCATTCACGCGGACGTAAAAGTCGACGTCGATGCCCGACAGGTCGTGGGGCTTTGCTATCCGCTCGCGGTTCATCGCCCGGGAGATGTAGCTGGCAGACTCGCTTGACTGGACCTCAACCGCGCCCTGGTCTACTAGGATCTTGGCGACCCAGCGCTGGAGCGACGACATGTCGCCTTCCTTTGCGTCGATGGCGACGCTGCCCACAGTCATCTTGACGTCTTTCTTGTAGGTCACCCGGACTTCTTCTGCAAGGTAGCCCAGATGGTAGGCGTTCTGCATGGCTTCTATTCTGGGCTCGGCCCGAGCATCCGCTGACATGTGGAGAGATGCTAAGAAAGAAGTTCCTATTATATGTCGTGCCGGGCGAGCTTTTGTTAAGCTTCAAGCTAGCTCCAGCTGTTGCAGAAAAATTTGGGACGGGCATGGCAGCAAGCTATTAATGGTTTAATAACTTCACTGAAAATCGATCCACGGTGTCAACCAAGAAAACCGATCTGGCAAACCTGATGTGGTCTGAAAAGTACAGGCCGAAAAAGCTTGCCGACGTGGTTGACCAAAAGGAGATAATCAAGGGCATAAGCAACCTTGTCAAGAACCGCGAAGAGATACCACACATGCTATTTGCCGGGCCGGCAGGGGTCGGCAAGACCACCACCGCGCTGTGCGTCGCCATGGAGCTCTTGGGGGAGAACTGGAAGGACCACGTGCTGGAGCTGAACGCGTCCGACGAGCGCGGAATAAAGATGGTTAGGGAGAAGGTGAAGGGGTTTACAGAGTGGAGGGGCGCCACGGGCGAGCAACAGATCAAGAACCTGTTCAAGATAATCATCCTCGACGAAGCTGACGAGATGACTTCCGAGGCCCAGACCGCCCTCAGGGCGATGATAGAGAAGGGCTCGGAGATAACGCGCTTTATCCTGATCTGCAACTATCTGTCGCAGATAATCGAGCCGATACAGAGCAGGTGCGTCGTGTTCAGATTCACGCGCCTGCCGGAGGCAGACGTCGTCGACCACCTGAGAATGATCTGCGAAAACGAAAAGGTAAAGTTTGAAGAAAAGGCGCTCGCCCAGATCTACGGCGAGACCGGCGGCGACATGCGGCATTCGATAAACATCATGCAGGCTGCTGCCGGCATGGGCTCGGTGTCTTCCGCCAACGCCGCCGCGGCAATGGGGCTTTCAGGAAGGGCAAAGGTCGGCGAAGTGTTAAAGTCGGCGCTGTCAGGCAAGTTCAACGAGGCCCGCGCAAAGCTGCTGGAGCTGACGCAGGTGTACGGCATGTCAGAGACGGATTTCATGAAGTACGCGAACCAGGAAGCGTACGAAATGAAGATCGAAAAGCCGGAAGAGTTTGCGGCGATAATGGCAGAGTACGACTATCGGCTCGCGGCAGGCGCGCACCCGGAAATCCAGTTATCCGCGCTGCTTGCCCAGCTTGGAACGTTGGCTAAGAAAAAGTAGAACGCTTGAAAGCTTTGTAGTTCCAGTACAGGTCGCTCAGCATGTCTTCGGGCCCGTCAGATTTTTCGACCTTTCGTTCAGGGGTAAAGCTGACGTGCGACTCCACTTGCTGACACTGGTTGCAGAAATAAACCGACATCGTCGTTTCCTTGTGTGCCATCCTCGGGTGGCCGCAAGAGTCACACGACATGACATTTTTACGAATGGATGCAAGATAAGGATTTGAGAGTCAGGAATCATACATACAGCTAGAATTCTTCCTCAAACTCTTCGCCGCCTTCCTCTTCCTCCGCCTCTTCAAAGTCCTCTTCGAGCTCTTCGCGCTCCGCCGCGCTCTTGTAGGGAAGGTCGGCTTCGCCGGGCACGCCGCATACCGGGCACTTGAACTCTATCGTCTGCCCTTCGAGGTCGAGGGGGAACTCTTTTGAAAAGACCTCGTCGCACTTGCTGCAGACAAGCGTAGTCTGGATGTTGTCCTGGCTGAACTTGTGCGCCTGCACCCGGAAAGAGGTGTTTGCCAAGTTATTTTCTTCGCTTACGTATAGGAAAGGTCCTTTTTTATAAGCGTTCTTGGCGCGAATTGCCCACTATATAAGGCTCAGTTGCCCTTTATCCCCTGCGCCACCAGGATCGAGTAGCAGCCGAGGCCGCACTCTTCGCAGATCGGCTTCATGCTTTTTGCGTCCGCGCTCCCGATGCAGCAGGGCTGCTTTGTCCTCCCCATGTGGTCCAGCGACATTATGGCCCACGACGGGCAGTCGACCGGCGTCGTCCCGACGCCGCCCCAGTTGCCCTTCATCAGCGACATCTGGCTGACCGGGTTCACGACAAAGTCCGGGTACTTTTTCTTCATGGCGATTATCTTGTCCACCACCTGGCTGCGCACGTCACCAAACGGGAGCATCAGCGGGTCGCCTTTGACAAAGGGCGTGTGGAACTGCACGCCGATCTTGTTAACCTTGCCGTGCCATTCCTCAACCAGGTCTTCGACGGTCATGTAGTTCTGTGAGTTTATGGTCATCGTTATCCAGATGTCCTTCCACGCGGGCTTGCCGTACCGGCCCGGCCCGGCGGTGTAGTCAAGGATGTTCTTTTTCGTCTTTGCGTACGCCCCTTTCCCGCGTATGCTGTCGTGCACTTCTTCCGTGCCGTCCAGCGACACCCAGTAGAAGTACAGGCCATCGTACTGCTTCAGCGGGAAGGTGCCGTTTGTCACGATGCAGACCCTCCGGGGCATCTCCTTGCAAAAGAGCTCGATGATGTCCGGGCGGAGCGTCGGCTCGCCCCCGACGAGCGTGGTGACAAAGATGTGCTGCCTGTTGAACTTTTCCTTGATTATCTTCCTCCAGTTCTCCACGGCCATGTCCTCCTCTTCCTTGCGGTTGAGCCACCAGTAGCAGTGGGTGCAGTGGAGGTTGCAGACGTTGTTGACGTCGACAGAGCCGTACATCGGCTGCTTGCTGTGGAACAGCCGATAAGCTGCCATCTTTTTGAATATGCTAATGTAAAACGGGAATTCCCGGGCAATGTCGGTGATGCCGCGGCCGTAAATAAGGTCTACCATACCTACCCATGCGCTTCTCTGTTAATAAACAAATTGAAACACCTGCAAAAAAGTGTGCACAAATGCAAGAAGGTTTGAAAATCGACAGTTGGCTCCAAGCAGTTTCACGCAGCCGGATAGCTGGCAGATCCTGTCGTGCCAGTAATAGCCGGCGGATAGAATTGCAGATACAACGTTAATGGGGTCGGTGGGATTTGAACCCACGACCTCCAGCGCCCCGGGTTCGTCGGCCGTCCAATGAGGCGACCTCTGACATCCTGACCAAGCTAGACTACGACCCCACAGTAGAGTCACATCTCAAAACCTCTATTAAACTTACAGCAGCAGTTACTTGAAGTCGATCTCGACGCTCTTGTTCCGGACGTTCATCGTGTATCTTTCATAGTCGTTGACCGGGATGACGTCGAGGCTGATGTTGCCGCACGCGGGGCAGGTCATAAACCCGCGCGAGCCTCTCAGCAGCGACGCGGCCCACAGGCAGCCGTTGCAGATGACAAGATCGCGGTACTCTTCGCAGGGCACGCCGCGGCATTTGTTTTCCGCAAATAAAAATCAGACGGCCTTCATCCTGTTGAACGAATAGATCCCAAACGCCCCGAGCGCGGCGGTGTAGCCGGCAAGGATCGCCAGATCGAACTCTATTGAATTGCTGCCGACACCGAGCATCGAGTGCCTCATCGCGTCAACTCCGTACGTCGCCGGGTCCGCGGCGGTCAGGACCTGCAGCCAGCCGGGCAGGTCGTCGAGCGGGAAGAGCGCGCCGCTCAGGAAGAACAGCGGGAAGACTACAAAGCTTACTATCATCTGGAACCCCTCAAGGCTGTACATGTAGCTGCCAAGCGCGAGACCGAGCGACGTCAGCCCAAAGGACATCAGCAGTATCACCGCCACGACCTGGACGAGCGACAGCGGCGTGAACGGGATGCCTATTGCCGCGCCTATCGCGAGCAGTATCGCGGCCTGTATCAGCGACGTGGTCATGCCGCCGAGGGTCTTGCCCACAAAGACGCTGCCCCGGCTCACGGGCGCCACCATCACGCTCTTGAGAAAGTCGAACTTGCGATCCCATATTATGTACGACCCAAAGAACACCGAGCTGAATATTATCGACATGGCGACGATGCCGGGGAATATGAACTGCTGGTAGTCCACGCCCGGCACTGTTGACGGGTTGGCGGCTCCGAGGCCGGAGCCAATTACAAAGAGCCAGAGTATCGGCGTAAAGGTGGAGGCGATGAGCCTGCTCTTTTCGCGCAGGAACACTTTGAACTCCCGCAGCCACAGCGCGTATATCTTTGTCAAGTAATCTTCAAGGCTAATCGTACTTTGCATATCTCTCCATGAACCCCCCTTCTGCCTGCTCCTTGATGTTTCGCCCGGTTATCTGTATGAACACGTCGTTGAGAGTCGGGCTTGCAAACTCTGCCGACTCTGCCTCCACGTGCTGCAAGAGCACCGGCAGGGCCTTTTTTGCGTCCTTTACCGACAGGACGAGAAAGCCGTCGCTCTGCTCGACCTTGTGCACAAAGTCAAACTGCCTGACCTTGTCGATGCCGTCCTTTGTCTTGATCCTGATGATGTCGCCCCCAAGCCCGGCCTTCAGCCCCGCCGGCGTGTCAAGCGCGACTATCCTGCCCCTGTCGATTATGCCGATCCGGTCGCAGAGCACGTCGGCCTCCTCCATGTAGTGCGTCGTCAGAATGATCGTCACCTTTTCCTCCTTTACCAGCCGCTGCACGTACTTCCACATGCTCTCCCTGCTCGCAGGGTCGAGCCCGAGCGTCGGCTCGTCGAGGAACATCACCTTTGGCTTGTGCAAGAGCCCGCGCGCGATTTCAAGGCGCCTGCGCATACCGCCGGAAAAAGTTTTCACCTGATCGTGCTTGCGCTCTGTCAGCCCCACCAGCTCCAGCACTTCCTCGATCCGCTGCCGCCTTGCGTGCCGGGGCACGCTGTACAGCATCGAGTGCAGGTGGAGGTTTTCATAGCCGGTCAGTATGTCGTCGCTGCTCGGGGCCTGGAAGACGATTCCGATGCTTGCGCGCACCTTTGCCGGCTGGCTGACAATGTCGTAGCCGTTCACCGTCGCGGTGCCCGACGTCGGCTTGAGCAAGGTCGCAAGCATGTGGATGGTCGTGGTCTTGCCGGCGCCGTTTGACCCGAGCAGCCCGAAAACCTCGTTTTCATGGATGTCAAGCGTGAGGCCGTCGACTGCGGTCAGGCTGCCGTACTTTTTGACCAGGTTCCTTATCCTTATCAAGCGGATGAATGATCGCCGTTGAGTGTATTATGCCTTGACATTATGCAAAAACAAAAAATGGAAAAAAGAAAAAACCCTTACTTGCCTATGCGGAACATCTTTGTCCCGCAGACTGGGCAGATGCCCTGAGTGGCCGGCTTGCCGTTCTTCATGGTTACCTTTTTCTCGTCCTTCATTGTTCTCTTGGATTTACACTTGACGCAATACGCTTCTGTTGCCATGGAACCCGGATACGGGCGGGGGTAAAAGAAGCTTTCCTCGTGTTACGCCTCAGGGACCAGCCAGTCGATGAGGGTGTCCAGCTCTTCGCAGCTTATGGTCACCCTGATCGGCCCGAGGGTCGACTCCTGCTCCTGGTCTATCACCGCGGCTATGCCGGCCGTGGCCGCCTGCTTGTTGAGCAAAAACCACGTGCTGTCGCCGGCGCGGTTGTCGACCAGCATCCGCCGGAGCACGCCCATCGCGGACCTCGATCTCACCTGCTCGTACAGCAGCGACAGGGGCTCGCTCCCGGCCCCGCGCCCCACGACCCTGCTGCCGTAGCGGAACTCGGGGGAGCACTTTTCGATGACCATTTCAATCGCGCCGATCACCTTTTGCGGGTCTTCGGAAGGGTTGACCGGCGCCTCCACCTTTAGCTCTATGGGCGACTCTATCGCCGGCTTTTTCAACTGTTCCGGGCCTCCTCAAGCCACATCCTGACTGCGTCGTATGCGTGCTGCTTTAGCTGGTCAAGCGTCAGGTCGTTGTTGGGTATCGTTTCGTCCGCGAGCGCGATCGCCTCGCTTATCCCGACTGAAAGCTCGCGCTTGTCCCGGCCGGCAAACTCGTCGCTGCTTGCCGGGGCGTCTGACCTGCCCCTGTCCACTAGGTGCTTAAAGCGCGTGTCCTGCGACGCGTGGATCGCCAGGAGCTTCACGTGGCCGGCCTTTTTCAGGACCTGTACTTCCGGTATGCTGCGTATCCCGTCAATGACGACGTCGCCAGAGCTGCCGTCCCGCTCCAGCTTATGCAAAACCAGATACGCCACCGCGCCCTGCCCTATGTCCTGCCTCAATTTGAGCATCAGCTTGCCGAGGTTGGCGTCGGTCGGCTCGAGACCCTGCCTTTTTGCCTCCTCCCTCACGGCGTCGCCCATAGTCACCGCCGCAAAGCCCTTTTCCTTGAGAAACGACGCGACTGTCGACTTGCCGGCGCCCGGCATCCCTGTGAGACAGACGATGAGCCTCTTTGACATGGCTATTCTGCCGAAAGGTCCCAGTAGTTGGCGTCCTTGAACTCTTCCTTTGGCTTGCCGAGGGCCTTCCATTCTTTGAACGACTTTGGGTACAGCTTTACGTTCTGGAACCCCGCCAGCCTCAGGGCATAGTAGGTCAGGCCGGAGAGCGTTCCGACGCTCCCGCAGTACGTGATAATTTCGCCGTTGTCTGTTATGCCGCGGTTTTCAATGAACCTTTTCAGCTCGTCTGCTTTGCGCAGTATGCTGCCGCTAGAGCCGACCATCGTGTAGGGTATGTTCGTTGCGCCGGGAATGTGCTCTGTCAGAAAGTTCAGCCGCTCGCGTGAGTCGACCAGCACCTTGCCCGGCTGCGACTTTGCAGACTCGACGTACGAGGCGTCGGCGTGGATGCTCCTGTTGACGTTGAGCGAGTGCTTTGCTTTAGGAAATGTGCGCGCCGTCTTTTCGGTTTCCAGCCCGAGCTCCTTCCACTGCTTGAACGTCATTTCAAGCAGCGCGGTGTTGCCATGGCCGACGTACTGGAATGTCCACGCGACCCGGGCCGCCAGCGCGCCAAACGTGTCGTCGTATACCACCACCGGTGTCCTGTCCGATATGCCCAGCTCTTCCAGTATGGCAACTATTTTTTCCGGCGCGTCGTTTTCAAGCACGCGGCCGAGAGGCAGCGAGACTGCAGTCGGTATGTGCCCCTGCAGGTAGTCGTCTGCCTTGCGCACGTCGACGACGCGCGCCGCTTTTTTGCGGACCAGCGAGCGCAGCGTGTCTGCGTCGCACACTATTGGAAGTTGAGTTGCAGGTGTTTTTGCTGCCTTCTTTTTTGCAGCCGCTGCCGTCAAGCCGCGCATTCTCCCTTGGCAGTCTTTGCGGAGAACCGGGCGTCGCTGCCATAGTCCATGTAGGCGTCGGCGTCGCTTTCAGGGGCAGGCAGCTGTATCACCTGCGCAAGGGCCGCCTTCATGTCTTCGAGGTTCTTGATACCCCCGGCCCCGCGGCCCTTTGTAACGCTGGAGACCCACTGCGGCAGCGTCTCGTTTGCTGATTTTTGCTGCTTGTAGATCTCGATCACCTTCAGCACCGTGTTGATTACGCGCTTTGCAGGCACGCGCATCATGGCTTTTCCCAGCTCTCCCGAGCTCCCCCCAAAGAGCATCGTGTACGTCGGGACCATCGCGTTGTTCATCCTAGTCGCGCCGCCAAAGAACCCGATGGTCGCGATTTCGTGCTGGCCGCAGGAATTGGGGCAGCCGCTTATCTTGATCGTCGCGTCGCGCAGCGAATCGTCGGTGTCGAGCCCGAGCTCGAGGAACTTGCGCTGCACTTCCTTGGCCAGCCTGTGTGAGTTTGTTATTGCAAGGTTGCACGACGTCGTGCCGGAGCACCCCACCGCGGACGCGATCGTGAGCGCGCCGGGGTTTGCAAGTCCGGCAGACGCGAGCTTTTCGTAAAAGTCGCGGAGCTCCGCCCCGCGCACATAGCGCACCGCAAAGTTCTGCTGTGGCGTGTTCCTTGCCACCCCTTCGGCGGAATAGTCGCGGATGGCGGAAGCGAGCACCCGCAGCTGGCTTGCGGTGATGTCGCCGGCCCCGAGGGTGATGAATATCGTGAAATAGCCTTCCTGCTTTTGAGAAACGACGTTGGTGTGCAGCCAGCGCTCGTATCCCGGGCTCTCCTTTGTGACGCTGTCGTTCAGCATGGGCAGTTTCGCCATCCGGGGCGCCTCTGGCAGCTGCCTCGCGTCTTCCTGCGACTTTACGTCGAACATCTGCGCCGTCGAGTAAGATGTGGTCATTTCCACTATCGAGCGCTCCCTCAGAGCCATCTTTTGGAACTTCTCCCAGCCCGTCTCGTGCACGAGGTAACGCATCCTGTTCCTGGCCATGTTCTCCCGGTTGCCGTGCCGGTCAAACAGCCTGACAGTCGCCATGCAAGTCGCAAGCACCCTGTTTTCCGGAGTGAAATCTTCAAGCTGGTGGCCTATGAAGGACGCGGCTCCAAGGCCGCCGCCGAGGTAGATTTTGAAGCCCCGGACCGTTGCGCCGTTCTCTTCCCTCGTCGCCGGCACAAGCCCGATGTCTGCAACTTTTTCAAGGCCGTGCTGGTCGCAGCACGCAAAGTTGATCTTGAACTTGCGCGGGAGGTTCTGGCACATCGGGTTGCGCAGAAAGAACCGGGCAATAGCCATAGAGTACGGGGTGGCGTCAAAAGCCTCGCTGGGGCAGACGCCGGCAAAGTGGCTGCACATGACGTTTCTGACGGTGTTGCCGCACGCTTCCCTTGTCGTCAGGCCGGTCTCGACTAGGCCCCGCATGACTTCGCTGACGTCCTCCAGCTGCACCCAGTGGAGCTGGATGTTCTGGCGAGTGGAGACGTGGGCGGAGCCGATAGAGAACGCCTCTGAAAGGCTCGCGATCTTTTCTATCTGGTCCGACGTCATTTCGCCACCGGGCACCTTTATCCTGACCATGCTGTAGTCCATGTGAAGGCGCGACCCGTAGGCCCCGTGCTGCAGGCGGAAGCGCCGAAAGTCGTCTTCGGAAATCTTGCCCTGCCTGAAAAGCTTTACTCTTTTAGCAAAGACCTCTGTCTCCTCTTCGCGGCCCCACCTCGGGTTGGGCTTGGGGGCAGAAACCCCCTTTTGTCTAGGGTTAACAGTGGCGACTCTCGTTTTCTTCATTATACCTTATAAAATGCGTACGCTAAATCATATATTTTTTGTGGATATGGGAGATATTGGCAGCAATTCTTGAGAGGAGCGGCAATATACAGTATCTATGTAGAGAAGTTTTTTAATGCGATCTTCCCGCCTGTACGGCATGGCTAAAAAGAAGAAGGCTAGCTCTAGAAAGAAGGTCAGCCCGATTCCAAAAGGATACCAAACAGTCACTCCCGGCCTTGCCGTGCGCAACGCGGCCCAGGCCATCGAGTTTTACAAAAAGGCGTTTGGGGCAAAGGAGAAGATGCGGATGAATGGGCCGGACGGCAAGACGATAATGCACGCCGAGATCCAGATCGGGAACTCGCATATCATGCTTGGCGAAGAAATGCCTGAAATGAACCACCTCTCGCCTCAGGCGCTTAACGGGAGCCCCGTCAACCTGTACGTCTATGTCAGGGACGTCGACAAGGTGTTCAACCAGGCGGTAAAGGCCGGCGCCACGGTGACCATGCCGGTGATGGACGCGTTCTGGGGCGATCGCAACGGGCAGGTGACGGACCCCTTTGGACACAAGTGGGGGATTGCGACTCGCAAGCGCAACGTCTCTGCAAAAGCGATGAAGAAGGCCGCGGACGAATGGTTTGCACAGCAGGCGAAACAATAGCACAAGCTTAAAATCACCTATCCGCTGGCTTTTTTCACTGGCAAATGGGCAAGAGAACACTCGTCCGCAGAAGGGGCCGTGGAGGCAAGCAGTTCCGGGCAATAATCGTCGGCAAGATTGCGCCTGCAAAGTACCCCAATTTCAAGCTTGAAGATCATCACACCGGCAAGGTAATTGACATTGTTCACGAGAGGGGGCGCGACGCGCCCCTGGCAAAGATACAGTTTGACGACGGCAGGTATTCCTACGTCCCGGCCCCTGACGGTACGATAGTCGGGAGCACGATCGAAGCCGGCACGGGCACGGCGGCAAGGGCCGGCAACATCCTTTCCCTGGAATCGGTCCCGGACGGCACTGTCGTATGCAACATTGAAAAGAACGCCGGCGACGGCGGCAAGCTGATAAAATCAGCCGGCTCATCCGCTGTCGTGTTCGCGCACGGCACCGAGGGAGTGACGATCAAGTTCCCGTCGGGCAAGTTCCTCATACTCAACGAAAAGTGCAGGGCAATGGTCGGCGCGATAGCTGGCGCTGGCCGCAAGGAAAAGCCGTTCCTGAAGGCAGGCAACAGGGCGAAATACATGCAGGCCCACGGCCGGCTGTATCCGACCGTCAGGGGCATCGCCCAGGCCGCGGTCTACCACCCACATGGCGGCGGAAGGCACCAGCACGTCGGCCGCCAGTCGTCGGTCGGCAGGACGACTCCGCCAGGGCGCAAGGTCGGCAACATTGCCCCGAGAAAGACAGGCAGGGGCAGGATCAGGGACCCGAAGCAGCTAAAGGACGCCTGACCTTTTCCCCTTTTTGTGGCAACCTGCGCGTAAAGGCTATATTCTGTTCCCCAGTTTACGCGCTTGCACATGAAAGCGGAGCAGTTGCAAAGAACCTTCTGGCGCTAGATCATGATATCAGGTTCGCAGGGGTGATGGAAAAATCCGGCCACCTCCATGCCAGCGTCAGAAAGGACGGCGCTGAAAAATACCTGAAGGGGAGGAACCCCGAGATCAGCCTCGCCCAGTCTGCCTACATTGTCGATCTCAGAAAGATGTTCACGCAGGAGCTTGGCAATCTGAGATCTGTCGCCTACGGCCATGACAAGGTCAAGCTGATAAGCATGCCGGTCAAGGAGCACGTGCTTGTCATTTCTACCGAACCCAAGGTCGATACTGACCAACTCGTGGAAAAGGTCGTGAAATACGTCAGGTCGGTCGAAGGCGAGCTTTCGCTCTACCCGCCAAGCAATGTTGTAAATGAGGAAAAGAAGGAAGCATTGAGGAACCTTCACGACTCGGGCATCGCTGAAGAGCTGATCGCAGAGCAGCTGGACCTTGACGTCAACACCGTCAAGATGCTCATCGCCGAAATAAAGTGATCATCCGCTCCCCTTGAATTTTTCAAGGGACTTCCACATGTACCAAGTGGCGACGCTGCAGTAGGGCTTCCACGGTAGCGCGATGTCGCGCATGTTTTCCGGCGACGGCAGCTCGTCAAGCGAATATGTTTTCTGCATCGCTTTTCGGAGGCCGAGGTCGCCCACCGGCAGCACGTCCTGCCTGCAGAGGCAAAAGATCAGGAACATTTCCACGGTCCACCTGCCGATCCCCTTCACCTGCACCAGCTGCTCAATGACCTGCTCGTCGGGCAGTTTTGGGAGCTGGGCAAGCTTTAGCCGGCCGTCTGACACCCTTGCGGCAAGATCCTTGAGGTATTCTATCTTTCTGCCGGAGAGCCCGGCCGTGCGCAGCTTGGCGTCCTTTGTCGCCAGCAGCTGTGCCGGCCGCGGGAACCTGCCGTAGATCTTGACGAACCGGCCATAGATCGCGTCCGCCGCGCTCCCGGCGAGCTGCTGGTAAATTATCGCCTCCACGAGCGAGTGGAACGGGTCCCTGCGCATCTTTATTTCACACGCACCGACGGACTTTATTATCGCTGCAAGCCGCGCGTCTGCGATCGCAAGATGCTTCAATGTCTCTTCATTTGGTGTGCGTTTCATTGTCTACACCGGGAGCGAGCCTAACACCGCGTCAAAGTTTGTCCTTGTCTGGCCGCGCTTGTAGATCTTTAACGCCAAAAGCGCCTTTTCCCTGTCGGCTCCTAGTGTCTTTTGCACTATGCCGGCGACTGCACCGTGCAGGAATATCGACTGCGCGGCGGCAGTCACATTACTGGTCTTTCTAGCCGTGCTTGCGCTCTCAAAGTCTATGATGTATGGATTGCCAGACACTATGACGTGGCGATTGAGCCTGCTGAGCTCGCCGTGGTCCAAGCCCGCGCGGTCAAGGCTGTAGCACTGCTCCAGCACCGACCTTGCCATCCTGCGCAGCTTGCCCTTTGGCGCGTTGTCGACCCAGTCGACGATGCTCTGGCCATCGACAAACTCCATCGCTACCAGATTCTTGGAGTGCCCTTCAAGGCGCGGCCCCACGCCGGCGCCGTTTGCGATCCTGTGGAGGCGCGCTTCTTCGTCCATGCTCTTTCTGTCCGCGTCCAGCCGCCTGATCTTTAGCGCGCAGGTCTTGTTCCCGATTTTTGCGCGGAGTACCAGCCCGACCTGCCCCTTGCCGGCGACGCGCACGCCGTTGATGGTCGTCCTGCCGCCAAGCGCTATCGACGTTACGCCGAGCGACTCCATCTCAGCTATGCGGTCGCTGTATTCGCTTTCTGAAAAGCGCGGGTAGCAAACGAGTGGCACCAGCTCTGGCGACCTGATGTCCAGCTCGTCAGAAAATGAGACGCTCTGTCGAGACAACCTCGCTGACGGCCTCCCTTGCAACTCCCCGGGTTTTCCTGTTTCCGCTGTAAATCTGGAGCCTGCCTGCAATCAGGTCCTTTGCGACTCCGCTGTTCTCTGCGTTTTGCAGGAGCGACCTTGTGAATTTTATCGCGCCGGTCGCCTTTCTGTCCACCAGCATCGCGACCCTCATTTCTCTGTCGACCCATGTCACCAGCGGCTTTTTCTTGCAGGCAAGAAAGCTGGCGGCGTCGTTCCGTCTGAAGACTTCGGGGCCCTTTTTCTTTGTGTACGGCGGCAGGGTCATCGATTCGAGCATGAAGGCCAGTACCGCGGATTTCTTTTCATCGGTGACGCACGAGCTCCGCAATACCACAAAATCTGCCAGCTCTAGCTGCTTTGCAATCGCGCTTGTGCTCCTCTTTATCTGGCCCCAGACCACGTCTGGGCTCCGCTCTTTGTGCGAGAACTCTACTACCAGGACGCTTGGTAGCAGTTTTTTCGCGTCTGGGCCGCGCTGGTCTCCCTTGAAGAACTGGATCGACGGCCTGCCGAGAAACGCCCTTGCCGCAAGCATGAACCTGCCCGCGCTTTCCGGCGAAATCGCAGTGCCGAGATTTCGCCTGCTGTCCACCGGATCGATGATCACTATAGAGCTGTTGAACCCCTTGACGACGTCGGGGTCGTAATCGCCGGCGGCAACCACCTGCCACTCCTGCCAGTCTGCGGCCGCGCGCAGCACGCTCTCAAACGAGCCGTACTTGTGCACCAGCACTTCTGAGACATAGCCGCTAAAGCCGCCTGTGGAGATCTCTGCTCCGTATATCCCGGCCGCCTTGAAGAATTTTTTCAGCAGCCTCGCCTGTTTCCTTTTTTCATTGTCAAAATTCCTGCTGATGAATTCGGTGTGGAACGGCGACCTGTCTGCCGCGCTCTGCCACCTGCCCTGTTCGACATCGTAGCACGGCACGACGTTTATCCTGACATTTTTCACAAACGCCTCGACGTAAGGATGATCTGAATAGCGCAACCTCGGCCTGTGGGCCTTTAATGCATCCTGTCCAACAGACCTGCCCAGCTCTTCAAACTTTTCGACCGGGACCGAGGGCCTGACCTTGAAAAAAATGTCAATGTCGGCGTCGCCGCGGAGCCAGGTGCCCTTTGCAAACGACCCGCCAAACACCACTTGTACTATGTCGCTCTTGCCGGCGACGTGCCCGTCCACCAGAGCCTTTGCCTCCTCTGCCACAGCGGTTATTTTTTGCACTTCGCTAGGCGGGGGCTCGCACAGGGGCAATGCCTTGGCGACTATGGCGCTGACGCCGGACATACTGGTTCATTTCTTGGCTTCCACGGTATAAATGTTCGAGTAGACCGGTCCCGAGGGCGAGATGTTGCTCTTTTTGAGGTGCACCCTGTCCACGAGGTCTGAGCCAAACGTCCTGCCCTGATACTTTGCCGTGATGTCGCTTACCTGAATAGGCCGGCCCTTTGCGCGAAGGATGGTCATGTGGGGCGAAAACGGCTTGTCCGCGGAGAACCCGAGCTCGGCCATTTTTGCTGTCACGTCGTTTGCAAGCGCGGTCAGTTTTTGGCTGCCTTCCTGATCGACTCCGATCCAGACTACGCGGGCTGACGCCGGCTTTGAGAACGCACCGACCCCGACATAGGTTAGCGTGAACGGCTCAAAGCGCACTTCGGCCATCTTGTCCTTTATCTTTGCGACGTCGCAGTGGCTTTTTTCGCCAAGAAAAATAAGCGTAAAATGAAAGTTCTGGGCTTCTACTGGCTTGATGTCTTTTGGGCTCCACCCTGCGCCAGACATTATTTTACTTTGCAGCATGGCTATCGCGCCTGATGAAACGTCGACTGCGATGAAAGTGCGCATCATCCGGACGATCCTGATTCCCGTATTTTTACATGTCGTGCTCTACTTTTTGGTGCTCGCCCAGCTTGTCAAGGCTGTCAAACGTTTGGCGGCAGATGTCGCACACAAGCGGGTTGAGGTTTGGGTCGTGGTAGTCCAGTCCCGGCTCTCCCTGGTCCATGTGTGATATGTTGCAATATCGAATAAAGCAGTTACAATTCCAGGGCACCTATTGCAACTCGGGGAAAAGCCTGCCGATCATGCTGATGCCCTGCCGGGTGATGGACACTTCATTAAAGCCCGCGTGCGGCCTCAAAAGCCCCCGATCTACCATCCAGCGCGTGATTCTGTAAAGATTGCGCCTGTAGCTATCGCCTGCGTCAATCCGGAGATACTTCCCCAATTCCTTTTCGTTGCCCCAGTAATTCTTCATTTTAACATATTCGACGACTTTTGTCATTAGCACGTTCCTGCCTATTACTCCGCCTTTCATCTCATATATCCCGCGCAGGAGCCAGGGCAACAGGACCTCATTGTCATCATTATCCCAATTATCTGGCACAGGAACGGGATATCGAATGGCATATTTTAGGCAGCTCTAGGCACTGACGGTTGCAGGCGAAGATTGCCAACATTAAAGTAAGGATAAGCGCGGCGTACAAGTCCTACCACATGTCATCATCAATGCCAGCAAATTCCGAAACTCGAACCCTTCCAGATGAAGGAGACGTCGTTATTGCGACAATCAAAGATGTGACGGGCCACGGAGCCTATGTTACGCTCGACGAGTATGGAGGAATTACGGGCTTTCTCTCAATCAGAGAGGTTGCCACCGGCTATGTCCGGAATATCCAGCGCTTTGTAAGGCCGAAGCAGAAATCCGTTCTGAAAGTAATCAAGGTCAACAGGGCGCGAGGAGAGGTAGACACTTCGCTCAAGCAGGTTTCTGGAGAGGAAAGAAAAGCAAAGCTCATCGAGATAAAAAGGCATGAAAAGGCTTCTGGATTCCTGGATTCGGTCAAGGCAAAGGCAGGCCTGAGCGATGTCCAGGTAAAAGAAATCCAAGATAGCATCCTTGAACACTATGACGACGTTTACGAGTTTTTTGAATCAGTGGTTGTAAAAGGGACTGATGTAATCACAAAGCTAGGCTTTGCGGGCGCAGTCGCCAATGCCATCGAAGAAGAAAGCAAAAAGATCCAGATCCCCCAGATTGAAATCAGAGGAATATTGGAGGTTTCGTCCAAAAAGCCTGACGGCATCGAAGTCATCAAGAACGTGCTTGTTGATGCGATAGAAGCGACAACCAAGAACAACCCTGGCACGATAACTATCGCATATCTCGGAGCACCAAGATACAGAATTGCGGTAAAGTCAGAGAATTTCAAGATAGCAGAGAAGGCGATGTCTCACGCAATTGAAAGGATAGAAAAAGGGATGACAAAGAACCAAGGAACTTTCAATTTTACAAGAGAGGAATCGAAAAAGAAAGTACTAGCTTGATTGGATGAGCAGGGGCACATGCAATCCGTTCAAATATCGCCAGTGCGACAGGAATGTTGTTGGCCGGATCTGATAGCTTTGCTGTGGAGCAGGGCAAGGCAGAACAAGTCGTCGAGTGGATAAACGAGCACGCCAAAAAGAACAGCCAAAAGTTCCAGGCAAGATTATCAGGCTACACGATGGAGACGACCAAGTTCGGCACCTTTGAAATGATTTCGTGGAGCGGCGACTGGCCGGTCGCGCGCGGCATCATGCAAAAGGCTAGCAGCAAGGTGCGCGTCAAGGTGATCGAGTCCGGCTACCACGAAAAGCGCGACCTCCTCTCCGCGATGTTTGGAAGCTCCTCCGAATTCGGCAAGGTATATTCAGGCGGCAAGCTCGTCGGCCAGATAGAGACGGTCAAGAAGTCAGGCAGGTGGACGGCCAAGTCCGAAAGCTTTGCGTGACTATTTCTTGTTCTTGAAGTACATCTTTTTCATTTCTTGCACCCACGCGTCCTTTTTCTCGTATATCCGCTTGTGCTTTCTCGGCCTGCACACCGACATCGCGTACGAGCAGAGCAAAGGAAAGTAGACCGACGAGTCGCCGTACACGATGACGTTGCCCTTGTGCGAGGTCTTGATCTTGCCCCAGCTCTTGCCCTCCTGCAATGTCGCGCCGGAGAGGCCGCCCGTGTCCGGCCGAGCATCGGTCATCTGTATGAGGTAGTCCTGCCCGCCCTCCTTTATCTTTAATATTTGATATAATGCGGGGCCGGTCTGCTGGAAAAAGTTCTTCGGTACTCCGCCGCCGAGCTCCAGCCCGCCCGAGCGCTCGCTCTTCCACAGAATCGCGGCAGACTCGGCGACGTCGAGTATGACGTTTGGGAACACGCCCTTGCCTTCGAGCAAGAGCGGCAGCATGTTGAGGCCGATCGACGAGTCGCCTATCGCCGGCATGTAGACCGGCACCTTGTGCTCGTACGCCTTTACCAGAAACGACTTTTCCGGGTGCCTAGCGTTTTCCTTGGCCGCCTTGCCCAGCGCGTAGCCAATGTCCGCAGTAGACGCGTTTGGCGGCACGTCCTTTGCATTCCTGATCTCTTTTTGCACAATAAGGTCTTGCGCCTGCAGCGTCCCCATCTCTTTTATGTAGACGTCGTAAATCCTCACGATCTGCTTGGCGTACAGTATGTCGTCGTCGACGTCAAAGTGACCCTGCCTCACCGGCAGGTCGTAGGCGAAATGCAGGTCATGGTAGACGTTGGCGCCTGTCGCCACGATCCAGTCGATAAAGCCCTTCTCTATCATTGCCGAGATCGTCCTGCCAAGGCCGATCGGGGTCATCGCGCCGGCAAGGGTCAGGCAGACAGTCGAGTTGGTGTTTATCATGTCTTCCAGAGTCTCCGCTGCCTCGGCCAGCCGGCGCGCGTTGTAGCCGGTCGAGCCGTAAAACTTTATCAAATCTGAAACGGTCATGTCTGCGGAAACTTGCGGGGGATCGATTTTTCTGCCCGTGAATGTATGCCTGCTGTCCACCCTTTTGCTAAAAGGACACCTCTATTAAAAATTCACTGCTTTCTCAGCAGCATGCAGGCGCAGGCGGCGCCGTGGAAGTGCAGCGGGACTTGGGAGTCTGCCCTGCTTGCGGTCTCCTGGCTGCACTTTGTCCATTTCCCGGCGTCGTAGCGGTAAAACTCTTGTTTTGCCACGGAGAAGCCGCCGGCCAGCCTGCCAAGGGTCCTCTTGTCATAGATCCTGTGATCGGGTTTTTCGCCCCTGCCGTACGGGACAGTGACTATTGCGCTGCCGCCCTTTTTCAGCACCCGGAAAATTTCCCGCATTGCCTTTGCGTCTCCGTTCTTGTCGTCAATGTCGTAGGCAAGCCCGACATGCTCGATCGTGCTTGTGCAGATCGCCTGGTCAAACACTCCGTCCCGGAACCCGGCCGATCTGGCATCCATTATCGCGTCTCCACCCTCTAGGTCGATCCCAAACGCCTCCCACCTTTTCCCAAATTCCCTGATCGTCTGCACAAGCGCTGACCCTGCGGACCCGACATCAAGTATCTTTGCGTTCTTTAAAGGCGACACAAGGTTTCTGGAAAGGAAATCGTACTCGACGAGCCTTTCTGACGTGACGCCCGCCAGCAGGCCGTGGACGTCGAGCCTGTCGCGACTGGCGGCTGACAGCGAATATACGGGAATATCCAATCCAGTCCGCTTGCTCTTTCGATATTTCGCGACGTGGATGATTTTCTTTTGCTGGAGCCCGGCGATTGTTTTCGTTATTTCGGACATGCTCGCGCCCGCCTGCCGGTAAAGCGAGTACTGGTCGGCAGGCGACTTTTTCAGGATGGAAATTACACGGTCCTGCAGCGTCAAGCGCTAGCTTGCAGCATGTACTCTTTTTTATCTTTTAGAACGAAAGAAAAATAGTCGACGTGGCCCTACTTGCGCCTTGCCACTATCGCTTCTTCTGCTCCGACCTTCGTCAGGCTCCTTTCGATTTCCGGCTGGAACCTGGACTTTGCGATCAGAGCAGCAGCTGCGCATCCGCCAAGGATGACGCCGATCGTGATTGCTTCAGTAATCATGCCGGTCATCTGCACACCTAACGATATAAATCAATATTTTATGATAATATAATCAAATCAGAAAATTATGATATTAAATGTCTTTATAATAGGCAAAGCGTAATAATAATTTCTGCAATATAAAGCTACAGATAGTATAATTAATGTAATTTTTGGCTTGCGCTGAAATATGTATACTACGCATGCACTAGAACGTCAAAAGTTTTTTCGCCGCGTTCACTTTTTCCAAGAGTTCTTTCAGAAAAATGTCGGCGAACTGCTCAAAGCTCTGCACGCCGTATTTTGCCTTGTATTCCTGCTTTCTGTTTTCATACTCTTCGGCTAGCCAGCGAAAGTCGGCCTCCTTGATGCGGACGACGTTGTCCTGGGCCGCCGCCTTTGACTCGAACATGTTCAGCATGAAGGCGCCGGCGAACTGGGTAAAGCTGTTGGCCTTGTATTTGCGGTCATAGTCGTCCTTTAATTTTTCATAGTTTTCTTCAAGCCACGTCTTGACGTCAGAGCGTATTGTAAGCGACGTGTAGCGGCCGGTAAAGTCGGCCCTTATGTTGTGCATCTCCACCGAGTAAAAGCCCCGCTTTACCTCGTTCATCATGATGATAAGCGCGCTCGGCAGGAACATGCCGGGGTAAAACTCGTCGGTGTCCTTTTGCAGCCTGGTCAGGATAGCCGGCTTTAGCCCTATTGTAGCGTACCCCTGGCTTGGCACAGGAAGAGGGAGCGGATGGACAGTTAATTAGTTTATGCGAGCTTGCCTCCTGAGGGAGTGACGAACCCCTTCAGGTCCTCTCCCCTGACGACGTCTTCTTCCGGAGGCTCATAGTCGACAACTCCGTGCCTCTGCTCTCCCGGATACTTTTTCTGCGTGGCAAGGGCCACTACGATAAAGAGGGCAAACGAAACGACAGGCGGGATCATCGAGTCGAGACCGGCCAGCTCCGCCGGGATCGCGTAGAACAGCACCAGCCTCAGCACCGTTCCTCCTATGAGCGATGCAATGGCAGCAGGCATGTTGGCCTTCTTCCAGAACAAGCCCAGGGTGAGCGGGGCAAGGGCGCCGGCAAACACGATGTCAAATGCAACGATAAGGTAAATGCCGGGCTGCGGTAGTTGTGACGCCAGTATGAACGCGGCGACCATCATGGGTATCGTAGCAATCCTTGTTGTCCTGAGCAGTTTCTTGTCATCCATTCCCGGTTTTTTCATGATTCCTCTCAAGATGTCTCGCTGTATCAGGTTCCTTGAAATGACGCTGGATATGGCTAGCAGGCCGCCGTTTGCAGTCGACATCGATGCCCCAAGCACGCCCATCAGTAGCGCGGCGCCAATTGGAAATGGAACGTGGTCTAGGGCGATCGTTGGCAGGGCCAGGAACGGGTCTGCAATATCTGGAATCAAGAATAGTGCGACGATCCCCAGCATGCTCGTCGGAATGACGGTGAGCAGGGTAAGCCCGCCGCCCATGAAGGCGCCACGCTGCGCGGTCTTGGGGCTCTTTGCTGCAAACACGCGCTCCATAAAGTCCAGCGCCACAATGTCGCCAAAGCCAAGAGCCGCTATGGCCGCCCAGTTGATCAGCGCGCCATTTCCAATGTCCGTCAGGCCTGAAAAGTCGAGATATCCTGTAGGAGTAGCGCCGAGGATTGTAGCAAATTCTACACCGCCGTATCCGCCGTAGAAGAACAGAAATGCCGCCCAGAATGCAATGATTGCAAGGTATATCTGGAAAATGTCCGTGTATGCGGAGGAGAACAGGCCGCCCGCATAAGTGTAGACCAGCACCGCTGCAGCGCCAATGAGTATGGCCCACGTAAGGTCGATCTCGAGCACGGTAGACAGAATGTATCCGGTCGCCGCAAAGTTTCCTGCGACTAGGATGGTGAAGCTTATCATTAAAAGAACACTTGAAATTCCTTCCGGAGCTTTGCCGAACCTCCTGTAGTAAAAGTCAGGCAGGGTGAGCATGGCCATCTTGTTTAGTTTTTGGCCATAGAAAAGTCCGGTCATGAATAGACAAATAGCAAGACCTAATGGGAGAGCTGCGCCGGCCCAAAACCCAAATAAGTATACAAGTCCCGCGTTGCCAAGTGACGAGTTGCCGTCGACCGACTGTGCAGCAAGCATGGTTCCAATAAATAACAATGGAAGGCTCCTGCCGGCAACCATGAATCTTTTGCTGCTCTTTTTGACGAGCCGCGAAGTCATGACACCGACCGTGAGTGAAAGTATCAAAAAGCCAATGATGGCTATCCCGTACCCATCCAGCACTACCATGCACCTTCAAATATATAGTAATTATATAAGCTTTGCCAAATTCATAAATACGCAAAAAAAGTTCGACTGTCGAACTCAGGGCCTGCATACGCCGGACGCCTGAAGCAGGCGGAAGCAAAAGCTGATGTCCTCTTTTCGGATGTCAGGGACCCGCCTGCCGGCTTCGTGCTTTAGGTCCTTGATAAAGTCATAGATCTCGTCGACCGTGACCGGCGCGTCCGGATATCCGATCTCTTTGTTCACGGTGTTGTACATCGAAATGTAATAGCTTAGGAAGGCGGTCCTGGCCGCGGTCTGCTCGGCCCGCAGCACCTCACTCAGGCTATTTTTCATTCCTTTGGAGGTTAGCTAAAAATGATATAAGGTTTAGGGTAAAAAATGTAAACTACGCATGACAATACGAAAAAATGATACGTATATTACTTTTGAAGCTGCAAACCCGAAAATTTCGGGTACTAAAAGGATACTTATAAATATTATCATTAGTAATTAGCTGGAGATGAAGGTCAAGAACATTCCGGTAGAGCTAATCGACGTTGCAGAGGAAAACGTGCGCAAGGATCAGGCTTTTGGCAAGGACGGCAGCGACCAACTGATGAAGGAACACCTGACAAAGTTTGACCTGCTCCAGCCGGTGGTGGTTCGCTTTGACGACGAAAGCAGGCGCTACAAGCTGCTCATAGGCCGCAGGAGGTTTTTCGCGCTCAGCGCCAAGGGAGCTAGGGAAGTCCCGGCCGTCATCACAGAGCTTGAAGGCGCCGAAGCAGAGGCCGCGTCGCTTTTTGAAAACCTCATACGCAAGGACCTGTCGCCGCTTGAAAAGGCGCGCATGGTAAAAAAGCTGGTCGACTCTACAAAGGGCATAACCGGCGCGTCGGCAAAATACGGGTTGCCAAAGAGCACCATAAGCGAGTGGCTCAGCATCCTGACCCTGCCCCAGGCGCTGCAAGAACGGATAGGCAAGGGCGAGATCACGTCGTATGAAGCTATCCGGATCGCAAGGAGGCCCGAGATCCATGACAGGCTCGTGGCAGCCGCCGCGCAGGCCAAGCTGCAGGAAGAAATGGAGTCAACAGGGGTAAAGCGCGGGGCGCCAAAGGGTCTGCTGACCGTGCGGCTTGTGTTTGACCCGCGCAAAAAGTCAGACAGGAAGATCTGGGAACGCCTCAATGAAAAGGCGAGCCAGAACGGTCTAGAGGTCACAGACTATGTCAGGAGCATTGTGGCAAAGCACGTGCAATGAGCCCGAACTATATTTATACGACAATTTGATAATTACGTAGATTTTGGAAGTTTCAGAGCAGCCGAAAGCTGTTCTGAAGAAAATATGACACTTGAAAAAACGGCTGAAAAGTAAAGGCTCTGCATTCGGGTGATCGGATGCTGCAGAAAAAAGGTTACGGGTTCTATTGATATTTGGTTGTTCCAAAAAGCCGCTGTGTGGCGGTTGAGTAACTAAGTTGCAATTCTACCAGCAGTATCATTCGGCTCTGGCGGGTCTTTACGATATGCCACCTTGAGCCATACCGGCGTGATTATTGTAGTCAGCGCCACCATGATAATTACTGTAGTGTATATGTCGTTGGTAAGGGCGCCTGAAGATACGCCTACACCTGCAACGATCAGTCCTACTTCGCCTCTAGAGATCATGCCTATTCCGACCTTCATAGCCTTGCCCTTATTCTTCAAGAATATCATCGCGGGCAATCCGCACCCTGCAAGTTTCGTTACAATAGCAACTGCCACTATTATGCCAGCAAGGTATAGTACGTTGACATTGATGCCTCGAAGGTCTACCTGAGCTCCAATGATCGCAAAGAACAACGGAGCGAAGATTATCTCTAATTTCGAGACATAGCCTTCCATCTGTTTTATTACGCGGGTACTTGCAACAGCCATGCCTACTGCAAAAGCCCCGACTATGGGGGAAAGACCGACGGCTGCCGCAATGCCAGCCGCTGCGAAAAATGAAGCAGTGGTTATGCCTTCCACGCTCCCCTTTGACTTCCAGAGCCTCTCTACATGCAATACTCTTGGGATTATGAAAATCGTAGCAAGAAGAAGAGCGGCGAATATCCCAAGTATCTTTAGGATGAGGAACGTAATGTCTACAATATTCGGAGCCAAGTTTCCTGTCTGCACCATCGTCGTAACTACAGATAGCACCGCGATCGCTAGGATGTCATCAACTATGGCTGCACCGAGTATCAGGCGGGCTTCTGGCGCGTGCATCCTTCCAAGCTCGGTCAACACCTGAATTGATATTGCAATGCTCGTTGCGGTCAGTGCCGTCGCGATAAGCGTTGCTTGGAGTGCTTCCACGCCAAATGCAGTGAACACATAGTATCCAACAAGGAAAGGCACGATGACACCGAGAGAGCCGACAGTGAATGCAGCAGCGCCGCCTTTTAGGAACTCACGTGGTGTGATATGCAGACCCGCTATGAACAGGATCACGATAGCGGCTATTTCGCCAACATGCCTGACTGTTTCGTTAAGGCTAACAAGCGGCTCTCCGTCAACAAGGTACAATCCACCTAAAGCAAATGGACCTACGATGATGCCCGCAAGTAACTCCCCCAATACTATGGGCAGTTTAATCCGATGGAACAGCTCTGCCATTAGTTTGGCTGCAAAGAGCAGTATTCCAAGTGAGATTATTACATGTATGAAGTCGACAGCCAAGAGGCATCAGTTTCTTGTAAATCCTCATAGTTTCATATATTGTTTTTAGGCTAGTGCAATAAAGAGTCAATTAGTTCCTAGCTGGCTGCAGGATAAGTTTCAACCGGTGGTTCATCATAGGCTTCCCGTTCATGATAATGACTGTTGCCATCGGGACTGTCGTCCTTATCATCGACATCATTCTCCGCGTCTGACAGCGATACATTTTATACTGCAGCGCCAATATGCCCCAGCATGGCCGGCAGAGTGAAAAAAGGCAAGGACCTTTTGCGCAGCGCAGTCAGGGATTACGAAATCAAGCAGAACGACGTCAATTCAATCTTTTCCAGCATGGCAGATTCCGGCGGCTTTGAGTCGCGGAACCTTGCCGAAGGAGTCGACATCTTGCGCAGGATGAACGACGAAAAGAGCTGCACAAAGTTCCTGTCGTTCGTGGGCGCCCTGATGTCCACTGGCGCAAGGGGAATCGTGCGCGACATGGTAAAGAACAGGATGTGCGACGTCATAATCACCACTTGCGGCGCGCTGGACCACGACATTGCAAGATCCTACGAAAAGTACTATGCCGGCGACTTTCGCATGGACGACGGCATGCTATTGGGCAAGAACATCCACAGGCTTGGCAACGTGCTGGTGCCGATGGACAATTACGGCCCGCTCATCGAGGAAAAGGTGCAGAAATGCCTGAATGCCATGTACAGGGCTGGCAAGCGCAGCGTCGCGACGTACGAGATAACCGACTATATCGGGAGCACGCTTGACAAGTCGTCGTTCCTCTACTGGGCGCACAAGAATAGGATCCCGGTCATTGTTCCGGGAATCGTGGACGGCGCCGTCGGCAGCCAGGTGTGGTTCTTTTACCAGCAGCACAAGGACTTTAAGATAGACATTCTGAAGGACGAAAGCAAGCTGTCTGATATCGTCTTTGAAGCGAAAAAGTCTGGTGCTTTCATGATAGGGGGCGGTATTTCAAAGCACCATACGCTCTGGTGGAACCAGTTCAGGGGTGGGCTCGACTATGCCGTCTACATCACCACGGCGCCTGAGTGGGACGGGAGCCTGAGCGGCGCGCTGGTGGCAGAGGCCATATCGTGGGGCAAGGTTACCACAAAGGCGAGGCAGACCACCATCCATGGCGAGGCTACCACGCTCTTGCCGTTCATATACGCAGCCCTTGCCGCTGGAAGGAAAACGTAATCTACGTTTTCCCTGCCGCGGGCATCGAATTGTTCGGCGGCCGAACGAAACCAAAAACGTAGATTACTTAGCAATATTTAAAAAATACTTACTAATTACCTATCTCGACCTCGAATGGGGATGGAATTTTACGGTGATTCGTACAAGGGAAACGACGAGCCGATCTTTGTCGGCATACCGACATTTCTAAAGCTGCCGTGGCTGAGGAGCAACACAGAGCTGAAAAAAGTAAAGCCGGACGTCGCGATCATTGGCGAGCCGTTTGACTTTGGCACTACCATCCGCCCCGGCGCGCGCTACGGGCCAAGGGCCATCCGCGCCGCTTCCACCGTACCCTCGCCGCCCTACGAGCACTTTAACATCGAGACCGGCGTCGACCCGTTCGGCGTGTTCCGAACGGTAGACTATGGCGACGTTGTAGTTTCGCCGGGCGACGTTGTAGAGTCGCACAGGAGGATGACTGACAAGGTGAAGGAAGTGCTGGACATCGACGGCATACCCGTGATGCTCGGAGGCGATCACTCTATCACGTTTGCAAACGTCAGGGCTTTTGCGAAAAAGCACAAGAACATTGGCATGATCCACATCGACACCCATGCCGACTGCGCCCCGCAGGGCCTCTGCGGCTTCAAGTACGACCACGGCGCGCACATCCGCAGGATCATGGAGCTAGGCTGCCTGAAGGGCAAGAACTATACGCTCATTGGCCCGCGCGGCTACTGGCCCGGCCCAGATCTGTACAAGTGGATGGCCGACCAGGACTTCCAGTGGTTCACGATGCTCGACGTGGAGGAGCTTGGTATCGACCAGATTGCAAAGGAGGCCGCCGACAGGGCGAACGACAACGTCGACGGAGTCTACATCAGCTGGGACATTGACACCTTTGATCCCGCGTATGCGCCGGGGACGGGCGAGCCGGAACCAAACGGCCTGACGTCGAGGGAAGGCATGAGGCTCATGCGTCTGCTGTCCACTTCGTTTGACCCTGACAGATTCGCGTTTGACCTAGTCGAAGTCGCGCCAAACTATGACGTCAGCGACGTCAACTCGTACAACGGGGGCATCACGTCTGGGCTTGCAAACAGGCTGATAGTAGAGCTCTTGGCAGGGCTTTCGCTCACAAAGAAGGGGCAGACCGAAGGCCACCCGGTGAGGCCGCATTATTACCGCGGCAAGGGCAACACGTACAGCTTTGGCGGACCAAAGGCAAAGGTGCCAAAGCGCAAATGATCTACGTCAAGGCGACAGTCAGGGGAGAGCCTGACGCGCCGGCCTTTACCAGGGTCTTCGACTATGACGAAGCGATTTTCCTGAGCTCTGCGAAAGTGATAGAAGAAAAGGTCCAGCGCAGCATAAAGATAAACGCGGGCGAGGCGCTGATAGCGTATTGCGCCCACGTGGTGAAGTCCATCCGCGCCGGCAAGCAGGACAGCAACATTCAAGACGAGGCTCAGGAAATCCTGTCTGTCGACAAGGTAATGATAGGAGTCCCGGAAACGCTGCGGATGATCACGTTTGAAGCGGCTATTGACAGTAGGCCGGCAAGAAAGATCGTGCTGGAACAGCCGATCCCGGCGGGCAAATACTCTATGGCAGGATGATAAAAAAATGATAGCAGAGCCATTCAACCACTTGGTAGAAACAATGTTTGCCCCGCTTGAAGGCAACATCAGCGCTGCTGCGCCCGCGGGCCTGCTGCTCCTCGGCCTGATCACAGGATTGCGCCATTCCATGGAAGCGGATCACGTGGCCGCGGTATCGACCATAATCGCCACAGGCAAGAGCAAGCTCAGCCGCGCCCCTCTTCTCGGGCTCCTGTGGGGCATTGGGCACACGGCGACCCTGTTTGTCGCCGGCTTGATAGTCCTGCTGCTGGCGATCAGCATACCGGAAAGAATAAGCGGAACGCTGGAATTTGGAGTCGGGATGATGCTTGTCTTCCTCGGGGCGACCACCCTGACAGGCTTTAACGTGGGCAAGTTCCTGCGCGGGATGATCCGCCGCAGCAACCAAACTCACGCGCACGTCCACGTCCACAAAGACACGGGAGTGGTGCACTCTCATGATCACGACCACCACCAGGACCACAGGCACGGCCACAAGTCCCTGATCGTCGGCATGATCCACGGCATGGCAGGAAGCGGCGCGCTGATGCTGGTCGTATTGTCGACCATCAATTCTGTCCCGCTGGGGCTTGCATACATCGCCATCTTTGGCGCCGGGTCAATCGCCAGCATGGCCGCAATGAGCGCATTGATCGGCCTGCCCTTTGCAAAGGCAAGGCACCCGAAGTTCAGCCTTGTGCTGAGGTACGTCGCGGCAGTCATCACGCTTGCAATCGGCGCGGGGCTGATGTACGAGCTTGGCGTGGTAGAGCAGATCTTTCTCTAGTAGTAGTGGTGCATCGGGCGCTGCTGCTTGCCCAGCCGGTCAAAATGATCGTGCTGGTGCTCCTTGTCGCCGCCGGCGTGCGAATGCTTTGCCCCGTTTGCGTGCGTATGGGTGTACATCGTGGGCTTTGCCATCAGCACGTCGTCCACCCTGACCAGCAGGTTGGTGACTTCTACCGCGGTCTTGATCACCTGCTCCTTGACCGCCACCGGCTCGATCACTGAAGGGAACATTTCCTGGACCTTCCTCTCTATCGCGTCCACGCCGTGCGTGCTGGCCTTGCCGTTTGAATGCCTTGATCTGAGCTGCACAAGCGTGTCGATGACGTCCATGCCGGCGTTCCTTGCTATCGTCAGTGGAATCTCTTCAAGCGCTTCTGCAAACTTTTGAATCACTATCTGCTCGCGCCCCGAGATGAGCGAAGCCTTTTCCCTCACCGCCCTGGCAATTGCTGCCTCTGCCGCCCCGCCGCCGGCAACCACCGACGGCCTGACGACGAAATCCCTCAGCACATTGATGGCGTCTAGGGCCGAGCGGTGGCACTCGTCAAGCGTCCTCTTGGAGTTTGCCCGGAGCAGGAGCGTGACTGCCTTTGGGTTCTCGCAACCCTCGACAAAGACCATCTTGTCGTCCCCCACCTGCTTTTCATAGACCCGCTCGGCATGCCCGAGCTTGATGTCAATGTCCCCGTGGTGATAGTGATCGTCGTGGTGATCGTGGTCATGATCGTGATGGTGATGGCCGTGTCCGGGATGATCGTCGTGCTCGTGGTCGAGTTTTAGAGATATCGTGGCGCCAGTCGCCTTGGCGAGCCAGACAAGGTCGTTCTCCTTGACCCTCCTGACAGAGATGATGCCCGCCCTCGTCAGGAGGTGCTGCGCAAGCGTGTTGATCCCCTTGCGCGAAAACACGGCGTTGGAGCCGGAGTCAATGATGTGCTGTACCTTGGATTTTATCATGAGCGTCTGGGCGTCAGAATACGACTTGATCTGGTCAGGCGATGTGATCCGGATTTCCGCGTCGGTCCTTGTCCTCTTGCCTTCCAGCTCGTCGTCTATGAGCATGATTCTGGCGTTTTCCACCGCCCTCGGCATTGCCGAGCTGTCAATGGTCTTGTCGATCACGATTCCCATGACAAGCTGCGCGTCCAGCATGCTGCCCTCCTTTTCCTCGATCTTGATGTCGTCAATGTCTATGGAATTGCCGCTGAAATCGGCGATTGAGCAGACTGCGTCGACTACAAGCCCGGCGACGCCGTCGCCGCCGTATGCCAGCGCCTTTGACTGGAGGCAGGTGCGTGCAAGCCTCTGCATCGCCTGCCTGTCGGCATTGCCGTATTTTTGTGAAATGCTGTCCAGGGCTTCAATGGCGATGTCAAGGCCCCGGAGGTAGCCGTCCGAGATGGTCGAAGGGGCTATTCCCATGTCTAAAAGTTCTTCCGCCTTTTGCACCAGCGCGCCGGCCAGGACCACCACCGAAGTGGTGCCGTCGCCGACTTCGTTGTCGACCGCGTTGGACGCCTCTATCAGGACTTTGGCTGCAGGATGCTCGACGTCGATCTTGCGCAGGAGCGTGGCGCCGTCCTTGGTCACCGTGACCTCGCCCATGACGTCAATGAACATTTTTTCCAAGCCGCGCGGCCCAAGCGAGTTCTTTACAAGCTCTGCGATGAGCCTTGCGGCAAGCAGGTTGTACCTCCTTGCCTGATCGCCTTTGCTCCGCCTTGTGCCGTCGCCAAGCAGCGGGCCATTAGCAGCCATTACCAGCTAGGGTTGGCTGGCAGTTATAAAAATGTGCAATCAATTTGCCCGCGCTTCAGCCGCGACTGCGAGCGCGTGGCTCCGGGCAATGCCGGCCACGGCTTCAGTCAGGTGCCTGATCCTGTCTATCGAATCATCGAGCATCCTTATGACGAGGCCGCAGTCGTGCGGCAGGACGGAGCAGCCGGCCAGCATAAAGCGATCCTTTATCGCGGCGCCGACCTGCCTGTTGACGCTTTCAAAGTCGGGCGTGATGACGTAGATCATCGACCAGATGCTCTTGCCGCCGAACAGCCGTACAAGTTCGTCCTTGCCCGGCTCCAGCTTTGCCGCGTCGGCAAACAGAACCTTGCCATTGCTGTCGCGCGCGGCCATTTTGAGAAAGCAAATGTCAAAATCGAAGTTCTCGCCTGATGCCGTGCGGCCCGCAGAGACTGTTTCCGAATAGACCACCGTCGCATTTCGCTCCAGCTGCACGTCCACCTGCTGGTAAAACCGCGACGACTTGAACGGTATGATCTGGTACGGCATGAATTCAAGGTAGCTTGCGTCGCGGGCGGAAATCGCGACGCTCTGTGCGGCGTATCCCCTGTCCATCTTGTATATTTTCGTGGCCGCCTGTGTGGTGACCCGCGATGCCGTGCCGTTCCCGGCGACAATGTCAATTTCCATCCTGTCGCCCTGCAGTATCCCGCCGGCAGAGGACATAAGATAAACATGGGCCATGCCCGGCAGCCCGCTGTCAGGGTACAGCGCCTTTTGCACTAGGAACGGGACCGTTGTTCTTAGCCTCCTTATCACCGTCTTGCCGCCGATGTGGGCGAGCTCTATCCGCGCAAGCCCCTTTTCGCCGGCTGCAGGGCCGTACCTGCGGAAAGAGCCCGGGACGCTCATCTTTTCCTTTTCCTCTGCACGGGCCTGTCGAACAGGATGTCCCTGATTATGTGGTTCGTAACCTTGTCCACGCCCTCTCCTGTCTTGCAGTTGACAAACTCGACAGGTTTGTTCGGCCGGACCAGCGCAGAATCGCGCTTCATCACCGCAAGGTTTGCTCCTACGTGCGGCGCAAGGTCGATCTTGTTTATCACCAATAGGTCGCAGCTTTCTATCCCGAGGCCGCGCTTTCGCGGGTACTTGTCGCCGCCGGCGACGTCTATGATGTAGATGAAATAGTCCGCCAGCGCGGGGCTGAACGTGGTCATCGTGTTGTCGCCGCCGCTCTCTATTATTATCAGGTCAAGCGTCGGGTCCTTTTGCTCTATCTCGTCAATGACTGCAAGGTTGATCGACGGGTCCTCCCGGACCGCGGTGTGTGGGCAGCCGCCGGTGGCTATCCCGATTATCATGTCTTCCGGCATCAGCCTTGCTTCCGTAGCCAAGGTGCGCTGCATCCGCTCGGCGTCCTCCTTTGACACGACGTCGTTTGATATTATGCAGCAGCGGTAACCCTGCCTGCTCAGGACCGGCACGACCTGCTCTATCAGGCGCGTCTTGCCAGAGCCGACCGGCCCGCCTATTCCGATCCGAGGGATTCGCCTAGCCATAGCAAGACACAGACCTCGTTTAAGTAATAAACATTCTCGAGTCGTCCTGTTCGTGCTGCATATGCAGGATTTCCGTGAGCGGCGCCAGCTGCCACAGATTGGCAGTGTTCCTTGCGGGTTTTGCAGAGTTGACGTCGCGGGCGAGCTGCATCAGGATGTTCTGGCCTTCGATGTGCGAAATGACTGCGAGCCTGACGGCCGAGCCGACTATGCTGACGCAGTACGAGTAGAGCATCATGCGCAGCGCGCTTTTCTCAGGTATGCGGAGGGCGCGTGCGGCCACTGCGAGGCACGCGGGGTAGGTCCCGGCGCTCTCTTTTGCTTCCACCTTTGCGTAGAATCTTTTTGCGAATTTGTCGTTTTCCATGTGCGCAAGAGTGCTCAGCAGCTGCCGGCCAGACCGTGAAGACGCAACCCTGACTTCTTGTACCAGCTTTATCGAATAGCACCTGTTGTCTGCCGCCACCGCGCCGGCAATGTCCCCTTTCTTTGCCGCTTTCATGACTGCAGACAGCACCGCGCAGTCGCAAGGCACGATCTGGAATTTTATTTGCTGCCTGATAAAGCGCAAGACGTCGTTTCCGTTTTTTACCCTGCCAGATTTGACAAACGACTCCATGCCGCCTGACAGGCCGAACATGCCTGATGGAAAGAACGAGTCTGCCAGCTGCATCAGGTGGAATTCATGTTCATTCATGGGTGTGGGTCTCCCCGGCCGGCAAAAAGACCTGCTCAGTTATTTTCATCTTGACTCCCGCAGGCAGGAGTTTTCTGAAAGTGTCGACTTCGGACTCGGCCAGCACTGGAAACGATATGGTGTCATGATCGACAGCTATCGGCCTGTGCCTGTTGCCTATTACATGGCCGATCAGGGCAGCAAGGCCGACCATCTTTTCCATGCTGCCCTTTTTTATGCTGATTGACACCACTTTTTCTGGCAGCTGCTCGACTACGATGAATTTCTCTCTTGCGGCAAGCAAGTCGCCGTGATGGAGCCTGCTGCCGGGCTCAAGGACAAGCCCGATGTCCGTCCCCCTGTCAGTCCTGCGCCTCAGCCTGAGCCGCTCCATCTCCATTCTGGAGACGAGCAGCCGCTCGCATTTGCCGGCGGCCTTTGCGCGCCGGTATTTTCCCGCAAGGCGCCTGTCGGCAATGTTGCCGGCAACGGCGGTGACAGCGAACACGATCTAGCCATTGTCATTGTTGAAATTATGCCTTTCGTACATCAATTATAAATACAAGATTTAGTAACTCAACCGCATGATGCTCAGTCCAAGGGAGATAGACAAGATGTACGTTTTCATGGCTGCGGAAATAGCCCGCAGGCGGCAGAAAAAGGGATTAAAGCTCAACTACGTGGAGGCCGTGGCGCTCATTTCAGATTACATTGTCGAGGGCGCAAGGGAGGGCAGGTCGGTTTCCGAGCTGATGAGCTCGGGGAGAAGGGTGCTTGCAAGGAAGGACGTGCTCCCCGGCGTGCCCGAGCTTGTCAAGACGGTGCAGGTCGAAGCCACCTTTGACGACGGCACAAAGCTGGTGACGGTGCACGACCCGATAGTGTGATTGCAATGATCCCCGGCGAATATTTCCTGTTAGACGAGCCGGTCATTGCGAACAGGGGCAGAAAGACCGCGAAAATCAGCGTTAGCAACACCGGCGACCGGCCGGTGCAGGTCGGATCGCATGCCCACTTTTTCGAAGTGAACAAGGCGCTACTCTTTCCAAGGGCAAAGGCGTACGGCCATCATCTCAACATCCCGGCCGGAACATCAGTGAGGTTTGAGCCGGGCGAAACTAGGCAGG
>CAYYYR010000042.1:0-19310 GCA_964476255.1 uncultured Nitrososphaera sp.
GCACTTTGGCAACCTTGAATCCATCGAGCTGTCGTGACTTCGTTTATTAAGGATCATGAAGTTGCAGGTACGAAATTCTATCACCATGTACTAGAAGCAGCAATTTATTGGATGGTGTTAGTTATTGCCTGAATAAGCTAAAAACCTAGGGCGGGTTTCTCTCAACATGGAGCCGCGGATCGGTTATGCAGTCTATGGGCTCCGATGATAGGAGGTGTACGCCAACTAGTACTGGCTTCGTCAAGCATAGCGAGTGAGGTCATAATAAGCGATTTTGTCTATCCTCTGATTCGCAGGCGGTCAAGGAAAAAGGAAAAGAATTAGGTGGATTAGTTGAATTCTAGGAAGCCACCCTTCGTAAAGCTAATTGTACCTTCGATCGAACTTGCTGGATCTTCGATTTCATCGTGGTCATCTTCTACGGAAAAATAGAGCCCGTTGCAAGCATAAGAGCCTTCAAAGAGTTGGTTAGACCACAATATCATCTTACTCGTTCAGACGATGGAACTAGGATGTTTTATTGAAGCTGTTTTGTTGCTGTAATCGATGTTTTTTTATTGTTCCAATTACAACTACTATAAGCATCTGGAGAGTAATATCTATTCAATGAAAAAGGTCAGAGAGCACTCTAAAAAAGGTCGCAATTACGCTTCAAAGGTAAACAAATCAACAAAAACACATGCAAAGCACAGAGCAAAAGCTAAAGATATGCGGTCGGGAAAAAGTAAATTGTCCAGAACCGCACGTTAAGGCTAGGAAAGGCCTTATGAAATCTTTAAGTCAAAACCAAGCTCAATTCCTTGTATCTAAAGCAACTATCATTTAGAATTTTAGATAGTACTAGGGATTCACTCATGAAATGAGGTCAAGGACACTAAAATAAAAACAACTTGCGGAAAGTGAAAAGTCGAAATCGGCGGACAGAATTATTTTATATTAACCTAAAGCTCAAAGACATTCTATCTGCAATCGGCAGGTATCTTTAGTAATCGTAGGCGTCGTATTCAATTATGATCAATTTCCCTTCGGCCTCGGCAATCGAGAACCAGTTTTCCTGATGGGGGTTTCCCAGCACCATCATGTGCATGCCAAGCGCAGGATACTCTCCGACAACGCCCGGCTCCGTATACGTTCCCACTATTCGGTATTGCTGCTTAGGTGAATTTACCCACCTGGATGTTAGCGTCTTTTGCTACGAATAGTTTCAAGGAGCGATTCCAAACTCAATGCAAGCTCCACATCGTCTAACTTTGCTTTGCAGGATGGCTCGATTATAGGATTTCTCAGGTAATGAATAATATCTTCTCTCTTTCTGCAGAAATCCATGGCGCATCCGTTTGTCACTTCATGATACTCAATGTTGCCGAAGATCGCTGCAATCTCGCCCACAATTAATGACATAACTGCCTCTTCAAGACTTCGATGCGCTTTCAGCGAGTATTCTTCAAGTATAAAAGTCGAAATTAGCGAAATGCTTCGACTAGACGCATTGTCAGAGACTGAAAACAGATTGGACCAGCGCTCATCGGTTATGAGGTTCTGTGTGATACCAATAATCGTTTTCAACCCTAGTTCCCTGTGTCTATCAAAAAGACGACGTAATCGTGGAGAAGCCTTGACAAAGTCACAATATTGGGTATTATTGAATATACTGAAAATGTCTGCCGAGTAGTAACTGGGGAGAACCTGGAAACTAAAGTATTTTTGGGCGTTGTTCATTTTTTTTGTCAGAATATTGAGATCTATAAGGAGCGAATTGATATCGCAGATCCCGACTACCTGGCTGCGGGAGCGCCCTCCTGCCCGGGTGGCCCTTGACACGGCGACGCCGCCTAGTGATCTCGCAGTCCTTTCTCTTAAAGAGGAGCTTGGCTTCCTAGTTGCTTTGGGGCTGAAAAGGAAATCATCTAGTACAGTCTCATAGATAACTGGAGTCCCCCAATCTTTTGTATCGATGCCCAGATTACCCGCCATGTATTGTCTTGCCTTAGTAATAGCGACTTCAATAGTATCGCGTTCTGCAAGTTCACCATAGAATTGCTTTGTGAATAGTATCGCGGCCATATCGGGAATCTTAAACTGCATTGCAATGACAGTCGGTACTCCGCCACGTAGGAGAGAATGAGCAACCCCAAGCAAATAACCACTTTCAGCGGATCTTGCGGTATCACACGCATTCAGAATGGCAAGTTTCACGTTGGCTTCGGACAATAGTGACGCGAGTGTTTCTCCGTCATAGTTTTTGGATGATCCTGAGTCATCCTCCAATACGATCGAGCCCTTTCCTGCTGACTCGTCAAATTCTCCATGTCCTATGAAATGGAAAATGTCGAAATCGTTCTTTAGGGTCTTTTGTAACCTGTCAATGGTCGTATTTTTTAGAAAGCTGAGCTCTAGGAGACCAAGACTCTCTAAATCTGCCAGCTCTGACTTCATGTATCTAATTTCCCTGTCAACATTCAGCGTTCCCTTATCATTAGGACTTGAAATTATGACAAGTATCTTCAGCTTTCTAATAATACGCTTGTTTCTATCAACTAGAGCATCTGGGACCGACCTAACGATTGGCGTGTTCGAATAAATTGCAATGAATTTATCGTCATAAAGAAATTCCCATGGCAATCTGCTAAGAATACCGGAAGAAATAACAATACGGATTCTCAGGCCAGAATTCTGGGATACTTTGCTGCGGGCAAACGTAAAGAGAGAACCTACCCTTCCTTGAAAGAGGGACTTGAAGATTTGCTCACCTGCGGTCCTTAATTCAATCCCATTTAGATTATTTCGTTCAAGGTCTGTGAGGAGCTTGGTAAACCAAGTGATCTCCAAATTAAATGAGCCTGTAGCACGTGAGTTATCAAATGAAGCCCAAGTATACCACCGTTTGGTTGCTTCATCTCCAATTAGAGCAACTTCAAAGTCTTGATATGTAATTGCCGTCACGGTAGAACCTGCAGGAGCCACATACATAAGTATTCTTTTAGGCGAATTGCAATCGCGCTAGCGATACGTTACAATTAGGTTGGTTTGATCCTTCACTTTGTGGCTGGTCAAAATCAGGGTGTAATCCCTGGCGACGTTCAATTTTGAATAGCATTCTCTGCGAATAACCTCCGAAAAGATCATGGGTCCAGAAGAACTCAATCCTACGTAGGGTGCGAACACACAGGCTACAGCCAATTGGGGGTGGCTTCAAAGCCACCCGGCGTCAATCTTGATTTTACGGGACCCTTGATGATGTGATGGACTCTGCCACTGTGGTCGTTCGTCTATATGAGAGGTAGTCCGTAACTTGGCAAGTGACCCATATGCAATGGTTTTCAAGCACCGAAACTTAGACAAGTTTGCTCCAAAGTCGCGCCCCTTTCAGGATCGCCGTACAGACGCTTTTCTTCTTCAGTTGACAGGTACCGCTTCATGAATGCACTTTCAAGAATAGAAAACCAATTATCGGGAATCTCGCGTTGCTTAGATTCTGCCGATCTTGGCGGCAACGGCCCTAGTCCAATAAATAGTATTTCTGTCTCTGCAGAATTCAAGGGATATTGAGAGAAGTATGTCATATATATTGTTCTCTAAGTCAAAATTATATCAAGTATCAACAAACAAATTCAAGGTCATGCCAAGTACTATTACGAAATAATCGATCCACATTACATTTTTAGGCATTTAAGGATAAACTAATCGTATGAAGAGCAGGTCTAGTCGATGATCGGTGCCCTTCAAAATGACATCTTATTCTTGCAGATATAGTCAACGTGGTTGTAATGATCGTTTAGTCGGTATCCACACTTCTTGATGAAGCCTAAAATGTGCTGGTATTCCGAGCACATTTGCTTCAAAGTGTCATCTAGCTGAAGCTCTAGTTGGGATTTTGCAATAGGATTAACCTCAATGCTGAACTTTGGGTAGACTGCAGACCATATCTTGTAGCGGTTATCCATAGATGCTTCAAGTGTTTTGATCAATTGAAGGTCTTGGGGCGAAAGCCGCTGGGCCAGCTGTTCAGCCGTGATTGCTTCTATTACTCCCCGCCTTATTTGCGTAATATACAACACTTTGCCAGGCTTATCCGCCTTGCCTTCAGGTGGACCTCCCCGTTGGCTGCCTCTCGTGAGGCCCGCGTCTACCTGTCGTGTTTGGACCCCTATGCTATCCACCTTTTCAAAGATCTTGCTCAACGCAATGAGGGCCTCTTCTGCCTGCTTGCTTGATACTGATCTGGCTCGTCCGTTCAAAAGCGGCTTTGAAGGATCTGCCATCTTCTTGACCTCCAATTTTGGCAAATCCTGGCCCGGTATACTGAGTAATTCTACTTGGTTCTTGCCAAGCTCTAAGGCAGTCCGCACACTCTCGCCATAACCTATAGCCTGGTAGAAGCTCTCAGCAAAAACTTTCGCAGCGTCATCATAAACGGCGTTCTTCATTCCTACAACAAAGTCGACATACCGGGAGATGGCTTCGGCTTGCGGCTTGGAAAAACAAGCGTTCAGAACTACGACCTTTATCTTTTCATCTTCTGGAATATTGCGATCATTCAGAGTTTTGAACAAGTTGGCGACGGCCCTTATTGTCGCTTCCTCTCCGCTGCCCTGCACGTCTTGGAAAACAAGTGTGCCCTGCTCGGTTCCGTGGCCAGAAAAATGCACAATCTGAGGATTAAATTCTAATAGATAACCCTGTAGACGAGCAAGCGAAGTTTCGTGGCGCTGTTTAAATTCAAACTCGTTTGCAAAGCGCGTAGACTTCACCTTATCCTCGATCATATTGCACTCACCTATTAAGTCAAGAGGCTTCGTGTCCTTGGGATTAGCCGAAAGGAACAGGATCTTCATCAAAATCTGATCATACTTAGGCTTTATAATAAGGATTACCGTGTGCTGAATCCATTTGAAGCCCAATTGAATCCTAAAAGTCATGACTATTCATTTTATTGTCCCGAGAAATATCTGGTGATCTCATTCAAGAGCTTTTTCGGTTGCTTATTCCTCGGCTCTGCATTCAGAATTCAAAGAAGGCCGAATCCCATTCGAACTAGGTCTAGATCCCTCTGGACTCGAACGTTGACTTACTAGTAAAAACAAGCGGAAATCCCACCCCCCGCACCTAATCGTAAACTTTATCGGAACCATCAGACCTATTTCTTAAATATGCTCTAGCCGATCCTCCGACATGCCGAGAGTCACTTTCTTTGAAGTTCCCGCAGACAGCCCTGACCGCGCAATGAAGTTTTACAAGGAGGTCTTTGGGTGGCAGTTCGACAAGTGAGACGGCCCGATGGAATACTGGCTTGTCAAGACAGGCAATGGCGGCGAGCGGGGAATAGACGGCGGCCTGATGAAAAAGAGCAACAACCTTCCCGCGATAAGAAACGTGATCGACGTCTCTTCTGTCGACGAATACTCTGGCAAGATCTCCTCGAACAGCGGCAAGCTCTTGATGCCCAAGACCGAGATACCCGGCATCGGCTTTTTCGCCCTGTTTCAGGATACGGAAGGGAACGTATTTGGGATGATGCAGGAGAACCGGTAAAAACAATTAAAGCATGATGGGCAACAGATTATGGAAAGTCGGAGTTGCTCAAGTCAGTCAAGCTAACAAAATCATCGGCCATCTTTTTCCTGCTCATATTCGCTCCGATAGTGGCCGCGCTAGAGTTCGCCCACGCCGACCACATCGTCCTGTTCGTGGTCGCGGCAATAGCCCTGATCCCGCTGGCAAAGCTGATAGGCGACTCTACCGAGCACCTAGCAACCCACTATGGCGCAACCACCGGGTCGCTCCTGAACGTCACGTTTGGCAACGCGGCCGAAATCATTATCGCTGTCGTCGCCATCAGCGCGGGGCTGATCGACCTCGTCAAGGCGTCGATCACGGGCGCGATAATCGGCAACATCCTCCTGATATTAGGCCTGAGCGTCATGGTCGGCGGCTTCAAGTTCAAGGAGCAGCGCTTTAGCAGGGAGAACATCGGCATCCAGTCGTCGATGCTGTTCATTGCTATAATCGGCCTCGCCGTCCCGACAATACTGGTGGTCACGGTGCTGGCGGGCCAAGAAAACGGCCAGAGCGTGCAGCTGCTGAGCGATTCGCTTGCAGTCATACTGATAATCGTCTACGTCCTTGGATTAGTGTTCACCTTCTTTACGCACAAGCACCTGTTCGTCCACGCCAAAGAGCCGGAGACAGTCGAGGGCGCGCCGCAACAAAGCCACGATCACCACAACCACTGGAGCAAGAAAAAGTCGTTCCTGCTGCTTGCCGCCAGCATGGCCGGCGTCATCGTCGTGAGCGAGATACTCGTGGGCTCGGTGGCGCAGACGGGCGAAGATCTCGGCTTTGGCGAGCTGTTTGTCGGCGCAATCATTGTAGGAATTGTCGGCAACGCTGCAGAACACAGCAGCGCGATCATGCTGGCAAGGAAGGGCAAGATGGAGCTGTCGATCGGGATTGCAGCCGGCTCGGGCACGCAGATCGCGTTGTTCGTTGTCCCGATCCTGGTCTTTACCGGAATCGCGCTCGGCCAGCCCTTCACACTCGTGTTCACGATGCTAGAGCTGGCGGTGATCTTTCTTGCCGCGATAATCCTGAACCTGATCGTGCGCGACGGCAGGAGCAACTGGTTTGAAGGCGTGATGCTGACGGCAGTCTATGTAATTATCGCGATCGCGTTCTTTTTCGCGGGCTAGTCCTTCATCTTGCTAATGTGCATCATGACCCTGTCAACGATGTCTTAGCGGTCGTAGGGCTGCCTTACCGCGAGTGCCCGGACGTGCAGTTTGCAGGTCCTGAGCATTGGCAAGAGGAACATGTCAAGGTACTGTAGAACATCCGGAGTCGTTCTAGTGCTTGTAGTCGAGCGCCATCTTGACGAGGTGCTTGTGCATCCTAGAGTCGCCCGAGAGCTCGGGGTGGAACGCGGTCCCGATGATGTTCTTTTGCCTGACCGCCACCACCTTGCTGTTCAGCTTGGCAATCACCTCGACGTCCTTGCCTACCTCGCTGACCGCCGGGGCCCTGATGAAGACCCCCTTGAACGCCTCCTTGCCGAGCATGTTTATTGAAAGGTCTACTTCAAACGAGTCACCCTGCCTACCAAAGGCGTTGCGCTCTATCACAATGTCTAGGTTGCCCATCAGCTTTTGTTTCGTGTCGCCTACCACCCTGTCAAACGCCCTGCGGGAGAGCATGATCATGCCCGCGCACGTGCCCATCACGGGCATCCCCTCAGAGATGCGCTTCTTTATGACAGGCAGCGATCGCTGTATGGCCGCAAGCGTGCTCTGCACCGTGCTCTCGCCTCCCGGCAGTATAAGGCCGTCCACCTTTTCCACTTCTTCGGGATAACGCACCAGCTCGACGCTGCCTTCGACCTGCATCTCGCGGAACGCCTGCTTTGTCGCCGCGATATTCTCTTCAATGTCGCCCTGAAAGCCTAAAACTCCTATTGTGATCGATTTCTTTCTGCTGCTCAAGCGTGCTGGCCCCTTTCCTGCATGCGAAGCTCTAGGTTCTTGGTGTCCATGCCAAGCAGCGACTTTTTCTCGTCGACCATCTTTTGCGCCTCCATCACTATCTTGGCGTCGTCGTAGAACGTCGTCGCAAGCACCACCGCCCTCGCCCGCTGTGCCGGGTCGTCTGACTTGAAAATGCCGGATCCGACGAACACGCCGTCGCAGCCGAGATTCATGAGCAGCGCCGCGTCGGCCGGAGTCGTGATGCCGCCTGCCGCGAAATTGACAACCGGCAGCCGCCCAAGGCGCCCCGTCTCTTCGACCATCGCGTACGACACTTTCAACTCGCGCGCGGCCTTCATCAGCTCCTGTTTATCGTTATCCTGGTAGAGCGATCGCAATTTGCGCACCTCGCTGTTGACCATACGAATGTGCGTGACTGCCTCGGCCACGTTGCCGGTGCCCGGCTCGCCCTTTGTCCTTATCATCGCGCAGCCTTCTTCGATCCTGCGCAGCGCTTCTCCAAGGTTCCTGCCGCCGTTGACAAACGGGGTGGTGAAGTCCCACTTCCAGATGTGGCGCTCTTCGTCCGCCGGCGTCAGCACTTCGCTTTCGTCGATCATGTCGACTCCGGTGACTTCTAGCACCTTTGCTTCGTCGGTGTGGCCAATCCTGCATTTCGCCATCATGGGAATCGTGACAGTGTCCATTATCTCCTGTATTACCTTGATGCTCGCGGTCCTTGCCACACCGCCGGCCTTCCTGACGTCGTAAGGCAGCTTGTCAAGGACCATGACTGCGACTGCGCCGGCCTCCTCCGCGATCACGGCCTGCTCGACGTTTGTCACGTCCATCACGACTCCGTGCTTGCACATGTGCGCAAAGCCGCGCTTTAGCAGAGTGGTCCCGCGAACCGTGCGGGCATTCTCTACAATCTCTACCCTGACGCCCTTTGGTTTTGGCTCGGTGGCCACGAGGCTAATCGTCATTATATACAACTCATCCGCTCGAATGCTCTATATATTTTCTGTCAGGCGCGCCTTTCAATGATGGCGTCCAGCTGCGCCCCGATGTTCCTTACTAGGGACGGGACCGCGCCCTGAGAGGCTTCGAGGTTGACCCACGTGATGGTTTTAGAATCAGCACCGGACCTCAGCATTAGCGTGTACTTTGTCAGGTTACCAAGCCCTTCCTTTTGCGGGTAGTCGGCCCCATCAACCTGCATAAAGCCAGTCGTTATCACTAGGCCTTTCAGGCTGTTCATTTCTTCGCTGCTTATTGTGAACTGCTTTATGTCAGATCCGCCGGTCAGGTTGCGGTAAACGGCAGAGCGATCGGGCCTGATCGCCAGATCTTCTGCGCTTGCTGCAACTAATCTTCCGTCTTCCAGCCTAGTAAGGTTCTGCCTGCTGTATTCGATGCTCAGGTCCTGCTGCTGTTCCGGGGAAGAGTTAAAGCTCGGCACCAGCAAAAGCACGGCCATCGCCGCGACGGCGCCTGCAATAGCTAAAAGGAACTTGTTGACCATTACGATCTCTGCTGCTGGGTTGTCCTGATGTAGTTGAGCAGGCCGCCCGCCAAGAGGATGTCCCTCTGCCTTGGGGTCAGGTCGACCTTGAGCGTTACCTTGCCCTTGCCCGCTATCGCTTCCATGGTCTTGCCGCCCTGCTTTAGGCTGACTACCACGTTTTCTATCGTCACAGGCGCGCCCTGTTCCAGCAGGTCAAAGTCGGAGCTGTTCTGGAACTCGAATGGGATTATGCCAAAGTTGATGAGGTTTGCCCTGTGGATTCTCGCAAACGACTTTGCGATCACCCCCTTGACGCCCAGGTACATCGGCGCAAGGGCCGCGTGCTCCCTGCTGGAGCCTTGCCCGTAGTTCTCGCCGCCGACGATAAAGCCGCCGTGCTTTTCCCGGGCCCTCTTTGCAAAGTCGGGGTCGAGCCAGTAAAACACGTATTCGCTTATCGCCGGAACGTTGCTTCTGAGGGGCAGTATCTTGGCGCCCGCCGGCATGATCGCGTCGGTGCTGATGTTGTCGCCGACTCTGATCAGCACTTCGCCCTGCAATACAGATTCCGTCGGCTGGCGCAGCGGGAGCGGCCGTATGTTGGGCCCCCTGGAAACCTCGAGGCTGTCGGCGAACTGCGCTGCCGCCGGAGGCACTATGCCGGAATCGTCAATGACAAAATGCTCGGGCCACGGGATGTCCGGGTACTCGCCGAGGTCGCGGGGGTCGGTTATCTTGCCCGTTACGGCGCACGCCACGCACACTTCTGGCGACGTAAGGTAGACCTTGTCGTCCTTTGTCCCGCTCCTTCCCGGCCAGTTGCGGTTGAACGAGCGAATGGAGACCCAGTCGGTGCCCGGCGCAGATCCCATTCCGATGCAGCCCTGGCAGCCGCTCTCCAGCAGGCGCGCTCCGGACGCAATGATGTTGTAGATAGAGCCGTCGCGGGCCACCGTCTCCAGCACCTGCTTTGAGCCGGGGTTGATCGCCATCGTGACGTTTGGGTGCACCTTCTTGCCCTTGAGCACGTGCGCGACTGTCATCATCTCCACATAGCTAGAGTTTGTGCACGAGCCGATGAGCACCTGATGCACGTCCTGGCCCTGCACGTCGCGGACCTTGTGAATCGCGTCGGGCGATCCCGGCAGCGCTATCATGGGCTCGAGCTCGCTCAGGTTTATCTCCATATCTTCGTCGTACTTGCAGCCCGCGTCAGCAGAAACGCGCCGGTAATCCTGCGGCCTACCCTGCCGCACCATGTAGTCCTGCGTGATCTCGTCGGACTCGAACAGCGAAGTGGTGGTGCCAAGCTCGGCCCCCATGTTGCATATCGTGCCCCGCTGCGGCACGCCCAGGCTCTTGATGCCCTCTCCATAGTATTCAAAGACCCTGCCGACGCCTCCCTTGACGGTGAGCCTGCGCAGCATTTCAAGTATGACGTCCTTGGCGGTGACCCACGGCCTGAGCCTGCCTGTCAATTTCACGCCGACGATCTTGGGCATCTTTGTGTAGAACGGCGCGCCGGCCATGGCCACCGCGACGTCGAGTCCGCCTACTCCTATCGCCATCATGCCTGCTCCGCCTGCAGTCGGGGTGTGGCTGTCAGAGCCTATCAATAACTTGCCCGGGATGGAGAACCGCTCAAGGTTCACCTGGTGGCAGATGCCGTTGCCCGGCTTGCTGTAGTGGATGCCGTACTTTGATGCAAAAGTCTGCAAAAAGCGGTGGTCGTCGCCGTTTTCAAAACCCGTCTGCAGGATGTTGTGATCGACATAGATTGCGGCGTGCTCAACCTTTACTCGCGGCATGCCCATCGCCTCGAACTGGAGGCACGCCATGGTGCCGGTGGCGTCCTGCATGAGCACGCGGTCTACATTCAAGCCTATTTCATGGCCCGGCTCCATCCTACCGTCCGCCAGGTGGGCCGATATTATCTTTTGAGCGAGATTCAGCGCCATTGCCTGAGGTTTCTAGGAAGGGAAGGATATAATATTATTCTGCCGAGCTGTCAGTCGCCAGTGGCTTGATCTCCCCGATCTCCAGCTCCTTGCCGCATTGGGGACACTTTGCCTCCCGGGGGTCTTGCACCTCTTCAAGCTCGCTTGCGTCAGACGGGCACCTGCCTTCAAAATGCGCGTCCTGCAAGTCCGCGTGGACGAACTTTTTCTCCTTTTTGCACACGAACAGCTTGTATTGCGCAAACTCGGTGTTGACGTCGGTCAGGATCTGGTCCATGTCCGGCGTCCCCAACATGTGCCTCGACTGGTAGCCGCACGCGGGGCACCTGAAGCTAAAGACCCTCACCGGTGTAATATGGCGGCCTCTGAATAAAAGCATGTCCAGCAGACAATTTTCTGCAACACAGTTCCTCCCGTCTTAAATAAGCTCAAAAGTTGGAAGCTACTGGTAGTTGAAATTAAAAGGATTCCTGGCCATGATCTTCCTGTCGTTTCTTTCATCGTCCACCGTGATCGCCGCCGCGCCAGAGCAGGGGGCGACGACATACAGAAAGTTTGTCATCTATTACGGCTGGTACTCTGACGGCAGAGGCGAGATGGGCCAAGAGATCGAAAAGATCGTCGCAGCAAGGCCCGAGTTTGTCATCAGCCCGTACCACACCTCGACCGGCCAGGTAAACCTGAAGCCGGAAGTGGTGGACAGGTTCCACGCCGCAGGCATCAAGGTCTTGGTGTACGTCGCCACCGGCAACGGCGACAGGGATCTCGACAATGTTCTGGAGGAAATGAAGACCGGCCTTGACAACGGCGTCGACGGCGTGTTCCTCGACGAGGTCGCTACGCTGCACTACAGCTGGCAGGTCGACCACTACAGGGAGATCTATGACTATACAAAGTCGTTTGGCAGCGAAAGGATGGTCATCGCCAACCCGGGCACAATACTGGTCAACGAGAAGGTCATGTCGGTGAGCGACATCCTTTCGTTTGAGCACCAGTGGCGCCTTGCGTCCCACATCGACTGGTTTTCCAAGTACTCCGCGACACGCTTCATGGGGATCTCTAGCAACGACATTGCAAACGTGATGGGCTACAGGGTTGACGAGGAGTCGGCCGCAAGAGACACAATAGAGGCGTGGCAGGGCGGGATAGGCTACCACTTTTCGACCAGCAAGTACACGGCGCTTGAGCCGTGGTTCGAGGAATACCAGGAGGCGCTTGAAGACCACGCCGTTTCAGGGACAAAGCTCCGGGAGCTGCAGGTCCGGACCGTCAACTCGGAAGGCGCCGAGATAAGGGGGCTCTGGATGGAGGTCAAGAGAAACGACAGGGTGGTCATCACCGGATTTAGCCCTGCTCGGTTCCTGCTGCCGGAAGGGACCTACGAAGTCGGCGCGGGGAACTACCAGAGCTTTGTCTTTTCAAACTGGCAGGACGGCGAGACGTCGCCCTACCATAGCGTAACTCTGGCCGGCGCCGCCGAGCTGGTCGCGGTGTACCGGAACGAGCTTGCCGACCTGCGCGTTGAAAGCTACGACAACCTCGGCAACAGCGTCAGGGGCATGCACTTGACAGTCCGCAGTGGAGGGGACGTCGCGGCCGAGGGCTTTACGCCGCTCAGCCTGCGCCTGCCGCCGGGCCAGTATTCAATAGCCGCGTCAAGCTCCGAGTATTACGGGTTTGAGCGGTGGGACGACGGCTCTCAGGTCAGGGAAGCAAGCTTGGCCGGGGATGTCAAAGCAACTGCATACTATGGCAACCTGCTTGCGGACAAGCTTGGCGCCGGGATCTTTACGAGCTGCCCGGACTACCGGCAACAGGTGGCCGACTCTGTGCTTGAGGCCGGGCCGCTCGCGGGCCTGCTAGAGCTCCAGATGAGGAGCGTGATGGCGTCTGCAGGCTGCGCCACCCAGTAAGAAAATTCTGCAGCTGGTAAAAGGAAAACCTGCGCCGCGGGAGCATGCAGAAGGAAAGGGCGGAATGCAGAGAGAAGTTCCTGCTGCCTGCCCTGACCCTACTTGCGGTGTTTCTGCTTGCGCGGGCGGGCCTTATTTCCGACTGACGTCTTGGACCGCGCGCGTAATGTCTGCCAGCCTCTTGCGGAGCGAAATGGTGCTGACTTCGGCCGCGTCTGCGATCACGGTCTTGGTCACGTTCAGCCTGTGCTCAACCGTCGCCAGGTACAATGCGGCCGCAGCCAGGACCAGCGGGTTCTTGCCCGTCACCGCGGTGTGGCTTGCTACTGAAGACAGGATCTCCCTGGCCCTCCTGGACACGCGCTCTTCGACGCCTGCCCTGGCAGAGATCTTGGCGATGTTCCGAAACGGGTCGGTGAGCGGGGGCTCGATGTGCATCTCGCCTATCAGGATCTTGTAGCAGTGCGTGGCAAAGGGCCGGTCGACTCCGGCAGCCCTGCAGACCTCGTCTATGGTCCGGGGTATCATCCTTTCCTTGCACGCAAGGTAGATCGAAGCGGCTACAAACCCCGAGATCGACCTGCCCTTTATCAGGCTCTTTTGCAGCGACTTTCTGTAGAAGTACGCGGACCTCTCCGCCACCTGCCACGCGAGCCCGAGGCTGCTGCACATCCGGTTTATCTCCCACGTCGCCTTTTTGAGGTTCCTTGAAATCGGCGCGCTTGAAACGGACATGGCGTTCAGCTTGCGCAGCCTGTTCACCGGGATCGGGCGGGAGGCGCGGTGCACGTAAACGGAATTATTTCCATTGGAATTTTCAGAGTCCCCGGACTGCTGGTCCGGCGCGGGCGCGGCCGCCGTGCCGATGTAGGTGGAGAGACCGGTGTCGTGCATAAGCAGCGAAGACGGGAATCCTCCCCTCGACCTGTAGTCGGCAGGGGAAAACGACCTCCACTCCGGCGACAGCGTCTCGACCTTCTCCTTAAGGACTATGCCGCACGAGCTGCACACGATCTCGCCGGTGAAGTTATCCGTGATTGGCGGGTTGCCGCATGACGAGCACCGCTCGCCGTCCGGCCCGGAATGGTCTGACAATACACTCAAACCAAATACCCGGGCGTAATAACCCGGAAGCAAAATTCGTGCGTTGGCGTCTTACGTTTGATTCTAAGGAAAACAGGTTCTGGAGTTGCGCTACATTTTGCGCATTGAAGAATTTTACCCTCGACGCGACGTGGAAAAAATGCGCTTTGATTTTTCAGTCAGATAAGCCCAGAGTACAAATACTCAATCGATAAAAGTCCACTGTTCAGTCATTCAATGAAATGTGTTCTATCATCGGCATTATTAGCAAGAATGCTGTCGCGCCCGCGCTGGTCGACAGCCTCAAGAGAATGGAATACCGGGGCTATGACAGCGTCGGAGTCGCCACCCTTTCAACTAACAAGATTTCGGTAAGAAAAGGCATCGGCAAGGTGAACCAGGTCAACAATAACCTGAACCTTGCAGAGATGGAAGGACTTGTGGGCATAGGCCATACGAGGTGGGCCACGCACGGAGGCGTAACCGACTACAACGCCCACCCGCACTCCTGCTGCACAAACGACATCGCGGTCGTGCATAACGGCATCATTGAAAACTATCTGCCGCTCAAGGCAGAACTGATGAAAAGAGGCCATAAGTTCAGGAGCGAGACCGACACCGAAGTCATTGCGCACCTGCTCGAAGACCACTACAGCGCGATCGGGGACGTCAAGGCGGCAATGATTGAAACCGTGAAGCGGCTGGACGGGTCGTACGCGTTTGTCGCCATGTTTGCAAGCGGGACTCTTGCGTGCGCGCGCCTCGACGAGCCGCTTGTAATAGGGATTTCAGACAACGCGCACTACGCTTCAAGCGACGTGCTTGGCTTTCTGCGGCACACTGATCAGGCGATGTTTCTTGACAACCGCGACATCGCGGTGATCGACGAGGCCGGCATCGACATCTTTAATTTCGGCGGCGAGCCGGTGGCAAGGGCCGTGACAAAAGTCGCGTGGGAGCTGGCCGACATCAACAAGGGCGAGTTTGCGCACTACACCATCAAGGAGATATTTGAGCAGAGGACAAGAATCAAGGCCGCGACCCTGCAGGAGGAGCACAAGATAAAGGCGTTCTGCGACGCGATTGCAAGCGCCGGAAACATCATTGTCACTGGCAGCGGCACCAGCTACCATACGTCGCTCATCGCGTCGACGCTTGGCTCGCGCCTTCTAAAAAAGAGGTTCGAGCCGGTGATGGCAAGCGAGTTCCAGTATAACATGGACTCGTTCGACAGGGACACGGTGGTAGTCGCGATTTCGCAGAGCGGCGAGACGGCGGACGTGCTCTCGGCCATCAAGCTAGCAAGGGCAGCGGGCGCAAAGATACTGTCAATAGTCAACGTCCCGACGTCGTCGGTTGCAAGGACGGCAGACGTTTCGCTCACAATAAACTCCGGGCCGGAGATAGGCGTCGCTGCGACAAAGAGCTTTACCGGCCAGGTGTCGCTTGCATACGCGATAATCGATCGCATAAGCGGGGGAAGGGTCGGCTTTGACCGGGACGTCGTTTCAGAAAAGATAGCCAAGATGCTCGCAGGCAGCGTCGGCATCGAGCGGCTGGTGAACATGACTATGCCAAAGGTGAACGACATCTACCTGCTTGGCAGGTCGATCCACTTTCCAATAGCGCTTGAAGGCGCGCTCAAGATGAAAGAGCTCGCCTACGTCCACGCCGAAGGCATCGCGGCCGGCGAGCTAAAGCACGGGCCGCTCGCGCTCATGGACAAGAACGCGGTGGTGTTTGTGCTCAACCCGGACGACAAGACCTACGGCGACACGCTCTCCAGCGCACACGAGGTGAAGGCGAGGGGCGCCAAGATAATCGGCATCTCCAACATTCCAAACGACGTCTACGACGCCATGATCGAGATGCCCAGGATGGACAACGAGCTGCTGTACCCGCTGGTAGAGATCATTCCGCTCCAGCTGTTCTCCTACTATCTTGCGCTGCACAACAACGCGGACCCGGACTTTCCGCGCAACCTTGCGAAATCGGTCACTGTCAGGTAACAAAGTATAATTAGTTTACCTGCGGAACATCTCTGATGGCAGGCAGCTCCGAAGAAGTGACTTGCGAGCATTGCGGCAACCACATCGACGTCTGCATGTGCGTCTGCCCCTACTGTGGCCAGAAGGACTCGTGCGAATGCTGCCTCTACGACGCCGCGACGGGCGGCTAGCTCTAAAGCATTAAAAGAAGGGCATGTGAAGAAATCCACGTTGGAAAAAGCAACAACAAACTCCTTGAGCTGGGTGATCGGCGGAGCTCAGGGAAGCGGCGTCGACTCTGCCGCAAACATATTTTCCCGCGCCTGCGCGGCCGGCGGGCTAGACATCTTTGGCAAGAGGGAATACTACTCCAACATCAAGGGCGAGCACAGCTACTTTACAGTGAGGGTGAGCGAACGGCCCATACACTCGCACCTGAACGAAATAAACGTGCTCGCGTCGTTTGACGCCGAAACCATCTTCCGCCACTTTGAGGACGTGACGCCGGGCGGCGCGATAATCTACGATTCTGACGTTGCCAATGCTCTGCTTGCAGAAGTGCCGACCGTCGACGACCCTGCGGCCGTGCGGATAACAAAGACGCTTGAAAAGGCAGGCCTTGCCCTCTCCATTCAGGGCGCGCTGGACCACGCAAAAAACCGCGGCGTGATATTGTTCCCGGTGCCGTTCTTCCAACTATTGCAAGAGTTTGCGCAAAAGGCAAACGACCCTGCGCTCAGCAAGCTGACGAGGATGGTAAACGTGATGGCGCTGTCTGCCTCGATGGCAATCCTGGACTTTGACAGCGAAGTGCTAGCAAGGGCGATCCGGTTCATCTTCCGCGCAAAGAAAAAAGTAGCCGACCTGAACGTCAGCGCGTCCGCGCAAGTCTACAACTACGCAAAGGCGAAATTTGCGGGCAGCAGCTTTGCCTACAGGCTAAAGACAAAGCCCACCGGCAAGGACATGATAATCGCGCAGGGGAGCCAGTCGTCTGCGCTTGGCAAGATGGTCGCCGGCTGCCGGTTCCAGACATACTATCCGATCACGCCGGCTTCAGACGACAGCGAGTTCCTGGAGGCAAACGAGATCCTGGACCTCAACGATTCTGGCAAAAAGGGCTCGACGGTGGTCGTGCAGACTGAAGACGAGATTGCCGCCATCGCGATGGCGATCGGGAGCGCGCTGACCGGCGCCCGCTCTGCGACTGCCACGTCCGGCCCGGGGTTTTCGCTTATGGCGGAGGCGCTTGGCTGGGCAGGCATCAACGAAGTGCCCCTAGTCGTTTCGCTCTACCAGCGCGCAGGTCCTTCGACGGGTCTCCCGACGCGCCACGAGCAGGGCGACCTCATCTTTGCGGTAAACGCCGGCCACGGCGAGTTCCCGAGGATAGTGCTTGCGTCCGGCGACATAGAAGAGAGCTTTTACGACACGATCAAGGTGTTCAACTTTGCAGACCGCTACCAGATGCCGGTGATACACATGCTGGACAAGGCGATAGCAAACAGCGTCACCACATGCAAGAATTTCGACCAGAAGAAAGTCGGGATCGACAGGGGCTCGATTGTAAAGCTGGTGACTGACAAGGACAAGGGGGCGGCCGGCAACTACCTCCGCTTCAAGCTGTCAGACAACCCGATAAGCCCAAGGGTGGTGCTGGGCACGAAAGACGCGATTTTCTGGAACACGGGCGACGAGCACACCGAAGAGGGCCACATCACAGAGGATCCGGAGCTGAGGGTGCAGATGATGGACAAGAGGATGAGCAAGCTGGGTGTCGCGTTGAAGGAAATACCCGACGAGGACAAGGCTGTGGCATACGGCAGCGGCGACATTGCAATCATCAGCTGGGGCTCGACAAAGGGCGCCGTGCTGGACGCGATGGAGAAGCTGGCGGCCGAAGGGATAATGATAAAGTTCGTGCAGGTCCGGCTCATGAGCCCGTTCCCGGCGGAGATGGTAAAGTCGATGCTGAAGGGCTGCAAGACAATAGTTGACATCGAGATGAACTACAGCGGCCAGCTGGGCTTGCTTGTGCGCCAGCACACCGGCATCGAAGCCGACTACCAGATTGTAAAGTTCAACGGCAGGTCGATGTCGCTTGACGAAGTTTATAATGCCGTAAAGCGGATAAAGAGCGGAGATGCTCCAAGGAGGCAGGTGCTGAAAAGTGGCGCTTAAGTTATCAGACTATAAGACGGACGTGCACAACGACTGGTGTCCTGGCTGCGGTGATTTCGGGATACTGAACGCGATCCAGATGGCGCTGGCAGACATGCAGGTCCAGCCGTACAAGGCCACGATATTTTCCGGCATCGGCTGCTCGGGCAAGACCCCGCATTTCATCAAGACGTACGGCATCCACACGCTGCACGGCAGAGTGCTGCCGTTCGCGCAGGGCGCAAAGCTCGCGAACCCGGACCTTGAGATGATCGCTGTAGGCGGCGACGGCGACGGGCTGGGCATCGGGGCCGGCCATTTTGTGAGCGCGGGCCGCAGGAACGTCGACATGGTCTACATCATATTCAACAACGCAGTCTACGGCCTGACGAAGGGGCAGGCGTCACCGACGCTGAAGCTGGGCATGAAGACGAAATCATTGCCACAGCCAAACGTCAACAACTCGGTCAACCCGATAGCGCTGGGGCTTGTCGCCGGCTTTACCTTCCTTGCTCGCGGTTACTCGTACGACGTCCGCCATTTGAAGGACCTGATAAAGAAGGCGGTCGCGCACAAGGGCTTGGCGTTCATTGACGTGCAGCAGCCGTGCCCGACGTACAACGACATCAACACAAAGGAGTGGTTCCAGGGGCTTGACAACGTCGACTCGGAAACGCACAAGGCGATGCCGAGGATCTACAAGCTGGAAGAGACAGGCTACGACGGCGTGGTACACGATCCGAGCGAGATAAACGCAAAGATGGCGCAGGTGATTGAAAAGTCAAACGAGTGGGGCGACAAGATCCCGATAGGGATATTCTACCAGAACGAGCACGTGCCAACCTACCAGGAGAGGATCGCGGCAAGGATTCCTGACTACCTTGAAAACTCGCCGTCGGCGCAGGCGATAGCAGACAAGGACAACAGGCCGATAACAAACATCGACAGGCTCCTTTCAGACCTGCAGGTAGACAAATAGGGGAAAATTACAGGGACGGCCTGTAATTGTTTTATGGCTGCTGCCTCGTTGCTTCCTGATGCGCCTGAGTGTTGTGCGAGTTAAGGTCTTCCTGTGTGTTAAACGTCATGCCGCACGCGTTGCACTTGAACGGCGCAGTTGTGGTTGACGACATTGGCAAGCCTGCCACAACATCCGATTTAAAAGGCTGATTGGATTCTTACATAAGATTATTGAGAGCGGGCCCGAAGGGCTTCGATCCCTTGGCCTGCGGTTCCGAAGACCG
>CAYYYR010000043.1:0-6191 GCA_964476255.1 uncultured Nitrososphaera sp.
TGCTTCTGCTGGCGTTAATGTTGCAAGGCAACTGAAGCCAAACTCCGTATAGAATATACCGTCACCTCTGTCAAGATTCTGGAACGCATTCTTGATTCTTGATATGTGATCCTCTTTGGTTGTGCCAGGTGTTGTGGCTGCCTTCTTGATGCCATACTTCGTCTTGCAGAATGTTTCGTATGCAGTGACTGCATTTTCAAGCGTCTTTTCAATAAACTGCGATGGGCCGAGGTGCTCGGTTATTTTTTGCCATGCGTCGACGCCGACTAGCTGTTCCAGATTCAGGTATGTCCTGATTGAGTCGACGTTCTCTTTATAGACCGTCAGCGGGTTTCGGTCGCCATGGAAGGGACAGAAGTATGAAGGTCCAATGACTGCAAAAGAGTTGTTGCACGCTTGACAGTTTATAGTGCGCTTTAGTTTTTTCTCCGCGTATTCCTTGATCTCTGGAATCTCAGTCTCAAGCGTTATCGACAGTGACATGCCCATCCCGAGGTCGCGCTTCCCCGTATCGGGCTTCAAGTAGTCGACTATGGATTCCGTGATCGTCTTTGTCACGATGGACATCATATACTCCTCCTGATCCTTGGTTATGAAATCGTTCTTGTCTCCTTCCTGCTTGCAGTACGGGCAAAATATAGACGGTTCGCTTGCTTTTACAAAGTCATCTGTACTAACCTTGAAGTATCTGCCGCATTCGGCGTTCGGGCACTCCCTGCCTATCATGCCGTCCGGGTCCGCCTGTAATGAAACTGTTATTTCTTCAGGAATGTCCACGATGCATTTGCCACATTACACGCTTTTAACAATATTGAATTTTCTTGTAGGTGGGGAGGATCGCCAAACTTAAATTCTCGGCATCCGTAGTATGGTTGCGGTCTACCGGTGCCCTAAAACGGATTCTAGCAGTTTAACCTGATCCAATCTAAAGCTTTAAAAATCGAACAGGAGCAGTGAGGTTAATGAGTTCAGCCAGCGACCCGTCCAGGCAGCATGAAATGGCTGCCATGGAGCAGAGGATCAACGACATGGTCCAGCAGTCAAGGATGTTTGAAGCGTACATGAATGATGTCATGACGCGGCAGGTTGCGGTAACCAGGTTAATGGAAGAGGCCCGCCTGGCTTCGGCTACGATCCAGAACATCACTTCGGAGTCTGAAGTCGAGTCGCTGATGCCGATGGGGGTCGGAGTCTACGTCAAGACCATGGTGCCGCCGATAAAAAAGCTGCTCGTGAACCTTGGCGCCGGCGTCGCGGTAGAAAAGAGCAGGGAAGACGCCCTCAATTACGTTGAATCTAGGATAAAGGAATACGAAGTGGCGGCAAGGCAGCTTGAAGCGCAGAGGCAGGAACTGGCCATGCGCATGGATCAACTACAGTCGCAGATCAACCAGATGATACGGGCTGCCCAGCAACCCGGCCAGCTCGGTTGAAAACTTATGTTTGACAAGCTGAAAAAGGCGTTTTCCAGCGCGGCAAAAGGCATCGGCCAGAAAGAGCTCACAAATCAGGTCCTTGATGACGCGCTCTTGGACCTGCAGATCGCGCTCTTGGAGAGCGACGTGGCGCAGGAAGTCATCGACGACCTGTCGACAAAGCTGAAAAAGGAATTGCTCGGGCTGAAACTTGAAAAGGGCCAGGACGCGGCCCAGGTAGTCCAGTCAAAACTCCAGGCCGCAGTCGCCGAGATATTTGCGCGCGCCGGCAAGCTCGACCTGGTTGAAAGGATAAAGGCGAAAAAGGAGAGCAAGGCCGGGCCGTTTGTAATCGTATTTCTGGGCATCAACGGGACCGGCAAGACCACGACGGTCGCCAAGGTCGCAAACCTCCTGCGCAAGGCCGGGTTTTCTGTTGTAGTAGCGGCAGGCGACACGCATCGGGCCGGCGCAATCGAGCAGTTGGAGCAGCACACAAACAGGCTCTCGCTAAAGATAGTAAAGCAGCGTTATGGGGCTGACCCGTCCTCGGTCGGCCGCGACGCGTACGAGCACGCCAAAAAGAACTACCTCGACATCGTCCTGATGGACACCGCCGGCAGGATGCAGACTTCAAAGAACCTGATGGATGAAATGGGCAAGATCGTCAGGGTGGTCAAGCCGGACATAAAGCTGTTCATCGGAGATTCGCTTGCAGGCAACGACACGATAAACCAGGCAAGGGAGTTTTTCCAGTACACCAACTTTGACGGCGCGATACTGACCAAGATAGACGCGGACGCAAAGGGCGGGGCCGCAATGTCAATCGCGCACATCACTTCAAAGCCGATCACGCATGTTGGGGTCGGGCAGGGCTACGACGACATTATCCCGTTTGACCCGGACAAGTTCATCGAGTCGTTATTCGGAAGCGTCGGCGCAGTGAGCGTCGAGAACCTGATGTCGATGCCGCGGCCTCCAGAGCCGGTCGAAGCTGCGCCGGAAGAGGTGCCCAAGGTCGAAGATAAGGAAGAGCTCCCGCCGCGACCGCCTAAGCCGGTAGAGCAACCGCGCCCCGCGATCGTCGCTCCAAAGGTGGAGTCCTACGAGCCGGTGCAAGAAAAGCCGGTTATGCGCGAGGAGCCAAAACCTGCGCCAAAGCAAGAATACGTCCCGCCGTCTCCGCTGCCAAAGAAAGAGGAGCCTTTGCCACCCAAGATCGAAGAGCCGAAGGAAAAGAAGAGCAAGTTCGGCCTGTTTGGCAGGAAAAAGACCGACGAGGATCGCAAAAAGGAAGAAGACGAGAAGCGCAAGCGCGAACAAGAGCAGGCAAGGGAAGGAGAAGAAAAAGCAAAACTTGAGGAAGAAGAGCGCCAGAGGGTGGAGAAGGAAAAAGAAGAGAAAAAGAAGCGCAAAGAAGATAAAGACACCGACAAGCAAGATGACAAGGTAATATATCTAACAGATGACGACATTGAAGACCTCCTTAAGTAAAAAAGACGTGCTCAGCATGGCAGATCTGAGCGCGCGAGAAATCGATTCGATCCTGGCGCTGGCCAGGAAGCTCAAGCGGGAGCAAAAGTCCGGCAAGGCGCGCCACCTGTTGCGCGGAAAAACGCTTTGCATGATTTTCCAAAAGCCGTCGACCCGCACGAGGGTCAGCTTTGAAGTCGGCATGTACCAGTTGGGCGGCGACGCAGTCTACCTGAGCGCAAGCGACATCCAGCTTTCCCGGGGCGAAACGATCGAGGACACGGCCAAGACGCTGTCGCTGTACGTCGACTGCATAATGGCCAGGGTCTACGACCACAAGGACGTCCAGACGCTAGCCGACTATGCTTCAATCCCGGTCATCAACGGCCTTTCAGACGCGTTCCACCCATGCCAGATACTTGCAGATCTTCTTACGATACGGGAGCACAAGAAAAAGCTAAAGGGGCTGAGCCTGGCATGGCTCGGCGACGGCGATAACGTGTGCAACGACCTCATGCTTGGTTGCGCAAAGACGGGCATCAGCATGACAGCCGCCTGCCCAAAGGACTACGAGCCGCTTGAGGAAGTGGTAAGGCTCGCAAAGGCAGAGGGCAAAAAGACGGGCGCCGACATTGCGGTAACGGAGGACCCGGCAGCGGCGGCAAAGGACGCAGACGTCGTGGTCACTGACACACTTGTGTCGATAGGCAAGGAAGGCGAGCGCGCGACGAGGGAGGCGGCCTTTCTGCCAAAGTACCAGGTCAATGCCGACACGATGAAGCTGGCTAAAAAAGACGCGATATTCATGCACTGCCTGCCTGCAAAGCGCGGCATGGAAGTGACAGCCGACGTGATCGACGGCAGGTCGTCAGTGGTGTGGCCGGAAGCCGAAAACAGGCTGCACGCGCAAAAGGCGCTGCTCTGCCTTCTCATGAAGGCCGCCTAGCTGCTTTTTGCAGGTGCCTTCCTGCGCTTGGTATACCATACGCCGGTGCCGGCGACAATGCCGGCAACCACGATGATGCTGACTATTGCAAAGGCAGTCGACGCCTGCTCTGAAAAACTGCTCCACGCCTCGCCGAGATAATAGCCTGCAAGCGTAAGGATGACGCACCACACAAGCGAGCCGGCAAACGTATAGGCGACGAATTTTGCAAAGTTCATCTTCCCGATGCCGGCAGGGATCGAAATTAGTTCGCGGATGCCGGGGATCATGCGTGCGATGAAGACCGCCGCCGGCCCGTACTTTGCGAACCACCTCTCTGCATTTTCGATCTCTTGCTCGCTTACCCTGACGCGCCTGCCAAACCGCACGATGGCAGCCCGCCCGACCTTCATGGAAACGAAATAGATCAGTATCGCCCCGGCTGTCGAGCCGAGCGCGCCCACCGTGGCCATGCCCAGCGCTTGTTCCAGCCCGAGCCCCATGCTCTGGGCGGTGAATCCCACCAGCGGAAAGACCACCTCGCTTGGGATCGGCGGGAATATCACCTCGAGAAACGCCGCTGCAAAGACTGCCGGGTAGCCATACTCGGCTATCAGGTCGGTTATGGCGTCGAGCACGCCGCCCAGGAATCCGGCGGACGCCAGCGCAACGACAATGGCAGCGCGCATTGCTGCCTCCTATGGGAGCAGGAGATATATTTTGTACCTCCCCCTCTCCCCGGCGTGCTTGTCTGGTTATAAGCAGCCATGACGCCCTTGCAGCATTTGACCTGCAAGAACATTTGCGTCAGGCTGGCCCCGGGCGGGGGCAGGATTCAGAACCCCTACCAGCGGGGGCTGAGGTACTGCCGCAGGTGCGAAGTCTATCTCCGATGCAGCAACAGCCACTGCCCCTGCTGCGGGTTGCATTTGAGGTTCACGCCCGTGGACACGCTTGCAAAGGAAAAGCTGCGGCTGTTCCTCAAAGGCGAGTGAGTTGCAAAGCTCGCAAGATTTTCGGAAAGGATGATCCAAGCTCCGTGAAATTAAAATACCTCCGCCCAAAAGATGTGGGGTATGGCAAAAGTACTGGTCGGCAAGGCTTCTGAAATTGGCGAAGGCAAGATGACCCACGTGACTGCGGGGGGCAAGGAGATACTGGTCGCAAACGTCGGAGGTCAGTATTACGCCACCGGCAACACCTGCAACCACTTAGGAGCCGAGCTCCACGAAGGCGAGCTTAACGGAAAGGAGCTGAAATGCCCATGGCATGGCGCAAAATGGGACGTCACCACCGGCAGCATGACGTGGTTCCCGCAAAAGCTAAAGGACCTTGGCAAGTACAGCGTGACGGTTGAAAACGGCACGGTGTACGTAGAGGTATGAAAGCGATAATCGGCAGTGTACGTTAGTCAGTTTCATTGAATCAATGCTTTTAGGGTAGCAGTTTCTCTTCTACTTGGTGCGAAAACCCTACCAGGTAAGAGAAGCGGTGCGCGGTTCATCAAAGTCGGTATGCGCATGGGTTCATTGCGGCAAGGTCGCGGAAAATGAAGCGCTCTTCAAGGTTGAAGGGGTCACAGCCATTGAAAAGTACTGTGACGCCTGCATGGAGCCCAGGGAGTTTGAAAGGCCCTGTCGTAGAGGTGAGTATGGCTTATGAATATGCTACTTGAGTCATTGCCCTATCTTGGATAACATCCAAAGCTCCTCTAATGTAAGCGTTAGTGAACAACGATGGAAATTCCATCCTCTTATCAACGGGAAGTAAGTTATTGAGTTCATGGAGCATCCTGATTCGTATATCGATGTCGTGTTCCTCTCTGATAGCAGAGATGTGGTCTTGAATTAACTGCAGAGCGCTGGAAACAGTTTTCATGTAACAGATACACGAAGGTTGCCTAAATACAGTCTGACCGGTACCAAAGGCAGACGGGTCTATCCGTACATTTAACAGCAAAAACTAGGCCTTATTCTCAATAGTTGTGTTCATTCGGGTCTGAAAGCCGGCTCTTGCTGCTTGGGCAAGGTGCTGGCGAGTATTGCCAGCATTACATAATAAGCGACTATGACGGTCTGCCTTGGACCGAAGTTGCCTCCGGGGTAAAGAGGAACCAATGAAACCTTGTAGGGACTTCATCGGGTGTCGCTTCATTAGTCCAATATGAGCCAAGCCAAGATTATCAAGTAAGATGTCAAAATGAAATTTGCAGCTGCTGCCGGCGATTGAAAAAAATTAAAATTGAAAAAAATTGGGTTTAGGCGGATTTCACTTCGTGGGCCACAGTTTTGGTCACACGGTATGCAATGTATCCAAAGACCACTGCAGCGACTGCACCAATCAGGAAGCCCAGTACTCCGCTTATCTCAGAGTCTACG
>CAYYYR010000044.1:0-5776 GCA_964476255.1 uncultured Nitrososphaera sp.
GTCAACGTCTACGAATGGCTCGAAACTCCGGGCCACCCGGCTTCCGACAAGAAGGCTTTCATGATCAGGGAAAAGGACTGCATATTCTGCATGGCGTGCGAAAACGTCTGCCCTCCGCAGGCGGTCAAGATATTCAAAAAGGGCTAGACTACGAATTAATATTGCACACCGCATGATAACCAGCGTTGGCTGAATTCCCCCTGGTTGCCACAGGCGGCACATTTGACGAAATACACGCCGGCCACGTCGCCCTGCTGTCCCGGGCGTTCCAGACAGGAAGGAAGGTGATTATCGGGGTTTCAAGCGACGAGTTTGCGAAAAAGAATGACAAGAGGCTCAAACACAATTTCAATCAACGGGTTGAAAACCTGAAAAAGATGATAAAAAAGGAATTCGGCGATGCCAGCTATGAAATTGCAAAGTTAGACGGCGACTTTGGGCCGGCGGTGACCACGGGCGATGTCGGGGCGCTGGTGGCAAGCAGCGAGACACAGGCCAAGGGCAGGCTGCTCAACGGGATGCGCGCCAAGAAGGGATTGAAGCCGGTGGAGGTAATCGCCGTGGAGCTGGTAAAGGCTGAAGACGGCTCGCCCATCTCTTCCACCCGCATCAGGGCCGGCGAAATAGACAGCCGCGGCAAGTTGTTAAAACGCAGGGTAAACAATCTTTGATTATCGGAATTTTATCCTGACTATTTGGCAGATAGTCGTGTATCCGGAAACACCCATCGATTATGCGTCAGGCAAGATAATATCTGGCGTAAAGAACCTGCGCGAGGGCCTAGACCCAGACATACTGGCATACTGGTACAAGCGAGTCGAGGACAGGGCGAGGGAAATGGTCCCGCCGCACATCAAGGACAAGGTCCATTTCGAGCAGGACAGGGTGCTGTGGATGAAGTTCAAGATGGACGTTTCAAAGAGGGCCGTCCCGTACGTCATGCAGGTGATCGAGGAATACATCCCCATGATGCCCTACTCGACAGGCCTGTACTTTAGAAAGGTGCAGGAAATACTGACCGACGAGATGAACAAGGAGCTGTGCTAGCCGAGCGTTATCTCCGCGACCGACCCGGAAGAGTCGCTGGAGAGGATCTTTATTTTCCCCTTCACGACCTCGAGCAGGAGCGAGTTGAGCCTGTCCACGTTTTCCCTGTCTTTTAGCAGGACCGCGTGCGAAGACTTGTCCTTTAGCTTTATCACGATCTCGTTGCCAACGACAGCGGCGACACCGTCAACGTACACGGTGTCGTCTTTCTGCATCGACACAAGGCTCGCCAGCTTTTCAGCCTCATAGCGGTCGTCGCACTGGAATTTCAAAGTAGTCATTTCGGAAATGGCTTTTCGTCGTACATGAACCTGTCAATGACGTCCTTTGCTTTTTGGCGCCGCTTCTTGAAATCCGCCACGAAGGGCGTGGCCCCCTTTGCCAGGTCGGCCTTGCATTCGCCGCACAGCAGGTTGCCGCTCTTGCACTTGAGCATGCGCTCGTCTGACTGCTTTTCAGTATCGAAAAAGTAGCGCAAGTACCAGAAGACGGGGCAGCCTAGTGCGTTGGCGCCCAGCTGCCTCTGCAACGCCACGGTGGGCTGGCCGCCGGTGAACGCGGTCGACACCTTCTTGTCGACCACTTCTGGATCGTCAGTGGTAAAGATCGCAGTCTCTGGCTTTGACGACGACATCTTGCCAAGCATCCCAAGTCCGGGTAGGAACTTGCTGTGTATCTGGGCGGGCTTGTAGTAGCCCATCCTGTCGGCAACGTCCCTCGTCATTCGCCAGTACGGGTCCTGGTCGATTGCGGCAGGTATCAGGACGGGCGTTGGCTTGCCCTCAATGATTGACGGCAGGAAACACGGCGCCGCCTGGATGGGCGGAAAGCCGATCATGCCAATGTTGGTCGAATTTGAAAACCCGAAAACGGCTCTGGCAGTGGAAAACGTTATGCGTTTTGCGACTTCGGTCGCGATCGGGTAAAGGTGCTGGATGTGCTTGCTGTCTACAATTATCTTGGTCTTTTTCGGGTTGAAACCTATTGCAATGATGTCAAGGATGTTTTCGTAGGTGTAGCGCTCGATCTCTTCCCTTGTCCTGTCCTGCCCGTAGAGGAATTTTTCGTCGTCGGTCAGCTGGAAAAGAAGTTTAGAGTCGAACTTGTCCTGCAGGTATTTCGTAAACATCCACGGCATGAGATGACCCATGTGGACCATGCCCGACGGCCCCCTGCCCGTATAGAGGTAGAAGTTTTCGCCCTTGCTCTTTTTGTCAAGGACCCAGTCAAAGTCGCGGTGGGAAAAAAAATAGCCTAGCCTCAGCATCGGGTGGACCTCGCCGGCCACGTCCTTGACCTTCTGCAATATCTCTGGCGTGATCGGCTGCGTGCCGAACTTTTCGATCAGCTTGCCATAGTCGACTTCGCCCTCAACCTCCCAGGGCGTGACCTTAAAGTCGGCGTTCTGATCGCTGCTGTCGGCCTGATCCATCGTTGTTGCAACTTGACGTTAAACGTTTAAAAAGTCTTCCACAGTCACAACTTTGATCAATGAGTAACGCGCCGGCACTCCACCCAATTGAGCGATCAATACTCAGGGCTTTGGCCAACAATGATTCGAGAGCAGAGTCGCTTGCAACGACTACCGGCCTTTCGATTGATCAGGTGAGGCGCGGCATCGAATGGCTCAAATTCAAGAACCTCATTTCGATCAGCGAGTCGTCGCACTCGACAGTGCGCCTGGCTCCCGGAGGAACAGTGGCTGCTACTGGCGGGCTGCCTGAGAGGAGGCTTGCAAATGCGGTAAAGGAGGGCAAAAGCACCGTAGGAGAAGTGCTTGCCAGTGGCGCGATAAAAAACGACGAAATAAACGCCGCAATCGCGGGTGCAAGGCGCAACCAGTGGGTTCAGCTTGTCGAAGGCAGGATGCAGGCGACTGCCTTTGCAGAAAAACAATCTCCCGAAGAGGCCCTGCTCGGGAAACTGGGCAGCGCCGTTGATGCTGCGCAGCTAACTGAAGAAGAGAGGAGGACTCTGGAGCAGCTGAAAAAGCGGCCCAACTACATCGAAGTCAAGGAAGAAAAGGAATCAAGAATTTCGCTTACAGACGCCGGCAGGATGCTGCTTCCCACTCTGGACGAAGGACAGACCGAGCGCCGCCTCACTACAGAGATGATCACGTCTGGCAAGTGGAAGCAGGCAAAGTTCAGTGCGCTAGACGTCGAGGCGCCGGCGCCGGCAGTCTACCCCGGAAGACGCCACCCCCTTATCGACGTCATTGAAGAAGTCAAGGAGATCTTTCTCGGGCTCGGATTTTCAGAAATAGACGGCCCGATGATGCAATCAGGGTTCTGGAACTTTGACGCGCTTTTCACGCCGCAGGACCACCCTGCAAGAGAAATGCAGGACACGTTCTATGTTTCAGGCCAGAGGCAGGCGATACCGGCAACCGGTGATCAGAAAAGAAAGATTGCAGAGGTCCACAAAAAGGGATGGAGCAGCAGGTGGAACGCCAAGGAAGCAGAGCGCGTCGTCCTGCGCACCCATACCACCCCTGTCACGTTGCAGCACCTTGCATCAGTCAGGCCGGACAGCGGCCGGTTCTTTTCCGTAGGCAGGGTCTTCAGGAACGAAAAGGTGTCGTACAAGCACCTTGTAGAGTTCCACCAGGTGGAAGGTGTCGCCACTGCTCCCAGAGCGTCGCTGCGCGACCTGATGGGTCTGCAAAAAGAATTCTATGCGAGGATGGGGATCAAGAAGGTAAAGTTCTGGCCCACGTTCTTCCCGTACACCGAGCCGTCGCTGCAGAGCATGGTCTACAACGAAAAGCTGGAAAAGTGGGTAGAGCTCTTTGGCATGGGCATCTTCCGCCCAGAGGTGACAGAGCCGCTCGGCATCAAGAACCGGGTCCTTGCGTGGGGCGGGGGCCTTGAGAGGATTGCCATGCTCCGCTTTGGACTCAACGACGTTCGCGAGTTGTACGGCAACAGGCTCGCATGGCTCAGGAGCGTGCCAAGATGCCAGTTGTAAACATGACAGTCGACCGGCTGAAAAAGTTCGTCCCCGGCGTCAAGGTGGACAGGGCGCTGGACATGCTGCCGTTTGTCGCGCTCGACATCGAAGGCGCCGATGACAACATCATCAGGATAGAGTACAACCCGAACAGGCCGGACTTTTCGTCAGACTATGGCATTGCAAGGGCGCTGCGAGGCCTGCTCGGGATCGAAACCGGCCTTCCGAAATTCAGGATAGCAGGCAGGAGCGGGCTGGCGGTCAGGGTCGATCCGGCTGTCAGGAGGATAAGGCCGCAGATCGTGGCGCTTGTCGCAAGAAACGGAAAACTGGACGACGAGACGATCAGGCAGCTGATCGCTATGCAGGAAGACCTGCACAACGGCGTCGGCAGGAGGCGCAAGAAGGCGTCAATCGGCATCCACAATCTTGATGTGATCAAATTCCCGATAGCCTACAGGACAGCCGGCGGCGACTATTCTTTTGCGCCGCTTGGCGAATCGACAGAGCGATCAATAAACCAGATCCTGAAAGAGTCAGACACTGGAAAGCAGTATGGCCACATCCTGGCAGGGTCCGACAGGTACCCGATCATTGCTGACAGCGCTGGAACAGTGCTTTCATTCCCCCCGATAATCAACGGCAATGCTACAAAGGTTGACGCGACCTGCCGCAACCTCTTTGTCGAAGTCACCGCGACCGATCAAAATGCAGCCGAAGACACTCTGGCGATTGTTGCAACCGCGCTCTACGACGCGGGCTTTGAGATAAGCACCGTGACCATCAATTCCGGCAAAATGGCCGAAACGCCCCAGATGAAGCCAAGGATAATTTCTGCGGACATTGGCTGCATCAACAGCATCCTCGGCCTGGCGCTTGACGCCAAGCAGGCGATCAGGTGCCTGAAAAAGAGCAGGCTGGACGCAAGGGCAAGCGGCAAGAATATAGTCTGCACAGTCCCGAGCTACCGCACAGACATCAGCCACGCGATAGACATTGCAGAGGAAGTTGCGATAGGCTACGGCATATTCAATCTGGAACCAACGTTCCCGGCTTCGCCGACGGCGGGGCAGAAAAATTCGCTCTCTACTTATTTCGACGCGATAAGAGAAGCCCTGACCGGGCTTGGCATGCTAGAGTCACTCAGCTTTTCGCTGACAAGCAGGGAAGTGCAGTACGGCGCGTTTGGCATTTCCGGAAAGAATGAGCTGTCAGTCGACGGCTCCAAGAGCATCGAACACGAAATCCTGCGCGACTCGCTCGTGCCGTCGCTCCTCCAGTCGCTCTCCCGCAACGTGCACGAAGGGTACCCGCAGCGGCTGTTCGAGATAGGCAAGACATTCCACAAAGACGACACGATAGCAGAGAGATGGAATGTCGGCGCAGCAGTGGCCCACGCCGACGCGGGCTACACGGAAATAAAGTCGGCAATGCAGGCGCTGCTAAAATCGTGTTTTGGCAAGGACGTATCAACAAAAGCGTCGACAAACCCGATGTTCATGGAAGGCAGGTGCGCCGAGATTATCGTCGACGACAGGGCGGTCGGCGTGATAGGCGAGATCACCCCTCTCGCGCTTGAGAATTTCAAGCTGAGGGTGCCGGTGGCGGCATTTGAGATAGACCTGTCAGACATCATAAAAGACAAATAGCATGACCGCGTAGGTCATGTAACCCCGTTTATAGAGCACGCAGAGGACGCAGCTTATGGCTAACCCATGACAGCGCGCGAGTCAGAGGCGGGGCACAATATCATTTTTATAGCCAATGAGCCACAAAC
>CAYYYR010000045.1:0-9806 GCA_964476255.1 uncultured Nitrososphaera sp.
GATATCAGACAAGCAGGAAGAGGTCGAGCGCTTGCGCACGACCCTGACCATTATTGATAATTTATTGAAGCAGGGTAGCTTTAAGGCAGCGGCCAGCATCGGCTTTGCCGCAGGGGCCGCTACCGCGCAGGTACAGGCGGCCCGCCTGGCTCCGCCGGCAGCCAGGCAGCAGCCGGCACCGACGCTAAGGCCGTCTGACGGGGATGTCAGGCCGCTAAAGCGCGCCAAGGACGATTTCTTGCTCGCAAATGCCGAGGTGTCGCCAAATGCGGTCGTGCTGGTGCCGGCGGCCGGCGTCAGCCTCAATTCCAACACGCCCCCCTTCAGGTCGTTCTTCATTGGCAGGATACTGGATGGCATGAAGGGCAAGGACGCCAGCCAAGGCATCAAGGAGCCCGACGCTCTCAATTACAAGGTCGAAGAGGACAACGGCGTGATAAAGCGTGTCATAATAAGCAACTACCGCGACAAGGACCGGCTGCAGGAGATATTCAACACTTCCGCGTGGGTGTTCACAAGGATGCTGGAAAAGAGCGGGTAGACAGATGGACAAGATCGTGGTTCTTGATTTTGGATCGCAGTACAGCCACCTTATCTGCCGGCGGATCCGCGAAGCCAACGTCTACTGCGAGCTGCTGCCGTACAACACGCCGGCCAAGGTGATCAGGGAGATCGACCCAAAGGGCATCATATTTTCCGGGGGCCCTGCGAGCGTCTACGCAAAGGACGCGCCAAAACCGGACAGACAGGTATTCCAGATGGGCAGGCCCATCCTTGGGATCTGCTACGGCCACCAGGTGCTCGTTGACAATTTCGGGGGCAAGGTAAAGAGGGCCAACAGCCGCGAATACGGCCGGGCCGGGCTCGTGATCGACGACGGGGCGGACCTGTTCAAGAACCTCGGGCAGGGCATCAACTGCTGGATGAGCCACGGCGACGCCGCCGAAAAGCTGCCCGAAGGCTTCAAAGTCCTTGCGCACACTGAAAATTCGCGCTCTGCCGCGATCGGCAACAAGGATCGGCAGTTCTACGGCATCCAGTTCCACCCCGAGGTGGTCCACACCGAGCGGGGCGTGCAGATTCTGAAGAACTTTGCGCAGGAGATAAGTGGGGCAAAGCCGGAGTGGGACATGGAGAGCTTTATCGAGTCCACCATCAAGGACATACGCAAGCAGGTGGGCAGGGAGAAGGTGCTGGCGGCCGTCAGCGGAGGCATCGACTCGACTGTTGTGGCCGCGCTGATGCACAGGGCGATAGGCGACCAGCTGCGCTGCGTGTTCATCAACCACGGGCTGTTGCGCCAAGATGAAGAGAAGGACGTGGTGAAGCTGTTCAAGGATCAGATGGACATTGATCTCATCTATGTCAACGCGGAAAAGCAGTTTCTCGGCAAGCTGAAAGGCGTGGCAGACCCGGAGAAAAAGCGCAAGATAATCGGCGAAGAGTTTGCCAGCGTGTTTGTAGATGTTGTCAAGAAGAGCGGCCCCTTCCAGTGGCTTGCGCAGGGCACGCTCTACCCGGACGTGATTGAAAGCGGCGTTTCAAAGGGGCCGGCAGCCGTCATCAAGACTCACCACAACGTTGGCGGCCTGCCAAAGTGGCTCAAACTCAAGGTGATCGAGCCGTTGCGGTACCTGTACAAGGACGAGGTGAGGAGGGCTGCGAAATTGCTGGGCGTGCCGGACGCACTGCTAAAGAGGCACCCGTTCCCCGGGCCGGGATTGGCTGTCAGGATAATCGGCAACATTACGCCGGAAAAGACCCGGATATGCAAGCACGCAAGCAAGATCGTGGAGGACGAGCTGAAGGCGGCCGGCTGGTACGACAAGGTGTGGCAGGCATACGCCGCGGTTGGCGACGACAGGGCTGTCGGCGTGCTGGGCGACGAGCGTGTCTACGGCAACATCGTCATGGTGAGGGTCGTCGAGTCGGTGGATGCAATGACGGCCGACTGGTCGCGCTTGCCCTATGAGTTGATCGAGAGAATAAGCAACAGGATAACGAACGAAGTGGAAGGGGCGACGTGGGTCACGTACGCAGTGTCGAGCAAGCCGCCGGCAACGATAGAGCCGCAGTAAAATAGCAAGCATCTCAAAACGTTCTAATTCACAATAGCACGACGTCATGTTATTGTCAGAATGCAAACACTGGGCTTGCAATTTATCAGATAATACTTGCGTAGGCTGCGGTGTACACATATGCCCATCGTGTCTAAAAGAACCGGACTATTGCATATGTGAAAATAAAAATGAATGCTGTAAGAGCTAAGTCGCATGTTAGACATTACGCGAACTAGTTGTTGTGCTGATGCGTCTTAACATTGACGCCAGCACTTCCTTGGACCTTAGCACACTCTTTCTTGTGCCATCTTCCAATACTATAGTGTTCGTCAAATGTTTTCCAATGGCAGTGGACAAGCTATTTTCAAAATGTACTTTTCCTTTCCCTATTGTCCTGTGATCGTCTATCAAGCCGTTTGTATCTACTGCATGAAAGTGGATAGGACCGGACATCCCCGAAAGGTCTGAGTCGTGACCGGTCCTTATCAGCTGGTGTGCCGTGTCAACTCCTCGGATCACGTTAGCGAAACTTCCCTTGCCATATGGGATGCTCTCATAGTCAATGGCATCAGAATAGTGCTCCTCAAATACAATATCTATTGGCCTGCCATTGACCCGCTTGTCTACAGCGTATTTTGCGATTTCTATGAGCGAAGCTGTAAAATTATCTTGGAATTCTTTTTTCCCAGTTTGCCGATAAGCCTTAAGTACTGGAGCCAAGATTCCATAGATTTTTACTGCATTCGAGCCAACGAAATATCCGACCTTGTTGGCACGCTCCGTATTTGGCAAGAACAGGTGCGGCAAGTCACTAAAACTGTGTAGGACCATCCTGTAGATGCCGGCGCTTTCCATGTAGTCAAGCGTTTCAATCGTGTATTGCACTGCTTGTTTCCTCTCCTCACGATCCGGTGAATCGATACTTGGTCGGAAAAGCGTCTTGTGGAGAGAGTTTACCATATGCTTGTCCACGCTATAGTCCCCGATAAGACGAAGGAAGTTTGGCTTAACCCGTACCAAGCTGTGGAGATGATCTTCGTTCAGCTCTATGCCTGAAAAACCGTCTTCATGTGCAAGCTGTACAGCCTGCAGTGCATTGGCAGTAGTCACGTACGGCGCTACTGAAGTAACAATCTTTGGCTGCATGGTAATTTTTCAATCATCCCCATAAGCATAGCAGATACATTAGCGGCAGTCACTAGGATAAGGATATGCGTATATCAATCATGAAATATCATACAGTGTGCTATCTACCGCTTGGTAGACCCGATATTGAACCATAGTAGAGACACTTAATTAGGCGTCAGCTATCAAGGAAATTCAACATAATGTCAAGCAGGCAGATATGGAAGAAGTGTACGTTCTGCAACAACGGCAGAAGGACGTGTTTCAAGTGCGGAGGCTCGGGCAAGGTTTCGCCGGGCTGGCAGACGTGCTATGACTGCAAGGGGATGGGGACGGGCATATGCACAGAATGCGGCGGCAACGGCGGCCGGCGCGAAACAATCTGGTCACCCGAATAGTTTTATGCCCACTATTTCAATGGCAGAGTAAATGGGCCTGGAAATAACACCGTCTCTCAAGGGCGCGCTCGGCGAGTTATACTACAGTGAAGGCTGCGACCAGCAAGGCTGGGCGTACATTTCGATTGAAAACATCCATAGCTCCAAAGACAGCGTCCTGATCTTCAGCAAAGGGGCCCGCAAGATCAGCATCAAGTTGATGGACGGGATCATGCCGGAAGTAAAAGAAATATCCAGGCCGGTAAAGGGCGGCTTTGTGTTTGACTATCTGGCATGCAGGGTAGGCCAACAGGGCAGGTATGACGGTACTATGCTTGCCAACCCGACTGCGTTATGCTGGGTAAAGATCAGGAAAGGCGCGTTTTCCGACGGCCAGATAGACGCCCTTGGCAGGATAAAAATTCCCCTGGCCGTCTTTCGCATAAGGGACGTGCTCGCCCCGCCGGCGAAAATAGAGATGAAATGGGAGATCAAGTCAGGCAAAGAATGGTTGGACGAGCTCGACGACCTCAGAGACCAGGCAGTCTGACGACGACTATTTCTGAACGGAACCTATATCACTGCCCTGCTTCTCAGCAAGTTGCATGAAAGCAACCAGGCGACCAACAATGGTCATAGCCATTCTGGCTGCCGCGCTTGTGGCGACTGTGATAGCAGCTGTTGCAAGCAGCAGCGCGACTGCCCAGCAGCAGAGTCAGGTAATTTACAGGATACAGGAAACCAGGATGTCCAGCGCGGCCCCGGTGGCGCACACTGGCAACCTTCCCCACGCGATGGTGTTTGCGCTGCCGCTCAGGGACGACGGCCATATCTACACCAGGCGGGTCACGTTTACCGCAAGCAAGCCCATCGAAGTCGAAGTGCTGCACGTCTACAACCCCGATCCAGTGCCTGACGCGGAGCATGGAGTACCGCCTACTGCCGTCCTGAACGGCACGACGATAACCTACACGCATCTGGAGAGCATCGTCGAGAAGAATTACGTCCTTGGAGACGTCCCGACTGCGTCCGGCACGTTCGAGTTCGCCGGGAGCGGGCTGGTGTTCCACAAGAGGAGCGCGGAGCCGTTCACAGTCACGTACACGATCGACGCGGCAGCAAGGCCCCTCACCCAGTGACGCGCGTCACTGCCTTTTTTCATTTATTATCACGCCGGGTTTTGACAGCCAGGGACGAGCCGCAATAGGAGTCTACGGCCTTGTTGTTGCGTTGCCAGTGGCATTGCTGACATTTGCGGTTGCGCTTGGCTGCCCTACCGGCCTGATGACCGTCAATTCACCACTGCCTGTATTTTCAAACTGATCTCTTACTACTACGCTTACCGTGCCCTCCCATGAATGCGTGATCTCGTTGATGCTCTCCTCTCCTGTAGAATTGTCAACTCTGATTTCTGTTATGGTTATTTGATCCACCACTCCAAGGGCATAGAAAAGCGTCCCGTTTTCATCAGTTTCACTTCTTGCTGCTATTGCATTGTCTACAAGGATAGTTGCATTAGAGTGCGGGGCCAGACCGTTTGCTTCAACCAGGACAGCCCTGCCAGGTACCTGTGCAAATGGCGTGACTGTGACGGTCACGTTGCTTTCAGCAAGCGCGGTTTCATTGCCGGCACTTGCATTTTCTGCATTTGTCATATTGCTTACATTGCCAGTAGAATTGCTGGCCTGCGCATGAAAAATTGTCAGAAAGCCCTGCATAGCGATTATTGTGACAAGTATTGGTAGCATGGCTACAAAGTGGGTTTTCATTGGAAGGCTATTTCTTACTATATTTATTTAAATTGGGAATTATAATTCCAAAAAGCCAATACTATTTCTTGCATGTGTTTACCTATATTCGTCGCCGCAGTCTCCAATAGTCTCGAACAGATTGTTTGACTTTTTGCAGACCTCTTCAATGCTGCCGTTGTCGTCCTTGTCCAGCCTGAAATCAAATACGCGCGCATTGTCGTCCCGATGGTTCGCTATCCCCAAGCGCGCGCCAATGATGACTCCGGCAACAGCCGGCTTGTCGAGGATATAGCGCGCCGCGACGTTTGCAATGCTAACGCCGTGCCTTTTCGCTATTGCGTCCAGAGTCGACAGCAGTTCCTGGAACAATTCCCAGCCGCCCCATGTGTCGATCATGCGCTTGTATTTCTTCAGGCTCGCCGTGTCGAGCTCTGAATAGGGCTCTGGCCTGCCGAGGTAGCGCTCGGACATCAGGCCGCCGCAGATGGTGCCGTACGCGAGCAGGCTTGATTTGTTGTCGCGGCAAAACTGCGCCATAATTACCTCCGGCCTGCGGTCGACTATGGAATACTGCACTTGGTTTGACGCTATCTGCAGGCCGGCGTCCTTCATCACCTGCATCCGCTCGGTGTCAAAGTTGGTGAGGCCGACGTTCTTTATCTTGCCCTCGTTTCGCAAATCTGACATATATTTGAGAGCGTCGATGTAGTAGGGGTTGTTGTAGTCCCACCAGTGAAACTGCACTAGATCGAGCGAGCTGGCGCCCATCCGCTTGAGCGACCTATCGATGCTCGCCTGCGCCATCTGCTTTGTGATCCTCTGGGGCTCTGGCACCCACTTTGTGAGCGCCTGTACCTTTTGCCGCGCCTGCTTTGACAGCCTGCGCCTGAAATCCCCGATGAAATCTTCCGCGGGCCCGTAAATGTCCGCAAGGTCCCACGTTGTAAAGCCGGCGTCGTGGTATTTGACCATCTCTTCCACCGACGCCTGCGGGTCGATGCGCCCGTGCGCCCCCGCGACCTGCCACATGCCGTTGAGGACCCGGCAGATTTTCAGGTTCGGCGCAAGATCATAGTGCTCCATGCCAGATATCTCTGCTGATTACGTCATAAATCTTACCAATTTCATTGTAAGCTGACACCGAGCGCCAAAAATGTTGACTCGTCCGTTTTTCAAACTTTCGTCCCAGTTGATGTTGCGCAAAACTAAGGCAGTGCGCAACAGGCACCTACAGGCAGTAATGAAAGACAGACTAGCAAAAACAAGCGCGGAACTGACGTACGCAGGTATTGCAGGAATAGCCGTAAAAGCAGAGGTTAAACTAAAGCCGGATAACAGGGAAAACGCGAACCGGAAGCCGCCGTCAAAGGATGGCAGCGCTCGCCGGTTAGTTGCAACCGCGCAATCTCGAAAAAGCTGTGGTGATGCGTGCGCAGGCCTAGTCGTGCTAAAAAGTACGTGACGCGAGCAAGCGAGAAAAACAAAACACAAAAAAGAGAGATGCGCTGGTCCGCAATGACGTGTATTGGGCGGGCCAGTAATGCATCCTCAATAATTTTTTTAGTGGCTATGACCGCAGCCGCATCCGCCCATGCCGTGGTGATCGTCGCCGCCGTGCGATGACGCGCATGATGGGCACTTTGTCGAGCCGCTGTCAGACATGAACATGACGCCGCATGAGACGCATTTTGTCTTTTGGATTCCTTGCATGCCTGCATGCAGCAGTCGTAGATATATTAAGGCAGTGCCGTCCGCTTTTTACGCTCTATCGCGAGCAGGCTGCGCCTCAGCAGCGAGACGAGCAGCATGACGTCCTTGGCAGTCGGCGCGCCCTTTGCCAGCAGCTTTTTGAGCGCCGCATCGAGCAGCGGCTTTTTGTGCAGATCATAGTTGCCGGCGTCAGCCACCCTGCTCGCGTACTGCAGCAGAAGGCCGATGTCCTGTTGCGACGGAGGACCGGCGCTTTTCTTGCTCTTTTTCGCCGGCAGCCCCGGCTTGTTTTTTGAAACCTCGTAGAGCAGCACCACGAGGGCATGGGCGATGTTCATCGTCCTGTACCTTGTCTTTGTGTCAACGACGGCCACGAGGTCGCACAGGGCGAGCTCCCTGTTGTTGAGCCCGGACGACTCCCTGCCGAGCACGATGCAAAAGTCCTTGCCGGCGCCGTCGCGGATTATCCGGGCCGCCTGCTCAGCGCTGATCGACTCGCGCACGACGTTCAGCCTGCTCGTCGCCGGGATTGCAGTGGTGCCGATCAGTATGTCGAACCTTTTTCTCAGCTGCGCCAGAGTCGCGGTCCTGGCGGCCGCAAGCACGTCCTTGCCGTGGGTAGAGTATTTCACCGCCTCCGCCCTGTCAAAGCGCGGCTTTACAAGATACAGCTTTTTGAGGCCGAAATTCTTCATCAGCCTTGCGACGTGGCCCACGTTGACGTGGTACTGCGGCTCTACCAGCGCGACTGCAATTACCACGGCTATTACGCAAAAACGTGCCCATTTATGCTTTGGCTACTGGCCGTAAAAAGCCGCGAGCGCCGCGTCTATCTTTTCCTCCGGCACTCCAAAAAACTCGAACGTTTCCTTGTGGCCTGCGACCTGCAGCTTGGCGCTTGATTTCGCCTTCACGTATGCCTCAGACGTCACTTCCAGGAGCGACCTGGCGTGCCTGTTCCACTGCGCAAGGTCTTCCGGGCTGATCTCTTTCAACAACGCCGCCAGCATCGCAAACGCCGCAACAATGCCTACACGGTATTTTTGCAGCTGGAGCTTTGACGGGTCAGAGTCTGGAAGCGAGGGGACAAGCGAGCATATGAGGAACTGGTATTCGTCCAGGTTCTTGGCGACGCTTGCCGCCTGCCCGACTTCAGGCACGCTCTTTCTGGCCGACCGGGCGTCCACCGACGCCGCCCCAAATACGCCCGGCATCCCCTTTATGCTCAGCTCAGAAGTTGTTATCCCGTCGCCGGCCAGTAGCTTTCTGCAGCCCGGGCCGGCAAGCAGCCGGGATATTATCGCGTTTAGCTGCACTATTCTGCAAAGAAGGGCCGGCGTTAAAAATGTGAAGTTTGGAAAAAACAAAAATAGATCTGTGCCTGCTAAATTGCAGTGAAGCCAAAGGCAAAATGGCAGATGCGCGTCTATTACCTCGACGCCTGCAACTGCGACTGGGGCTGCCCGTGCCAGTTCAACGCAAAGCCCACGTATGGCAACTGCGAAGGGGTCAGCGGCATCCACATCATAAAGGGCAGCTATGGAAGCGTAAGGTTCGAGAAGCTGAACATGGCGTTTATCGGGTCGTGGCCGGGCGCCATACACGAAGGCCGCGGCAGGGCTTCGATCTACATCGACGACCGCGCCAGCGACGAGCAGTTTGGCGCGCTGGAAAAAATAATCACAGGGGAAGCCGGCGGCGGGCCGTTTGAAGTTTACAAAAGCACGATTGACAACATGCAGGAGCCGCGCCGGGCGCGGATAACTTTTCAGGCAAAGGGGCTCAGCAGCCGCGTCAAGGTCGGCGACATTGCCGAAGCGTGGCTCGAGCCTATCAGGAACCCCGTCACGGGCAAGATCCACCGCGCGATAATCGAGCTGCCGGAGGGCTTTGAAGCCACAAGGATGGAAATGTCGTCCACTAAAACGGTCGCTGCAAGCGACGGCTTCCTTGACTTCAAGCATTCCGGCACTTACGGCAGCTTCCAAGAAGTGACCTGGAAGGGGTCTTAAATCCGGCGCGGCACGCGCCGATAAAAAAATCATGCACGTTGGTTGTAAAAAACTTATGAAATAATGCTATAATACCATTAAAATAGTGTTTGGTAGATGTGTTGTCGAAAATACCTGCAAATCAAAATGTTTTTATGTAATTAATGTGTGTATATACTGATGATAGCGCCGAAAGTCATGGCTTGACTTTGGCGCTTGGCGGGACAACACTGCATCTGACAAAAAACGCGACTTTAACGGCAAAGGCTGTAACTAGGTCGTTGTTGCAGGATCGCCAGGCGCCTTTTACCTTTCTTTTGTGGAACTTTTTCCCGTAGATGCCATCGAACCAATTAAGAGCAAAGCGCGCAACTCTGTCAATGTATGACAAATTTTCCATTGCAATGGTAATCGCTTTTGCCGCAGCAATCGCCGCGGTCTCTGGAGCCGCGGCGGCGCATAACCAGACATCAACCATGCCTGTTAGCACCGCGGCGCCGAACATGACGCTGGACTCTATAAGGGACCTGTACCTGTCGGTGTGGAACCAGACCGAGTTCAACTCTACGTTCAGCACCTTTGTCGAGCCGTACTCTGCCGCCGGCTATGGCGTGTACGAGGAGCACGGGGACATCTTTACGCCCGGCGAATCAATAGTGCTTTACGTCGAGCCTGTGGGCTTTAATCACATGCCCGTGCTCGACGACCGGGGCAACACGCTGTACCTGATGAACATGACTGCCGACTATACTATAGCAGGCGCAAACGGCACCGAGCTCCAGTCGATAGAGG
>CAYYYR010000046.1:0-11333 GCA_964476255.1 uncultured Nitrososphaera sp.
CCCTATTGCCAACCTGCTGTTCTGGCTCTGGTTCATCAACTTTAACGTCGGCATATTCAACGCGCTCCCGATCGGCCCCCTGGACGGCGGCCAGCTCTACGGCAGCCTGATAGAGAAGAGGGCGAAATCAAAGGTCATGGCCAAGAACGCAAGCATGCTCATGACGCTTGCCATGGCCGCGATAGTGGCGGCGGCGCTGGCGTTGCCCTACGTGCCGTTCTAAAGTTCTGACAATCCTTTTATAATGGAATTGCGGATATAATTTTGGCTTATTACCGGTTTGTGCCTTATCCGTTTATTGTAGCCACGAGGCATAGCACCTTGGTATAGCCGAACGAACTGCAATGGGAGAATTGGAAAAGAACGAGAAGGCTGGCGAAATTATAGCTCACGAGCAGGCGGCGCCACAGAGAAAGCCCAGGCCTGCCGATGTCGACGCCCCGGTGACAAAGGTCACCACCGAAAGCGAGGAAGTGGTAGGCAGGCTGATACTAAAGTCCATCCCGCCGGACTCGCAGATAACCCTAGTGAGGTTTGAAGGCCCCAACATTGCGCTTTACACAAAAAACGCCAAGTTTGCGCTCACCGAGCTTACGTATTATCTGTCGTCGCTGTCAAAGAGCCTGAAAAAGAGGTTCATAATACGCACCGACCCGTCGATCAGGCTGCCCGAGGACCAGACAAGGCAGGCGGTTGCAAAGCTGCTGCCAAAGGACGTTTCTGTATCGGCGGTGTTTTGCGACGACGCGACGGGCGAAGTAGTGCTCGAAGTCAGCAGGCCAGAGGCAATCGACCCGGGCATGATAGTCCAGATCGCGCATTCGACCGGCTGGATTGCCCACACTCGGCGCTCGCCCCACATACCGTCCACGAGCATCAACATCATCCACTCGACGCTCAAGGGATCGGCAAAGGAAAGGGCCAACTTTTTGCAAAAGCTTGGCAAGCGCGTCTTTAGAGGATCGCTCGTGGTCGGAAATGGGAACGGGGGGGCACACCAGCAGGCCGCAACGAGCGAGCCGGCCTATTCAAGGCCGCAGCCCTGGTCCACCAACAAGGAAGAGGTGATGCTCTTTTGCCTGGGCGGAGTAAAGCAGGTGGGAAGGTCCTGCTTTATCGTAGTCACCCCGGAGAGCAAGGTCATGCTCGACTGCGGGATAAACCCCGGCGAAATGTCGGGCCTTGACGCGTACCCGCGGATCGACTGGCTCAACTTTGACCTTGACGACCTGGACGCGGTGGTGATAGGCCACGCACACATCGACCACCAGGGGTTCCTGCCGGCGCTCTTCAAGTACGGCTACAAGGGCCCCGTCTACTGCACCGAGCCCACCCTGCCGCTGATGACCCTGCTCCAGATGGACTCGGTCAAGATAGCGCACAGCAACGGCACGTACCTGCCGTACGAGGCAAGGGACGTCAACGAGGTCATCAAGCGCTGCATCACGCTCCCGTACGGCAAGCCGACTGACATTTCGCCGGACATTACGATCACACTCAACAACGCAGGGCACATCATGGGCAGTGCCACGGTGCACCTGAACATTTCCGGCGCGCACAACATCCTGTACTCTGGCGACTACAAGTTTGCGAGGACCCAGCTGCTGGACAGCGCGGTGTCGATGTACCCGAGGGTCGAGACGCTCATCACCGAAAGCACGTACGGCAACACCACCGACGTCATGCCGGACCAGCAGGTCGTGTACCGCAGCTTTACAGAATCGATAAACAAGACGCTGACTGAGGGAGGTAAGGTGCTGATCCCGGTCCCTGCGGTCGGCAGGGCCCAGGAGATAATGCTCGTCATGGCAAAGGAGATGAGTGAGGGCAGGCTCGTCGAATCGCCGATATACATCGAGGGCATGATCTCTGAGGCAAGCGCCATCCACATGTCGTACGCCCACTACCTCGGTGCCGACGTGCGCAAGTCGGTGTCGCAGGGCATCAACCCCTTCCAGTCAGAATATTTCACGGTGATCAGCGGCGGCAAGCGCGAAGACGTGCTCAACGACGAAAACCCGGCGATAGTGATGGCCACCTCCGGCATGCTCGAAGGCGGCCCGTCCGTAGAGTACTTCAAAGAGCTCGCGCCAAACCCAAATAACAAGATCATGTTCGTCTCCTACCAGATCAACGGCACCCTTGGCAGGCGCGTCCTTGACGGGGCAATGTCCGAGGTCAGCATGATGGACAAGACCGGCAAAGTCAAGGTGGTGCCCGTGCGCTGCCAGATCCAAAAGATAGACGGCTTCTCGGGCCATAGCGACTTTAACCAGATACTGAACTTTGTGTCGAGGGTCAAGCCAAAGCGCGTGCTGGTCAACCACGGGGAGAAGAGCAAGTCGGAAAACGTGGCAAGCGCCATCTATTCGCGTCTCAAGATAAGGTCGGGGGTCCCGGACAACAGGGAAATAGTGCGCCTGCGATAGTTTTCAATAGCACTATTTCCATAGCGTTTTTAGCCATGTGCATGCTATACCAATTGCGGGTACAATCATGGCAATAAGATACAGGTGCGTCCACTGCAACATCGTGCTGAGCGGAGAAGGCGCTTCCAGGCATTACCTTGCCAACCCTACCCACAAGCTGGAGAAGCTGCCTCCGCCTGTAAAGCCGGTAAGAGACATACGATGATCATGGGCGCGTGCGCGCGTTTCTAGTGGAGCATGTGAAAACTCTAGTATAAAAGAATTAACCGCTCACGTGGACGCATCTGCAAGATACACATACATGCGCGTTTCCAGCAGTTCTAGTGGAACTAGTGCTTTTATACCTCTTTGGCGGCCTGCTTAAGAATTAACTATTCTCTTATGCTTTCGAGCGTCGACACTACCTGCCAGAGCATGGTACGGATGTGAGACTGCATCTGCGGGCTCTGGGTCGCGTTGTCAAGTAGGCTGATCGCGTTGGCGGCCCTCACGGACACGCTGCCGCCCTTTTCGTCCCTGAGCGCGAGGAGCACTTCCTTTATCATGTTGCGGATGCTCTTCTGGATGTCGTTGTTCTTTGTTATAGAATCAAGGGTTTCGATGGCGCGCGCAAGGCGCTCCTGGTTTTCCTTCTCTTTCAGTTCTTTTTTCGACGAGGTCACTATGCATCACTCCAGCAGACGAGTGCTCACTTAGCTACCAGTTGCTTTTGAATGTTTTTATCGTCTCTGCGTGGCAACTGCGGCGGCTCTTGCTGCTTTTATATTTCCAGCAACCTATACATGAGGTATGGCAGACGAGCAGCTGAAGTGCAACATTTGCGAGATTGTGGTTGGAGCAAGCCAGGCAAAGCAGCACGCGTCGACATCCTCCCATGAATCGCGCAGGTCGAAGCTCGAGCAGGAGCTCAAGGAAGTGAGGAAGGAGTTGTACAAGAACGACAGCTCGGTGGTTGTCCAGTGGTCGAGCTCGATCTGAACACGCCAAGATAGCGCACAAGCACTCACCTTTTGATGCCAATAGCAAGCCGGCTTGTGCTGTGCGTCTTTTCCCACTAGATATTTATGAAACGTTAAACCCCGCAACCAAAGAAAAAGAAAGTTGAGTGTTGAGTTCTTTACCGCGCAAGAGCAGATTATGCTGTGGGCGCTCTTTGGCCTAATCATTGGAATAGCTCTGGCCATCGACCTCGGCGCTATCAGCGGAATAAAAAAACTCATGAAAAGAGGTAAAGAAAAGGCAGTCTTGCAGGCGGAAGAAGAAAAGCCCCCGCCGTTCAATCTGGCGCTTGCCTGGACCATCGTCTGGATATCCCTTGGCTTGATATTTTCAGTAGTCATTTACTTTGTAATCAGCTATGACAAGATGCTGGAATACATCACAGGCTATACGCTGGAAAAAACACTCAGCGTTGACAACATGTTTGTCTTCCTGCTCATCTTCAACTCCCTGGCGATACCCCACAAATACCAGCACAAGGTGCTGTCCATCGGCATAATCAGCGCCATAGCCATGAGGATCCCCTTGATCATAGTAGGCGTATCTTTGCTTGAAACTTTCCACTGGATGATTTACCTGTTTGGCGCCTTTCTGATATTTACGGCAATCAGGATGCTTGTGCAAAAAAAAGAGAAAAAGATCGAAGTTGAAAAGAACATTGCGGTAAGACTGCTCAAAAAGATCATGCCCGTCAACGTAGAGCTCAAGACCGACAAGTTTCTGATGCGAGCGGCCACCGGCGTGCTTTATGCCACCCCGTTGCTTGTCGCGCTTGTCATGATTGAAATGACCGACCTCGTTTTTGCCCTTGATTCCATACCGGCTGTCCTAGCCGTAACGTCCGACCCGTTCATCGTCATAACGTCAAACGTATTTGCCATCTTTGGATTGAGGAGCCTCTATTTCCTCCTGGCAGGCTCCATGGAAAAATTCTACTACCTAAAGCCGGCTCTGACCGCGCTGCTGTTCTTCATAGGCTTCAAGATGGTGTTATCAGAGTTCTATCACATAGAGATAGAGCTGTCGCTTGCAGTAATAATGTCAATCCTTGGAGTTTCTCTGGGCCTATCATATCTGAAGACGCGCAGGATGAAATCATCGGCACCATCAGGGCAGGCAGAGCCCACACGCGATTGACACGCATGTCAACCATTCAACATGGAACCGAATAATGTGTCTTAGGTAATTTTCTTACCGCCCACTCTTCGCAATCTTGTGCAGGAACTAACTTGGATAGCGGTTAATTTGCAATATTGCGCTCATCTGTTGGTTTGATTGCAAACGTTGTTCACACTAGCCTGAATGCTCGAGGCGGAGGCGAGCGCCTTTCCATCGCGACGATAAAGGCGCTTTCCGCGATGGGAGCCGAAGTCGAGCTTACCACCGTTGAAAAGCCCAACATGGCCCTGATACGCGACGCGTATGGCACGAGCATCGACCGCGACGTGAAGAGGATCCGGACGCTCAGCCTGTTCCAAGAGCATGAAGGCAGTCCCGGCTTCACGATAAACACGCACGGCGACATGCTGCCGTTCTTTCGGCGGAATTTCACCAAAAATAACACCATCACCTACTGCCACTACCCTATCGCCGGCCACCTGATGGACTGCGGCGACCCGGATTATGCCGGCGTCCTCCAGAACATGTGCCTCTCAAGCACGGTTCCAGAATGCCGTGGCGCGCACGCGGAAGTAGCAAGGAGCGCCTACGGCAAGATGATGAAAAACTCTACGGTGCTTACAAATTCGGAATTCAGCCGCAGGACGATATTCAAAACGTTTGGCGTCGACCCTACAGTCCTCCACCCGCCAGTAGACACTGACGCGTTCAGGACCGCCCTGTCGTCGGAGTGCAGGGACGACTCTATCATTGTGATTTCGCGCTTTCATCCAAGCAAAAAGATAGAGAATGCCGTCCGCCTTGCCAGGCTTCTCAGGCAGAACGATCTTGGCAGCCGCATGAACATCGTCGGCAACATGTCGCCGGACGGCGCCGGCTACTTCAACTACCTGCGCCACCTTGTAAGGCGCTACGGCCTTGATGATTTTGTCAGGTTCGAGGTAAACGCCAGGTTCGACAGGCTGCTTGGCCTCATGCGCAGGTCAATGGTCTACGTCCACCCCCTGCCCGGCGAGCCTTTTGGGATATCGACTGTCGAGGCAATGAGCGCGGGGATCATCCCGGTAGTCCCGGACATCGGCGGGCACACAGAGTTTGTCCCTGCAAAATACCAGTTCCACACCTTCGGCCAAGGGGTGGAAGCGGTGGCCGCCGCGCTTGGCGCGCCTGCGTCCGAGCGGGCCCAGATGAGCCGCCTGACACGCCAGTACTCGACTGCAAACTACATCAAGAAATTCCAGCAGATCGCGGCAAGAGTCTTTGACATCAGCAGGCCTCTGGAGCCGGCGCCTGTCATTTCCGTGTCAAAGAGGCCCGAGCCGGCTGCTTGAACCTTGTATACACATACGCCGTGTCTACTGGCTGGTCCGCGGTCCAGAGCGTCGGCAGCGTGACCGTGCCTGCAAGCTCTAGGCCGTGGTTTGCGATGACGCTGCCCCACCCCCAGCCGGTCCTGTCCCTTGTGTGCGCCTTCATGACGTGGCTCCCCATGAAGTTAAAGCCGGCGCTGCTGCCGAGCTCTTTGATCGACTCGACCTGCCCTATGACGCTGTTTGCGAGCATTTCGCCCATCTCTGGAAGCCCCGAGATAAAGAACATCGGCCTTGACAGATTCAGGGCGCGGTAGTCAAAGCGCGTCGCGTCCGCGTTCACCGCGTTGTACCTGACGCCGGTCGCATCTGATATCGAGTTTTGCAGTTGCACAAGGTCGTAGTCGATCTCTATTCCGTGCGACTCCATCCCGAGCAGCCTGCCGCAGTACGCTATTCTGCCGTCTCCGGACCCCACGTCGACCAGCTCCTTAAAGCCGAGCGACTTTGCCCCGTGCGCGAGCGCAAAGGCCGATAGCATCCAGGTCGGGTAGAAGGGCTGGTAGCTCGTGTCGTGCTTTTTGCTGCCCAGCCAGTAGCTTGTGATGTCACCTTCGTAAACTCTGCAAGCCACGCCGGAAATTTCCAGATCGTACGACCGGAAGTAGATCGGGTTGGCGGCCGCAAACCTGTGCAGCGACTTTAGCGTGCCGTCGTCGATCGGGATAGATGTGGAATGCGACAGCGGCACTACTTCGCAGAGCAGGCTCCGCCCTCTGTAGCCGCGCATAAACTCGCCCTTTAGCCGGATTATTGCCTCTGGAATTGGATCGTCCATGTTTTAGTAGACCGACTCTGCGCTTGGGCGCAGCCCACGCCTGTAGCTCTTGTGGCCGCATTCCTTGCAGCGGTAAAGCCTCCTGCGCTTGTAGGTGTATATGGCTTCAGGGTCTTCGGTTATTTCGTGTCGCGTTTTTGCCATGCACCGGTCGCAAAAGCGCAGTTCAGACGACAACACCTGATGATGTGGCTGCAATTTTTAATACGTATCTATGCCGCCTGTAGGGCGGGCGACACGTGCCGGCTTATATATTCTGGAGGGTAACCAGTCAGCTGAAATTGCAGGGGCCTCAATCCATCCAGATGCACAGGGACATTACCCGGTTGCGGTCTCTGGGAGTTGGCGAGAACTTTTTCCGGACTGGCAGACTGACCCCGGAAATAGCCAGGGACCTTGTGGGGGGCCTGCTTTACCTGCGTGAAAGATACCTCAGACAAGCCTAGTTGTGTGCTTTATCTTCTTAGTTTTTTTGCCAAAAGATCCGGCACTTCTCCCGGGCGCTTTGCCACCGGCACGTTGGCCCTTGCATAGTTGGCAACCTTCGATTCTGCAGAGCCATAGTTGCCGTACACTATTGCGCCGGCGTGGCCCATCCTCTTTTCCTTCGGCGCCGCCCTGCCCGCAATATAGGCGATGACCGGCTTGTCAAACGAAGTCCGTATGATGTATTCTGCAAGCTGCTCCTCCGCGTCGCCGCCTATCTCGCCCACGACAACAATAGAGTTGACGTCGCTCCTGTCCCGGATAAGGTCAAACGCCTCGATCAGGTTCGTCCCGTTTATGGGGTCGCCCCCGATCCCGAGACCCAGCTTCTGGCCGTAGCCCCTGTTTGTGAGGTTGTAGGAGACTTCGTACATCAGGGTCCCGCTGCGAGAGAACACGACTGTGCTGCCTGCCTTGAACGGCTGAGCCGGCATGATGCCCACCTTCATCACTTCTGGCACGATCACGCCGGGGGTGTTTGGCCCGACCATCCTCGCGCCCTTCTTCTGGGCATATTCGAGAACCTTTATCGAGTCCCTGATCGGGACGTGCTCTGGTATCGCGGCCAGCAGCTTGATGCCGCTATCAAGCGCTTCGATGGCCGCCATCAAAAAGAATGGTGCCGGGACAAATATCCCGGATATCTGCGCGCCTGTGGCCCTGACCGCGTCTGCCATCGTGTCGTACACGGGCGTGCCTTCAAAGTTCTGGCCGCCCTTGCCCGGAGTCACACCCGCGGCAATGTTTGTGCCATACTCTTTCATCAGGCGGGTGTGCGTCGAGCCGTAGCTGCCGGTTATGCCCTGTATCACCACCGGCTTTTTGCCAAAGTCCTTGTCGCCCTTGCTTCCGACGAGAATGTCAAAGATGTTGAACGTCCTTTCAATTGTTGCCATTTTAATCATCGATTTACTGCCGCGACTGCCGCCTGAATTGCCTCTTCGACCGTGTTATAGAGCTTCGCCCTGCTCCCGTTGAGCATCGCCTTCGCTTTTTCAGAATCGGCGCCGGAGATCCTCGCAAACACCGGGACAGCAATCAGGTTGTTCTTGTACGCGTCCAGTATGGCCTGCGCGACAAGGTTGGTCCTGACGATCCCGCCAAAAAGGTTCACGAGTATGGCGTCGACCCGCTTTATCTTGCTTATCACCTGCAGCGCCTCGTAGATGGTTTCGGTAGTCGCCCTCCCTCCAAAGTCCAGAAACGCGCCGGCCGTGCCGCCCGCGTCAGAGACCATGTCGAGTGTGGACATCACCAGCCCGGCGCCGTTGCCGATTATCGCGATGTTGCCGTCCAGCTCTACGAGCGAAAATCCGCTGACCTCCGCCTGCTTTTCAAGTTCCGAGACGTGCTCGTACTTTTTCAGCTCAGGGTGGCGGAACATCGCGTTGTCGTCGATTATCACCTTTGCGTCAAGCGCCATGAGTGAGCCGTCGCCCAGGATCGCGACCGGGTTTATCTCTGCCAGCTCGGCCTCCTTTTCGCCTATCAGCCGGGACAGCTTTGTCGTAAAGTCTACAAACGACACCACGGTCCTGCCGCTCAGACCCAGTTTTGCCGCCGTGTCTTCCGCGGTCTGCGGGTTCAGGCCGTCGATCGGGATGTCGACTACAACCTTGTTGTCGGCGCTTTCAATTTCCACGCCGCCCTCGGCAGAAGAGATCAAAGAGTAGCAGCGCTTGCTCCGGTTCAGGAAAAGCGAAAGGTAAAGCTCTTTCTTGATGTCGGCCATCTCTTCGAGCAGTATGCCCCGCGGGAGCTCGCCCTTGACTTCCTTGTGCAAGAGCTCGTTGAACTTGGGCTCCATCTCGGCTTCGCTCTTGCACTTTACAATGGCCCCGGCCTTGCCCCTGCCGCCGACAGTCAGCTGCGACTTTAGCACCAGCGGATAGCCGAGTTTCCTGCCGCCCTGCCTTGCCTCTTCTACGTTGTTGGCAAGGTGCGACCTCGGTATCCTGATTCCGTACTGTTCAAAAAGCTCCTTTCCCTGATATTCGAGTAGCCTCATATTTTCAGCAACAGCCAATCAATTCTCGCTATTTATAAATTAAATTCCTGTTTGTTGCGTGCTAATTCGCATCCACCGGAAGGCGTCAGGGTTCAATGATAGTTGCGGACAGCCTCTGGATTTCCCGGTCAAAACAGGCGGGGCAGAGCAGCACAGAATTGAACTCTATCAAGCTCAAAGACAGCTTATTGCAGCTCTCGCAGCTTCCCATTGCTCCCTCTCCCAAGTATGCCTGACAGGTCGTATTTGTGAATTATGGTGTCTTTGGTTTGAAGTGCGCTTGAGGCGGTTTCGTATCGCTTCTTGATGCTTTGTCTGTAGTAAAGACATACAAACTCACGTATATCGCCCGGCGCGCCCGGGAAACACATGTCTCGGATTGTCTTCTACATCCAGATCAAGGTTGCCGCAATGGCCAGCATAGGGGCAGCATTCTTCCTGTTATACCTGCCCGGGCTCTGGGATAATGATGCTGTCGACGTTGCTGCTCAGGGCTGCGCCGGTCGGCGTCGTTGCCATAGCCGCGCTTTTCCACCTAGTTAATTTCCTGAGCTAGCAACTGCCTTTTTATGCGGCTGCAGCCGCACTATTGCAAGATAGATGAGTGAAGCAGCTGCAAGGCTCGGGATCGCCGCGCCTATCGCAGGCAGCTGCGGCATATAGATCGGCGACAATGGCGACAGCATGTAGTTTATCAGGGCTCCAAGGGCCCACGCGATTACCGCCGGCACTCCGACGCCAAGTTTGTTCTGGCGCACGTACATCATTTCTTGCGTGTACTTTTGCTTCTTTACGATGTAATAGTCGGTAAGGACCACCCCGAACAGCGGGACGAATATCGCCCCTATCAACAGCAGGAAAACTTCGTACTGCTGTATAGAGATCACCGACGCAAGGATGGCGCTGACCGCAGTCATCCCGATTACCAGGTGCTTCTGGCTCAGGTGCGAAAATATGTTCTGCGCCGACACTGCTGCAGAGTAGACGTCGGCAAAGGCGTTGTCGGCCTCGTCCACCAGCAGGAGCAGCACCAGAAACCCAAAGAACATGGTCTGTATCGCCACCACTATTGCAATGACGTCGAACGTCCCGAGCAGCACGCCTCCAAAGTAGAACAGGATGTTTGTTATCGTAAAGCCGATGAACGTCCCCCAGACCGCGCTCCTGCTTTTCTTTGCGAACCTGTTGTAGTCTGCTGCAAGCGCTATCCAGGATATCGGCATCGCTATCACGAGGTCGAGCGCCGAAAAGAAGGACATCCCCTGCCCCGGCGACGCAAGGAGCGCCCCGATGTCAACCGAGTTTATCAGGTTCACGATGATTATGGCAGAAGTCCCGAGCGCTATCCACACGGCGAACTTGCCGATCCACTTTCTTATGACGTTGAGCGGGCCGGAGATTGCAAGCAAGGCGACGAGAGTGGCAAATATGCCGACCCAGAAATAGTACGGCAAGATGCTTCCGGCAAGCAGTTCAGCCGCCTTTGCCATTATCATGATCTCAAACGTCGTCCACCCGATCAGCTGCATGATGTTCAGCACCGAAGGCAGGTACGATCCCCTAATGCCAAACGCGGGCCTCATCGTAACGATGGACGGCACTCTGTGGTCGCTCCCAATCTTGCCAGCAAGCGCGAGGAGAAGCGAGCCGGCGGCTGACCCCACGATGATGGCAAGTATTGCATCTGTAAAGCTCGCGGCAGAGAGGAGCGAGCCGGCAGAGAAGACCAACAGCCCCACGCCGAGGCTGGCCCACAGCACAAAGTAGTCAAAGCCGCCAAGAATCCTGTGCTTGGCCGGCACAGGTTCGATTCCCCACTCTGGCGCGCCCTTGAATATCAAACTCGGATTATTACAAAAGCTGGTGTTAATAATCTATGCATCATTGCAAGAACGCTGAGGCGCCGGCGCGCACAAAGTTAGCTAGCTCGTATGTCTAAATTAGCTTGCCACTTAGATTAACCAAGCGCCCCGCGATGTGCAGGCATGCAGGCAATAACAAACGAAATAGAAGAGGGGAGATCGGTGTTCTGTGAAACTCATAACAGGTATTGCGAATCTGTCTCTGGCAGCCAGAAATGCGCATGCTGTGGCAAGCGCGTCTGCCTCTGCAACTACGTCCTCTAATCCGATAGACTGATAAGT
>CAYYYR010000047.1:0-31173 GCA_964476255.1 uncultured Nitrososphaera sp.
CAGGGCCAAAGTGACCCTCGTAAACTTTGACCCGGGGGGCTACACTAACAACAATTAGTGTGCGCTTTTAGCAACCTGTAACGATTGTACATCGCTAGCGATAATTCGTTATTCGTAGAACATACAACGAGGTTTGACGTGGCGGCTCACTTCGCTACGCTTCGTTCGCCGTTGACTGGTTTAGCAAAGGACGCAAGAAGATAGCAGAGTAACTCGCACGTCAACGGCTCTATGCTGACCTTAACGGTTATTGCGTCGTCAAGCCATATATGCTATGTATGCGTGTGTCTGCATGCTATCAACATTAGGCTTGTATTGCGTGGCGAGCTTCGACGACGGGTATGAAGAAATGACCCGCCCTTTACCTTTACGTCGCAAGACGTAAACGGCATCATTGACCTTTTGCAAGGTCAAGATACTTTTTAAGTAACAAATTGTTGTCGTTAAGTGTTATAGCATGCCAGTAGTAATTTACTACTCTAAGATGCTAAGTAACAGTACAGGCAATAGACTGTCAATGAGCCAAGCACAGGCTACAAATAGTCGTTCTTTAGACGACGTTAAGTGTTATTACGAGCCAGCTCGCTATGAAGATTAAAGGCAGTACAAGACCATGACACAAACAAACACCACATACACCTTACAGGCTAATGCGCTATCAATAACAAACGAGCTAATGCTTTGCTGGCATAAGCTCGAAGACGTTTAGTAGTAAAATACTACTCTTAACGTCTATTACAAGCCAGTAGTAAAAAATACTAATTAAAGGTCTATTACAAACTTGACACTTTCAATACTTATGACTGCCGCTAGGCTGGGTTTCTCGCACCGCAGTTGACTAACACTAACGAGCCTAGAAAATAAACAAAAAGTGAGAAAATGAATTACAAAATTCAAAAACTAAATGTCATTAACACGACAGCTAATTTTTTAGCGAGGCTAGCGAATAATGACTTGCAACGATTACAAGCTGACTTGCCAAGCCTGCTGCGCTACCTTTTATTTTACTTACGCAGGCGTTGACAAAGCAGGTAACAGTATTGGCGAAGTACTGTCTTCGCATAATGTTGAATGCAAGGCTACATAGCCCCTAACCTTATCTTTTTACAGGCATTGTTTTATTATCTGTAGAATCTCTTACATACATGATCTTTAAGAATGAGTTTAGGCTATATGACCGTTCGACTATTTCCACGCAAGATACCGACTTTGACGGTTTCAACGCCCAGGCCCTCGAGCCGCTCCGCAAGGCCGTTAAGGCCTACCGAGTCTCCCGCCAGGTGCCCCATGACCACCAGGTTGCCGGCCAACCTGTCCTCCCTCATCTTCGTCAGTTCCCCATAGTCGACGTGCAGGTAGATCACTGTGGAAACGCCGTGCTGCATGTACGCCTTGGCGATGTTGTAGCCGCCGTTCGTGCCTGCAGCCACCACCAGCGCCCAGTGGCCGGCCCTGCTCTTTTCACTGCCCAGCTTTACCTCCACCCGGGTCGCCGCGTGTAGGAATTCCGGGATCCTGCTTATCGACCTGACAATGTCTGACACGTGTTCCGTCCTGCCCGAGTTGATCGCCTCCAGTATCACCTGTCGCATGTATTCGTCGCAGGGCTGGTGGAGGTTGACAAGCGGCATGCCAAGCGCCTTTGCCGCCCCGACCACGTCGCTGTAAATGTCGGCGTGGTTGCGCGTCGCTACGCGTTCTTTCAGTTTCTCGACGGCCTGCCTTGCAATCTTTTTTGGCACGCCGTGCTCCACCATAAAGTCGACGTGCCTGTCAAACACCCTGTAAAAGTTGACGCGGGCTATGCCTATCGGGTGGTGCGCAATCACCGCATCGCACCCGAGCTGCCTTGCAAGCATCAGCTCCGCCGTCCCGACGTTGATGGCGATGAGCACCTTGCGGATGTTCCTGCCCTTTACGTGCACGGCGCTGTCTGCCGGCATTTTCTTCCAGCCTGCAAGCTCTAGCCCAGCTTTCATTATCCTTCCAGTGTCGACGGCCATGGCTACCAGTCTGTGAAGTGCAAAATTTAAATCTGATCTGCAGGCTCTGGAAAATAGACGAGATGCTCCAACGAGCACGTTTCGCATTCGACTGACAACCTGATACAGATCACGCCCCAGCTGAAGGCAAGGCTGCAGAAGGCAAAGTACGGAGTCTACAACTACTCTGCAGTGCAGCTCTGTCACTGGGCGAAAAAGTCATTTGCAAACGAGGGCAACTGCTACAAGCACAAGTTCTACGGCATCTCGACCCACCAGTGCATGGAGATTACGCCGACCGCGATGAACTGCGAGAACCGGTGCATCTACTGCTGGCGTCCGACAGAATTTTACGACACGCTCGAGATGCCCGGGGAGCTAGTGGACGAGCCCGATGTCATTGTCAATCAGCTAATGGCAGAGCGGAAAAAGCTGATAAATGGCTACTACGACCACGCCAAGAACGACAAGAAAAAGCTGGACGAATCGCTGATGCCGGCGCATTACGCCATTTCGCTGTCCGGCGAGCCCACGATGTACCCAAAGCTACCGCAGCTGATAAAGTACCTAAAGTCACTCAAGGCGACCAAGTCCATATTCCTTGTCACAAACGGGCAGGAGCCGGACATGCTGAAGAGGCTGGAGGCCGAAGGCGCGCTGCCGACCCAGATCTACCTGTCGACCAACGCGTCGAACAAAAAGATGTTTCACCAAATCAACAGGCCGATGCACAGGGACGCGTGGGAGCGGTGGTGGGAGAGCCTGCGGTTCCTCGCCACCGTCGACACGAGGACCGTGCTCCACATGACCCTGATAAGGGGTTACAACGACGGCGCCGGCTTTGCAGGCGAATTTGCAGAAATGATGGTCCAGGGAGACCCCCACTTTATCGAGCTGAAATCGTACATGCACATCGGCATGTCGAATCGGCGGCTGGAGCAGGAGCAAATGCTGGAGATGCACGAGGTGAGGGACTTTGCGGTAAAACTGTGCGAAAAGATGCCGGCGTTCAAGGCAATGGACGAAAGCGAGGTTTCGAGGATAGTGGTGCTTCAGAACCAGTCGCGCTACACCGACAGGTGGATAAAGGAATATTTTATTGCTGGCTGAACGTCACACTTCGACCATCTTGTCAACAGGCAGCTTTTGAACAATCATCTGTGTCGTAAGGATGCCTACCAGCTGTCCGTCCCCGTCTACCACTGGCAGGCGGTTTATCTTTTTGTGCTTAAGGATATCCCGCGCTTCTTTTGGCGATTTTTCCGAATGAACCGTGACGATTGGGCTGCTCATTATGTCCTTTAATGTGTCTTTAAACGGGCCCCTGTTTTGAGCCACCACCCGGAAGATGATGTCTCTTTTAGTGATGATGCCGATTGGAATTCTGCGGCCTGCGTTATGATTGTTGCTGGTGACAATTACGCTGCAGCCTTTCTGTTCATACAGCGTCTTTGCAGCTTCAGCAACCAAGGTGTCTTGATCGAGACTGATGAAAGTCCTGTCGGCCATGTCCTTTACTTTCAGAGAACCTTGCGGCCTTTTGGCAACCAAATCTGTTTCACTACAACAGTAATCGTGTGGCATTGAATATCAAACTATCCGGAGTTGTACCACCGGGCAAACTTTTCAAGCGCTTTACGACGGTGCGAGTACTCGTTCTTTTTTTCCTTCAATTCCGCAAAAGTCAGGCTGGCGCCGGCAGGCACAAATATCGGGTCATAGCCCCAGCCACCCTCCGCAATCTTTTCTGAAATGCTGCCGTCTGCCCTCCCCTCCGATATTGACGGTGTCTTGCAGTCGTAGAACGCGATCAGGGATAGAAAATATGCGCCCCTGTTTGCCGATCCCGCAAGCAGCTTCATGATGCCGGCATTTCCAATGGTCCTGAACGCGTGCGACGAATACTGTCCCGGAAAGCCTTTCAGCGCGTCGATGAACAGGCCGTCGTCTTCGACTATGATCGGCCTGCCGACCTGCGCGAACGCACTTTTCGCCTTTTCCGTTGCGATCTCTTCAAGCGAGTAAGACTGGACTTCTACAAGGTTAACCTGTGCAAAGTCGACAGAGATGCCGTGGAAGGAGAGTATCGACTTGACCTCCCGGTACTTGTTCTCGTTGGTGCTCGCAAATGTTACATCCCGCAATCAAGTCACCCTAGCATACCTGCCGCGCTGCTCTATTTCCTTTACGTTTTCCAGGATTTTGTCCGTCCTCTTTTTGCCCGCGACGGCGGCATAGCTTTCCACAAAGCGTGGGAACGCCTTCTTGACCGCGATGTGCGCGCTGGTAAAGACTTCTTTTATCAGCCGGATGTCGGTTGCCATGTCCTCGGTGCGCTCCGAGTAGTACGACAGCCCAAAGTCGAGCAGCACAAGCTTGTTGTTTATTATGAAATTCGACGTGGCGAGATCGCCGTGGATGATGTTGCTTGCGTGGAGCATGGCGGCGTAGCGACCCATTTCATAACAAAGATCGGGCGTCAGCGCGTCCCTGACGTTGTCGCCTTCCGCAAACTCCATTATTATTTCTGCGTTGACCGGATCGACGAAATGCACAAACGGCGTCATGACGCCGGCGGACTTTGCTGCCGACATGAAACTGGCTTCGTGTATGGTCCGATGCTTTCTTATCGCGGCGTCTAGCTCCCGGTGCCGGTAGGGCTTGGGCGTGCGTACCTTGGAGACGGCTTTTCTGCCGCCCCACTCTGTCAGATAGATGTCCGCCTCTGCGCCCCTTTTCGCCAGCGTCGGCTGCAATAGTAATATAGCCTCTGGAATGGAGATAAAAACGTGGTGAGTTTTACGCCAGCGCCCGGCGAAAAAGTGATCCTTGACGAGGACTGCGCCGAGGAAAAGCTGAGAAGCGGCATACTCGTGCTGACCGACCGGAGGCTGGTGTTCCAAAAGACCCAAGGCAGGATGGCCACCTTCTCGAAAAAGGAAGGCGAGGTCGTGCTCGACATACCGCTGGGCAAGATATCTGGAGTCAAGGCCGAAGGGTTCCTTGTGAAAAAGGTGGTCGTCGTGTCCGGCGATCAGATCTACAAGTTCGGCGTTTACAGCAACGGCAAGTGGGAGCGTCAGATAAAGCAGCTCATCGGCGCCAGCTGACGTCCACGGTGTCGAGCCGCCAGGACTGCTGCACAAAGGATTCTTCCAACTTGACGTGCCTTTTTGTTTCCTGATATTCCCGAAGCGCGGTCCACGCGATCTGGGCGCCGTTGTCGCCGGCGAATTTCAGCGGGCACACAAACAATCTTGCGCCCTGCCTGCTGCACGCGGCTTCAAGCATTTCGGCAAGCCGCTTGTTAGCTGCGACCCCGCCCACTATCATCATCTCTTTTTTGCCGGTGAACGAAAGCGCGCGCTCTACTGCCTCTGCCAGCATGGCAAACGCGGTCTCTTGCAGCGAATAGCACGCGTCGGCGGCCTCGGACCTTTCGGCAAGCTTTTTCGCCGCCGTCAGCAGGCCGGAAAACGAAACATCGTTTCCCTTGACGACGTAGGCCAGCTGCATGTACCTGCCGGCCGACTGGGCCGCCAGCTGTTCGATCCTGCCGCCGCACGGCGAAGCAAAGCCAAGCGCCCGCCCGAATTGATCGAGTAATTGTCCGACGGTGATGTCGAGCGTCTCGCCAAAGACTCGCCACCGACCGTGAGAGAAGGCAAGCGTCATCGTGTGGCCGCCGGACACCAGCAGGACAAGCGGGTCGGAAGCTCCGGTGAGTATCGTCCCAAGCTCAAGGTGTCCGAGCGCGTGGTTGACCGGAACGAGCGGCTTTTTGTAAAACCCGGCGACCGTCCTTGCGACGACGGCTCCGACGCGCAGGCATGGCCCGAGCCCCGGCCCGGCTGAATAGCCGACAATGCCGACGTCTTTCATCGAAACGCCGGCAGACTGCAGCGACTGCTGGAGGAGGGCAGAGCTAACTTCCATGTGGTGGCGCGACGCCACCCGCGGGTGTATCCCCTCGCCCTCCGGCGCCTTGTAGACATCGCGCTCGTCAGAGAGCACACTGCCCTTAGATTCGACTATCGAGCATCCAAACGTGTGCGCGGTGCTTTCAATCCCGAGGCACAGCATTGCTATCCCCTGCTTGTCGCAGACACTATTTTAATCACGTCGCCGCTTTTCAGCTTGTGGTCGGCGCCCACCCTCTGCTTTGTCCTTGCGTCGACGCCGTAGAGGAAGCCCTTTGCAAGGTCGGCATGCACTGTTTGCGCAAGGTCCTTGGCGCTAGAGCCTTCCGGCAATAACCGCACGTCAGGCAGCACGTTCCCCTTCTTGTCCGCGAGCCTGAATTCGTCTTCCACCGGGTAGACTGCGACCATGCGCAAGAGCTTGAAGCAGGCGATGTTGACGGCCTCCTGCACGCCCGTCGAGCCGTATTTTTGCATGAGCGTCTTTACGATGTCGAGCGCCTTTTGCTGCTGGGCGTTCAAAGCAATATTTGACTTGACGTCAAACGAGCTGTCGCCGGGCAGGTAGTGGAGCACACCCTTTTTTGACGCCTTTCTCAGGAGCGCCTCGGCCTCGGACGCGCAGGGGACCACTTCGAGGCCAGCCGCCTTCATCTTCTCGATGTTGGCCTCTGCCGAGGGCAGGTCTCCCTTGTTGGCCGCTATCACAAACGGCTTGGCTTTTACGCGCAGTATCTTGCAGAACGCAAGTATGTCCTCCTCCGTCCAGCTGACCGGCTTTTTCATCGCAAGGCCGGACGCGTGGATCGCGCCTGCGATTACCGGCTCGCTTATCGCAAGGCCGGACAACCGTTTTGCGAACATCTGCTCCAGTTTTTGGCCCAGCCCTTCGGCCTCTCTGGCGTTTTTGGCCCAGTCGCGGCCGACTAGGGCCGCAAGCCACAGGTCAAATTCCGCTTCCACGAACTCGATGTCAAACATCGGGTCGCCCGTCCCCGCCGGCACCGGCCTGCCCTGGCTGTCAGTGGTGCCAGAAGCATCGACTACGTGCACGAGCGCGTCGGCCTGCCTTGCGTCGTCAAGGAACTTGTTGCCGAGACCCTTGCCTGCGTGGGCGCCCGGGACCAGGCCGGCCACGTCGACCAGTTTTATCGGTATGAACCTGTTGCCGTCGATGCACATCGAGTGCACCGGGTTGTCCTGCATGCCAAACTCGCGGCAGACGCACTTTACCCTTGCATAGGCGACTCCAACGTTGGGCTCGATAGTCGTAAACGGGTAGTTGGCGGCCGGCGCGGCGAGCTCTGTCGCCGCGTTAAAAAATGTGGACTTGCCGACGTTGGCTTTGCCAATCAAGCCGATAATCAAGCTACGCTTGGTTTGAGCCTGCCCGAATTAATGTCTTTCAAGATTAATAAAATGTAGCCACGATACCAGCGTGTGCACAAAGAGGCCGCGCGGCTTGTCAAAAAGCTAGAGCTTGAGAAACACCCGGAGAGCGGCTACTTCAGGCAGACGTACAGATCCGACACGACAGTAAACGTAAAAGAGTACGGCTGCCCGCGGAACATTTCAACAGCGATCTGTTACATGCTCGTTGGCGGGCAGTTTTCCGCGTTCCACAGGATCAGGTCGGACGAAATATGACACCATTACGCGGGCGGCTCGATCACGCTATACGCGATAGACGATGAAGGGAAATTATCTAAAATAAAAATCGGCCGGGACGGGACGCCGCAGGCACTCATAAGGGCCGGCACATGGTTCGCCGCGTCGCTTGACAGCAAGAGATCGTACTGCCTGCTTGGCTGCACCGTGTCGCCGGGCTTTGACTACCGCGACTGGGAGCTCGGCAAGACGAGTGATCTCGCCAGAATGTACCCGTAGCACAGGAAGCTGATCGAGAGATACACAAAATAGGCGCCTCTTTCAAACCCTTGCCATTGGCTAGGCCGGTGGCGGTCTGCATCGTGAGCGGCGGGCTCGATTCCGTCTGCTATGCCGCGATGCTTGCCAGCGATTACGACATTTACATGATGACGTTTGCCTACGGCCAGCGCGCAAGGCGCGAATTAGAGCGCGCGAAATATTTCGCCAGAGTGCTAAAGGCAAAGGACCACAAGGTCGTGGACATCAGCTTCATGAAGTCTCTCTACGGCAGGAGCAACGCCCTGACCGACAGCAGGCAGGAGCTGTCGCAGGTCTTTACGCAGAGCCTGGTGGTGCCGATCCGAAACGCCGTCTTTATCACAATAGCCACCGCGTGGGCGATGAGCATCGATGCCCGGGTGGTGGCGTACGGGGCGCACACCGGCGACATCCTGCACTACCCCGACTGCCGGCCGGCGTTTGTCAGCGCGATGGCCGAGGCGCTCAACATCGCCGAGTCGGACAGCATCGTGGCCGGCCTGCGGCACGAGATAACGGTGCTGTCGCCGGCAGCGATGGGCCTTGACAAGCCCGGCCTGCTCAGAGCGGGTCACAGGATGCTTGGCGACAGGATATTCCGGACGTGGAGCTGCTACTCTGACGGCGCGAAGGCCGCCGGGGGCTACCTGCACTGCGGGCGGTGCGAATCGTGTATAAGTAGGAAAAAGGCATTCACCACTGCACAGATAGAGGACAAGACGAGGTATGCGACAGAAAACCGCAAGCGCAAGGGTAAAGCTGAGCGAGATATTCACTAGCATTGAGGGAGAGGGCATACTGTTTGGCACAAAGACAATGTTTGTCAGGCTGGCGGGTTGCCCGCTAAAGTGCCACTGGTGCGACACGTCCTACGCGCTGCCGATGGACAGCGGCTCCGACTACTCTGCTGACGAGGTGAAGGACCTCATCTCAAAGGGCCTCCACCCCAACACCTACAAGGTCAATTTCACCGGCGGTGAGCCACTGGTCCAACACGAGGCGGTTATCGAGCTGGCCAAGTTCGTCAGGCAAAAGGGCATCAGGACGTACCTGGAGTCTGCCTGCTACGACTCAGCCAGGTTTGCAAAGGTCCTGCCCCACATCGACCTGGTCAAGGTAGAGTTCAAGCTAAAGGACTCGAAAGTGGTGGACGAAAAGCACTACGGCAGCCTGCTGCGGAGCGAGCTTGACTGCCTAAAGCTGGCGATCGACAGCGGCAAGACCACCTATATCAAAGTAGTAGTAACAAATTCGTCAAGCCTTAAAGAATTCAAGGAACTAGTACACGAGGTGTTCAGAGCGGCAAAGCCGGGCGAGATAGCAGGATTTATAATACAGCCGAGCTATAAAATTGACGAGCCAACATTGGATGTGCTTTTTGGCTTTTATGACGCCGTCTATCCAGTCTATGATCAGGTCCGCGTCGTGCCGCAGCTGCACAAGGCAATAGGAGTCAGGTAAAAACCACAAAATGTCAACAGACAAGACTGTCATTAACAAAAAGAAGGTCGCCAACCTTGTAAGGAAGCTCCTGCTCGAGCTGGGCGAGAACCCCGACAGGGAAGGGCTTCTAGGCACCCCGACCAGGATAGCCGACATGTACGAAGAGATTTTCGGCGGCTACAGGATGGACGCCGAGCTGGACATCAGCTTTTCAGAAGAGACCGACGCGATTGTCGCAAAGGACATCCAGTTCTACAGCATGTGCGAGCACCACATGCTGCCGTTCTTTGGCAGGATCCACGTGGCGTACGTGCCGTCGGGCAAGGTGTTCGGCGTTTCAAAACTGGTGCGGCTGGTGGAAAAATACTCGCGCAGGCTGCAGATACAGGAGAGGCTCACAAAGCAGGTGGCCGACGAGCTCGTGCGCATGGGAGTAAAGGGCGCGCTGGTGATAGCCGAAGGCGAGCACCTCTGCATGAAGATGCGCGGCGTGCGCAACGACAGCTCTATTACGACAATAGCGCACCGGGGCATTATGGAGCAGAAGGATATGCGCGAGCACGTGATGGCCCTCATCTACAACCCAAAGTCGGAATTAAGAAAATCCGTCTAGCTGCCATAGGCTAATAAGCAACTTTCCTTTTTACAAAAGCAATTGTCCGGCTGCAAGATCACGTTTTACGGCGGGGTGAACGAAGTCGGGGGCAACAAGATCCTGCTGGACGACAATGGCACCAGGATACTGCTCGACTTTGGCAAGGGCTTTTCAAGGCGCGCAATGTTCTTTGAAGAGTACCTGAAGCCCAGATCCGCAAACGGCCACATTGATTTTATCGAGATGGGCCTCATCCCGGACGTCGAGGGCATCTACCGCGACGACCTTTTGGAGATGGCAGGAAGGCCACCGCGCCCACGGTCGACGCGGCGCTCGTTTCGCACGCCCACGCGGACCACGTCGACTATATTTCGTTCCTGCACCGCGACATCCCGCTCTACATGGGCAGCACGTGTCGGACGATCCTCCAGGCGATACAAGACAGGGCGCCCCGTGACTTTGAGCGCGAAGTGCTCGACTTTCATGCCCGGCCTTCAAAGAGGGGAGCCAAGCCGGTCGAAAGGAAGATAAACGAATTCAGGTCCGGCCGCAAGTTCAAGATCGGGTCGCTCGAAGTGCACCCGATCCACGTCGACCAGTCAATACCGGGCGCGTACGGCTTTACCATCTACACGAGCGCCGGGCCGGTCGTCTACACCGGCGACGTCCGGCTGCACGGCGCAAGGCCGGAGATGACCCGCGAGCTGGTGTCTGAGGCAAAGGCCGCAAAGCCGGTCGCCCTGATCTGCGAGGGGACCAGGATAACCGACGTCCAGATGGAAGAGAGCGAGCCCCGGGTTTTCAGGGAGGCAGGCGCGCTCGTAGCAAAGCACCAGAACGCGCCGGTGTTTGCCGACTTTAATTTCAAGGACACGGACAGAGTCAGGACTTTTTACCGGATAGCAAAGGAGAACGGGCGCAAGCTGGTGGTAAAGCTGAAGGACTGCTACTACCTGAAGCACCTGTCGCAGGACACAAGCCTGGGCATCCCGAACTATGACGACAAGGACGTCGTCATTTACAAGCCAAAGCAGGTTTCAGGCACATATGCGGACGGCGACTATTACGGCGAGGACGTGACATTTGCGAGCCTGCCGAATGCAAAGACGGCGGCAGAGATAAGCCAGAACCCGAGCCAATACCTGTGCGCCCTTGGCTACTTTAGCTTTGCATCGCTTATTGATATCAAGCCGCCGAGCGGCACGCTCTACATTCACTCTGCAAGCGAGCCGTACAACGAGGAAATGGGGCTGAACTAGGAGCGTGTGGACAACTGGCTCGGCAAGTTTGGAATGGAAAGGCACCAGATACACTGCTCCGGTCACGCAAAGAGGGCGGACCTGTTCAGCATCGTGAAAGAGATCGGCGCCAAGATGCTCTTCCCGATACACACCGATCACCCCGAGATGTACGTCAAGGCGACGAGGGACATGACCATAGTCAAAGAGGACGAGGCGTACGCCCTGTAGCGAAAATGCAGAACCTATTTGAGTCGCTGCATGTATTGAAATAAAAGTGCAAAGGGCATTTAGCCTTGCATTGTATGCTTGGAGATAGATAGATGGCTGATTCGTGGATAAACTGCTCGGTGTGCGGCAACCGGTACGGGCCGCGCCTGTCGGCGTGCCCGATGTGTGGCGTGCCAAACAACTTTGCCGCTGCGCCGCCGGCAAGGAAGGGCAGTGCAGGCAAGGTCGCGGTCGTGGCGGCAGCCGCGCTTGCTGCAGTTGTGCTGTTCCTGTCCGCCCCCACCCTGATCGGCGTGGCGACCCAACAGGAGAACAACCCCGTGTTCACGATCTTGCAGCAGAACCAAGAGCCGACGGCCGTGCCACGTGAAGAGCTGGTGCAGCACGCGCTGGACCTGATAAACGAGGACAGGGCAGACTTTGGCCTGCCGCCGGTGGAGCTGAGCGCAAACCAGGCCGCGCAGGCCCACGCCCAGGACGTTTTCAATACAAAGCAGATATCACACTGGATGACAAATGGGGAAAAGCCCTACATGACCTACAGCCGGTACGGCGGCGAGGGCAACGTGCAGCAGAACGTGGCAATAGCCGGCTTTAGCGCGGATCAGTACGAGGAGTGCCGCACCAGCATCCTGATCGACTGCGAGAGGATAGAGCCGCTCTCCACGATAGAGGAGCTGGAATTCGAGATGATGTACAGGGATAAGGAATGCTGCAACGACGGCCACAGGGACAACATACTCGACCCGCGCCACACGCACGTGAGCATCGGGATCGTTCACGACCAGTACTACCTTGCGTTTGTAGAGAACTTTGAGAACAACTACGGGCTTGACGTGGACGTCAACGGCGGCCAGGTCAGGATCTCCGGCGCGCTGATGGAAGGGGAGGTCCAGCAGGTCGGCATATACTACGACGGCATGCCCACCCCCGCGGTTTATGAAGAGAACAAGCGTCTTCTGTCGTACTCTGCCGGCGAGCTGGCGGCAATAGTCGTAGAGCCGCTGCCGCCCGGCTACTACTACGAAACCCCGCAGGGGTACGCCATTATGGAAGCCAACAGGTGGGGAGAGGGCGGTTCCGTCAACGTCATGTTCAACCTTGCGTCTGCGGTGGAGGAGGACGGCGTCTACACGCTGTTTGTCGTGGTCGAGGACGGCGAAGAGACGTTCAACGTGACGTCGTATTCGATTTTTGTGGATGCAGAAGACGGCTAGCTTTCGTATCTGTTATATCCCAGGAAGGCGCAGGTAACCCCAAATGAGCGAGACTCCCGCAGGTTCGCCGCCGCAGGCCGAAATAGTCCTCGCCGGCTGGGGCGAGAGATTCCTTGCGTGGCTGATCGACTTTATCATCGTAAACGTGGCGCTCTGGGCGGTATTCACCGCTATTGCGATCCCGTTCTGGCTTGCCGGCGCCCCGGAAAGGTGGCTCAGCGGGCCGGACGGCCCGGTGGGGTGGGGAGTCACCAGCTTGGTCTTTTTCGCGTACTGGATATATTTTGAAGCCACCACGGGCCAGTCGCTTGGCAAGATGGCGCTCAGGATCAAGACCACCGATCTGGCAGGTAACAAAGTCGACGCGCGGAGCGCGGCCATACAGAGCTTTGGCAAGGCGTTCCTGCTGCCGATCGACGTGATCCTCGGCTGGATATTCACAAACGACAAGAGGCAGAGGATATTCAGCAGGGCCGGCAGCACGATCGTGGTCAAGCTGAAAAGCATTGAGCAGAACTACCGCTACACAAAAGGATGATCATGACAGCACGGAGAGGTAGGCATTATCATGCGACGCCATCCTGGCCCAATTTGTGCCACGACACGCGCATATTGCTCGCCTACACCGTCGATCCATGCTGAAACTCGCAAATGCGAGCAACCATTATTGGTAGTTTGCTCTATTTAAGATCGATGTTGGTATTCTCTATAGAGCATGTTAACTCATTTATACTATGAAGCATATAGTAGAACATTCTCACATGATAAGAACTACTGAGAATCAGAGGGAAAAAAGAGCGAGACCTTTCTGCCAGGCGACTGGCTGTTTCGACCTTGCCGATGTCTACGTTGTTCTCAAGGAGACAGAGGAGCCGGACTATTACGAGGTGAGCAGGGAGAGTGACTACGAGAAGGCGGAAAAGGGCTTTGGCGAAGCAGAGTTTGACGGGTTCAAGATGATCCTCTACATGTGCGCCAGGCACGACGGCGAGTTCAAGTACCTCATCAGGGGGAGCGAGCTGAGGATCGCAAAGAGGTGCGATCTGCGCGCCCCAGAAATTTCATAGGGTCTAGCTCCTGCCAGCTGTCAAGCAGGTAGAACAGTATCGAGTAGTTGCCGGTGGAAAAGCCGCCGGGGAAGGGCTGGAACGTAGACACCACCGGCAGGCCGCAGCCGCTTTCTGAGAGTTCTATCAGCCTCTTTACTTCGTAGCCCTTGAGCCGCGGGATGCCCGAGCTCGCCTTCACCTGTATGAACCACTTTGAATTATCGCAGGTGGCGACAATGTCCGCCGGCCCCCTGCTTGCCGGTGAAAGCGCGACGTCCCACCCCATCGTCTTCAGGTAGAGTGCGACCACATATTCTGCCTCCCGGCCAAACTTGCTCCAAGAATGCAAGGCAAGCCGCCGGCGCAGGCAGCGCACATAGCTGTTCCTGGCAGCAATTGTTTACCCCCGGCTCAACACACATATGTGACGGCGGGGGCGTACGTGCCTGTCGTCCATGGCTGCTTATTCTGCTATGAAGGTTGGACGGTGGGATCTGGCGGGCCTTGTCAAGGACCCTTCCGGCGGCGAATTTGCCCGCTTTTTGAAGTCGATTGAAGGCCAGCTTGTGCAGTTTGAGAGGAGCCGGCAGAGCCTGCGGCCCGACATTTCGCCGGCCGAATTTGAAAACTTGATTCACGCGCTTGAAAGCATCTCTGAAAAGATCTCGATCGCAAGCGGCTACGCGCACCTGCGCTACTACGCCGACACGTCGTCCAACGAGTCGTCGGCGCTCGTGATCAGGATGGAAAAGCTGGCGTCGGAGATTGGCAATAGGGTGCTGTTCTTTGACCTCTGGTTCAAAAAACAACTTGACGACGAAAACGCCGGCAGGCTGATTGGCGCCGTCCCAGCGGTATATCAAGAATACCTCAGGCACAAGCGGCTGGTCGCAAAGTATGCGCTGAGCGAGCCGGAGGAAAAAATAATCAGCACGCTAGACGTCACCGGCACCCGGGCGCTGGTAAAGATCTACGACAAGATGACAAGCGCCTTTGAATTCACGATGAAACTAAAGCGCGGCAATAAGATTGTGGAGAAAAAGTTCGACAACAAGGAAAAGATGGTGTCGTTTGTCAGGAGCCCCGACGGCAACGCGAGGGAAGCGGCCTACAGGGCGTTGCTGCAGGTCTACAAAAAGAACAGCGGGGTGCTGGGCGAGATCTACCAGAACGTCGCCATCCAGTGGCGCGATGAAGCGATCTCGATGCGCGGCTACAGGTCGCCGATCTCTGTGCGCAACACTGCCAACAACCTCGACGACGCGACCGTCGAGGCGCTGCTTGCAGCCTGCAGAAAGAACGCGGGGATATTCCAGGATTATTTCAGGGAAAAGGCAAGTATGCTCGGGATGAAAAAGCTGCGCAGGTACGACCTCTACGCCCCGATCTCTATCAGGGCGGCTGACAGCAAAAAGTTCACCTACGGCAAGGCTGTCCAGAGCGTGCTTGACACCTTCGGCGGCTTTGACCCTCAGTTCCGCCGGCTTGCAGAGCGCGTATTTGCAGAGCGCCACGTCGACTCGGAGATCAGGAAGGCAAAGCGGGGCGGCGCGTTCTGCTACACGGTGACCCCAAAGATGACGCCCTACGTGCTCCTTAACTTTGACGGCCTGACAAGGGACGTGTCGACCCTTGCACACGAGTTTGGCCACGCGATACACAGCATGCTTGCGTCAGACAAGCCGATAATGGTGTCGCACGCACCGCTGCCCCTCGCAGAGACTGCGTCGGTGTTTGCAGAGATGCTGCTCAACGAAAAGCTGGCCGAAAAAATGTCCGGCAGGGAACGCAGGGTTTTGCTTGCCGAGCACATCGACGATATGTACGCAACGATAATGCGCCAGGCGTATTTCACGCTCTTTGAGGTTGACGCGCACAGAGCTATGGGCGAGGACAGCGCCACGATCGATGCCGTCGCCAAGATATACATGGACAACCTGAAGGAGCAGTTCGGCGATTCGATAGCGGTGACGCCGGACTTTCAGTGGGAGTGGGTATACATCCCGCACTTTTACCACACGCCGTTCTATACCTACGCGTACTCGTTTGGCAACCTGCTTGTCCTGTCGCTCTACCAGAAATACAAGCTCGAAGGCAGGTCGTTTATCCCGAAATACCTTGGTATACTGTCTGCCGGCGGCTCGAGGAAGCCGGAGGACCTCCTGATTGAGGCCGGGATCGATATTTCAAGGGAAGAGTTCTGGCAGCAGGGATTTGACTATGTGCAGGAAATGATACAGCAGCTGAAGTCACTTGCGCCATGACAATGCCGTACTTGCAGCGTGCATAGCAGGCTCGATGTGTGCCGGCGTCCTACTGCCGGCCGCCGGGCTGCTGGTCGAGCCCTACATACTCGTGTGGCTCGGCGCGCTCTTGTTCCTGAATTTGATAAGGCTCGACGCCCCCGATCTTTTGGCGACGTTCATAAGACCGCGCCAGCTGGCGGTGCTGTCGGCGGTAAAACTGCTCGCGCTGCCGCTTGGCATGTACGCCCTCGCGTATTTTGTGTACGAGCCGTTTGCGCTGCCGGTCCTGCTCCTCTCTGGCATCTCGACCGGCCTTGGCGCGCCGTTCGTGGTCAACCTCATCGGCGGCCGGCTCCCCCTGGTGGTGGGCATGATAATAGCCACCTCGCTTGCCTTGCCCTTCATCCTCCCCTCGCTGGTTTACGCGCTGGTGGGCTCGCAGTTTGACATTCCGGTCCTTGACATGGTGGTCCTGCTTGCGGCCGCGCTGTTTTTGCCGCTTGCCGCCGGTTGGCTCACCAAGAAGCAGTTCCCCAGCGTCGCAAAGTTTGCGGACGAAAGTTCGTTTCCGCTGTCGCTAATTTTCATTGTCCTGATCAACTTTGGCATGTTTGCCAAGTTCTCCAGTTATTTTTACGAAGAGCAGGCGTTCCTGCTCCAGACCGTGGCGACGGCGTTCATCTGCTACGCCTCCTACAGCCTTGTGGGCTATGCCAGCGCGGCCGGCGGCCGCCACGAAAAGAACGCAGGGCTGATATCGATGAGCTATGTCAACAACGTGCTCGTCGCCGTGCTTGCGTTCCAGTTCTTTGGCCCGCAGGTTGCGGCGCTCGCCGCGCTCTACAACATTCCATACTATGCCGGAATAGTGGCGATCAAGAAATTCATGCCGAGGCAATAGGTATATCTTTTCAAGGCTCTATGAACCGGTATGCCAGTAATCCAGGTGACAATGAGCCAAGGAAGGACGGTCGAGCAAAAGAGGGAGCTTGTCGGCGTGCTTACAAGAGAGGCAGCGAGGATTCTAAAGACAAAGGAGCAGGCCATCCGCGTCCTCATCTACGAGGTGTCAAAAGAGAACTGGGGCGACGCCGGCGTGCTCGGGCTTGACATGAAGTAGTCAGCCCTGCTCTGGATCCAGAATAGCCTTTGCCTGTTTGTAGTGCACGGCGTCAATCATCCTGCCCTCCAGCCTGACTGCGCCCCTGCCGCTCCCCTTTTCTATCGACTCGCCCAGCGCCTGCACCACCTTTTTAGCCCATTCGACGTCGCTCTTGCTCGGGAGAAAGACCCTGTGCACAGGCTCTATCTGGCCGGGGTGGATTATGCTCTTGCCGGAATACCCGAGGCGCTTTGCCACCGTAGCGTCCCTGACAAGGCCTTCCGCGTCGTCGATTTTCTGCCAGATCGCGTCTATCGCATGCACGCCCGCCGCCCTTGAGTCGACCGGGATTTTTGCCCGGGCGTAGGCGTAGCCAGTTGGATCATTTTCGTCGTAGTCGAGCCGCATGTCATGCAAAAAATCAAACACCCCAAAGACGAGCGCGTTTATCCTATCGTCGGCGCCGGCGATCGAGTAGGCGTTGACTACTCCCTTTGCTGTTTCAATTGAGGGCATCAGCGCTATCCTGCCGGTTTTTCTCTGTTTTTCGAGCGCGGCGACCTGCTTTTTTATCCTGGTGATTTCCTGCGCGTCGTTGACCTTTGGTATCACGATGCCGTCGATCCCCCTGCGCACCGCCGCCTTGAGGTCGGCCTGCACGAGCCCCGACTCGGGCGAGTTTGTCCTGACGTACACCGGCCTGCCGTACTCTTGGCGATGTGCAAGAGCGTCGGCTATTATCTTTCTCGCAGCATCCTTTTCGTGGGAGGGGACCGAGTCTTCAAGGTCAAGGCAGATGACGTCGGCCGCCAGCGTCTTGGCCTTTTCCACAAAGCGCGCGCTGTTGCCGGGGACAAAGATCAGGCTTCGGAACATGTACAAAAAGAGGAAGAAAGAGGGGATAGTTTAGAGTTTCTGTGGGGTGGTCAGTATCTTGCCGAACTGCTGGGCCTCTGCCATCATGACGTGGCCCTTTACCATGTCAGAGAACGGCAAAACCGTGTCGATTACCGGCTTGATCTTGCCCTTACTCACCCAGTGCATCACGTCTTCAAGCTCTGCCTTGGTGCCCTGCGTGGAGCCAAGCAGGTTCGTGCCCTTGAAGAACAGGAACCTCAGGTCGATGGTCGAGTCGTAGCCGGTGGTTGCGCCCGTCGCGACCAGCGTACCTCCCATCTTTAACAGCCCTACTTCCTGCGGGAACGTCGCCTTGCCGATGTGCTCAAAGACCACATCGACGCCGGACTGGCCCAGTTTCTTGTTGATTTCGCGCACCTTCTTGTACCAGTCGGCTTCCCTGTGGTTGACCACATGGTCGGCTCCAAGGTCGAGGCACTTGTCCATCTTGTCCTTGTTGCCTGCCGTCGCGATGACCGTGCAGTTGTAGAGCTTTGCAATCTGTATTCCGACCATGCCGACTCCAGAGCCGCCGCCCATGATAAGCACGAGCTGGCCCGGCTTTATCTTGGCCCGGCCGACAAGCATGTGCCACGAAGTCATGCCCACCATCGACACTGCAGCCGCGTCGTCGAACGAGACATTGTCCGCGATTTTCACCACGTTGACTTCAGGCAGGTGCGTGTACTGCGCAAATCCCCCCCAGAGCGGGCCCGTCTGGAACCCCCAGATTGTCCTCTCGGCGCAGTCGTATTCCCTGCCGGAGGTGCACGCTTCGCAAACCCTGCAGCTCATGTTGGAATGCGAGGCTACCCTGTCACCCACCTTTAGCTTTAGCACGTCAGAGCCCACTTCGACGACCGTGCCGGCGACGTCGCTTCCTGAAATGTGGGGAAGCGGTGTCTTTACCGGCTCGCCCCAAATGGCCCAGAGGTCGTTATAGTTGTACGATGCTGATTCAACCTTTATCAAAACTTCGTTTGGCTTTATCTTTGGAACGTCGATATCTTCAATCTTCACTATCTGCGTCGGGTCCTTGTTGTATTCTCGAAACACTGCTGCCTTCATATAGAGCCAAAAGCTCCTGCCAGACCTTAAATAGTTAACTCATCACCGGCCGGCATAATACGGCGCGATCAGCGCCTTTCAATCTTGAAGTCTTTTTTCGGCTGCTGGATGCGGATCAAAAGCTGCTTCAATTCCTCATCTGTCAGCGGCCGGTTTATCCTGCCCGAAGAAGCCGCGTTGATGAGATAGTTTTCGACTGCAGCCGCGAGATCCGGCTTTACCATCCTGATGTTCATCAGGCGCTGGCGCGCCTGTGGATCAAGCACTACCTGCAAAACCCGCTGGCGCATCGCCGCCTCGGCTTCGCGCCTTTTAGCTTCTTCATCGTTTGGCTGGTGGGGCTGCGGGACTGACATGGCCCATTACGCGTAGCGCTGGAGCTGCGGCGCGGTCTTGATCAGCTCTTTGTGGATCTCGGTCGCGAGCCTGTCCATTTTTTTCATGCCTTCGCTAGAAACTAGCCGGCCCTTGCCCTGCACCTTGACGATATAGCCTGACGCCTCCAGCTGCTGCAGCGCCTTTCGCACGATTGCGCCGCCTGCGTCCCTGTGGTGTGCGAGGTTGTATCCAACCTTCTTCCTGCCGCCGTAGGCGACTTTCAGGTCGGCAACTCCAAGGGGGCCGTGAAGGTAAACCTTTCTCAAGAGTGAAGCGCACCGTGAGTACCACCAGTCCTTGCTCTGTGGAATGCGTGTGGCGTGCGAGCCTGTCTTGACAAACGCTGACCAAGCCGGGGGCTCTACCTTTTTGTCATTCTTCAATTGTTCAGCCAGCTTGGCGATCAGTTCGTCAGCTGGAACGTCGTAAACCTTTGCCATTAGTATCTCGGAATTTTGCTTTAACCCTTATAAATCCTTATTCCGCCATGATTTTGCGGTAGGTGTGGCCGCACCTTAGGCACGTGATGCGCACGGCCCTCGTTTTCGCCCTGCCGATCCTCACCCGCGCGCTCCTGCCCGGCACAATGAACGCCTTGCACTTTTTGCAGTAGAGCTGCCGCGCCTCGTAGGGGAGCCGGACCCGGAAACGCATCGCTATCTTTTTGGCCCGCCGCGCCTGCCGAGCGGCCAGTGCTTCGTCTTTTTCCTTCAGGGCGCTCTTTACTAGCATGTCGATTCGCTCCCTTGCTATCTCCCTGGCCTGCGCCTTTGCCAATATTGCAGGCAGCGCCCTGCTGACTGATAAACTGTAGCTGCAACCGTTAATTAACTTGGGACGCGATCATTGTCATTGACCAACGTAGGCGAGCTTGAGCGCATGGCGAAAAAATACGGCGAGCTGAAAAAGAGCGGCAATGATGCAGAGCTGGGCCAGCTTGCAGGCAGCATAGTTGACTCAATTTCACTTCTGTTGTTTTCGTTTCCCCTGAAGAAAGAGTCGCTTTCCAGCGACGGGACGACCACATATGTTTATGAAAACAACGCCGCCTTTCCCGAGCTTTACGACTTTCTTGGTGAGCTGCTGCACTCAGGGGTGCCGCTTGAAATCAGGGGCGCGAAATTCGGCCCCGGCGAAATAATCGTCAGCAAGCAGAGCAAAGGAGAGGCAGACGCGGAGCTGGGCCTGTGCGTCAAGGAGCTGCAGGAGCTGGTGCACGCCAAGAAATCAGAAATCTTTTCCAAATACGCCGGCGCTCCTTAATATACGGGCCGGCCGGTATCGAGAGATACGATAACGCTCATCATTGCAGAAGCCGCGCTGGAGACCGTGCCACGCGAGATCGCCGGCCACGCCGCGGTAAAGAACCACGCACGCAGGCTCGGATTAAAGCCGTCTGAAATCCTGCTTGACAGGAGCTACCACCACGCCGCGATGGCCAAGCTCGAGGACGGCAACAAGCGCGGCAGGCCCGACATTGCCCACTTTGCGCTCATGGAGGCGCTGGGAACGCCACTCTTTATCAAAGGCATGCTCAGGGTCTACGTCCACACCATAGATGACAAGCTGATCGCAATCGCCGACAACCTGCGAATTCCCAAATCCTACTTTCGCTTTGAAGGGCTGATGGTGGGCCTGTTCAGGGACAAGGCGGTCAGGAGCGACGAAGGCGCGGTCCTGATGGAAGTTTCAGACGGCACGCTCGCAGACCTGCTCGACTCTATCAGGCCGGCCAGGGTGATCGGTCTGTCAACCACCGGCGTGCAGGCCACCGCGGAAAAGGCCGTGGCCGAAAACCTCGACGACGGTTGCGTGTTTGTTATAGGCGGGTTCCCGAGGGGCCATTTTTCAGAGAGCACCACCAGGCTTTTGAACCTAACCTACTCGGTAAGCGATCTGGGGCTTGAGGCCCACGTGGTGATCGCAAGAATATTGTACGAATGCGAAAAGCTACTTGAAAAAGGCGTCCACCATGAAGGCGATGAAAAGTGCCGTCAGGTACGGGCTTGAGAACTTGAACACGGTCCACGAAGCCCTTTCGCTGGGCTTCACCAGCAGCCATACTGAAAGCGCGATCATGACCGCGCCAAATACGCTTGCAGTCGCAAGGTAGATCAGGCCAAACTGGCTGAAAAAGAACGGCAAGACGCTGAACGCCACCATCATCAGAGTCGTGCCGGCGATCACTCTTACGGACGACTTTTCGCTTGACACCACCGGCAGCATAGGCACGCGGGCCAGCGCGTAGTCCTTTTTCACGTGCAACGCAAGGCTCCATATGTGGGTCGGAATCCAGAGGAACACGAGGCCGGCCATTACTAGGCCTATCTCGATGTTCATCGTAGTCACAGCGACATAGCCTATCAGCGCCGGAGCTCCGCCCGAAAAGCCGCCGAGTATTATGTTGCTCTGGCTGCGCCTCTTGAGCCACTTGCTGTAGACGATAATGTTGTCAAACAGCCCAAAGGCCATCAGCCCAAACGCCCAGATGTTGATGAACCAGGCGCACACAAGGGAGATCGCGGCAAGCGCCAGCCCAAAGACGAGCGCGTTCTTCGGCGTTATCCTGCCCGACGGTATCGGCCTGCCCTTTGTGCGCTCCATTATCGCGTCAATGTCCCGGTCGTTGTACCCCGTCAGCGTGTCGGCTGCGGCAGAGCCTGCCGCCACTCCGCCTATCAGCAGGAACCACGTCAGCGGGGTGATCGGGATGTCGAAGAGGAGCGAAGCCGTCAGCGCCGCGCCAAAGGCCGTAAAGACCAGCAGGTACCAGATCTTGGGCTTTGTTAGCTCGTAATAGTTCTTGAGCGTGCTGCCTACCGTTATCTGGTTAATCGTCAATTGCTCGCGGTGAATAAAGTGAACTGATTGTTATTTATATTATCACTTGGCTATCGATGTCGGGTAGGCTATCTCGCGGCTGGTCTTGCGCATCTCGATGAACGTCTCTGTCTTTTGCACGCCCTCCACCCTGCCTATCTTTTCAGAGATGAGCTGGTGCATCTCGTCAAGCGACCGGGCGTTCATTGTCACCAGCACGTCGAACCTGCCGGTGACCTCTGCCACTTCCCTTACTTCTGGGATCTTGAAGAGCTCGTTCAGGACGTTGTCCCTCAATTTAGAGTCCATGTTGATGCCGGTGAGCGCCTTGACGTTAAAGCCGAGGGCTTCGTCGTTGATCACGATGGTGAACTTTTTGATCAGACCCCTCTTTACAAGGCGCTTTATCCTGCTGTAAACGACCGACGAGTTGACGTTGATTTTCTTCGAGAGTTTCGGGACGGAAATGCTTGCGTCCCGGGCAAGCTCGCCCAAAATCTTCACGTCTAAATCGTCGATTCTTCCCATTCAGGAAATCAGCTAGATCATTAGTTCGGAGGTTAATAAACCTATTAATTGCAACTTTGTCGCGCTAAAAAAGAAATTTAGAGTATGCTGCGATCCTTCAAGAGCTCGGCAAGCAGGACGGCACCTTTTGCCGATCCCATCTTTTCGTTGTGCGACAGAAGCACGTATTTTATGCCGTTGTCAAAGGCGGTGTCCTTGCGCAGCCTGCCGACGACCGTAGTCATGCCGTCGTTGATCTCCCTGTCGATCCTTGGCTGCGGGCGCGTCGGGTCGTCGTGCACAATGATATAGTCCTTTGGCGCTGTGGGCAGGCCATTGATCGACACGTTCTTTGAAAACTTCAGCATCTCCTTCTTTACTTCTTCAGCTTCCGTTGTCTGCTCTGTTTCGACGAATACAGACTCTGTGTGGCCGTCTGACACAGGGACCCTCGTGCAAGTGCAGCTCACCTTGAGCGGCGCCGGGGCAATCAGGCCTTTGTTCATGACACCCAGGATCTTTTTTGTCTCAACCTGCACCTTTTCCTCCTCCTTTGGGATGTAGGGGATGACGTTGTCCATGATGTCCAAGGCTGCAACGCCGGGCGACCTTCCGGCGCCCGAGATCGCCTGCATCGACGTCATGAATACTTTATCGATGCCGAACCTGTCGAGTATCGGCTTGAGCGTAATTGCCATGCCGGTTGTCGTGCAATTTGGCAGCGGCGCAATGAACCCTTTCCAGCCGCGGTTCTTTCTCTGCGCGTTCAAGAGCTCCGCGTGGCTGTCGTTGATTCCGGGTATCAGTATCGGGACGTCTGATTCGTAGCGGAACGCGGCGGCAGTGCTGATGACAGGCGTGGTCTTGGCAAATTTCGGCTCTATTATTTTTGCGTCGTCTGATTCAAGGGCAGTAAAGATGAGATCGAAATTCCCCGGCTTGATGTCGTCCACCTTGCTTATGACCATGTTCTTGACGTACTCGGGCACCTCCTCCCTGTTGTGCCACCGCAGGATGCCGGAACCGGGATCGCGAATGGCGTCGATGTATTTCTTGCCGGCCGACCTTTCAGAGGCGGCCACCTGCGTCAGTTCAAACCACTTGTGCTTGTTGAGGGCGACAACGAATTCCTGGCCCACTGCACCCGTGGCCCCGATGACTGCTACCTTGAGCATATAGGGGCAAATTTGTGAATGGAACTAATAATCGTTAGCCTGTGCATACATTCTAAATATAGCTCATGTCATCAAGCCCTTGGGATGGGGCAAGAGGTTGTCAGCAAGGGAATGAACGCCTGCTCTCATGGCGGCGTCTACTTTGTCAATCCTAGGCTGGTGAAGGTCGACTGCAGCTCTAGCGTCAACCCGCTTGGCACTCCACAAAAGGCAATAGCGGCAATCCAAAAGAATGTCAAGGCGCTTGCCCCGATGTACCCCGACCCGGAATGTATCGAGCTGAAGAAAAGCCTGTCGCGCTATCTCCGCGTAGACCAAGAGTGGATAAGCGTTGGAAGCGGCGCGATAGAAATCATCTACTGGTTCGCCCGGGCGTTTGCAAAGAGCAGGACGGTGATCCCGGTACCGACATTTTGTGAATACGAGCTTGCGTCGCACAAGGCAGGGGCGCAGGTGACGCTCGTCCCGCTCCACGATTTTGAGCTTGACATCGATGAAATAATTGAAAAGGCGAAGGGAGCCGACGCGATATTCATCTGCAACCCGAACAACCCGACGGGCACGCTCGCCACCAGGCAGATAGGAAAGATAATCGAAAGCATCGACAGCTCGACAAAGATCATGCTTGACGAATGCTTTATCGAGCTCGTCGACTACCCTGATGCCAACAGCATAATGAGCAGGATAAAGGAATTTGACAACCTCGTGATCCTGCGATCTTTGACAAAGTCGTTCGGGCTCGCCGGCCTGCGTGTTGGCTACAGCGTTTGCAATCCTACTCTTGCGAATAAGCTGTCCGCTGACAGGATCCCATGGAACGTGAACGGCCTTGCGCAGGCAGCTGGCGTCGCCGCGCTTGCAGACAAAAGGCACCTGCCAAGGGCAAGGGCAATTATCAAAAAAGAGCGCAAGTTTTTGCATGACAGCATCAGCAAGCTAGAGTCGTTCAGTCCGCTAAAGTCAGATGCCAACTATTTTCTCGTTAATTTGCAGGGCAGAAATTCCACGCAGTTCAGAAACGCGCTGTTGAAAAAGACTGGCGTGCTTGTCAGGGACTGCAGCACGTTCACCGGCATGGGCTCCCAGCATGTCAGGGTCGCGGTCAAGGCTCACAGGGAAAACCTTCGCCTGCTAAAAGCGCTGGAGGGATTTGATGGCTAAGGCCAAGCTCATAATGGTGCAGGGCACCTCGTCCGGCGCCGGCAAGAGCACGATCGTGATCGGCCTTTGCAGGCTGCTATCAGACAGGGACTACAAGGTGACGCCGTTCAAGGCGCAGAACATGTCGTCCAACTTTTTCGCGACCGCCGGCGGCGCCAAGATGGCGCAGGTGCAGGCGATACAGGCGGTGGCGGCAAGGAAGGAGCCGGACCCGAGGATGAACCCGATCCTGCTAAAACCGCTGGGCGAATACAGGAGCATGGTGTTCCTGCACGGCCGGTTCTACTCCGAGATGCACGCAAAGGAATATTACGAGAAATTCGTCTTGCAGCAGGGCTTTACGGCCGCTCTCAAGGCCCTTGACGGCCTGAGGGGCGAAAACGACATAGTAGTCATCGAAGGCGCGGGCTCGCCGTCAGAGATCAACATCGCGAAATACGACATTGCCAACATGCTGCTTGCGCAAAAGGCGGGCGCGCCCGTGATAATCGTTGCAGACATTGAGCGGGGCGGATGCTTTGCAAGCATTGTCGGTACGATGCAGTTGCTAAAGCCGGCACACAGGAGCCTTGTCAGGGGATTTTTGATAAACAAGTTCAGGGGCGACATTACCCTCCTTGCGCCGGCGATAAAAGAAGTGCAAAAGATGACAAAGAAAAGGATCCTCGGGGTCATCCCGAAAATAGAGTTCAACCTGCCCGAAGAGGACTCGCTTGTAGGCAGCGTGGCCGGCAAGGCAGAGATCCCGCGCGAGGCGTGGAACTGGCAGATCGACCTCGTTGCAAAGGCCATAAAAGAGAGCGCAGACATGGAAAGGATATCGGAGGTCATTGGGCTATAGATGCTGGCTCTCCTTGCGGCTCTTGGCGCCGGCATTGGCGCTGACTGGCTGTTTGGCGACCCGCAGAACAAGTACCACCCTGTGGCGTGGCTCGGCCGGCTGATCGGCTATTGCGCGCCCCGGCTAAAGGGAGGGGCAGAAAAGGCCAAGGGCGCGGCGTTTGCCGTTTTGCTCGTCGCCGCAGTGGCGCTGGCAGTTCATTTCATAATATTTGCAGGCATGCATCTTGCCGGCATTGTTGTGCTGGCCGTCGCATCTGCAATGATACTGAAGACCACTATTGCAATGAGAGGCATGGAAAGGCACGCCATGGCAATAATGTCCTGCCTCGAAGCCGGCGACCTGGCGGGCGCCCGGCAGAACCTGTCCATGATAGTAAGGAGGAGGACCGACGACCTTGACGAGCAGCACGTCCTGTCGGCAACGATCGAATGCGTGAGCGAAAGCACGGTCGACGGGATAACCGCGCCAATCTTTTACTACTCGCTTTTTGGGCCGGCGGGCGCCTTTGCCTACAGGGCGATAAACACGCTCGACTCGATGGTCGGCTACAAGGACGACTATTTCAAAGAGATCGGGTGGATGTCGGCAAGGCTCGATACTCTGGCAAACTATGTCCCCGCGAGGATAACCGCGTTCCTGATGGTCGTTTCGGCCAGGATGCTCGGCGCGGACTGGAAGAATTCGCTCAGCATGTTGCATCGCGACCACGCAAAGACGTTCAGCCCGAACGCCGGCTACCCGATGGCCACCATGGCAGGCGCGCTGCGCGTCCGGCTTGAAAAGATAGGCCACTACTCCCTTGGCGACTCGCAGGAGCCGGCCTCGCTTGAGAAGTGCAGGGCGGCGATCTCGATTATGAAGCTCACGACGCTCCTGTTCTGCCTTGGCGTGTCCGCCCCGATGATTTCAATCCTGTATTTTGCTGGCTGGTGGAGGCTTGTACTTGGCATCACTTAGGCCCGTACAGTCCGTACTCGCGTTCCTGACTATACTGCCGGCCGGCCGGCAGAGCCACGACATACGCTACGTCGCCAGGAACATGTACCTGTTCCCGGTCGCAGGGCTGGTTATAGGCGCCATAGTCGGCGCGATGGCGCTTGGGATCTCACCTTTCCTGCATCCCCTGCTTGTTGGGCTGCTGGTCGCCGGCGCGCTGGTGATCATTACTGGGGTCCACCACACCGACGCGCTGGCAGACTTTGCAGACGGGCTGATGGCCAAGGGCGGCAAGGAAGTAAAGCGCAAGGCGATGCTCGACCCCGCAGTAGGCTCTGCCGGCGTAGCCGCGCTGGTCATGTATTTTGCCGGCATGATAATCGTGTTTCATACAGGATTTTCGTCAGGCCTCGCCATCCTCGTCAGCATCATTACAGCAGAAGTGATAGCCAAGTACGCCATGGTACTTTTGGCGAACAGGGGGCTGTCGGCGTGGGAGGGCTTTAGCTCACCTTTCACCGCGGCAATGAAGGACAAGCGCAAGATGGCGGCGGCCACCGGCATCATGCTCGCAATAGTGTGGCTTGCCAGCAGCTACGCCGGCCTGATCGCGCTGGGAGTTTCGCTCGCCATCGCAGGGCTGATGAAGCATGTCTCTGGAAAGAGCTTTGGCGGCATATCGGGCGACGTCCTTGGGGCGTCGAATGAAATGACCCGACTCTCGTCGCTCATCGTGCTGTCGTCGCTGCCGACGCTTCCGCTGGTGATGACTATTTTTTGATAGCTGCCATAATGTGCGGCGGCAAGGCCACAAGGATGCAGGCAGAGGTGGAAAAGCCGCTGCTCAAAATAGGCAATATTCCAATGGTAGAGCACGTGATTTCCGCGCTTGCCGGCTCGCACAGGTTTGACCGGATAATTGCTGTGGTGTCGCCCAACGCCCCACAGACAAAAGATTTCCTGAGATCGAAAGAAATTGAAGTCATCGAGACGGCCGGCGAGGGCTATCCTCAGGACCTGTCGCGGCTGCTGTTAAAGTTAAAGCCGGAAAAGATAATGGTTGTTCCGGCCGACGTCCCGCTCTTGGACGCGCAGGTCGTCAGCGGCATTGTAGATGCCGCCGAAGGCAAGCAGGAGCCGGCCGTCTCAATAGTGCTTGAAAAAGAGTTCGTGGAAAACCTCGGCGTCAAGCCGAGCGTGGTGTTTGGTCGGTACTGCCATTCTGGCATCACTGTTTTCAACACCGCCAGAATTGCGGGCGAGACGGTGCTGGAGCGCTACGTCGTGATGAACAGAAAAGAAATCGCGCTCAACGCGAACACGAAAGAAGAGGTGGAGCTGGCGGAAAAATTACTGGTCCAGCGCGGCTAGCGTCTTGCCGAGTATGTTGGCGAGGCTTCCAGACTTTTCTGCCAAAAGCTCGCCGCACGACTTGCAGCTGATGTTTGTCGTGGTGTGCGAGAACACTACAGCTTTTTCGCCGCATTTTTCGCACTGCACCGACAGGAAAGCGCTCCTCGGCTTTGGTATCATTATGCTTTCTCGCTTCATGTTCATATCTCCAGTTTGCGAATCCTCATGCCCTGCTTCATAGTCTTGTACTGGCAGGTCTTACAGGTATAGCGTAAGGTCATTTTTTTCGTGGTCTTGGCAGTCCTCTTTAGCTCGGGGAATTTCTGGCCACCGTAGCCTTTCTTGTCTTCGGCGTGCCTGCGAGCGCCCTCTGCCACCTTCCGGTCCTTGCCCTTCTTGTACAAGGCGACCGCCTGTACCGTGTGGGTCTTGCACCTTGGGCAGAACTTGCGCATCTCCTTCTGCATCTTCATATAGCTACCTGATGCTCGGAAAGGGTAATTTAATGTATATCCGCGTCTACGGGGGTGCCTCTGGAGAGACCCCCTAACAGCAAATCTAATATACCAAGACCAACAACCCCTCGGTAGTATGTTCGAATCCCTGTTACAGCAATCAATAGACCCGGCTGCTTTCCCTGTATGGATACCACTGGCTTTCGGACTGGCCGTAGGGCTGGCCTACGTGATTGCCTCGAGCATGAGGCGCAGTCGCTAAAAGGCGCCTGACCTTTTCTTTTTACTTTTTATGATGCAGCTTAATAGCCGGCACTCTGGATGATCTTTATGGGGCTCTTCCACCGTGAAAAGACAGACTGCGACGAATGCCACGCTAAGTTCGGCAGCTACGACGAGCTCGTGCAGCACGCCAGGGATGCGCACAAGCTGCACCCCATAAAGTGCCACGCGTGCGGGAAGCATTTCCTGTACGAGAAGGACAGGCTGCACCACGCGAAGGAAGAGAAGGAGAAAAAGATAGACGCCCGCAGGCACAAGTTTTAAAGAATCTCTAATGATCGTTATGGCATGGACTTTGAAGTGAGGATAGGCGCCACGAAGGAGCGCGCGATAACGGTCGACTCCAACCAGACGACAAGCTTTCTCTGGGAGGGCGAGAACGTCCTCTCCACCCCCTCGATGATAATGGAGATGGAGGAGACCTGTCGGCTGCTCCTCAAGGAGCAGTTCGTGCCTGACCCGGAATGGGACTCGGTCGGGACAATAGTCGACATCAGGCACCTCGCGGCCACCCCGGTGGGAGCAGAGGTCTTTCTCAAGGCCAAGGTGGTGTCGATAGAGGGCGGGCGGGTCATGTTCGAGGTCGAGGCGCGAGACAGGCTCGAGCGCGTGGGCGAGGGCAGGCACGAGAGGTTCATAATAAACGTCCCACGCTTCCGGGCCAAGTTCAATGAGAAGCAGAAGCAATTAGGCATGTAGTTGGGTCAAAATCTATAAAAGACGCATAGGGAGTTGTGTAATTATTCTATAGGTGATATGAGTATGGCGTCAATTCAAACAACTGCTGGCGGAATGCCAGTTTTGATTTTAAGAGAAGGCACGAAGGAAAGCAAGGGCAAAGAAGCCCAGAGGAACAACATCACGGCGGCAAAGCTTATCGCAGAGATTGTGAAGACGAGCCTGGGCCCGAGGGGCATGGACAAGATGCTCGTTGACGCACTGGGCGACGTGACAATAACAAACGACGGCGCGACGATCCTGAAAGAGATCGACGTCCAGCACCCGGCGGCAAAGATGATGGTGGAGGTAGCAAAGTCAGTCGACAGCGAAGTCGGCGACGGTACCACATCCTCAGTCGTCTTTGCCGGCACGCTGCTCGAAAGGGCTGAAGAGCTGATCAACAAGGACGTGCACCCGTCAGTCATTGTCGACGGCTACAACGCGGCCGCCGAGCAGGCGCTGAAGCTTTTGGAAAAGATCGCAGTCAAGGTCGACATTTCAGACAAGGACATGCTGCTGAAAATCACGAGGACCAGCATGGATTCAAAGCTGGTGTCGGACGACAGCCCGGTACTGGCTCAGATTGTCGTTGAGGCCACAAAGCAGGTCGCAGAGAAAACGGAAGGCGGCTACAAGGTGGACCTTGACGATATCAAGGTGGAAAAGAAGGCAGGCGGATCCATGCGCGACACGAAACTGATCAAGGGCATCGTCCTTGACAAGGAAGTCGTGCACGCGGGCATGCCAAAGAAGATCGAAAGCGCCAAGATAGCCCTCATCAACTCGGCGCTGGAGATTGAAAAGACGGAAATGAGCGCAGAGATCAGGATTTCCGACCCGCAGCAGATGCAGATGTTCCTTGAAGAAGAAAACAGGATGCTGAAATCGATGGTCGACAAGGTAAAGTCGGCCGGCGCAAACGTCGTGCTCTGCCAGAAAGGCATCGACGACATCGCCCAGCACTACCTAGCCAAGGCGAACATCCTTGCAGTAAGACGCGTAAAAGAGTCCGACATGACAAAGATGGCACGCGCTACCGGCGCAAGGGTAGTCAACAACCTGGACGACCTGACCGCAAAGGACCTGGGCTCCGCCAACCTAGTCGAGGAACGCAAGGTAGAGACCGACAAGTGGGTCTTTATCGAAGGGTGTAAGAACCCCAAGTCAGTCAGCATACTGATAAGAGGCGGATCGCAGAGGGTAGTCGACGAAGCCGACAGGTCGATGCACGACGCATTGATGGTCATGAAGGACGTGTTGGAACACCCGGCCATAGTCGCAGGCGGAGGGGCCCCCGAAGCCTACATCGCAAACGAGCTGAGGCATTGGTCCAGCAGCCAGGAAGGCCGCGCCCAGCTGGCGGTGCAAAAGTTCGCCGACGCGCTGGACGCAATCCCGCTCAACCTTGCCGAGAACGCAGGCATGGACCCGATAGACACCATGACAGAGCTTCGCGCAAGCCAGAGCAAGGGTAACAAGTGGACTGGCGTAGACTGCAGGAACACAAAGGTCGCGGACATGTACAAGCAGAACGTGCTCGAGCCGCTGGTGGTCAAGCAGCAGATAATCAAGTCCGCGACAGAGGTTGTGACCATGATCCTGAGGATCGACGACGTGATCGCTTCAGGCAAGTCCAGAGGCCCGGC
>CAYYYR010000048.1:0-13868 GCA_964476255.1 uncultured Nitrososphaera sp.
CCTACGAGTACCGCGACGGCAGGTGGACGGAATGGATCTGCTGGAGGTGCGGCCATTACGAGTCAGACACGCCGGCGTTCATGGCATACCCGCAGCTGTTCCGCGACATTGTGCGCAAGAACAAGGACTACTTCCTTGAAAAATACGCCTACTACGGCAGGGGCACAGTAAGGAACCCCGAGCCTTCAGGGTCATAACTTCTTCCCGCCTATGGATTTCACATAGTTGAACGTGTAGCTAAAGTTTTATGAGTAGATAGAGTCTTAAAGAAGTTTAGCAGTATTATGTTACGGATGCGTCTGTCAAGCATCACGATCGATGCCGATGGATCCCCGTCAGGTTATATCGCGTGGTATAACCATTCTACTGGAAAACCCGGGTTCAAAGTTCTCCGCCCTTCTGCAAAAAACGAGAGGTATGGCGTGCAGAGGATGGAGATGCTGGCAATTTATTTCGCCCTCGTAGACAACCAGCGCCAGATAACCATGCTGGCCAGCAGCCAGAAAAAGAAGCAGATTGTAGTGAACATCAGAAGCGATTCAAAGACGTGCATTGAACAGCTGCAGGGCGTGTCAAAAGTCAGGGACGCGGTTCTGCAGAGGATCTGCATGTCGATAAGGAAGCTCTTGGACAGGATGGCCTACATAATAATTTTTAACCATCTTGGAAGGGCGAGGAACCATGCCGGCCTGCTACTCGAGCAGAGGAGGAGAAAGGAGATAGAAAAGTACCTGATGCACCAGTACCAGAAATACTATAGCGCCGGCGGATTCATGACGGACCTTTACAGCTTGGCTACTGCATAAATATATTAAGTGAGGTACAATAGTACCGAACTGATTGCTGGAACAGTCGACGCCGCAAAAGCTGGTCTATGTCAACGATTATGCCATAAGGTATCTCGACAACGGCCCGGCAGACGGCAGGACTCTGGTACTTTTGCACGGCATCGGCGCTTCCGCCGAAAGGTGGTCCCGCGTGATCCCAACGCTGTCAAAATATTTCCGCGTGATAACGCCGGACATCGTCGGCTTTGGCTACAGCGACAAGCCCACTGTCGAATACACGATGGACTTTTTCCTCGACTTTTTCAACGGGTTCCTCGACAGCCTCAACATATCAAAGGCAAGCATGATAGGATCGTCGTTTGGCGGTCACCTTGCGACGGAATTTGCGATCAGGTTCAACCGCAAGATAGACAGGCTGGTGCTGGCGTCGCCGGCCGGCATTATGCGCACGTCGACCCCGACCCTTGACTGCTACATCATGGCTGCACTCTACCCGACGTACGAAAACGCGTTCAAGGCCTTCAAGGAGATGGCGCACGACCCGGACGCCGTAAACGAAGAGATCGTGATGGACTTTGTGAACAGGATGAGGCTCCCGAATGCAAAGTACGCGTTCATGTCGACCCTGCTTGGCATGAGGTACGCCCCCAAGCTGCAGGGGAGGCTGGGCAAGATAATCTCGCCCACGCTGCTCGTGTGGGGCGACAGCGACAGGATGATACCCGTGCAGTACTCCAAGGAATACACCGAAATCCCGGACAGCGAGATCGTTGTGATAAAGAACTGCGGGCACACGCCCTACGTCGAAAAGCCGATGACGTTTAACAAGCTGGTGTTAAAGATCCTGGTCGGAAGCGACCAGTGATCAGGTTTCCTTTTGCGGGCCCTTGCGCTTGCGCTCTATCGGCACCACGATCACCTGCACCAGATCGCCGTCTTCGATGCTGAGCGCCTGCCTTTCCGCTTCCGGGATCGAGATCCTGCCACCGCTCTGCACTGTGGTCTTGAACATCGCGTTGTAGAACGTAATGCCACGGAGCACGGTAAAGTAGTTCTGCATCGTGTCCTGCTGGATGTTGGAGAACTGCTTTACAAAGTCCTTCTGCGCTTCGCTCCCCTTTTCAATCGCCTTCTTGAAAGCTTCTACTGTATCTATAGGATCGTTAGAGCTCATATAACACGAAATCACGTGCGCCGTTTATTTAACGGTACCGGTGCGCCTTGAGCAGGACCGGGCCGTAAATAAAATAGCGGGTACGTGCAGGTAAAGCGGCGATGAAGAGTCTAGACGGAACTGACTGTCCAGATGCCAGGATGAAGTGACTATTTACTCTGAGCCAGATTCATGAAAAAGTTCAATAAGGATCGCAGAAATTGTCTAACAGATTTGCAGTCGATACACCAGAGCTTTGATCCGGTTGTCAGCATAAACAGCGGGCAGGTCTTTTTGTGGGAAAAGCACGGCGATTCCTGGTACGGCATACACGGCGAGCGCGTCGTCAGAGTAACTAGGGTTGACGGCCACGCTGAATTTGCGGCGTTCCCCGAAGACAGGTCGTGCGACCAAAGGATGTTCAGGCTGGGCGACGACGCGAGGTCGATATTCGGGGAGATATCGCGCGACTCGTTTGTGCGCAGGCTTGTCAGGAGGTATCCGGGCCTCCGCCTCATGAGGCAGGAGCCGCACCAGTGCCTTTTCTCGTTCGTTTGCGCGAGCAACACCAACATCCCCATGATCCGCAGGATGCTCTACAACATGACAAGAAAGTTTGGCAGGCCGGTAAGAGTTGACGGAATGGAATTTTTCACGTTCCCTTCTGCCGCCGACATCAACAGGGCCGGCATCGACGAGCTGCGGGCATGCGGCCTCGGGTATCGGGCAAAGGCGATAAAAGCGGCGACTGGTGTCATCGCTACAGGTCAGCTTGATTTTGATATGCTAAAGAGTGCGACGTATGAGGATGCGAAAAAAGAGCTCCTGCAGGTCTATGGCGTCGGGAACAAGATAGCCGACTGCGTGCTCTTGTTTTCGCTTGAAAAACTCGACGCGTTTCCGATAGACGTCTGGATCGCAAGGGCGCTTGCAGGCCACTACAAGTGGCTGCACGAAAAGAAATTCGGAGACAAAATCACTCCCCGCCAGTACGAGCAGCTGTCTGACAGCGCAAGGGAATATTTCGGCAGGTACGCCGGCTATGCGCAGCAGTACCTCTACTACCACATGAGGCAGGCAGCCGGCAAGAAATGGTGACATCTGCCGTAATTATCACTGAAAATCTTGAATAGCAATGTGGAATCACGTTTTTGCATGGCAAGGCCGCTAAGGGCGCTTGACTGGGTGGTCATTGCGGCCCTCGTGATACTGGCTGCTATCGTCATATACCTTCTTCAGCCGCTGATCGTGGTGATAGCCATAGCTGCACTAGGTTACCTGATCTACAGGTGGTACACCGGCAGAAGGTTCGTCAGGGTGAATTAGCCCGACTAATTTTTTTAATTTTTGAATTGTGTATTTTTTAAAATAAAAAAAGGATGTTCCTGCTGTTGCCAGCAAGAGCTCATCGTTGTCCTGTGCCGTTAAAGAGGTCTTCTATCCCTTCGCTAATTCCTTCAGTTACGTTGCCAAAGAATTCGCCGGTTTCGTTGACTGCATCCTCTGCGCCCTGTGTCACGTTGCCCGTCCCATCAGTTTCTGTCATATTACCCATCGTGTCGCCTGCGGCCTCTGTGCCCGTGTCGATCATCTCGTTGCCGTTCTCGTCTGTCATGGATTCGACGATTCCGTGTATCAGCTGTCCTCCAAAGTGGTATTCAGTACCTTTCGTTGCGAGCGAGATGCTGACCACGTTGTTCTTCTCTATGATTATCAGCGCGTCCGCGCCCGTCCATGCCATTTCGCCATTTGTTGCAACGTCAACCGTGCCAAAGATGAACGACGATCCTTCTCCGCTGGTGTCTATTGTCGACGAATTGGACGATACAAAGTTGCTCATTTCGTGCATGTGGCGTCCTGTACCGTCGGTATGTACCATTGTAAAGTTGGCTGCAAAGTCACTCACGCTGCCATCCTCAACGTCTAGATGCCAGTTGCCGGCTACGATGTATGGAAGCTTCATCTCTTCTGATGAGGCGGATGTTTCATTCGACGTCGATGTCATGTTGTCCATGCTCGTCATATTGCCCGTGTCTGTCATGTTGCTGGAACTGCTAGCATTGTCTCCTGTCATGATCTGCGGCATTGTGATCGTGGTGTCGTTGCCCATCGATGTTGTCGTGTTGCCGGATGTGGTCATGTTGCCTGTCATGCTCGTGTCGTTGCTTGTAGTCATTGTGTCGTCCTGCATTTCGCTTGTCGTGGTTGTTTCGCCCATATCAAAGATCAGAGTGGCGATAGAACCCCTTGCAGAGAATGTTTCTCCTCCGGTGGCGTTAGTGGTGCTCGCAGTTGTCGTATTTGTGCTTGTTGCATTGGTGGTACTCATTGTATTGCCGGTGCTCGTAGAATCTGTTGGCGGTGTATTCTGCGCAACTGCTGGCGCAAGACTAGACGCTGCTGCGAAAAGTCCGAAAACCAGCACTAGCGGGACCGCTATAGGTGCTTTCTTCATCGCAAAGAGCGTGCACAAATGAATTTTAACGATTTTATCTATTAGCTCAAGTAGTAAGGTAGGGTTCCTAAATCATCTAGAATTGGACTATACAATCTTCTAAATCGCAGGCTACTGCGTCAGGTCGATTATGCTGCGCCTGATGATCAGCTTGGCTTCAGGCGAAACGTTGTACCGCTCCAGCACGACGCCAGGGTCCTTGACGAGCTCGTTCCGGAATTCCGGATCGCTGGCTGCCTTTAGCAAAATCTCGCTTATAATCTCGGCTTCCTTGTTCTGTCGAGACTCCAAGTGTATCAGCAGACAAGCAAAAGCTTGTATATAATCTTAGTGCACAATTAGTACATTACCGCGAGCAAATTGGAAAGTAAAGTAATCTTGACTTTGCGTTATAAAGCAACTGGAATCTCTTTTTATTGATTGTCTGTCGGAATTGAGCTGGTAGGAGATCTAGGATACCTGCTTTTGGTGTGCTCAGGAGTGGGCGCGCTCGCCTACATTCTCAAGCAGCCGATGATTCTAGGTTTCCTGATTGCCGGCATCCTCATCGGCCCCTTTGGTCCGTTTGGCCTCATCAAGGACATCGAGATGCTGAACAACTTTACCGACATTGCGATCGTCCTTCTGCTCTTCGGGGTCGGCCTCACCTTCCCGCTCAGCCAGCTGCGCGCAATAGGCAAGATTGGGACGGGCATAGCGGTGATCGAGGTTCTCGTGATGCTGGCGATCGGCTTTGGAGTCGGCAGCGCCCTTGGCTGGCCGTTCTACGACGCCATGTTCCTTGCCGCGGCCCTCTCGATAAGCTCGACTGCGATAATAGTCAAGGTCCTCGAGGAGATGGGCAAGATGGAGAGCTCGTCCGCGATCCTCATGATAGGCGTGCTCGTGATTGAAGACCTGGCGGCAATCCTGATAATAAGCGCGATGCACTCGGGCATCGTCAGCGGCTCGTTTGAGATCACCGAGATCATGGTGACGATGGGCGAGATCGGGCTCTTTATCGGCGGCACCATAGCCGCAGGCGTCCTCATCATGCCGAGGATATTTACGCTGATCGCAAAGTTGGAGCGCTACGAGATAACGATCATGTTCGCCCTTGGGACGGCGTTTGGGCTCGCGTTTCTCTCGTACCAGCTCGGCTTCTCGGCAGCCACCGGCGCGTTCCTGGCCGGCGTGATAATCGCCGGCAGCAAGTTCTCCGAGCAGATATCCGTCATGATCTCGCCCACCAGGGAGATCTTTACCGCGATATTCTTTGTCACGATAGGCGCGCTGATGGACCTCTCAATGATCTCCACGTACTGGATACCGGTGGCGATAATCACGATTGTAACCGTCTTTGGCAAGTTTGGCGCCGTGTACCTCGGCACCCGGCTCATGGGGTTTGAGAAGTCGTTTGCAATCGGCATAGGCCTCAGCATGGCCCAGCTGGGCGAGTTTTCGTTCATTGTGCTGAAAACCGGTCAGGACCTCGGAGTCATTAGCGCGACGCTGTTTCCGATAATAGGGATGGCGGTAGCTCTGACGACGTTCATAGGCCCCATGCTGGTGAAGCTGGGAAGCCGGGTCGTCGCCGTTTACGAGTAATCAAACGCCGACATCCGGGAACGAGGACTGCTTTATTCCGAGCTCGCCCTGCAGAGTCTTAATCTTTTTCGCGTACTCTGTCATCCTAGTCCTGTCGCTCTGCACCTTGGCGATCTTGTAGCCCTTCCAAGCCTTCTTCAAAGCTCCCCACGTCTGGCCGGTTGTGAACTTGCCCCGAGCACTCATGCTGAAAGCAATTACGAATACTAGGATATAATATTTGTTGTCTCATGGTGCCGCAGTTGGAATGCTCGCCGCGTGTCAGGTAGGCTCGGGATCCCTTTCTTCGCGAATTACCATGTTGCTGATCTTCCAGCCTGCCTTGATCACATACGGAGACAGGAAAGTGGTGATTATGGTCATCGCCCCCACCATCGGCAGGATAAAGGCGCTCGTGGCCCCGACGTCGGCGCCGCCTTTTGCTGTTACAAGCGCCAGCTCGCCGCCGGACGCGGAAAGTCCAAAGCCGGCCCTCATCGAAGTCTTTCTGCTGATGCCCTGCATCTTGGCGGCAATGTACACCGTCCCGAATTTCGCGCCAAACGACGTGGCGATCAAGATGAGCGCCGGTATTATGAACATGGGCAGCAGCTTGATGTCCATGAGCGCCCCTACCGAGACAAAAAACAACGCTGCAAACATGTCTTTTAGCGGCGTGGTGATTATCTTGGCGATGGACTGGGTCTTTGATTCGGCCACAAGGACGCCGGCAAAGAACGCGCCCGCGGCAACAGATATCCCGATGGAAAACGCAATGAACGACAAGCCAAATGCCACGCCCAGCACCGTTATGAGAATCAGGTCGTACTGGTTCGTCTTGCCCATATAGTCGACCAGCCGGGGGATCGTCTTTGACCCTACAAACAGCACGGCACCAATGAACGCAAGGACAACCCCGACCGACACCGCGATCTCTTCAAACGACAGGTGGCCGGTAGCTGCAACTGACTGCAGCACGGCGAGCATTGACACGATAATAATGTCCTCGATTATCGCTACTCCGAGAAGGAGGTACGACGCTTCGTGTCTGAGCATCCCCAGCTCCTCCAGCACGCGCATCACGATCACGGTGCTGGTCACAGATATTGAAAGTGCCAGAAAAAGGCTGTCAAACAGCGCGAGGCCCATGGCCTGACCCACGAAATAGCCGGCCGCAAACGTTCCAAACGCTTCAGACAGCGCGATGACAAGAGCCTTCCTGCCGATTGACCTGAGCTTGGCTATCGGAAATTCCGTCCCCACCACGAAAAGGAGCATGATTATCCCCAGCTCGGCAAGCAAGTTTACGGTCTCTATGCTGCTCACCAGCGCAAATGGCGGAGTGTACGGGCCTATTATCATGCCCGCGATTATGTAGCCTATGATCATCGGCTGCTTTAGCTTGTGCGCGATCGCAATCATGATGGCGGCTACGAACATGATGATTGCCAAGTCCATGACCACGATGTCTCCGAGCTCGCTTCCGGGGTTGAAGAACGGGATCAGCGATGGCAGCGCAGATTCTGGAGATGCAGTCACCGGATTTACGTAAAAGCAGGCTGGAATAAAAAGAAGCCGACGCGGTCTACATAGTTAGCTTATTCAAGAGTATAATATGCCGTAAAAAATGAAAAAGAGGAAGGGAAAGATTTCCCTTAATCCACGTACGCCCTTTCTCCGTGCTGCGCGAGGTCGAGACCAATTTCTTCTTCCTTTGGAGTAACCCGTATGCCGCCTGGCCACACTGCATCCATTATCTTGATAATAACTGCAGTGACACCCATTGCCCATGCCAGTGCTGCAAACGCGCCTACTGCGTTTTCATACAGCTGTGCAATGTTTCCAAAGGCCGCACCCTGGTCTCCCCACGAATACCTGCTTTCGGAGAATATGCCGGTCAAGAGTGCGCCTGCCAGACCACCGATACCGTGAACAGCCCATGTATCGAGGGCATCGTCCCACTTGCGCCTGTTCTTGAATGCTACTGCTGCGTAACACACAACGCCTGCCAGAATGCCGATTACTATAGCTGACATTGGAGACACAAATCCGGCGGCTGGCGTAATTGCTACAAGTCCAGCAACTGCGCCGCTGGCCGCGCCCACTGTCGAGGGCCTGCCTGTGTGTCCCCATGATACTAGCGACCATGTAAGCGCAGCCGTTCCAGTCGCAATCTGGGTAGCCACGAAGGCACCTGTCGCCGCATTGCTAGCGTCAGCCGCGGAACCAGCGTTGAAGCCGAACCATCCGACCCACAGTAAGGCAGCACCGAGGACTACCAAGCTGATGTTGTGTGGCTCCATTGGAATTTTTCCATAGCCGAGTCTTCTGCCCAGCATCAATGCAACTACGAGTCCAGCCCAACCAGAAGTGATGTGTATGACCGTTCCGCCTGCAAAGTCAAGTGAACCCAGTGCACCTGTCCAGCCAGGAGCCGTTCCGGCAGGACCGAGCGACCATGTCCAGTGCGCAGCAAAGTCGTAGACGAATGTTGTCCAGATCACCACGAAGATGAGAAATGCGCTGAACTTCATCCTTTCAGCCAAGGATGCAACGATAAGTGCAGGTGTGATGATAGCAAACATCATCTGGAATATCATTAGTGTCTGGTGTGGGATGGTTAATGCGTAGACGTCAGATGGTGCGTCATGTAGTACGTCGTTAAGTCCCGCCCAACTCAGGTCTCCGATAAACCCGTGCCCTGTTGCATCAGGACCGAACGACAAACTATAGCCGAATAGAACCCACTGAAGTCCGACAATACCAGTCGTGATGAACACCATGTGAAGGGTGTTTACAGCATTTTTCCTTCTAGCCAAACCCCCGTAGAACATTGCAAGGCCTGCAGGTGTCATCATCAAAACTAGCGCTGATGATGTTAACATCCATGAATTGTCTCCAGAATTTATTTCAGCAGGAATCAAGAACCCTTCTTCATCAAGTAGGAATTCTCCTGTTTCTTCGTCTGTTTGCCATGAGTGATATTGGACTGCAGAACCATCTGGCGGAGTCAGTGAATTGTACGCCTGGGCAGGCGTAAATCCAATAGCCAGAATTGCAGTCAACATCGCGATGGCAATAAAAACAGACATCTCTTTTCTATATCCTAGTTTGCCATACATATTCATGCATCATTTTGCATTTGAATAAAAGCATTTAGTTTACTTTTTCCCAATCCATCAGTATTTTGGCTCGTTATGAAATGGAACATAATAACGTAAAAGGAAAATTTTATGATACTGAACCTTATTAACTCACTCTCAGTCGCCCGCGTCGCTGATTGACATAAATATATGCCTGCCACTTGAGAGAGGTAAGTGGCCGCCGACATCGAATCCCTGATCCAGGACTGGAAAAGCAGCGTCGTCAAAGAAATCACGTCGTCTGACGACACTGACAGGCTGGCCGAACACGCATTGCACCTTGCGAGGGTCCTTGCCTACCCAGGCCTCGACGTGCCTGCCACCCTGGCAAGAATAGACTCTATGGGACAGGAGGTCGCCCAGCTTGCCAAAAAGAGCCTCAGCACGCCCCGGCGCCCGACCCAGATAATAGACAAGATAAACGACTACCTGTTCAATGCCCAAAAGTTCAGGGCAAACACCGACGACTATTACAACCCGCTGAACAGCTACCTCAACATAGTCGTCGAGCGCAGGACGGGAATCCCCATCACTTTTGCGATACTTTACCTGCGCATAGCCCGCGCGCTGAGCTTCAGGATGCTCCCGGTGAATTTCCCCGGCCACTTTCTCGTAAAGCACGTGCTTGAAGACAACAGCGGCGAGATAATCGTCGACCCGTTCAACGGCGGCAGGATAATGGACGACTATTCGCTGAAGGCGCTGCTCGACCAGACGTACCCGCGGCAGAACATCCCACTGACCCACGCGCTGGCGGAAAAGGCGACGCCTGCGCAGGTGATAATCAGGATGCTCAACAACCTGAAAGGGAGTTATTACGAAGCTCAGGAGAACGGCAGGTACAGCATTGCAAACGAAATGGTGCTTGCCATAGACCAGTACAACCCTGACGCGATAAGGGACAAGGGGGTAATGCTTTTGAAAAACGGCGACGCGCCGGGAGCTCTTAAAGTGCTCAATTCGTATCTGGAGATAAACCCTGAGGCGGAGGACGCTGACGATATCCTTGACATAATACGCCAGATCAGGTCTGGCATGAAGTGACTTGGCGGTAGCTTCAAAATACCTTTACGTGGGGATGATTATCCTTGCAGCCAGCGGCGCGGCTGCCATCTACCTTAACTTCCAAGGCGTCCAATGCCTGACTAACCTTGCGCAGATCGACAGGTCTGTCATGCCGCCTGAACTGCTCGAAGAAATGGAGAGGAACTGCGCGGTTGTCACCAGCTCCTACGTCTACTCCATCTATGCCGTCGTCGCCGGGATCGTGCTTGTAGTAGCAGGGTTTATGAAAAAGAGGAAGGACAATGCTTCTTAAGCTGTATTGGAGATGACATTGCATGGCAGCGCAAAGGCATGACGACTCACTTGAAAAGATAGCGGCCGAGGTGAGGGGCTGCCCGCTGTGCAAGCTGGCAAGGACAAGGAAGAACGCCGTACCCGGCGAGGGCCAGCTTGCGGCCAGGATAATGTTCGTAGGCGAGGCACCCGGCAGGAGCGAAGACGAAAAGGGCAGGCCGTTTGTGGGCTCCGCAGGCAGGATTCTTGATGACCTCTTGCAAAAAGCCGGCATAGAAAGGTCGCAGGTGTTCATTACAAACGTGGTAAAGTGCCGGCCCCCGAACAACAGGGTGCCGGAGGACGACGAAGCGGCCGCGTGCAGGCCGTATCTTGACAGGCAGATCGCGCTGATCAAGCCAAAGGTGATATGCATACTTGGAAGGACGGCGTACGCTTCGCTGCTTGGCGGGAGCTCGATAACCACGAACCGGGGCAAGATAGTGGAAAAGGCGGGCCAGAAATATTTCCTGACATTCCACCCCGCGGCCGCCATCTACAACAAGAGCCTGCTTGCCGCGCTTGAAGCCGACCTGAAAAAGCTGGCAAAGGAGATCAAGAAGGAAGGCAAGGGATCGATGGAGGACTATTTGTGAGCTGCCCGGCAGGCCCGTTCTACCGGCGGCCGACCGAGGCTGTGGCAAAGGATCTGATTGGCAAAAAGCTGTTGCGCACGATAACAAAGAACGGCAGGGCATTCAGGCTGGCCGGCACGATTGTGGAGACCGAAGCGTACGGCTACAGCGACGACCCGGCGAGCCACGCGTGCACTGGCCCGACTGCCAGAAACAGAGTCATGTTCGGCGACGTCGGGAGGGCCTATGTCTATTTCACTTACGGCAACCACTTTTGCGTGAACGTCTCTGCAAGGTATGGCAGGGAGGCCGGCGCGGTCCTAATACGCGCGATCGAGCCGGTTGAAGGCGTCGCAATGATGAAACAGCTCCGGCCGGTCGACGGCGTCTTTTCGCTCACCTCAGGGCCGGGCAAGCTCACGCAGGCGCTAAAGATCACGTCGGCACTCAACGGAGTCGAGATGACCAACCCAGAGTCAGAACTCCACATCGAGTTCTGGAGCAGGCCGGGGCGCGTCCTCGCCACGCCGAGGATAGGGATCACCCGCGCCACTGACAGGGAGTGGCGCTTTGTCGATCCGTCAAGCCCTTACGTGTCGAGAAAAATCCAGATCAAGGCATTATGACCAGACGGTGAGCTGGAGCTCTACCACGGGTTTTTATCGCAACATGGAATTCAAAGCCGATGCAAGACCAAGGAATATCGACCTACCACGTTACGATGGACGACGACAAGATTGGAGTAAAACCCGAGACCATCGTCGGCATGTACACGGCCATCGACGCCAAGGCGAGGCAGATGGCTCCGCAGGACGTCAGAAGGGAGCTGATCATATCCCAGGACGGCAGGATAAAGACAAGATTCTACATACAGGTGTCAAACAGGATGGCGCCCCACCTCATAGCGGCGATACAGCAGCAGGCAGAGTCAGAAAGCGGGATAGGCATGAAGTCGTACTTTTACAAGCTGCAAGAGCAGGTGATGTCCCAGATGTTTAGCTCTGTGGAGCAAACAAGTTTCCCAAAATTCAGTTAATTTGAGGGTCGACGCGGCGTCTTGCGATACACCCCTTTTTTCTTTTCGTCTTCTTAACTTAAATCTTTTTCTCCAGGAGCCTTTTCAAAAAACTAGGCGCCTCAGCAGGATAGCTATCATCATCTGGAGGATGCATAGTCAGCTTGCTACGTTAATACGCATAAAGCTGATTTAGACTCCTATTCCTTTACAAGATACCTCACGATAGCTGCACACCACTTATTCTCCCTCATCTTCATCCGGCTCATCTTTTCCGAAAATGCGTTCATACTTATCGACTTCTGCTAATTCCCAATGGCCATGGCTGTGTAACGGAAGTGGAGTAGAAACTGGATCCCAGTGAAGAAGGACCCAAACGCCGAGAGAGTCGTTCAAATCGATATTCTTGTCTTCTTCTGCAAGGTCTCTCCACAACCTATATTCAACTCCTGTAGAATTAAGGTAGTCTCTCAGCCGTGCAAACAACTCCACCTTGACAGACTCAACTTCAGACCAATCTTCTTTTGAGATCTGGTTCGGTTTCCACTCATCGATGAAGTCGGGCAAGTTGACGGCGTAACCAACAGCCCACCATTCCGGGCGAATAACGAGCTGTAGGCCTATCTTGGCGAGAAGGATCACTGCCGCGTCCTTGATGGACATTCTTTGTAGGTTGAGATAACCAACATCCTCATGAAGGCCTAATATCTTGGTCTTGTCGAGTCTTAGCGGCAGGACGAACTCCACGTTCCTTCTGCCTTTCTCCTTCTTGACTACGCTGAACTCGAAGTCAGTCCAGTCTTTGTCAGGATAGTATTTAGAAATTATTGGTACGACAAACCTTGTAGAAGTACCATAGATTTTCTTAAACTCCTTAGTAAGCTTCTTCCCCAATAGAAAAGGTCGAAAATTATCATCATAAAATACACGTGCACCACTTCGATCGAGCATACGAAAAAGCTTCGAAGCAACAGCTCGATCTTCTCCAGCGAAGGAAAGAGCAAAATCAAAGATGTGGTCCTTTACTGGCTGCTTCTTAGCCAATTTGAGATATTGGTAGTCTATCGTAATTAAACTTAGAGAGACAAAAGGAGAGAAAGTGCAACGCATTGCTTTTGCTGTGGCCGGCAACTTAGATCTAGGAGCCGCAGAAAAAGACGTTAGAAGCGCCTATTTACGAGGGTTTGAACTGAAAGTAGTGTTTCAACGATATCTTTTCTTTTGTAGGCCTTACGCTTGGCAAGCTGGCCGCCATAGTAGCTATAGACATGGTCCATAGTCAGACCCTTCACACCCAATACAGAGTCGATCCAGTCCTGTTTACTCCTTAGACGAGTCAGTGGGTGCATCATTCGGAAAAGCCAGCAATCATCATTTCGACGATTCGCTTTCGACTTGTAGCCAACCATAGGGAGGTCTTTAGCAATTATCTTTACATGCTTTCTTCCTAACCGTTCTTCAAACCAATCCACATTTTCCAACCCTTCCTCTAGGCTGAAGTAGATCACATCTGCGTCAGATATGTTATAGAAATAATCCCGATTATCCTCATCTCTTGTATCCATCTCTGCCAACATGAAATATGTCTTTTCTTGATCCTTTTTCGTAAGGTTCCAAATAGCGGCCTTTCGAGCGGATTCATAAGGATCTAGTTCTTTCTCTATTCCGATTGACTTCTTTATCTTGCTCAACTTGCCAATTTCAATAACGACTTTTCCTGCTCCACAGCCCAGATCATAAAAAATATCGCCATCCTTGAAACCGGCAATTCGTATGAGCTCTTTAATTTGCTTCAAATCGAGCTCGAAAGGAGCATTGGGCTTGTTTGTCAAAAT
>CAYYYR010000049.1:0-23301 GCA_964476255.1 uncultured Nitrososphaera sp.
TTCCAGGTAATTGCGCCTCCTTTGTACAGTCGTTCGAGGTAGCCCAAGCTTTGAAGCCAGCGCGTGAGATGAAATTCTGCCAGAAGGGTTGAGAAGAATCTTTAGTATTTTCTTATCGATTGTAGATAATTTCCTTAAGGCTATAGTCCATTCCAATGTGACTTCATCGATTATATAGCTGTCCAAAGATTTAAACAAAACGGTCTAGAAGACCATTAAATATTGACCGTTCGTGACTATCATGGGTCAACAAATTGGTCCAAAAGCCCTATTTCGTAACAAGTACCCGCTTCCGGTAGTTGCTGGACCATCGCTGCATCGACTTTTGGGAGCAATCGAGGACGCAACTATCAGCAAAATTTGAGTAATTATATTGTAAGGAAGCGGGATAATCGAAATAGTCATTGTATTGCGTTAAACATCGTGTGAGGGCTAAATGTGTTATGGAATTTTGTGATACCCTATACCACCCGACAGTTAGCACGATGGTTACCACCCCCTATGTTACCAGAACCGTTCAAAGCTTGGCTAATAAGCTCTAGGGATACCGTTAGCTTTCCCTTCCTGATATTCTATAACCCTTTCAAGTTCAGTTTCATGGGGGCCCTGTGCCAGAGTGCATGACAAGGGTAATAGGGCTAATTATCTTGGGATTCTCATAGACTACCTCGTCATAGTAACCTTGACTGCAGAATCGGCGTTGAGAATTGATCTCATGATTAATTAGCGTCAATTTGTAAATTCAGAACTTCCTGCTGACTTTCTAGCCAAATAACCGGCAAGTTTTGCCGCCCTATTTACCAATAACGTTAGTCCTTTTTTCTCAAGCTCTTTGGTATCATACCCATAATTTTCAGCCATGCGCCTTATTTCGTCTGCCGATTCCTCAAGAGAACAGAAAATTGCCGGTTCGCCATTTTTGACCCCTTCTGCAACGAACTGAAAAGCTAAAGTCGTCTTGCCAACACCAGACGATCCCATGATGGCGGTTGTTGAACCTTGAAAGGTGCCCCCCGCCTATCCTCTCATTCAGGCCAGAGATGCCGCTGGATATGCGCTTCTTTGAAGCCGGATAGGTTACTTTCAAGCTCTGTTTCGGGTAAAGAACCATTCCGTTTCGGCCAATGACGCAGACGTGGGGCTCTCTGTTCACCGCAGTTCCTCTCATCTTCACGACGTGAAGTGTCGTTGGAATGGCGTTGTCTCTGCCCTGCTCCAGCCTTAATATGCCGTCTGCAACGAATTCTTCAATGCCCGAGCCTATCACGTCGCGCCCTGCAGGGATTTCGCTGATTAAAAGGCTGGTGACGCCCTCTGCTCGCATTATCTTGCCGAGAATGGTTTGGAGAATAATCCTCGCGTCAATCAGGGTTTCATAAGCCTGTGAAATGGCTGAAAATGAATCTATAACGAGCCGTTTTGCATTTATTTCTCTAATTGTGGAAAGCACTTCGTCAAGCGCGTCGCGCATCCCTTCCTTGGTAATCGAAGCAAAATCCAAAAAGACGAACTTGTTTGTCCTTTCAAAATCCTTAAAGTCCATTCCGATTCTGTCTACATTGTCGTAAAACTGTTCTTTTGATTCGCTGAATGACACGTACAGCCCGCTTTCGCCATTTTTCAAACCTTCATAAAGAAAATGCGATGTCAGGATAGTCTTGCCAGTCCCCGGATTTCCTGCAACCAATACAGTATACCCTTTAGGGACTCCGCCTTCAATGAGCGAGTCAAGTCCGGAAATGCCTGTAGAAATTCTATCTAGAACCATAGATGTCACAGCTCATGAGTTAGGGATGCATAAAAACAGGTATAGAACATTTTACTATAGCTCTTATGCTCCCGGAGCCTCTGAATATGGATAAACCCATAAGGCGGAGCGGGAATGGGGCATTCATGAGATGACGTTCATGGGTCGAGTGCAAGATTGAAGAAGGGTTGGCTACTTGTCTCTTCTTTGTTTCCGCCTCTCGATATCCTCAAGTTTGTGACCCAGTTCGGCCTTTTGGAAATTACTGAGGTGGCGGCGTTTGATATTAGTCTGGATGGAAACCTGACATACATTTTCTTAACAGCGATGAAGTTTCCCAAATTACTGTGGAAGCTCTTCCAGCCGAGTGTCCAAAATGTACGAGAATACTTGGAACCGCCAATTATCGTAAGCCACCGGAAAGTCATGATAATCATGGCATTGACATCATAGTCTGCCAGTGTGGATATGTCGCTGAACACGCACAGACCAATGTCTGCCGCTGAAACCTGAATTATGGCTCTAGCAGCTTGTCAAATAACTTGCTAATCATATAGCTATGAGAGTAAAGCGCGGGGAGTGGGATTCGAACCCACGTGTCCTTTCGGACATGGGATTAGCAATCCCACGCCCTGCCAGGCTAGGCGACCCCCGCTCGCTCATTTCATGTGGCATGTGACAATATATACCATGTGCGGCGGTGCCGCCGGCCATTAGCGGCGTTGCTGCCGGCTTTTCTTTTGAGGGGTTGTTGTCATCCTATCCTGTACTCCAGACGGAAATGTCCTTCCAGGATGTCCTCGATTTTTCAGAGTAGGCGCCGAATGTCTTTTCATCGCTGTTGTAGAAGAACGAGCTTGTCCCGCCTCCTTCGCCGTCCCTGTCATATCCCGCGTCGTCGTCCTTGTTGACCAGCTCTTCTCCGTCAACTACGAGTCTGACGTGCAGATCGTCTGTCTCTTCGTTCTGCGTTATCCACCACTCTACGTCGTACCAGCGGCCTTTGTCAGCCTCCGGTATCACGTCTCCCTTTGCTATCACTTCGTGCAGGTCCTCGCCTTCGTGGTCGTGGTCCCGCTTGCTCACCATCCAGCCGCCATCATCCGATTTTATCAGGAACGAAATGTGCGTCGTCTTGTCCACGTAGGCAAGCATCGCCCAGAACGAATCCCAGGATTTGCCTGTTTCTCCCTGCTCGTCGAGCCTAACCTTCATCTTTCCGTGTATCTCTTCGCCGTGCGCCTCGTTAGCCAGAACAAGCGCTGAATGCCTGTCATCGTCATCCAGCTCTGGCTCTACTATCATGATTTTGTCGCCGCCATCTTCTACCACCCTCGCATATCCGTGCCCGGGGTGTACAAGGAGCCATGTTCCATCAGGAGATTCATATCCACTGCTCGTACCCTTCCACGTCTCATAGTCGTCGTTCAACAGCTCGTGTTCTGTTGTTTCGGCCGAAACGTTCTGAATACCCCCTGCGGTGGCGGCAGCGATTAATAGCGGCGCCAAAAGGAGAGGCGCAAAACTTCGCCTAGATAACCTCGGCAATGATATTATTGCCTTTGTTGTTTTGGTGCTGTTCTGTTTCATTTTTTGGTTCGCAGAGCTCGGCAAGAATATTGGATTTAAGAGTCACGGTAGAGCTAGCTGAAGTGAATTTCTATACTCTTTTGAACATGATGCTGTCTGGAAAATGGTGCAAGTGATTGCCATGGTTTTGAAAATCCCTGATCTATTGTCGCAGTTCAGCAACCCTGCATGCGGCAAAATCTGCTTGGTGTTTCTTTTCTTTTATGCAGCTAAATGGCAGGCAAGACTGGATCATGATCACTGACGTTCAGGCGAAGATTTCGCAGGTATAAAAGAACTAACTGGATCTGGACTGGCAGCACTGGCAACGCGCCCACTTCGACAGTTGCCTCACGACGGCTTGCAAATTTTGCACGTTTCTCCTTAAAAAGATTATATAATCTTCACACATTGCTACAGCATCTTTGAACCTCAAGGAGGCGAACGAGGTGTTCCGGCGGGCCATAATCAAGGCTTACTTTGAGCCGCAGCTGCTAAAGATGGACTACCACAAGTCGAGCGTCAAACACCCAAACATCCCCGAGGACGGCCTGACGGTGGAAGACGTCCTGCACCTCTACTTTGACGTCTCTACCGGCAACGACTACCCGGACGGCGACGAGTGGTTCAGCGTCGAGTACCTGCTGCCGTACAGCGTAAAGCTGCCGGACGGGCTCAAGGGGCCGGACTATTTCACCACATTATCAGTATCTGAGGGAAAGCACCACTGGCGCCACCGGGAGCTGGTAAGGTTCAAGTACGGCAAGTCGAAAAAGCTGGCCGAGTCGCTCGAGTTCATCGACAAAAAGTACAAGGAGCTGAGCAAGTCGATACACGACTCGCCGGTCATCAACCAGCTAAAGTGATCACCTTTTCCATTCGCCGTTCTTGAACAGATAGCTGGCGTCGCCCTTTGCAACGGCGGGGCTCCATCGGACGCCAGCCTCATCGTACGAGTACCAGATCTCTATGGTCCCGGGCGGGATCGCCTTTAGCTGCACCGGCACAATGTCGATCATGTACTCTATCTTTTCGATGCCCATCTCGAACTGCCTATCGCCCTTGCTCAATAAGGGGAAGACGAGATCGGCGCTTTCTTTGCCAAAGCCAGCGAACCTGAGAAACGCCTTCAGCCCCTTCCTGCCGCGCCTCCTCTTCACGTCCTTTACCACGCCCTTTATCTTGAACCAGCTGTCCATCGTGAACTCCTGGAAGAACGACTCGCCGTACGGCGCCGGGAACCCGATCTCGATCATGCTGACGTACTGCGGGTCGTCTGGCTGCAGCTGCTTCTCCTCCACCTCGAAGGAGCGCCTGAGCGTGTCGTAGATGACTTCGATCTCCCAGGGCGATACGCCGTAGTGCTGGAAAATGGCCGTCTCTGGCACCGCGTTGGATTGAGGAAACAAGAAATAAAGTCTTTACTAGAAAAAGCCGACAAACTTTGCCAGGTAGACGAGCGACAAGGTCGCGACAGAGCCGGCCATGTGCTTCCACGGGATCGGCGGCAGCCTTGGCGCGTTGAGCGTTATCTGGTGGTTGTCGATCACGCTTGAAATGTACTGCTTCAACTTTCCGTGCCATATCCGGTACTCTATCCTGTGTTTTTGCAGGATTGACCCGATTTCATAGATGACCGGAGCCCTAACGGAGCGGATATGCTGGATGTATCTCCTGGAGATCTCGACCTCCGCGTGGATCGCTATCAGGCCCTGCTTCATTTCCAGAAGCCTGACGTGCATCTCCCACGGCTTGGCCAGCCTTTTGGAAAAGCCGTGGCCTATCTGAGTCGGCTTTCTGTTCTCCATCTTTACCCGCTTGAAGCCCTCCGACATGAGCGCGCTAATGATCTCGTCCTTCTTTGTCCTGACCATCAGGCAGAGGTGATCCAGATCGATCTCTTCCTTGCGGATAAAGTTCTGCAGCCCCTTGACGATCTTTATCGTCTTTGGGTAGCTGGTGAGGAATTCGGACATTTAGCTAATGGCTGTTGTTCGCTGCCAGCTATATTAAAACTCTATGCAGAGGTCTTTACTAACACTCATCTCTCAAGTTGCGGGACCCTCTCATGTAAATGTCCTGAGAAGGCGGGACTGCCATGTCCTTCCACGAGAACTTTTCGTCTGACCACGTGACTCTTGCCCCCCTCACAACGGCGGCCGGCGTGGACTCGTCGCTCTCGCCCATGACCGCGACCCCCATCGTCGCAAGGCCGTCGGCTACTGCCTTGAACGTGACTTTGAGGACGTTGCCAAAGAGGTCACGCCTTCCGCGCAGGTCGTCGACCGGCTCAAACCCGGCGCACGCTATCGCGACCCCGGTTGTGCCTATGCGCGTAGGCATCAGCCGGCTGTCTGCCAGGACGATCCCGACCCTGATGCCAAGCTCTTTCAGAAACTTTTGCTTCAGCTTCTCCGCGGTGCCGAAAGGGTCGCGCGGGTACAGGATGGCGCAGCCTTTCGGGACGTTGGACCTGTCGATGCCGGCGTTTGGCGCTATCATGCCGTTCCGGATCGCGAGCAAAAAGCCCGGCACCCCCTTGACGATATAGTCAGACTCTTTCAGCACGAGCTCGGCCATTTTGGCGTCCATGTGGTACTTGGCTGCAAGCGCCCGAGCCTTCCTTCCCGCCCTTATCTTGCGGAGGTCGACCACTGCGCCCTCGCTCATTGACACGAACTTGCTCGACACGATAATGACGTCGTCATTTTTGTAGTCGAACCCCTGCAGGCTCTTGAACAGGTCAAACCTGCCCTTCTTTACTCCTATGGATATCGACAGGATCTCGACCAAGCAGAATGACGTAAACTACTCCCTCTTTTGTGCTTTCAGCAAAGGTTTTAATCCGTCATTCGGGCAATCTCTCGTATCGCGTGAACTGTTTTGGCAGGGAGTACAATCACTGAAAAGATACTCGCCCGTTCGGCCGGCAAGCAGAGGCTGTCACCCGGTGACGTCGTGTTCGCAAATGTAGACAAGGTGATGATGCACGACGTTTCGGGCCCCGGCGTGATCAAGGTGTTCAGCGAATGGGAGAAGAAGGGCAAAAAGCTCGAGCGCATCTGGAACCCTGACAGGGTGTGGGTGGCGGAGGACCACTTTGTGCCGGCGGCAGACAGAGTATCGGCGGAGAACATCATCACGCTTTCCAACTTTACCAAGAAGTACGGAATCACCAAGCACTTCAAGTACGGGCTCGGCCAGTACGGGATCTGCCACACGCTCTCGCATGAGGAGGCAATGGTATTGCCTGGCGAAGTCTATGTCGGGGGCGACTCGCACACAAACACCACCGGCGCAATGGGCGCGTTCGCGGCAGGCCTCGGGCACACCGACGTCGCGTACGTGCTGATGAACGGCCAGATCTGGTTCAGGGTGCCGGAGACTATGCTCTTCAAGATAGAGGGCAACAAGCCGGCCCACATCATGGCAAAGGACATTATCCTCCAGATAATCGGCGACATTGGCACAGACGGCGCCAACTACAAGGCGATGCAGTTTGCCGGCGACGTCGTCAAAAAACTGACGATGGAGGAGCGCCTTACCCTGACAAACATGACGACGGAAGCCGGGGCAAAGAACGGCATAATAGAGCCGGACGAAACCACGTCTGACTATCTTCGCGAAAGGACCGACGCGAAATACTCGCCGGTGGCCGGCGACTCTGACGCAGAATACTCTGAAGTTTTCACCTATGAAATAGAAAAGCTCGAGCCGACGGTCGCAAAGCCGTTTTCTCCCGGCAACATCACTGCCGCCCGGGAGCTGCAGGGGACCGAGCTTGACAAGGCGTACATCGGCTCTTGTACCGGCGCAAAGCTGGAGGACCTGAGGGAAGCGGCAAAGATAATGAAGGGCAAGAAGGTCAAGATCAGGACCGAGGTGCTCCCGGCGGCGCAGTCGATCTACATGAAGGCAATGAAGGAGGGGCTGATCACCATCTTTATGGAAGCCGGCGCGGTCGTCGGGCCGCCCACCTGCGGAGCTTGCTGCGGAGCCCACATGGGGGTGCTCGGCAAGGGCGAAATATGCATCAGCACCACGAACAGGAACTTTCCCGGCAGGATGGGCCACGTTGAGTCGCAGACGTACCTTGCGTCGCCGATGGTGGTCGCGGCGTCGGCACTGACCGGCAAGATAACGGACCCGAGGGACGTGAAAAATTGAGAGGCGCGCTAAAGGGCCGAGTCCACAAGTACGACCGCGACAACATCGACACCGACGTGATAATTCCCGGGCCGTACCTAAAGATCCACGACCACAAGGAGCTGGCAAAGCACGCGATGGAGGGCATCGACCCAGAGTTCCCGGAGAAGGTGTCGCAGGGCGACTTTCTCGTGACAGGCAGCAACTTTGGCTGCGGCTCCAGCAGGGAGCATGCGCCCATAGCGCTTTCGCAGACCGGCATCAGGGCGATAATTGCGCCGTCGTTTGCAAGGATTTTCTACAGAAACGCGGTCGACGGGGGCTACCTGCTCCCGATAGAGATCGACGGGCCGACGGTCAAAAAGATATCCGACAGGGACGAGCTAGAGATCGACCTTGCGCAGAACAGGATAACGAACGTCACAAAGAACGAGCAGTACCCGATAAAGCCGTTCTCGGAGCTAATAGCAAAAATCGTCGAAGCCGGCGGCCTGATGAACTACAGGCCCTAGCCTTTTTCCCACCTGTCTCCTTCCTTCCTGTATCCCGCTTTTTTCACCGCAGACCACGCGACCTTGTGGGCGACCTGCCCCCTGCTCTGGCGCTTGCCTCCGCGCCTCTTTGAAGGGCTCTTGTACTGCTCTAGCGCGCTCTTGTGCGCCTTTGTGTATATGTGCTGCGCATGGGACGGGAGGGCGTCTATCGCCTTTTTTGTCCTCGGGGACAGGCCGGCGCTGCTGCTCTTTCTCGTCGCGCTCTTACTGCCGGAAGACTTTGCTGCCATGCTGCCACCGGCTCAACACGATATATAATCAATGCACAGAATAACGCCGTGGCGCGCAAGGGCCGGCTAGAAGAAATCTTCAGCAAGGCGCTATATGCGGACGACGCTGCCCTGTATTCTGTCAGCTACCGGGATTTTGAAAGCATCGTCGAAGTCCCGCTGCAGGAATTCGTCGAGCTGTCGGAAGACTTCCAGGTCATACCGCAGAGCAGGATCGTGCTTGTCAAAAAAGGCTACCATGTGCTGTACCGCAAGCACGGCTACTAGGTCTCGGCGACCCACCCTTCTGGCAGCATGGCGTCGCCGGGCTTGCCGGTGGCAGTCGCGTAGCGCCATACGCTGCCGTTGCCGGCGGTGACGCTTGCCTTTATCCTAGCCAGCGCCTCGATCTCTTGCTGAAGGCTGCCGGTGCCTGCCTTTGTCGTGGCGAACTTTTTGCAGAACTGGCAGTGGCCGTCAAGCGTCGCCGCCCTGCCAGAGTCAATGACGGGATAGGCCCTGCACGCAAGCGGCCTCTCTGAATAGATCCTGCAGTTAAAGCCGCCGTGAGGCGACCTCTTGTTGCTTTCGACGTCGAGGAAGGGGCAGAGGTCCCCGTCGGCGTTCTTGCCCATCATCTGGTACGCGATCACCTTATCTGGAAATTCTTTTCCGACCGCAAGCCTCGGCACTATCTTTAGCTTGATTTTCGTTTTTTTGGCCAGCCTTTCCATCGCGGCCTTTTCCTCAGGCAGCAGGAGCACCCCTATCTTGCCGTATCCGACTGAAGGGTAGTATTCCCTGTAGGTGCAGCAGTCCGAGCACCCCTGGACGCAGCTGAATTTCTTCATTTGTTTTGTAAGATCACATCTTTTAATGATAATAATCCGATAACAATATTGCTAATCAGATCCATAATTAATTGCCTATACTCCCTTGCCTGAACATGTTGTATAATGGTGTTTTTGATATTCTTCTATTGTTGCAAACCGTTGACCGCAGACTGCACACATGAGCTTATCTCCTTTCTCTTTTTCATGTTCGTGAGTATTAAAATCAAAAGGCTTCATCGGCATCTTAGGTCCCTTTGTTCCGTGGATTACAGAATCATCCATTTCCTGTATGCACTGCCACTCTACGCTGTCCTGGGCAAGCTCCTCGTACTTTACAAACGCAATGTCGTAGACAGACTTTGATTTTTTCAAAACTTCTAGGTTGTACTTGCCGCCTTCCTTTTTCGTGTTTTCCTTGTAAATGCCAAAGCGCAAGATCGCCTTCTTCTCGTAGCCGGCCTTGAACCGCTCGTAATTTTCAGACACCGGCATCTTCTTCACAAAGCCGGTGTTGTCCTTGCTGTAGTCGGACCCTCCGTAGAGTATGAACGAGTAGCTGTCGCCCTGCTCCACAAAGCGGAGCTTTATCCTGTCGTCCGGCCACCACTCAATAGTCTTTTTCCACAGCCGAAAGGCCGCCATCTTGTCCTGGAAGAGCGGAACGACGTTCATGTAGACGTCGTGGTAGCGGTAGCCCACCCCTCCAAAATCCTTGAACCAGGACGCTGGCCTGCTCAATGGCACAAGATTGGACGCACTATAATAAAAGTGAAGATGGAGACAAATCGCCTATCTGATAGTACGACACCGCCTAAATGCGTGGCGGGCGCTTGTGCTGCATGAATTCAAATTTACTGATGCTGCCGCTGGCGCCGCTCGCTGTCGTTGCCATGTGGGGAGCCGCGTCCGCGCAGATGGCGCCGTACTACGACCCGACGACCGTTCCTGCGATACCTGATACTAACAACACCGTCTCTGTGACCGGCACCGCCATGGAAAAGGTTGAGCCGGACAGGGTCATGGCCACCTTTGCAGTCGAGACTATGGACGAGGCCGCAGGCGACGCGCTGCGCGCAAACTCTGAATCAATGAATGCAGTGCTTGCCGCCTTGGAGGAGGCAGGCGTGGAGGAGAACGAGACCCACACCGCGTACTTTAGCATATACCCTACCTACAACTACACCGAGTTTGGCGCGCAAGAGCTGACGGGATACACCGTCACAAACTCGATCACGGTGGAGAGCTCGAACCTGTCCAACGTGTCTGACTGGATCGACGCTGCAGTCAATGCCGGCGCAAACAGGGTCGACAGCCTGTCGTTTACATTGGCTGAAGACAGGCTGGACGACATAAGGGGAGGCCTGACGCAGGACGCGATAGACAACGCGCGGGGCAAGGCAGACGCCCTGGCGCAGGCGCTTGACGTGGAGATAACCGGAGTAAAGTCCGCGAGCCTGTTTGACTTCAACAGCCCGCCGGTGATGCCGCTTTCAGTGTCGTTTGCGGCAGGCGCTGCAGAGAGCATAGCAACGCCTATAACGCCGGGCGAACAGACAGTGACTGCAACTGCAGGGGTGGTCTACAGGATTGGGTAAACTCTAACCTACCTCTATATTTTCTGTCTATATCGCTACCTACGCAATGCTTATTACAAACTGACTGCCTGCTAGACTTTGATATGGGCGAAGTATACCGCAATAGCGTCAAGATAGTGGGGGACGTGCTGCGGATAGCGGACGAGTCGGGGGCATCCGGAGTCAACCTGACGGCTCTTTTGAGGAAGGCCAACCTGTCGTACGGCCGGCTCGCAAACGTTGCGATGAAGCTGATGGACGCGGGCCTGATGGACGAGCAGGTGCAGGAAGGCCAGCGCATCTACGTCATCACTTCGCGCGGGAGGGAATACCTCAACAGGTACATGCAGTTCGCAGAAGTCGCGGACTCGTTCGGCCTGAAACTGTAATTTACTTTTCCTTTTCAACAGGTTCGATGTGGCACTCGTGGCCCCTGTGATCCGTGTCCAGCTGCCGGGCTTCCTCGCTTGTTATGGGGAACTGGTCTTCGCTCACGCCGGGCTTCTCTAAAAGCACCTTGCCGCATGTGTCGCAGACGAGCTGCATGATGATGACGCCCATTTTTAATATCAATCCTTGCCAATGATATTTAGACTATTCTGTCAGCAAATTATTTGCCCAGATCGACAGGTATCCGCCGAAGGACGCTGCGCATGTTTCCAAACATCCCCTTCCTGCTCTTCTCCCTTTCCTCCACCGCCTTGTAGCATTCTGGGCAGAGGGCGCGCAGGTTTACCGGCCGGTTGTCTTTGTGCGAGCCGTTGATGTGCTCAAACTGCGGCTGGACGCTCGGGGTGAATTTCACGCTGCATTTCTGGCAGCGGCCGCGCGCTCGCTCCAGGACTGTCTGCCTTATCGCAAGCGTCAGGTGCTCGTACTTTTTCTTGTCATACGTGGGGCCGCCACTTGGAGGACCGAAAAATGACACGCATACACTTGCATGGGGCTCAACTTATGTCTTGCGATCACAGTATCTTGGCGCTTCGTGCCGCCGCGTAGACGTGGTCTTTGAGGTCGCGCTCGTAAAGCGAGTTCATTTTTTCAATGAGCGTCTGGCGCGCCTGAGCCCTTGCCTCTTCGGTCTCGGCCGACAGCGCGGCCGCAAAAATGTCGGGAAAGTTCTCCTTCACCCATCCGTCGAGCACCAGGTACCTGCCTTCGTTTATCCACATCACCCTTGAAGTGGCCTGGTCCACCTCTTCGTTGAACCTGCCGGTCTCCACCCTGTCGATCAGCATAAAGATGCAGTTGTTGGGGTTGGGGTTGCCGAGCGCCTCTACGGGCCTCCCGCTTGCCCTGCCGGCCTGGATCCGTTCTATCAGGCCCTGCGGCCGGACGTACGTGCCGACTATGCGTATCTTGCTGCCGCTGAGCGACTGGATGCGGCCAATGATTATCCTGCTGAAACTGCCGTCCTTTTGCACGACAAAAACATACTCGCCGGGCTTGATTCCTCCCCTGCTGAACATCTAACAGAATGCCGGCCTGCAAATTATATAATGTTATCTGAATGGAATTAACAAGTTAAACAATTAGTTTTTTTGGAGAAAATAACATAGAGGTACTCTAGCATTGGCGTATAGGATTTATAATGTTGTCGCCGGGCACTCTGACAACGACAAGATTAAATATTGACGGCCTTACGTGTGCGGCACGTGCCGAGCTGCAGCCCGCCGCATTTCTTGATTGAAAAGTATGATAATCGACCTATACTTTCATTGATACATCAAAATGTATGGAGGGGGGGACACTGACAACTGATAGAATATTAAAAAAGGTGGTCACCATTTTAGATGTAGCTAGTTTTCCAACCATGCATTTTGCCATTTTTCTTAAATGACTCTAGCGGGACTGTCTCAAAATCAAGTCTGAAAGGCACTTTCTCGCTTGGGATAGGTCTTATTTTCACGAATAACTTAAAAAATTGCTTATATCAGCTGAATGGGTGCGGTGGGCCTTCTATGCCGGGTTTTCTCCATACATTCTAACGTTTTACGGAACCAAGGCAACATGGGGTTCCCATTCAGTGATATCACATCGGGGACCCTTGGATCCAAACCCAAACAGATACCCGTGCCGTTTTTCTCTTCGATAACTCGTTCCACTATCAGCTAACACATACTAAAAAGAGGTCTCCTCGTTTAGAAACAGATGCTTAAGTATGTTTTTGCGAGGAGTTTCCAGGCACGTTTACCTTGAAGGCAAGTACATGGGCTAACTTTTCAAAGTATGCTTTGCGACCAACCTCCTCAAACTCTGCATCAAAAAGCTCTGCAAGATACAGAGACCATTTTGGCCCCATACCGTGCTCTACGGTATAGAGATATTGGTCATTATACACGTCCCTTCGGTAATTATATCCAGACATGCGCATCTTGTATTCAATTACTTTGAGAGCTGAATCTATGTTGTATTCGCCTGCAAACAACAAGTTGATCTCCCTAGACTGTTTCGATGTAAGTTTTGCCAGCTGGCGAATCTGGTCTTCATTGAACTTTTCAAGCATAGCGGTTATGAGTGATTTTCTCACTACCATGTAGCCAACCTTTGGAGCATTGGCATACCACTCAATGTAATCTGTTAAAATCTGATTTACTAGGGTGTTCAGGCTTACCCGTTTATGGTTTGCATCCTCCAGAAGCGCATCGAGAAGATCAATGGGTATCCGAAAGCTTGCAGTCTTAGTCGCTCTCTTAATCCTTGCCATAGTGGATTCAGCTCATCTCGACACCGTGACAGTGTTGAACGCTATAAGGGTTGCTTTTGTACTAATATTCGTACAGTTTCAATATTCGTACAAAAGCAAACAAAGTATTCTTATCATTGCAGAACAGACTTTTACTGTCAATGCGCGGGTTTATCTTGGTTTTGGACGAAAATCATGATATAGTTACCGCGATATCTGGGTCCTTACGCAAGCAAGGACTCGAGGCACATGCATTTACCGATCCTGTTGCTGCGCTGGAAGATCTAAAAACGCATTTCAAAGATTGTGCTTTGGTCATTTCTGATATCAGGATGCCGCGCATGAATGGATTTCAGTTTGTGAGAATGGCTCGGGAATTAAGGCCAGATTTGAAGGTAATATTTATGACTAATTTTGAAATCAATATCTCTGAATTTGACAAAATTCATCCTTCTATGAAAGTGCATGGCTTGATCAAGAAGCCTATATTGATGCGACAATTAGAAGCTCTAATCAAAAATTCAACGACTGCTACGGCAATGAAAAGAAAGAATGAAGAAAGTGATGGGAGTCAAGTCTCGAGAACAACCTCATGTCCTTGATCAGCCTCGAAGCATATGATAAATTCATGCAGGATGTTCATAAGAAAATAGATGACGCAGGCAGAATGGGAAAAGAAGATTAAAGAAAATCTGAATGCAAAGTAACTGCCCATCTAGAACTTCTAAATAATAGCAAAGGATGCTAAATATCGACCACAGCTTGTCTGCTGACGATTCTAACAATGAGTTGGACGCGAATACAATAAAGCGATTAGAAGCATCGTTGTCTCCAAAAGCAAAAGAACTGTATGAATTTCTGAAGGGGAAAACAGGATTCACATTGCATGATAGGAACAAAGATACTAGAGAGCTTATAGCAAGGTGTTATACTGATACTGGAGCAAAACCGCCCACGATTTGGCTAGAGCCGACTCTCCCAGACCTCGAAGTAGTTTTCGTACATGAACTAGGACAAGTCTATGTCTATTATCTTGGATATAACATTCAAGAAAAGAAATCAGATGATCAGGAAAAGGCGAAGCGTTACTTTAGACTGGCTAATTGTGCAATTAATGCATTCATTGGGTGGATAGCAGAGCGTGAACTTCAGAGATACGGAATAGAACGTTCAGCATATAGAAAACGAGCGATCGAATTCGACTTCATAAATGGGATACCTCTTACGAATGATCCTAAACTCAAGAATCCAGAGGAACGAGCTAGGATTTGTTTCCATTATGTTCTAAAGCGGTTGTATCTAGGTAAGAACTATCAGAAGTTTGAAGCTCAATGGTTAGCAAAGGTCAAGGATGAAGAAATCAGACACGCAGCTAGGAAAATCTACTTGGAAGCAGCGCGGCAAGAAATTACACCAGAGAGATACACTTACCTGTCTAGGTTTTTTGCTAGAACATTGCGTCTTGGCGATATTTTTGAATAATAAGAATTGAGAGGGGACATATACTATCGCTTTAACCGTTCCTCATCACAAAAGACGCAACAGAATCGGTTCTAGCAAATTATATAATGTTATCTCGGGCGGATCTTTGCATGTGTTATCGCTTTGCACATCATAAGTTTTTCAGAATTCGCCGCGCCACTAACTAAGGAATTGCTTTTTGGGCATGGAATCAGTTAGAATTACATTTATTAACACTGGCCTGTCTAACGTAGGCGGGTATGCACAAGTTCGACGAGCTTGACATGAGGATATTGTCCGAGCTGACAAAGGACGCAAGCATTTCGGTTCCAAGGCTGAGCAAAAAACTCAACATTAACGCCTCTGTTCTTTACAGCAGGATAAAGCGCCTGACAAAGCGGAGCCTGGTCAAAAAGTTCACGGTGATTGTCAACGAAAGCATGCTCGGCATAAACGTCAAAGCCACGGTCGGGATAAACCGCGACCCCAAGCTGAAAGAGCCGATTCATTCCGAGCTGATGAAGATTCCCGAAGTGCGATCGCTGTCTGAAGTCACCGGCAGGTTCGACATGATAGTAGGCGTGAGCGCCCACACGCTGGAGGAGCTGCACAACATTGTCATCGAGCGCGTCGGCAAGATAGAGGGCATACAGAACACAGAGACGTTCGTCGAGATGCAGAGGACAGAGAAGGAGCCGCTCTACACCGCCCAGCAGTCGTTTTCAAGGTAAGCGACAGATGTTTTATATAACGCCGGCAATACCCAACCTCTGAATTGTCCGTCGTCCAGCGCAAGATCACAGAGATGATCCAGACCCTCAGGCTGGCGAAAAAGACCAGCAGGGAGGACTATTCGCAGCACCTGCGCCTGGTGGTGCTAGGCATGCTCGCAGTCGGCGGCCTCGCGTTTGTAATAAAGCTGATAGCCGAGTTTGTCACGGTCGGCACCAGCGGCCGGTTCGGCTAGTCAATAGGATTAAAATACCATTTCAATCAAGCCTAGCCATGGAAAGCAAGACAGACAGCATTACCCATGTAACTACAAAGACATGGGACGACGAAGTGCTCAGATCGAATCTGCCCGTTTTCGTGGACTTTTGGGCAGAGTGGTGCGGACCCTGCAGGATGGTGGGGCCGGCAGTGGAGCAGATCGGCAAGATCATGGCCGGCAAGGTCAAGGTGGCTAAGCTGAATGTCGACGAGAACCAGGAAATCGCGATGAAATACAGTGTCCAGTCGATCCCGTCGCTTATCCTGTTCAAGGGCGGCAAAGAGGTGGCGAGGACGATAGGCGCGGCCCCAAAGGAGACGTACATGAAGTTCATCGAAAACTCGCTCAAGGCCTGACTCTCTTTTCTTATTTTGACGACGAAAGCATTAATACCGTATTTCAAGACAGGATAGCAGCAATTGGGCAAGAAGCAGCTGGCCGCACTATTTTCATCGAATCCAGATAGGTACTACAAAGTGTCGCTATTTGACAGGATGGGCTTTGCGCGCAGGAAATGCGGCATGTGTGAAAAATTCTTCTGGACGCTAGACAGCGGCAGAGAGTTCTGCCCAGATCACGAGAATTACAGTTTCATAGGCAAGCCGCCGACTAGCAAGCGGCTCGACTATGTCGGCGCGTGGAAAGAAGTGGACAAGTTCTTCCGCGCCAATGACCACACAATAGTCAGGCGCTACCCAGTCGTGTGCCGGTGGCGCGAAGACCTTTACTTTACGATAGCGTCCATTGTTGATTTCCAGCGCGTCGTCGGCAACCAGGTGGTGTTTGAGCTGCCGGCAAACCCGCTTGTCGTGCCGCAGATGTGCCTCCGGTTCAACGACATTGAAAACGTGGGACTCTCCGGCAGGCACTACACCGGCTTTTGCATGATCGGCCAGACGTGCAACGCGGACGCGCCGGGCGGCTACTGGAAGGACAGGTGCATCGACCTCAATTATGGCATGCTGACAAAGGGGCTAGGGATCAAGCCGGAAGAAATAACGTTTGTCGAAGACGTGTGGATGGGCGCCGGCGCGTTCGGTTGCTCGCTTGAATATTTCGTGCGCGGCCTCGAGCTTGGCAACGCGGTCTTTACTGAATTTGAGGGCAACGAGAATGACTACCGCGTAATGCCAAACAAGATAATCGACATGGGCGCCGGCCTCGAGCGCTTTTCCTGGATAACTATGGGGACGCCCACCAGCTACGATTGCTGCTTTGGGCCGGTGGTGGACAAATTAAGGGACATCACGGGCACGGAGAGCAACAGCGAAGTGCTGTCGAAATATTTCGGCGCAGTGTCTTCAAAGCTGGACAGCACTACAAGCGTCCGGGAACTAAAGTCGCTAATTGCAAAAGAGATGAAGATCGACGAAGAAAAGCTGGCAAGGCTGGTCGCGCCTCACGAAGCGATCTATACCGTCGCCGACCACGTCAGGACTTTATTGTTTGCGATTTCTGACGGCGCACTCCCGTCAAACGTGGGCGGCGGCTACAACCTCCGCGTGATCCTGCGGAGGGCGCTTTCGATACTTGAGAGGCTCGGGTGGAAGGGGGTCAGGGTGGAAGACGTTGCCGACTTGCACGTCGACTACCTGAAGCAGATGTACCCCGAGCTTGAAGAGCACAGGCAGGACGTCAGGACCATCCTGCGGCTAGAGTCAGGCAGGTATGCCAGCTCGCGTGAGCGCATGAACTCTGTCGCCACGTCGCTCAAGGCGAGCAGGAAGGGCGCGCTGTCAGTCGACGACCTCATCAGGCTTTACGAGTCAGACGGCATAACTCCTGACTTTCTTGTCGAGCAGGGAGTCATACAGGGCGTCCCGTCGACGTTCTACACAAAGCTCGCGGAACTTCACACCAGCCTGGCGGCCGGCCAGGCGGCCAAGCCAATACGCGGCCTTGAAGGGCTGCCGCCTACCTGGCTGCTCTACTATGAAGACGAGACGATAAGGGAGTTTGACGCCAAGGTGCTCAAAGTAATCGACGGCAAGTACGTCGTTCTGGACCAGACGGCGTTCTACCCGAGGGGCGGAGGGCAGGAGCCGGACACGGGCGAGATCGAAGGCGCAAAGGTGGTCGAAGTGACAAAGCAGGCAGACGTCGCCATACACAAAATAGAGGGCAGGCTCGCGGAGGGGCAGAACGTGCACGCGACGGTGAACGCGCGCCGGCGCGACCTTATCACAAAGCACCACACCGCGACGCACGTCATCAACTCTGCGTCGAGGAACACGCTCGGCTCGTGGGTCTGGCAGAACTCGGCGTTCAAGGAAGAAGGCTACGGCAGGCTCGACATCACGCACCATTCCGCGCTCGCAAAGGAAGAGGTGCAAAAGATCGAGCACGCGGCAAACCGCGTAATCCGGGAGAACCATCCCGTCGTGATCAAGACGTACGATCGGGGCGCCGCCGAGCAGGAATTCACCTTCCGCATCTACCAGGGCGGGGTCGTCCCGACCAGCAACGTAAGAATAGTCAACATCAAGGGGTGGGACATTGAGGCTTGCGGAGGCACGCACGTGAAAAGCACCGGCGAGATCGGGCTGGTAAAGATAGTAAAGTCGGAAAGAATCCAGGACGGGGTGGTCAGGCTTGAATTTGTCGCAGGCGAAGCGGCAGTCAATTACATGCAGCAGCTGGACGGCCAGCTTGCGTCAATAGCCCAGACGCTTGGCTCGAGCAGGGAAAAGGTGGTCGAGTCGTTCAACAGGTCAATGGAAGAGGCCGAAGCGGCAAAGAAAAAGGCGCGGACGATGTTGCGAGTTGTCGCGGGCCCGATCGCAAAGGAAATCTCGGAGCAGGCCAAAAAGCTGGGCTCAGGCGTCCACTTTTACAGCACCTATGACGAAGAGCTCGATGATGATTACCACATCGCCGTCGGCGAAAAGGCTATCGAACTTGACGAGCACCTGGTCTACGCCGCGCTCGTGTCAAAGGGGCAGGGCATAAGGGTTATCGTGTTTGCCGGCGAAGCTGCGCGCAAAAAAGTCAAGGCTGGCGCGATCGCAAAGCAGGTTTCTGCAAAGCTGGGAGGTTCTGGCGGCGGGGACGACCGCTTTGGGCAGGGCGGCGGCAGGTCAAAGGATCGGATAAAGGAAGCGCTGCTGTTGGCTGAAGAGGCTGCAAAGTAGCCGTGAGCGACCACATAAACTGGGGTTCGATAGAGGACAAGTGGATAAAGAGGTGGGAGGAGCAAAGGCTCTTCCAGGCCGACGCCGATGAGCGGAAAAAGTATTTCGTAACAGTGGCGTACCCTTACCCGAACTCGCCCCAGCACATAGGCCACGGCAGGACCTATACCCTTGCCGACGCGCACGCCCGCTACATGAGGATGAAGGGCTACAACGTCCTGTTCCCCATGGGCTTCCACTACACCGGCACCCCGATCCTCGGCATGTCGCGCAGGGTTGCGGCCGGCGATGCCGAGCTGATGGAAACCTTCCACAAGATCTACAAGCTGACCGACGACGTCATCTCTACCTTTGTCGAGCCGGCAAAGATAGCAAGTTACTTCCATAGCGAGATCAAGATGGGCATGAAGGAGATGGGATACTCGATCGACTGGCGGCGCGAGTTCACGACGATCGACAGGATGTATTCCAAGTTCATTTCATGGCAGTTCAGGACTCTCCACAAAAAGGGGCTGATAGTGCAGGGGTCGCACCCGGTGGGATGGTGCCCGCGAGACCAGAACCCTGTGAGCCAGCACGACACGATGGGAGACGTCGAGCCCGATTTCAACGAATACACTGTAATAAAGTTCAGGTCCGGCGACAGCATACTGCCGGCAGCCACGCTCCGGCCGGAGACGCTCTTTGGGGTCACCAACATGTGGGTCAACCCGGACGTCGACTATGTGCAGGCGCGAGTCGACGGCGAAAAGTGGATCGTGAGCAAGGAAGCGGCAAGAAAGCTGGAGTTCCTCAACCACAAAGTCGAGATAGTCAAGACGGTCAAGGGCAAAGAGATTATTGGGCAGAGCGCCACAAACCCGGTCAACAATTCTAAAGTCCCCGTCTACCCGGCGTCGTTTGTTGAAGCCGACAGCGGCACCGGCATCGTGATGTCGGTGCCTGCGCACGCCCCGTACGACTACCAGGCGCTTGAAGATCTGAAAAATGACAAAAAGATCCAGCAAGAGTTTGGCATATCTGTCGACGCCAGCCCGATAATAATAATCGAGTCAGAAGGGTACTCGGGCGTACCTGCCGGGCAGGCGATCAAGCAGATGGGCGCAACCGGCCAGAACGATGCAAATCTGGAAAAGGCGACAAGCGACCTCTACTCTCACGAGTTCTACAAGGGCAAGATGATGGGCAACACCGGCAGGTTCGCCGGCATGGCAGTGGCAGCAGCAAAGAACGAGGTCAAGCTGGACGTCATGCAGTCCGGCGCTGCAGGCACGATGTACGAGCTCGTCAACAAGCCGGTGAAATGCAGGTGCGGGGCAGAATGCGTTGTAAAGCTGCTGAGCGACCAGTGGTTCCTGGACTATGGCAACAAAGAATGGAAGGGGCTGGCGCACGAATGCGCGACAAATATGGACATTGTGCCGCAGGACATCCGGCAGGAGTTCGACTATGTCATCGACTGGCTGCGGGAGCGTGCATGCGCGAGAAAGTCCGGCCTTGGCACGAAACTGCCTTGGGATCCGGAGTGGATAATCGAGAGCCTCTCAGACTCGGTCATTTACATGGCCTACTATGTCATTGCAAAGTACGTCAACGGCAAAATGATAATCGACGACGGTATCACCGACGCGTTCTTTGACTATGTACTGCTCGGCGCCGGCAATCCCGATCAAGTCGCAAAGGAATGCAAGGTCCCTGCTTCGACGGTAGAGCAGATCAGAAAAGAGTTCAGCTACTTTTACCCTGTCGACTCGCGCCACTCTGGGCGCGACCTCGTGCCAAACCACCTCACGTTTTTCATTTTCAATCACGTCGCGATATTCGGCAGGGAAAACTGGCCGCAGCAAATAGTAGTCAACGGCTCCGTGCTGATGGAGGGCAAAAAGATGAGCAAGTCGCTTGGCAACATCATACCGCTGCGCGCCGCAATCAAGGAACACGGCGCCGACACTATCAGGCTTGCGATACTGGTGTCGGCAGAAATACTGCAGGACGCCGACTTTTCGTTTGACACCGTCAGGGGCATACGGTCAAAGCTGCTCGGCATCTTTGAAATGGCTGAAAAATGCGGCAGGCCGCAGGCAGCCGGCGCAGAGCTGGAAGACAGGTGGCTTGCCAGCAGGCTCCAGCGCGCGATCTCTGAAACGGCGGCGTCGATGGACAGGCTGAGGGTGAGAGAGGTGATACACAACATACTCTACTCGCTAGAGCAGGACCTGCAGTGGTACATGAAGCGAACAGCTGCCAAGGGGCGCGACAACGTCACCGGGACGCTCGCCGAGTTCCTCAATATTCAGGTCAGGATGCTTGCGCCGTTTGCGCCGTTCACCGCAGAAGAAGTGTGGGAGCGCATGGGCAACAAGCAATCGATAGCGGCCGCGGGCTGGCCTGCGACCAGGGAGGACAGGATAGATCGAGTCGCCGAAGAGTCCGAGTTTATGATTTCCAGCCTGCTTGCCGACCTCCAGAACATTGTCAAGGTGACCAAGATGGCGCCGGCCAAGATCGCAATCTATACTTCGGCGGGATGGAAGGTGCAGGTCTACCGGGCGATACTTGCAAACATCCTGGAGGGCAGGATCAACTTTGGAGAAATGATGAAGCAGCTGATCGCAAACCCGGAAACCTCCAAGGCGAAAACAGACCCCAAGATGGTGCAGAAAATGATGGAAGACATTTTGTCGACTCCGCTTGAGGCAAGGAACAGGCGGCTGAAATTATCAGAATTTGACGAAATCGCCGCGATAAAGGACGCAGCATTGCTGCTGTCAGCCGAAGTCAACAAGGCGCAGATGGTCGTCTATTCTGAAGAAGATCCGGCAAAATACGATCCAAAATCAAAGGCAAAATCTGCAAGGCCGTTCAAGCCTGCCGTCTACATGGAATAGTCAGGCCCTTGCCCGTTTCTTCGCGACGACCGACGCGGCCATGTACAGCACAAAGCCGCACACCACCATCACCACGCCAAAGACCGCAACCGGTTCCCTTTCGCTATACTGGCCGAACGCGGCCAGCAGCGCGCCGATTATCAAAAGGCCGATGCCTATGCGGGCAAACCCGGACATCTGCATCTTTTTCTTTGACAACGGCAGAGCTAGGCGCGGCCGTTAGATAATGTTATGTTTTTATTGCATCTTCTCGCAGGATAAAGCAGATGAAGATCGCAGTCGTCGGGATCGGGGTGGCAGGCGCTTACCTCATGAACAGGCTGGGCGACGATCACGACAACCACGTGGTTGGGTTTGAGCGGATGCCGCAGGACCAGCACGACGCCGTGTGCGCGTGGGCCACGTGCGAAAACGTGATGGCCGGCTTCGCGAAAAACTGCGGCCTGAATTTCGACGACTATGTCCTGCACGACGGCCAGAACATGAAAGTGGACCTCGGCGACAAGGACAGCGTCGACATCAAGCTCCGCGGCATGGTGAGCTATGACAAGCTGCAGCTGATACAGGACATGATAAAGGGGACGGAGATAAAATTCGGCCGGGCGCCGCGTAAGGACGAGCTAGAGCCGGACTTTGACATCATTATCGACTCGACCGGCTTTCACCGGAACTACCTGCCAAGGATCGAGAACGAAATGTGGATACCCTGCGTGCAGTACAAGGTCAAGTATCGGCCAGGCAGGGAGCCCTTTGAAGACTTTTACCTGAAATCGTTTCCCTCGATGTCAGGGTATTTCTGGTATTTCCCGCTCGGCAACGGCTACGCGCACATCGGCGCCGGCGACTTCCTGAAGAACCACAACCGCTTTGTCGGCGAATTCATGAACAGGCACGACTGCGAAGTGATAAAAAAAGTGGGCAGGCCGGTCAGGCTAACACCGCCGGCGAGCTGCGAGCCGTTCACCGACGGGAGAAAGTCGGTGGGGGTGGGCGAGTCGATAGGCACGGTCTACCCTCTACTCGGCGAGGGCATCATCCCGTCGACGTGGTGCGCAGAGCTGTTTGTGAAGAACATGCACGACCTGCGGTCGTACCGCGAAGCGGTGCTTGAAAAGTTCAGGATATACTCGCTTGTCTTTAGGTTCATACAGCTGAAAATAACCGGCAAGTTCAGCATGGTAAAGCACGGGATGGACATGCTCAAGTTGTACCAGCACATGAAGAGCGAGGAAGAGCGGTACGGCATGGAAGTCAGGATGGCCGACATGCTGAAGATGTCAAGAATCTAAAGATTTAAGCATAATAGAATTTTTAAATCCATAAAGGCATTCTAGAAGCATAAAGAAGAAGATACGGGAGCCAATATCCTACAGTGCGTATCTAAATTTCGCAAAGACCAGAATGAGCGACTCGACCAGAGTCGTTTACGAGAACTGGTTGATCAAGTTCAAGGCATACATGGGAGCGAAGACATACGACGACCTGCTGATTCCAAAGCCTGCGGACCTAGAG
>CAYYYR010000050.1:0-3142 GCA_964476255.1 uncultured Nitrososphaera sp.
TAGAATTCACGAGGCACCCGCGTCAGCGATTTACTAGTAAAAATGAGCGGAAATCCCCCCCGCACCTTTTCATTCTATCCAAGCTGGCGCATCGCTAAACCCTTTTAATGACAAAAGACAATACAATTGACGGTTGAAAAAACCATCAAGAATACTCGTGGGCATTGACGGATCGGACGACTCCCTGAGGGCGGCAGATTACGCTATGGAACTGGCCAAAAGCAATGACGCTGAAGTCCTTGTCGTTAGCGTGCTGGACATCACATCGATCTTTAAGATACTTCCCCGGGAAACTAAAAAGCAAATGATTGCGCTGGGAAAGCAGGACGCCGGCAGGATCTTTGCCATCGTGCAGAAAATGGCAGAGAAAAAAGGACTGGATGCCAAAACTGAGGTAATTGAAAGCTCTTCCTCCGCGGCCGACGCCATAATCAACTACGCCAAAAGGAAAGGCGCTGACATGATTGTGGTAGGAACAAAAGGGAGATCAGGGATGAGCAAGGCGCTGCTTGGAAGCGTCGCCTCAAAGGTTGTCATGCATTCGCCATGCCCTGTTCTTATAGTCAAGTAAATCAGGTAACTAGCAATTTTGTCATTGCAAGCTCTAGGTTGTCGTTTGCCTTAATACGGTTACATAATTTAATAATAGGACAGACTTGGACCTTTAATTTTTATACCCAGTGCCGCATCAATCGTTTCATGAGCTCTATAGCTGTTGAATACTATGGCAAGAAATTCGGCGACGACAAGTCAGCCGCGTTCATACACCTTGTGAGGGAGATAGGCGAGATCGCGTTTGCCATGGAAAACGGCAACGTCGAGCACGCCAAGATGGAGATAACGGAATCCGCGGCCCTGCTCTACTACCTAGCGACAAAGTACAGCCTCGACATTGATGCCAACATGAAGGCTGTTTACAGCAAAAAGCTGGAAATTCCAAAGAAAGCATGATAACGCTCCGCGACGACCTTGACGCAATAACCGCGATACTAGGCGAAACTTTCAATGTCCCGGCGTTCAAGCGCAACTACGACGAAGCGTTTGGAAAAAAAGCAGACATTCTCTACCGCTACGACGTCGCGGAATACCCTCGCGACCTGAGGTTCCGGATCATTTTGTGTATGCAAGAGTTCTTTGACGGCATCCCCCAGGACCAGTGGCGCGTAAAGGACCCTGCGTTTGTAAAGCAGTCGGAGGATTTTGCGATAGCGAAATTCCACGAGTGGATCATAGAGCAGATCACCTAGCAGCCTTGCTCTTGGCCACCCACTGCTCGTACATTTTGATCAGTTCGTCGACGTCGCTACCATTTTCAGCGTACGTTACAATCACCCCGAACTTGCCCTTGCCGTCGTGCCCCCTTGCGAAATAGCCCCAGAACGTGTCGGGCAGCCTTTCAAAGTTCGACTTGTTGTTTGACACGCCCATCAGGTTCTTGGCCACCGTGTCGAGCACCCTGACCGCGTCCTCCGCTTCTATCATACTGTTGTGACACCATTGTCATTTAAAATACCTGCCGGGGTTCAAATAGGATTTCTGCGTATAATGACCAATGAAGACAAAGTGCGGCCATTCTGAGAGGGAGGCGTATGCCAAAGCCCACCACGGGCTGTGCCGGCGCTGCCATTCCAACTTTGCCTACCTGGTAGAGCTGGAGGAGCGGCACGGCGAGGACGCGCTGGTGGAATACTGGTACTCGCAGATACTTACCAACCTGTCAGAATCAAAGGACGCCGGCTGCCTTATCGATCATTTGATCGACTTTTACCAGCGCAAGCTGGTCGAGATCCCGTCAAAACAGCGCTACATCAGCAAGATGCTCTACATGCTGCGCTCGGTAAAGGATCCATTCGACGCGAGCAAGCTGACATGATCACTGCACCCTTTCTACCAGTTCAAAGGCCTTGCTCATCGCAGGAGGCTCGCCCTGCGGGTCCCTGACGTAGAGCGACGCGCAGCAGTTTGCAAACAATAATCGTTCCTGCGGATCCAGCCCTGCAAGGTAGCCGACAATGTCTGCCGCGTCCCACGAGTCGCCGGCGCCAGTCAGTGTTTTTGCGTCGACCCTGATCGCGTGCACGAACGAGCTCTCCTTCCCGTTGGACCACGCCGCGCCGATCTTTGAGTGCAGGTCCGTGCTGATGCCAACCTTTTCAGAGATCTTTATGGCCGCGCCCCTGACTTCGTCCGCGCCGTAGCTGGGCCCGAGCAGGCGCCCGAGGTCGAGCGCGTCTGAAAGCGAGTTGCATTCGTTTTCATTGATGCTGAGGCAGTCGGTAATTTTCGCCAGCTTCGCAAGCGAATCGCGAAAATCCTGCTTCCTCGTTTCTACGTCCGCAGGGTCGATAAAGTGGAACGCGCTTGGCGAGTTCCTGAACGCAAACTCGGCAAGCTCGGTCCCTTTCAGGTTGCTGGCCCAGTTGACTATCATGACGCCGTCGGCGTTCTTTAATATCGCCCTGTCGGCCTCGGAGCCCAGCTTCTCGGGACCGAAATTCGCGTTGTCGCCAATGTCGCTCACCATCACGTTCACCCGCGTGTCTTCGTGGGGAAACTCGAAGGCGGTGGTGAGGCCGCTTTTTCCGCCGGCGATCCGGAGGGTCGCCCTGTCGCCGAACTGCGAAAACGCCTGCCTTAGCATGGCCGCGCCAATCTCGTCTGCCACGGTAAAGAGCGCGACCTTCACCCCAAGCTTTGCAAGGCAGTAAGCGACGTTGACGGCGTTGCCGCCCTTGACGTCTCTCGCTGGGACGCCCCTGACGCTACCGCCCCCCTGTCTGGCTTTCTCTGCCAGCGCGTCGAAAAGCTTCTCCTTTGACTCGAGCCGGATTATGCGGTCGACGAAAAAATCCGGCATCACGACTATCGAGCCGACTATGTTCAGCTGCTTGAGCTTTTCGATTATCGCCACAGCTGCTCAAAATGATTGGGCCGTATATGTAGTTTGAAAAAGGGAAAAAGAGCGGAGGTTTACTCCATGCCCATTCCGCCTGGAGGGCCGGCCGGGCCTCTGGACTTGCCTGAAGCGATCACGTCGTCGATCCTCAGGATCATGGTCACAACCTCTGTCGCGGACTTGATTATCTGCTGCTTGACCACCAGCGGCTCGAGCACGTTCTGCTTGTACATGTCCGCGACCTTT
>CAYYYR010000051.1:0-21524 GCA_964476255.1 uncultured Nitrososphaera sp.
GGGGCCTATGGATAGCCCACCAGCGACGTTTAAGAATGGGCTGCAAGCAACCTAGGATGCTTGGTCAACCTCGGCATCCTGATCTCTGGCAGGGGGAGCAACATGGACGCAATCCTCGCCGCGGTAAAGTCCGGCAGGATAAAAAACGCCAAGCCGTGCGTCGTGATCTCTAACAAGCCCGACGCGGCAGGATTAAAGATCGCTTCTGAAAAATACGGCGTGCCGACCAAGGTGATACCGGCGGACGGCCTGAAGGGATGGGACTATGACCAGAAAGTCGTTGCGGCATTGCAACAACTTGGCGTGACTCCAGAGTCCGGCCTCGTGTGCCTCGCCGGCTTTATGCGGATAATAAGCTCCGAGTTTGTCAGGCAGTACAAGATGAAGATAATCAACATCCACCCGGCACTCTTGCCGTCGTTCCCCGGGCTGCACGCGCAAAGGCAGGCGCTCGACGCCGGGGCAAAGGTCACGGGCTGCACGGTCCACTTTGTAGACGAGGGAGTCGACTCGGGGCCGGTGATACTGCAAAAGGCCGTGCCGGTAATGGAGGGCGACGACGAAGAAAAGCTGTCAGCAAGGATACTGGAGCAGGAGCACCAGCTATATCCGGAAGCCGTAAGGCTCTTTGGCGAGGGCCGGATAAAAGTGCAGGGCTGCAGGGTCTCGGTAACCTAGGCCTGCTTTTTAACGACGGAGAAGCGCCTACCTGCAGCCTTTAATGCCGCCATCAGCTCGTCCCTGTCGTCGATTGTGCTCACCAGCGCCTCCAGCCCGTACTCCGGCACCTCGTCTTCGAGCGGGTCCTTTTTCTTGCGCACATATAGACTGGCATCCTATGCCTAAAATCAGTTATCTTCTCTTGACCAGTACAATCGACCCTGCGAGGATGGTCCCGACTACAAAGAACGCAAGGTAGGGGCTGCCAGATCCAAAGGCGTCCGACGAGAGCCCGGCTACCATCGGCCCCGCGGTCCACCCGGCCCCGAACAGCGTGTTGTACACCCCGAGCTTTGCCCCTATCTGGCCGGAGGGCGTGTCCCGGGTCACCAGGCTGAACGTGACTGGGTAGAATATGCTGGTGGCGAGCCCCACCAGCGCGACCGCGATCGCAAACGACAGGATCGACGTGAACGCAAAGGAAAGCAGCATCGCTATCGCGGTAGCCGCGACGGCCAGCGCGAGGGCAAGTACGCCGTGCCCCGCTATCTTGGGCACCATCATCAGAGTTGCAAAGCGCGCTATGCCAAAGACGAAGAACAGTATCTCGATGTCTTGGCTCGTCAGCGACGCCTCGCTCATGTACGCCGGGAGCACGGCGAGCACGACTCCGAACGTGAGCGCATAGTAGAGGATGACAGAGCTGAGCGTCGGGTGCGCGGTCAGCTCCTTCGCTATCTGCACAGAGCTGGCGCGGACCTCCAGGTCCTTCTGCACCGCCGGCCATCCAAAGCGCCGCAGAAGCACGGACGGCACGATTCCCGCCGCCATGACTATTGCCGCGATCTGGAAGAGCATTGCAAAGTCGGACGCGTCCAGCACCACCTTGCCGATGAGCGGGCCCACCATAAAGCCGAGGATCCACGAGGCGATGAATATTGAGATGCCCTTGACCCTCCTGTCCGGCGGCGAGTTGGTGGAAACGAGCACCTCCGCGGAGGGCCAGAATAGGGCGTGGGCGACCCCTGCAAGCGCCCGGTAGAGCATCGCCTCCGGCACCGACTGCGCGGTGGAGAGCATGTAGATCGCAAACACGTTGAGCAGCATGCCGGACACGAGCATGTAGGACTTGTTGAACCGGTCGAGCAGGATCCCGACAAAAAACGGCGCAAACATGTAGGGCAAAAAGTTCACCATCCCGATCAGGCCCACCGCTGAATAGTCGGCGCCCAGCTGGTCCCTTGCAAAGACGGGCACGATCGGCGAGTGCATGCCGTAAGAGACGCCCACGATAGCGGCGCAGACTGCAACTAGCAGGATCGCGCGGTTCATTGCGACCCTACTTGTACGCGGCTATGATCACCGCGCCGCCCATCATGCCTTTGTCAAACTGCACGCGGGAAAACTTTTCCTTCAGCATGGAATCGAGCTCTGAATTTCTGGGCCAGCGCAGGTATGTGCCGTAAAGCGTCTTGAACTTTAATCCCGCCCTGCCGGCCGCAAGGTAGGCGAACAGGCCGAGGAAATATTTCAGGTACACCGAAACAAACGCCCTTGACACGGAACCGTCGGGCTTGCCGAGGTCGACTATGACGAGCCGGCCGCCGGCTTTCAAAACCCTGTGCATTTCTGCTATCGCCTTCTGGAGCTGTATCGCGTCGCGAAGCGAATACCCGCAGAGCACCGCGTCAAACGTCCCGTCGCGGAAGGGCATGAATTCAAAGATGCCGGAGGAAAGCGCAGCCTGCGAGTCGGGCAGGTAATTTTTCACGTTTGCGAGCATCTCCGGGATCGGGTCGTACATCACTATCCTTGCGTCGCCGCCGGCCTCTGACAGCGCTACGCGGGACATATTGCCATAGCCAGAGCCGGCGTCCAGCACGGTGTTGCCCGCCATGACGCGCCCGCGGATGCCGTGCAGCCTGTACTCCTCGTCCTTGCCAAGCGAGATGACCCGGTTCACCCTGTCATAGATGGGGATTATGGAGCGCAGCACCTCGATTACCTCGCCCCAGTAGCGGCTTCCAAGACCTGACAACTAGCGCCAACTTCTGCAACGCCATTATTATAGCTAGTTTTGGCTGCCTTCAAGCGCCTTCTTCCACAGCGCAATCTCGCGGTCAAAGCCTTCAAGCTGCTTTTCAAACTGCCCGTCGGTCAGGATGGTGGGTCTGATGAACGTCCAAGTGACCGTCGCGCCGCCCTGGTTCGGGATGATCCTGACATAGACCTTCCATTCCATGCCTGCGCCGGCAAACACGTGATCCAGAACGCCGGCCTCCCTGACAGGCATGTGCTTCATTTTCGCCCTGCCCGCGACTGTGTGGTCAAACGTCCACCATCCGTCCTTGCCCTTTGCCACGTTTTTTGCGCTGCCTCCGATCTCCATGCTCTTTGGGTCTTCGAAAAACTCAAAGACATCGTCGACACTCCTCTTTACCGTCATTGTCTTTACTATCACCTTGCGCGGGTTGTCCAGCATGGCACTATGGAAAACACGCGAGATAGAAAAGCATTTTATCTTCATCGTGCGCAAGCGCCTCTGTCGTGGTAAACTATCGCTGCCCGAAATGCAGCTCGCCCCATTCGATAGGAGTCGACAAGATATTCGACGGCCGGCTGATATTCCGGTGCGCAAAGTGCAAGATCTGCTCCATAGTACCGACGTCGGGCAACACGGATGAAGCCTATCTTGATTTTCTTGACAGGTATGAAAGCGGCACCGGCATTGCGGACTTCGCCGACCTGAAGCTCTTGATGGAGCAGGAGAGGATAATCCGGCCCGCCGCGGAAATTAGCGCTCTCATGGCGGCCGCCGACGCGTCCGGCGACCCTCTGCTTGAAGAGGTGCTGCGCTCGCAGGATGATTACATCGTCGACTTTCAGGCGATGGATGAGCCGCCCCCCGAGCTCGGCTCTGCTATCGAAGACTTGCCGGTAGATGAAGCTGTAATCGATGTGTTGAAGGCAAAAAAGATCGAGCGCCTCTACAGCTTTCAGGAGCAGGCGATAAAAAAGATCCTGCAGGGCAACGATATCGTTATCACCGCGCCCACAGCCTCCGGGAAAACCGAGGCGTTCTGCATTCCAGTTCTGCAGAAAATAGCGGAGGGGCTGCCGCGGTTTGGATCATTGCGTACATGCGAAGGCAAGGTGTCCGCGATTTTCGTCTACCCTACAAAGGCGTTATCGCGTGATCAGTTGCCAAAGATAAAAGAGCTGGCGGAGCCCCTCGGCGCAAGGGTGGCACTGCTTGACGGCGACACGCCGGAAAAGGAACGCACACCGATAATGGAGTCGCCGCCCGACGTCATTGTCACAAATTTCGACGTGCTGCACTACCACATGATGCACCGGACTAAATTCTCTAGGATGGTAAGGACTGCAAGATTTCTAGTGGTTGACGAGGCCCATGTCTACACCGGAGTCTTTGGGGCAAACGTGCACCACATCATTGCAAGGCTTGAGAGGCTTGCCGGCAAAAAGCTCCAGCTCGTGGCCGCGTCCGCCACCCTGCCAAACGCCGCCGAATTCTGCCAGACGCTCTTTGGCAGAAAGATGCAAGTAGTGCAGGGCAGGGGCAGGCGGGGCAGGATAAACCTCGCGATAATCTTTCCCTCGCTTCGCTCGTACAGGTCGCTGGCGCTGGACCTCCTGCGGCAGACCACAAAGAGAAAGCACAGGACGATAGCGTTTGCAAACTCGCACCTCGGATCAGAGCTCATGGCGTTCTACGGGTCGCGGCAGGGGGTGAGCATCAGAGTACACCGGGCGGGTCTGCCGCCAGCTCTGAGGAAGGAGATAGAGCAGCAGTTCAGGACGGGACAGCTGATGGCGATATCCGCGACGCCAACGCTGGAGCTAGGGATCGACATCGGAGACGTCGACGCGATAATATCAAACATCGTGCCTGTCAACAGGCTCACCCAGCGGGTCGGGCGCGCCGCCCGGCGTGGCCAGCAGGGGTACGCGTTTCTGGCCCTTGGCAACGACCCGATAAGCCAGTACTACAAGACACACCCTGCCGATTATCTGGCAGATCACGAATACGCGTACACCGATCCTGCTAATCCGTTCGTGCAGGAGTATCAGGTACTCGCGATGGCGTGCGACAGGCCGCTGTCGATGGGGGAGAGCAAGTCGGTGTGGGACGCGCTCCAAAAGCTCGTCTCAAAGGGCGTGGTAAAAATCGACCGGGAAAGGTTCGTGCCCGACACGAAGGAGGCGATGAAGGTGCTCAGCGAGTACAGCATCCGGGGCATAGGCAGCAGGGTTGACATCAGGTTCAACAAGAAAAACATCGGCGACAGATCACTGCCGCAGGCGCTTGAAGAGCTGCACCCAAACGCGATATACTTTCTTGCAGGCCGCAGATACAAGGTGCAGGAGCTGCATTTCGAGCCGAACAGCCAGCCCTACGCCGAGCTCGCGGTAATCCCGTCAGACTATCCCTACTACACAAAGGCGCTCACGGACGAGTGGCCGTCCATACTGGAAGTGTATGAGAAAAAGACCGTGTTTGGAATTGAAGTAAAATACTGCGTGCTCAGGATCCAGAAAAAGGTGCTCGGATACGCCAACATCGAAATCGGGGGAGAAGTTTCGCAGGGCAAGAAGGTGATGCTGGAAAAACCGATAGAGTACGAGTTTACGACAAAAGGCTTTGTGTTCCGGGCGCCCAAACCTGCCGACATACTGCAAAAGGTGGACGACGAGCAGTACGTGGAGATGAGCGCCTTCCACGCGTCAGAGCACGTCATAATAGAAGGGAGCGCCATGATAACCGGCGGCGCGTCGCAGGACCTGAGCGGAATTTCGCTCGGCTCCTCAGGCCTGATATTCGTCTACGACGGGAGCGTCGGGGGCAACGGCGCGAGCAAGGCATTGTTCGACAGGCTCGACAAGGCTTTTGGCAGGGCGCTCCGCATACTATCCGAATGCCCGTGCAAGAGCGAGAGCGGCTGCCCCCGGTGCACCTATTCCTACCGGTGCGGCAACAACAACGAATACCTTCACAAGCACGCCGCAATCGAGGTGATGGACAGGATAGCCGGGGGCGAAAAGACAGAGGTCGGCGAGAAGGTCTGGGGCGACAGGTCGCTCGTGTAACCGGGATAAGGTTTAAGAGTAGTCCTAGGCGTTTTTAAATAAAATTGGAAGAGGCCGTCACTGCCACGCGTGCAAAGTGGCAGACACTGGAGCACAAGGGAGTCGCGTTCCCGCCCGAGTACCAGCCGAGGGGGATAATAGTCACGATCAGGGGCGAAAAGCTGGCGCTCAGCCGCGACCAGGAAGAGCTCATATACGCGTGGGCAAAGAAAAAGGATACGCATTACGTGCAGGACCCAGTCTTTCAGCAGAACTTTATGGGCGACCTCAAAAAGTTCCTGCCGGAAAAATTCAAAAATATTACGATAAAAGACATTGACTTTTCGACCGCCAACAAGCTGGCCGACGAGGAAAAGCGGATGAAGGAGCGCGAAAAGGAAAGGTACAAGACGCTTGAAAGGGAGGAGAAAAAAAAGATCTCGCTTGCCAAAAAGGTCGAGCGCGAAAGGCTCAAGGCGACGTACGGCAAGGCGGTAGTCGACGGGACCGAAGTCGACATCGCAAACTGGCTGGTTGAGCCGCCGGGGCTGTTCATGGGCCGCGGCCAGCACCCGATGCGCGGGCGCTGGAAGCCGCGCGTAAGGCCGCAGGACGTGACGCTCAACCTGGGCGAAAACGCGCCGGTGCCGGAGGGCAACTGGCACAAAGTCGTCCACGACCATTCATCGACGTGGCTCGCCACCTGGATGGAGAACCTGACGGGCAAGCGCAAGTACGTGTGGCTGCACGACTCGTCGGCGCTCCGCCAGGAAAACGACCGCGCAAAATACGACAAGGCGAAAAAGCTGGCCGAACAGGAGGTTAGGGTCCAGAGCGAAGTGACGAGGAGGATGATGAAGGGAGGCGACAGGACCGCGACCGTGGCCTATCTCATATTGAAGCTTGCCATGAGGGTTGGCGACGAAAAGGACCCGGACGAGGCCGACACCGTGGGCGCGAGCACGCTCAGGGTGGAACATATCAAGTTCCCGCAGGCAGGCAGCAAGAACATGATCGAGTTCAATTTCCTGGGCAAGGACAGCGTCCCCTGGCAAAAGACGCTTGAAGCCGATTCGGACGACACAAAGGCGCTCTATGACAATCTGAAAAAGTTCATGCAGGGCAAAAAGCCCGGCGATCCCATTTTCGACGGCATCAACTCGCGCAAGGTCAACGCGTTCCTGCAGGAGATAATGCCGGGGCTGACCGCAAAAGTGTTCAGGACCTGCATCGCCACCCGGGTCGTGCAGCAGGAGCTGTCGAGGGCAAGGGTCGAGCGCAACTCTTCGGAGGCGCAGAAAATCTACGCCGCCAGGAAGGCGAACCTCGAAGCGGCGATAAAGTGCAACCACAAAAAGGGAGTCGACCCCAAGAACCCGGCCGCAAAGAAGGCGATTGAAAAGTTCGAAGAGTCGATAGCCAAAAAGAAGCAGGCCATCGCGCAGCTAGAGGCGGACGTTGCAGCCAAAAAGTGGAAGACCGAGCTGCAGGGGCAGCGGCTGAAGGAGCGGCTGGGAAGGATGGAGGTGCAGATGAAGCTCCAGCAGGAGACCCGCGACTACAGCCTTGGCACGTCGCTCCGCAACTACATCGACCCCCGCGTAATGAAGGCGTGGCTCAACTTTGTCGAGCTCGACTGGACCAAGGTCTACACCGCGACCCTCCAGCGCAAGTTCCTGTGGGTCGAGGGCCACAAGGACAAGAACTTCCGCACCTTCTACCCGGAGACGAAAAACTAGCTGTCAGAAGACTTATATCGTTTCCAGCGTTCCTTTTAAGCCGGACAGTCATTCTGATGATATCTACATATCCTTGGAACGATGGAACCAGGATTTTCATCCCAGGGATCCTGCTTGCTGCAATGGCCTTCGCCCCGGCGTTCGCGCAGCAGCAGGATTACACTTCCGAGTCCCTCTTTATAGCGCTCTTTGCAAACGGCGACGCGCTGATAGAATACGACGTCAGCATCGAGGACCCGCTTGACGAGGAAATAAGGATCGAGCTGTTCGGCGTGACCCGCATAAACGACCTGATCGTCGTGGACTTTGAAGACGAGCTCGTCGATTACAACATCGGGGAGAGCCCGAACGAGATCGTGCTGAACACCCCGGGCGTTTCAAACGTCAGGATAAGCTACACGACGCCGGATCTCGCAAACAGGCAACAGGGGATCTGGACGTTCTCCATCAACGCCACTACCGGCCTAATAGTGAGGCTTCCGCCGGACAGCGTCCTTGTCGATACCGAGCCGATCCCGGTCGTCAAGACAGTCAACGGCCAGCCTCTCTTGACCTTTAGCAAGCCCGGCAGCGTCACCGTCAGCTATGCCATAGGCGTGCTTGGGACGGAGGACCAGGCAAACATTGCCATCCAGCTCGCCGGCGTGGCGATCACGGAAACGCGCGGCCAGCACCCGGACATCGTCCTGGCCGCCGCCGAGGATCTTTTGCAAAGGGCGATGGACGCAAGGGACGACAGGATGTTCGGCGAAGCCGAAGAGCTGGCGGGGCAGGCAAACGACGCCGCGGTTAATGCAGGCGGCGACTATGTGGCAGCGCAGAGCGCAATCGCTTCCGCCGACGGCCAGATAGACAGGGCCGCCGGCGAGGGCCGCGACGTCGCGGCCGCCCGGCAGCTGCTGGAGCAGGCAAATTCGGAATTTGCAGGCGGCGACTATGTGGCGGCCAGGGATTCTGCCGACGATGCAACCGCGGCGATCGGGGACAGGCCGCCAGAGCCGCAGATGCCGGCGTCGGTGATAATCGCTGCCGCGGCCGCCGCGGCAGGCGGAATCGGCGTGCTGGTCTTTCTCAGGATGAGGAAGCCGCCGGCGCAGCAGTTGCAGAGGAAGGACCTGCCAAAGGTTTCCAACAGCAGCAGGGTGGTAGCAGCAATCCGGCCTCCTGAAATGAAAGAAATGGAGGAGCCCGACAGCGAGGAAGAACCGCTGGAAGTGAGCAGCGTGCAGGCAGAGCCGGGCACAATCCCTGAATCGCAGATCGACAAGTCGGTGCTCGGCAGAATAGTCGGCAGGATAATCGAAGAGCGGCCGCACCTGCGCCCGGAGGACCAGCAGGTGCTGACGTTCCTTGCGGAAAAGGAAGGGGCCGCGTTTGAAAGCGAGATCCGGACAAAGTTCCAATTACCGAAGACCACGATATGGCGACTGGTCAAGAGGCTGGAGAGGGAGGAGCTGGTGGAGATACGCAAGGCCGGTGGCCAGAACCTCATCAAGCTAAAGTTCGAGGACAAGATGCCCTAGCCACCCTTAAATAAAACAGAACCGATAGTTACGTATGAGCGGCTACGTCCCTGAAGACATATCGGCGCTCCTGTCAACGCCCATCGAGCATTTTATCAACACAAGCGTGGTGATTCTGGAAAGCGACAGGTTCACGGACGAAGCGCTGAGCCTCATGAAGGAAAAGCACGCAAGGAGCGTGCTTGCTTCGCACCTAGGCGAGGTCGTCGGCATAGTGAGCAAGACAGACATCCTGTTCAAGGTAATGTCGCAGGGCAGGAACCCCGGCAAGGTCAGGCTCCGGGAAATAATGACAAGCCCGGTGCTCGCGGTGGGCCCGCACAACACGGTGCAGGAAACGCTGTCGATAATGGACAAACACGTCATCCGGCAGGTGATCGTGAGCTCGCACTCTGCAGTCCTTGGCATGGTGTCGCGGGACGACATTTTTGAAAAGATACACATGGCGACAATGTCGACTGCGCACACTGCGATCAAGGGCACGCCGGTCTGCATCATCAACCCAAAGGCGATCGTCTACATGCGGGACACGAGCACTGCCAGGCTGGTCTGCCCCTACTGCGAGTCGCCCTTTGACACCAAGGAAGGGCTATCGAGCCACATCGACAGGCTGCATTCCGGCTCGGGCGTGCTTGAAGGCGACGTCCGGCGCATGTTTGAATAGCTTATATTATACAGCGAGAAATTTCAGATGGCGAGCCGGGGTAGCTCAGCTTGGTTAGAGCGTACGACTCATAATCTCTACAAATAAGAAATCGTAAGGTCGCGGGCTCAAATCCCGCCTCCGGCACCTTCCTCTCAATACGAGTGAACTTCGGACTTGTGCTCGCGCAGGTATTTCTTTTTCTTGAACCGCTCGTTGCACTTTTCACACTTGAACGGCTTTTCAAACTCTTCAAGGAACCGCCGCCTGCGCTCTTCGGGCGAATCTACTATTGGGTTCTGGTTATCGATATTTATCATGACAATGGAACCTTACCTTTTTTGTTTATTTACTTTAGCGTACAATTTTCACGTAGTTGATCGCCTCACGCTTGCCTAGTTAGTCGCCATGGATGTTCTTTTTCCGCATCTTTTTGTAGTTGGCGCGCCCTAGGTAGAGGTCTGAAAAGCTGCTCGGGTCGTGCGGCCCCTCTTCGCTGTCATAGATCTCGCGCTTTGCGCCGAGGCCCTTGCACCGGAAGCAGACCAGTCCGTCGCCGTATGCGGGCCCTCCACAGTGGACGCAGTTTCCCATTGCCAGTTTTAGGCGGGCGAGATATTCTTAACCTGATGCATGTAATAACATATAACGGCGCGGCATTACACAAGAAGCGTTGCCGAGAAAGACGATCTATGGCCGGTGCCCCAAATGCAAGACGAAAAGCGAGCTTGAAGTGGTCTCAGGGCACCCCGGCAGGGAAAAGTTCCGCTGCAACCAGTGCTACCACAACTTTGGAATGGACGAGCTCTGAGCCAGACACGATTATATATGAATTGCAAAACAATGTTGTCGGTGCCGTCGTAGCTCAGCCTGGGAGAGCACTCGACCTTTTTGGGGTGAAGCTGAAGACCGAGCTGTCGTGAGCTCGAATCTCACCGACGGCACTCTATACTTTTACAGCGTTGCGTACCATCTTGGCAACATTATCGATTATCTTGCCGGACGCGGCTAGGTGGTTCCTAGCTTCAAATATCGCCGCAAACTCTTGCTTTGACAGTTGCTTTGAAATGCTCCTGTCCTTTGACACGGCGTCGAAAAAGTGGTCGCCGGACTCTAGCGCCGCAAACGCGACGCGCTGTATGTCGCGGTACGCCTCAAAGCGGGCGACGCCCTTCTTTACCAGCGCCTCAAGCACAAACTCGGCATAAATCTGGCCTTTCGTCATCTCGATGTTTGACGTGATCTTGTCCCTGTTTACCTTCAATTCAGAAACGACCCTTGTCATCGCGTTGAGCATCTCGTCGAGCAGTATCGCGGCCATCGGGAGCGTAAAGCGCTCGTTGGCAGAATTCGACAAGTCCCGCTCGTGCCACAGCGCAACGTTTTCCATCGATACGCTGACCAGCGAGCGCAGCATTTTTGCCAGGGAAGACACGCGCTCGCTCTTTATGGGGTTGCGCTTTACCGGCACGGCGCTGCTGCCCATCTGGCCCTTGCGGAAGGGCTCGGCGACCTCGCCTATCTCGGTGCGTTGCAGGTTCCTGACCTCTATCGCGATCTTGTCAAGAGTCGATCCGATAAGCGCGATGCAAAACTGCATTTCTGCAAAGCGCTCGCGGGGCACGACCTGCGTCGCGGCTTCTACCGAATAGAGGCCGAGGTTCTGCGCGACGATCTTTTGCACTTCGAGCGCCCTGTCGCCTAGGAGCGAGCCGGTGCCTACCACGCCCAGCGTCTTGCAGAGCAAAAAGCGCTTCCTGCCCTCGCCTATCCGCTCAACATGCTTTGCCATCTCTGCGGCCCAAACTGCAAACTTTAATCCAAACGAAATGATGCTGGCGTGCTGCCCGTGAGTCCTGCCCACGGCCGGCAAAGCCCTGAACTCGACTGCCCTGTCTGCCAGCAGCAGGGCCAGCTTCGCCACTTTTGACTCGATGATTGCAAACGCGTCGCGCATCTGCATGCAGGTCGAAGTGTCGACAACGTCGTTGCTGGTCAGCCCGTAGTGTATCCACGGCTTGGCCTTTGCCGGCACCTGCTCGCTCAGCGCTTCCACCATTGCCGCGGTGTCGTGCTCGCTCATCGCCTCTAGCTCGCTCACCCGCGCCAGGGTGACCTTGCCAGAGCTGCCCGCCTTGTCAATCTCTTTGGCCGCGTCGGCCGGGATCATGCCTATCTTGGCCTGCGCGTGCGCGACGGCCGCCTCAAATACCAGCTGGTATTGCAGCCGCCTCTCGTCCTCGAAAATCTCGCGCATCTCTTTGCTACCGTAGCGCCCAGAGTCTATCGGCAGGATCGGCATCTGGGATAGAGCGGTAGCGTGGCGGAAATAAATCTTGTTGGCGTACACCTCATACAGAAATCTAGCGCTAACACTATGTGCACGTCATCCGGCTCGGGCGTGCTTGAAATCGCGGGCGAACCGGCGCTGAAAGAATACAACGACAGGTTCGCCTCATACTAAGCAAGGCTTATAATAACTTGCAGTGACAACTCAGCAGCATTGGAGCTTGTCACAAGGAGCGGCAACCACCGGGTCAGGAAGGTAAATGATCTTGAATACCGCATAGACGCAAACCCTGAAAAGGGCATGAAGGTGCCAGTCACGATTTACGCAAACGATTCCCTGATATCAAAGATGGTAACTGACAGGACAATCGACCAGGCGGCAAACGTCGCGACCCTGCCGGGCGTCCAGAAACACGTAGTCGTTCTGCCGGACGGCCACGAGGGCTATGGCTTTCCAGTCGGCGGAGTCGCGGCGACCGACGTCGAAACCGGCGTGATCAGCCCCGGCGGCGTGGGCTATGACATCAACTGCGGCGTCCGGCTGGTCAGGACGAACCTGACGGAAAGCGACCTGCGGCCGCGGCTAAAAGATCTCGTCAACGCGCTTTTCAAGTCGATCCCCTCTGGCGTCGGCAGCGAGGGCGCGGTCAGGCTGACCAGGCCGGAGCTGGACGAGCTCTTGGTCGAGGGCGTAAGGTGGGCAGTCAGACACGGCTACGGCACAGAGGACGACGCCGAGGTCTGTGAAGAAAGCGGCACGATGGCCGGCGCGGACCCGGCGAGCGTCTCAGACACTGCGAGAAAGAGGGGCGCGCCCCAGCTCGGGTCGCTTGGCTCCGGCAACCACTTCCTCGAAGTGCAAAAGGTGGACAAGATTTTCGACGAGCGTGCGGCGAAGACTATGGGCCTCGACAGGGAAGGGCAGCTGACCGCGCTGATACACTGCGGCTCGCGCGGCTTTGGCCACCAGATATGCACAGATTATCTCCGCGTTTCCGAGTCCGCGCTGCGCAAGTACGGGCTGACGCTTGCAGATAGGGAGCTCGCGTGCGTCCCGAACAACTCGAAGGAAGGCGAGGACTATCGCAAGGCAATGTATTCGGCTCTCAATTTTGCGTGGGCTAATCGGCAGATGATCACCCACTGGACGCGCAAGACTTTTGAGCGCGTCTTCAAGTCGGCCGAAGGCGGCCTTGAAATGGACCTTGTTTACGACGTCGCGCACAACATCGCCAAGGTGGAGCGACACAGGGTGGACGGCGAAGGCACCCGCGAAGTGGTTGTCCACAGAAAGGGCGCGACCCGGGCGTTCCCCGCGGGGATGGACCAGGTGCCGGGGAGATACCGCGACATAGGCCAGCCGGTGATAATCCCGGGCTCTATGGGCACCGCGAGCTGGATCCTGCTTGGAGCAAAAAAGTCGCTCGACCTGAGCTTTGGCTCCACCGCGCACGGCGCCGGCAGGACGATGTCAAGGTCTGCCGCAAGGCGCAGCTACACTGCCGAGGCCGTGAAGAGCGGCCTGGAGTCAAAGGGCATCTACGTCAAGGCAATGACGAGAGAGGGCGTGGTCGAAGAGACCCCCGAAGCCTACAAGGACGTTGACGCAGTCGCCGAAGTGTCGCACTCGCTTGGCATAGCCACAAAGGTCGTCAGGCTCGTGCCGATAGGGGTGATAAAGGGCTGACGTCTGACCCTGACATCGAGAAGATCAACGCGCGCAAGCTGAAAGAGCTGCGTGAAAAAGCTGCGGCGCTTGAAAAGGCAAAATCGTCAACCCTGCCAAAGAAAAAGCCAGCCCGCGAAGTCGTCTCCGACTACCTCCACGACAGGGGCGACGAAGTGCTCGATTTAGCGTATGCGCAGTATCCCGCGCAGACCGAAGCAATCGTTGCAAGGATCGCCGAGCTGATGCAGTCAGGCGAAATAACGAGCCGGATTTCCGGCGGCGAGCTCTTGGCGCTCTTCCGGTCGGTCGGCCTCAATGTGAGGGTCAACACCACGATCATGGTGGAGGACAAGGGCAAGCTCATCTCGTTCTCTGACAAGCTAAAGCAGCAGAATGATTGACTTGATAATCGGCACCTTTATCCTCGACTTCCAGTCTGTTAATTTTGAGCCGGACAGCAGGATCGCCCTCGGCCTGCTGTCGGAATGGCAGAAAAATTGCCAGCTGGATAACGCGTTCGCGCTCGACCCGCCGACGCAGAGCGCCGGCTGGTCCTTTGCCAAGATGTTTTTGGCAGGCCAGCTCGTGGAAAAGATGTACGCGATCCACGAGTACGAAATAGACGCTTCAAAGGGAAAGAGGTTCGAGGACAGGTTTGTCACGTGGCTGCAGAAAGAGTTGAAAAACAGAGGCTGCGGCGCCCAGGTAAAAATGGCGCCGGAAATGAAATCGATCTAGACCCTGCGACCCCTTCTTCCGCCCGGCTTTCTCGTGGTGTCGTGTGGTATGGGAGTCACGTCGTCGATCCTGCCGATCTTAAAGCCCGCCCTCGCAAGCGCCCTGATTGCCGCCTGCGCGCCGGGGCCCGGGATTCTCGGGCCTACTCCGCCAACCGCCCTTACGCGGATGTGGAGCGCGCTGATCCCCTTTGATTTCGCAACGTCTGCCGCCGCGACGGCCGACTTCATGGCCGCATACGGCGACGATTCATACCTGTCGGCGGTGACGTGGCGCCCGCCAGAGCTGAACGAGATCGTTTCGCTGCCGCTCAGGTCGGTGATGTGGACAAGCGTGTTATTGTAACTGCTAAAGATGTGGGCTACTCCCCACTTTGTCTGGGTAATTTCATTCGTAGTTTCAGACATGCAGTTACATTCGCCCCTTTAGAGGGTTAAAAACGTTATCGCCTGCTAAAATGTGTGTAGCCCCTGTTCTCAAGCGGCTTTTTCCCGACAGAAACGTCGCCGGTTCCCCTTCGCACTCTGCCTATCACGTGCAGGCCGACCTTTGCCTTCTTTGCCGCGGCCTCGGCCTGCTTTAGTTTGGCTTTCGGGATCGTCGCAACGATTTCATACTCTTCGCCGCCGTGGAACACCAGCTCGTGCGCGTCAATGCCGTTTTCCTTTGCAAACTTTTCAACTCCGTCTGCAGCTGGGATACCGTCGACCGCAATGTCGACCTTGCTCTGGCCCGCCAGCTCGTAGAGCGATATCGCGAGCCCGTCGCTAGAATCGATCGACGACGAAAAATATCTTGCAAGTACAAGACCAAAGCGCTGCCTTGGCGCCGGAAAAAGCACAGAGTCAGCCGCCTGCTTTCTGAACGCGCCGGCAGCCGAGGCTTTTCGCATCAGGATCGCAAGCCCTGCAGGCGGCAGGCCGAACATGCCGGACACCACGACGGCATCGCCCGGCCTTGCACCGCCTCTCGTCGGCATCTTGCTGCTGGCAAAGCCTATCATGCTGCAGTCGATGACGAGGCCGCCGGCTTCGTTCGTGTCGCCGCCCACTATCTTTACTTCAAATTCCTTTGAGGCGCCGGCAAAGCCTCTTGCGAGCCCCTCGACGTATGGCCGGGTGCAGTTTTTCGGCAGGCCTAGCGAAATCATTGCCGCGTGCGGCCTGACGCCCTTTGCCGCAAGGTCGCTGACGCACGAGACGATGCTCTTTCTGGCGACCTGCCACGCCTCCATGCCGGGCGGGACGTCGGTGCTTGCGACCAGCATGTCCGCCTTGAAGACGACGTTCCTGCCGACCAGGGCGACGTCGTCAAGGTCGGCTATGCCGAGCCTGTCTGCAAAGATCCGTATGATCTCTTTTTCATCTAACCTGGTCATATGCCGCCTGCACCTTCTCGCTTGCTTTTTTGTAGAGCGCCTGCACCTTCTCTGCTTTTGATTCCACGGAAACCCTGATCGCGTGTTCGGTGTTTGAAGGCCTGACCAGCACCCACGAGTCATCGTCTATTATCGCCTTGACGCCGTCTTCAGTCATTATCGATGATGATTCCTTTTTGAAAATGTCGGGCAGTTTTTCAATTACCGCTTTGTGCAGCAAAGAGTCGGCCGCTATCTTGCCTCTGACCTGCGCAAACTGCGACGCAAACTTCATGCACTGCCCTATCATTTTTTTGTCGAGCGTCGAAATCGTGGCGGCCGCCAGGAGGCCGTCGCGGCACATGTTAAAGCCGGGCATGATAAAGCCGGCGCTGCTCCCCTCGCCGCCGGCCTCAGCGCCAGTCTCTAGCATCTTGCCGACGACGTTTGCCTCGCCCACCTTTGAATATGACAATCTGGCCTTATGATCGCGGACGTACTTTTCTATCGCTACGCTGGTGTCGATGCTGGCCACGAACTTTTTCATGCCCATCTCTATTGCCCTTGCGATGCACAGGAGCAGGGTCGCGTCCGGGTTCAACTTTTCGCCCCTGCTGCTGACCACGACCAGCCTGTCCGCGTCGAGGTCAAGGGCAAAGCCGTGGTCCAGCCCGTTTGCAGTCACCAGCGCGCGCAGGTCCGCAAGCTCGTCTGCAGTCGGGTCGGGACCCCTTGACGATACGCCCGCGACGCCGTTTATGCTGTGGTACTGGTGGCCCAGCTTTTTGAACAGCCTTTCGCCGTAGCCGCACGCGGCCCCGCCGCCGGAGTCGATCCCGACCTTTACCTTTTCGCCCCCCTCTACAATGTCCGCTATTTCGTCAACATAGCGCGAAGCGATCCGGTACTCGTTTCCAAACTTGTTCCGATGACCGCTTGGCGACTTTAGCATCGCGTCCAGCTCGCGCTCAAAAAGCCCCCTGCCGTCGATAATGAATTTCAGCCCGTTCCACTCGAGCGGGTTGTGGGACGCCGTTATTATCACGCCGGCGCCGTACCTGCGCGCCTCCCGGAATGCCGCGGGGGTGGGCGCAACGCCGAGGTTGTAGACATCGATGCCGCCGGCCATGAGGCTGGCAGCCACCGCCTGGGCGATTATCCTGCCAGACGGCCGGGTGTCGCGCGCTATTACGCATTTCTCAGACTTGATCACGCTGGCGAACTGGCCTGCGAACCTGCTCACCTCGTGCAGGTTGAGGTCCTGTCCGTAGACGCCCCGAACGCCCGAGATCGACACCTTCACAACGAAAAACTGATCTCGGTGGTATTTATTTTAGCGCGAAGCAATAAATAACGAGCGGCAGAAGTTGGCATGTTCCGCGCCCTAGTAGCTCAGCCTGGCAGAGCGAAGGTTTCGTAAACCTTAGGTCGTGGGTTCGAATCCCACCTAGGGCTTCAAGCTGTTGGATTCAGTGCAGTGACACATTGAGATATCCTTAGATATTTTATCAGCTACTGGTCCCGCACAAAAATGCAAGAATTAAGTCCATACGTGCGTTCTTGTTATTATCGGTTCTCGATTTATTCCAGTCATTGTAGGCAGTCTAAATCCTTCCTTGCTTTTGCATATGAAGTATGGGGGCGTATTCTTATGCCTATAGATCGAACATCGCACTAACATCGGATGAATTACTCCTTACATTCGACTCGGGGCGAGATGAAGAGTAATGGACGTATCAATCAGAAAATCACGTGTCGTAAATAATTACGACAGACGAATGTATATGACGACCATCGGACCCTTGCTCTTGAAGGAAGTTATTAGAAGTGAAGGCAATCTGTAATAGTTGTAAATTCGAAGTTTCAGGTTCCGACCTTAATGAAATAGATGACAACTTTAGAGGTCATGCCGAGACCTTTGGACATGCAGGATTCTGCATAATCAATTACGACTAAAAGTAAGTCATACCATCGGTCATACTTGAAATGAGGAGGATTCAACTAAAATCATCCCTAATTCGTTGTCATAGAATCTGGATCTAATTCATAAAATTCGATATGACCTGTATGTATAACGTGGTCATCCTTGCAGGGTTTGAAGAAAAAAAGGTCACGACATATCTTGCAGCCGTAATCATCATTCTTTGCATTGTTTGAATAAGCAACCGCCGTCCTAATAGACCTCTGTCTGTAATAGACCAATGATTCCAGAATGCTACTAGTATAAAGTTCCATAATATGCTGTCAGGTAAGTTATAGCAGAGGGACATAGAACATAAGATATGAAATACCGCAGCCGAACCGACATTGTTTTGCAGATACTTGAAGCTGCGAATGGCGGCGCGACAAAGACGAAAATAATGTACAAGGCCTACCTGTAGTACGCACAGCTAAAGGAATACATTTCAATCTTGACAGAGAATGGTCTCAGAGCATGTTGAAGGCGAGCATATCTACAAGACCACCGATAGGGGCAACAAGTTTATGCGCGTCTATCAGCACATGGACAACCTGATTGGAGCATTGACTACCAAGATCGCTGAATGATAGGTCCTCTTATTTTGCTAGACAATCCCCCCTCTAATAAGGCGATTGCAGATTTTGCATTTAGTCCAGCGCGCTTGGCGTTAGAAGTTGCGTAAGAGGATGCCAAATTTATCATGCCTTACTTGGTCGAACATTCTTGGATAATGACAAGGAGCATCGGCACTATATAGAAGATCAGAGAAAAATTTCTAAGCATTGAAAGGATGAATGATAACGCAGGAAAGTTAAAGGGATAGCCAAGCTATTACTTTTCCGAATGAAGAATAGAAAAATTCGGCGGAATGCTAGATTAGCAAAGGTCACGCTTGTTTGTCCTAGATGTGGTCATAAGAAATCTGTAACTGCGATTCAAACTGAGCATATGATAATATGTTCACAATGTGGTGCAGGAATGAGAGAAAAGGAAGATTAATAGTTTGATATATTCTTGTGCAATTCTTAATATCTGGTAACTGGTTCCCAATTTGTGGCTGACCCGTATGGAAGCCAATCTTCTAAACTCATTACAACTTGGAATTACTTTCGTGGCTTTTTGTGCTTGGGTGTTATATATTCCCAAAACTTGTTTTTGAAGATGGCGAGGAGAGGACAAGACAATAGCCTGACTTCAGGCATAACAAGGACAATTGCCATTGTATTGTAAACATAGCCATAAATAGTCTTATAAGATGAGGTTGTCACAAAACATCACTTACTCTAGCTTATACACTCTGTGTCGTACCCTGATAGATATGGGTGGGTTAGGATATTGCCTTTGTTGCAAGCAAGACAAACTGCTCACTGAGCATCATGATAAAGAGATTAAGGAGAAAATAATGATTTGCAAGGATTGCCATGACATGATAGAAGATTATCAAAAATTGATTGAAAAGTATAGCAACTTGATAGCAAAAGAACGCCAACCTACAGTTAGTAAGACTTCTTCAAAGGTCGATACCAATGATATTGCATCAACACAATCAGAAAGCAAACAACCAGTAGAAAGGGAGGCAAATAATCAAGATGGTGCTCTGGTAAGTGATCACCCTGCTGTAGCGTCAAAAAATGTGCCAACCGAACAGGTTGAAGCGCTAAAGGAGTTAATTGGTGAGTACAAAAAGAACAACAAGGCTCCGAGCGCGGACGATGATGTCCTTGACAAGGAAATCGAACAGCAGCGTCCTAGGAAACATAAATACTTCTAGAATTTTCGACAAGTAACGTGAATCACAGTACATCTGGCAAAAAAAGCATATTGTAGCAGCGATACGGTCTGGTCAAAATCAATTGCCTGGCTATCGCTTTCTGCTCAGGCTAAATCAGGTCAAAAAGCATCCGTAGCAAAACGACTATTACTATCGGGGACAGAATGACCATGATTATTGTCCACAGTGTGTTGCCCTTTAGTGCAACACACAAAAAATAAAGCCATTTCAGAAATCAGCAGTAATTATCTGTCATGAATTAGTCAGCCCCGTGTTCCACAACTCCTTTTTACCATAATGTGCATTTGAAGCACCATGGGAATTCAAAGAGAATTCAAAGAGAAAGTAAAACATGAAGACGATGGTGGATACAGAGTTGAGTGTGAATCAAAGGTCGAATTTGGAAACAAGGTAAAAGAAAAACATGAAAGGAAGGTAGACTAGCAACTTACCTATTCTTTTTATTGAAAATCTGAAGAATTTCATATGCTGTTAGAGGTCAACAATTTGACTTTTGTACCCCTTAGTGGCAGTATCAATCATTAAAGAGTTACATTGCAGGTTCGTTCATCCTTAATTCACAGATTGCGTTACTGCAGAATTTTCTAAACTCAATATCTGTGGCAGGGAGTGATTCTATAGTATCCTCTGTTACCGGTATGGCATGAATTCCGTGCTTCTTCAGGTCTTTTAATGCCCCAATCCGTGCTACGGGCGAATCTGAAAAAAGAGCCGGGTCTTTTAGCAACAGAATTTGCTGTTCGGTTGTAAAAAAGGAAAGTGTGGAGGAATTGGAATCAGTTTTGTAGCGCAATATAGCGAGATAACGCAACTTTTACTATAAAAGACTTGATCACTGTTTAACCAATTCGCTGGGGATAATTTCCCGACTAGGGTGTCTGTCTGGGTAATCAGATAGCTGTAATTATCTTCTATAATTACAAACTGACGGATAATGTGCACAGTTCTCGATTAATCTGCCTGCCTCTTTTTCTCGAAAGAATTCGATCTTAATCCAAATATCGCATTCTCCGATCGCTTCTTACATATGTGCAGGTAAGGTCGATCGATATGATGTGGGATTGTAAATCAATATCCATCTTTTCTGAGCTTCTTAAGGAGGATCAGAATTTCTGGGTCTTTATTAACTTTGAAATAGCGCGCGAGGTTTTCTATGATACAGTCGTCATAGTAGTAATGCTGATACTTTGTTTTCTTGCCTCTATCTTCCACCGCGATTCAAACCGATACTATGTTTTAAAGAGTCTGGCATGTAATTAATTATGACACTCATGTTTCACATTCAGCCGCATCAATCTCCATTTTCTTCTAGTCTTTCAAGTTCTGCTTCGAGTATCCTGATGATCAGTTCGGCACCAATCGGCAATATTTCCGGTATTGCATCTTCAATTTCCTGCAATGATATGTGGCGGCCGGAGTTGGAAAAAACTGATATTCCATACTTTTCTTGAATATATCGTATGATCATGTTCCTAGAGGGTTCGCCCACGACGGTCAATACTTTACTGAAGGCCAAGAGAATGTGATTATTATGAACTACTTCAGAGATGTTCAGCTATAGGTTACCTGCCCACTTGAGTCCAATGTCAGATAATACAGCACTAGGCAGATTAATGGAATATCTCTGTAAAATCTCTTACATACAACGATAACATGCTCGTAATAACTTGAACTTTAATGATTAACAGCATTCGGCGAGTAAGGTTTGTACCCCGGTTTTGTTTGATCACGGCGAGCTATTTTTGCACGCTAGGGCGAGTAATTTTTACCTGCTTGTGCTTTTCAGCTTCAATGCGATCTATGAAACTTTGAATTAGCTTTATGCGCTCGTCGTAAAGTGGTATTGACTGATAACATTTTTGTGTTTCAATGAAATGTGCATCTTCAAGCAATCGAGTAAAATCTTGATAATTGTCTTTTGTAATGTCTCTGTAGATAGACGGGTCATTGAGCAAGTCTGCTATCTGGGTCAAGGCTACGTTTAATCTTGTTAGGCATACTTTGATGTAATCGACCGTTTGATTAATTGTTGGTTCGCCAATAGTTTCATTTTGGTTAGCATTACC
>CAYYYR010000052.1:0-5734 GCA_964476255.1 uncultured Nitrososphaera sp.
TACACTACAATGGAGGAAATGAAGTCGAGTCCCTCTCCCGGCGCCCCATTCCAGCGTATGATGTTGTTAGAAAGCCCTAGTGCTTGTCGGCAGAGGTCAAGTTGCTGTCCTGAGCATGAAAGCACTCAAGTTCGCTAAGCGACTGTTGCATGATTGAAGAAAGTCTGGTTACGAAAAACTATACCCTGTGTAAACTTTAAATCATTCGCAATCGTATATCTAACATACAGTTTTTCGAGTACCTCATCCTTACAATAGTATAGCTGTTGAACGCAACCACATGATTTAATTACCAAACCGGAAAATAGTGTTCTAGCAATGAAGCTAAATCTGGAGGACTGGACTTCAATTGCATCGCTCGGCTTATCTGTGATGTTTGCCGTGCTTTTGCTCTCGTTTTACAACTTTCTGATAGGGCCGCAGGGCGACGGGCCGGAGCGCGTGGTCGACCCTGGAAGCCTCATGCTGCAGATCATCTTTATCTCGGCCGCGCCCTGCGTGGTGTTGGCCGGCTTCGTGTTTGGCATGGCCAAGACTTACGGCGCCCGGATTGGAGGCACAATGCTTGTAGCCGGGGGTGTCATAATGATAGCGGGCATGGCCGCCAGCCTTCAGCTGCTGGCAAGAATCCCTGACCAGTATGTCGTGGGCGTAGTTGGCTTCGTGCCATATTTCTTTATCGCAGCCGGCGTGGGCGTGACGGCGGTAGGCGGGTACTTGGTCGCCGCGTCAAAAAGAAGGCCCATCAGCAGCAACCTGGATGACCTTCGTTGAGCGTCAGAGAGATCGACGTATCGCGCAGCCTTTTGCCAATCAAAGTGTCTAACAGCCTCCAGTCGGTTTTTGAAAAGGCGCGCAAGGAAAAAACCCCCGTGCTCGCAATAGTGACCGGCACAAAGCCGGATTTTTACAAGCAGGCGCCGCTGGTCATAGAGGCGGCAAAAGAAGACCTGCCAGTTTTCGTGATCAACACCGGCCAGCACTTTGACGAGGTGCTTGGATTTGGCATCGAGGAGTTCAACCTGCAGCAGTTCGTCGGCTGCAACCTCCAGATCAGGGGCGACCTAATGGAAAAGGCAAGCGAGCTGATAGTAAAGTTCGGCTCGTTTGGCCGGTACTGCAGAAAGAACTTTGGCTCAGAGTCGCTCCTGCCCATAGTCCACGGGGACACGCTTGTTGCAGGCATCGCCCCGCTTGCCTGGGTCTTTGGCATGGGGCAGAAGGTGGGGCAGAACGAGGCAGGCCTCCGTTCCATGAGCCCTGAAGCGATCAAGAAGCTAAAGGCAGGCAAGGAGCCGACAAAGTCAGAGGTGCGCAGGTTCATCAGCAGTCAGTTCGACGGCAAGTGGTTCCTTGCAAGGGAGGAGCCCTTCCCAGAGCAGATAGACACCTGGATATGCTCCGCCGGGACACAGTTCTTCTTTGCCCCCACCAAGCTCAACAGGGACAACCTCGTAAGGGAAGGGTACCCCGAGAACTTTGTCCACGTGGTGGGCAACTCGGTGGTCGACGCGATTTACCAGAAGCGGAAGGAGAAGCCGCGCAAGAGCGTCTTCGACCTTTACCCGCAGCTGGAAAAGGGCGAGTGGATAAGGATGGACATCCACCGGCGGGAGAACCTGACGCACAGGCGCTTTACTTCAATAGTCAGCGGGCTCGTCGAGCTGATCAAGAACACCGACAAGAAGGTGGTCCTCGTCATGCTGAATGCGACCATGTCCGCGTTAAAGCAGTACAACCTTGAATCAAAACTGCAGGGGCTTGCAGAAGAGCACCCGGACAAGTTCCTGATCACTCCGCTGTGGAAGGAATATGCGAACGTCATCGAATTCCTAGACAGCGGCCGCTGCTGGGCTGAAATGACGGACTCGGGCTCGATGCAGGAAGAGCTGCTGTACTTCCCAAAAGTGACGTCGTTGACGGTCAGGCTCAACACCGACAGGCCGGAAACGATATTTGACGCAAAGAGCAACGTGCTGGTTCCTCCACTGAGCCCGGGCTGGATCAAGTCAATAGTCAACGAAGCGTACGACCGGGAAGAGGGCCTCGGCTTGAAGCTCAGGCACAAAAAGCAGATCTACGGCAAGCCGGGGCAGGTGTCAAAGAGCATCATCAAGATAATCAAGAAAGAGTTTGAAAACGGCGACGCCAACTTTTACCCATGGCTGCACCAGAGGCTCGGGCTCTGGAAGGAAGGCGAGGGGCTCGACTACATGTAATTACAACGCAAACTTGGTCTTCCGAACGCCGGCGCGCTTTCTCTCAATGGCAGTCATGGAGAAGACGTCCTTTATCATCTGCTCGTAGGCCTTGCTCATCGTTTGGCTCCTGCGCGACATCATTTTCTTTTGCGTCTCTATCGCGGAGTGTAGCTCGAGCTCTGCGTTCCTCGCCCCGATGCTGGCGCCATAGATCGTAAAGCTGGGCACGTCCTGCACGACGAGCCCGTGCAGGTGCGAAGAAACGCCGATCCGCCTGCCGCTGTAAATGAGCGTGCCGATTGAAGTCTTGGCCATGTCTCCGATGAACGATCCTATCTTGTTCTGGCCCGTGTCTGCTTTGTTGTTGCCGCTGCCCATCTTGATGTTGCCGTACGTCATTTTCAGGTCAGATGTGGTGGTCATGGCGCCGACGTTGACCCACTCTCCGACGTACGAATGGCCGATAAAACCCGCGTGGGTCTTGTTCGTGTAGTCGGAAATTAGCGAATGCTCTATCTCGCCGGCCACCCTGCAGTCGTTGCCGACATAGCTGGACTCGATTATCGAGAACTGCTTCACCTGCGTCCTGCCGCCAATGTACGCCGGCCCGACTATCCTGCTCGTCGCGACGTACGCGTCGGGGCCGATGTAGATGCCGCCACGCCTTGCGTCAAGCACCGTCCCTTCCTCCACCGAGGCGTTCCTGCCAACCGCCACCGTGCTGCTGCCTGCCACTCTGACGCCGGGGCCGAGGTCGCTTTCTCCGTGCGTGCCGGACAATTGCACCGCAAGCGAGTTTTCAAGGACGCTTATGACATCCCAAGGATCGGACAGGAGTCCCTGGCTTTCTTCAGCCTTGAGCCTTGTAGATTTTTCGACGTTTAATTTCCTGACGTCGATCTTTTTGCCGGCCGCGACGCAATCAGAAAGATATTCTGCGCCGTTCCTGCCAAGCCTTGCCACGAGCAGCCTGTCGCCGGCAGTTATCGCAAAGGCGTGGGTGATCTTGAGCAGGCGGTCAGGGTAGATTGCCCCGGGGTGCAACAGGCCGTTGACAAACACCGTGTCATTGTCAATCGAACTCGGATTGACCTTGCACTGGACGTGCCGCTCGCCAGTCACGCCTGCAAGGTATTCCCTTGCCAGCAGCACTTCGGGCGCCGCCCTGTGCTCTTCAAACAGGGTCCTCGAGCCGACCTTGATGTCAAAGGTGGCCTTTGTAAGCGAGATGGGCGAAAAGTTCTGCCAGTGCAAGTCCTCGAACAGGGCTATGCCCATCTAGATCTTGCCCAGCCTGCTCGCGTATTGCCGGTTTGCGTCCAGGTACGACTTTTTGTCGCCAATGTCGACAAAGCCCGTGTCTATCGTAAAGCCCTTGACGATCTTTTTCTGCTCCAGGGCCTTCCTCACCGCGTCGTCCATCCCAAACGACCCTGACTTTGGTATGATCTTTAGGAATTCCGGCTCCATCACGTAGCAGCCGATGTTTATCAGGCCGCTTATCTCCGGCTTTTCGCGCCACGCCGTGACCTTTTCCTGCCCGTTGAGGTCGATAAATCCGTATTTCAGCTTTGTCGCGTACTGCAAGAGTGCCATGGAGACAAACGCCTTTAACTCTCTGTGCTGTCTGAGCATCTTGCGCAGGTTGAACTCGTAGACTGAATCGCCGTAGACGCACACGAACGAGTCGTCGAGCAGCTTTTCCGCGGTCTTTAGCTGGCCCGCGGTGGCAAGCGGCCTCTCTGACCGGGCATACTCGATCTCGACTCCAAAGCGGGCGCCGTCCTCGAAATAGTCCTCGATCGTCCTGTGCAGATAGCTGACGCAGAGGACTATCTCGTCGATGCCGCCGGCGTTTTTCAGCCACTCGATGATGTACTCGAGAAGCGGCTTGTTGCCAAGCGGGAGCATCGGCTTTGGGATAAAGAACGTGTAGGGCTGCAGCCTCGTGCCGAGCCCTCCTGCCAGGATTACCGCTTTCATGTTTCCATTCTTTTTCACTCTTCAGCTATATATAAGGTAAAACCATGCTGGTTCAATAATTTTCCAGTATCGCCTTGATCTTGGCCGCGACTTCCCCCGGGTTCCTGCCAAATACAGTTATCATGGGCTCCTTGCCGACGTCGCCCTTGTGGTAAATGACTTCCGCCTTTGGGTTGCGTGCGAGCGCGGCAAGTGTCCCCCACGCGACGCTAGAGCCCTCCTTCTTCTTGACGCCCTTCGGCTCCCTACTCCTGTCATAGCTTGACACTGAAAAGAGCGACCTGCATGTTTTCACAAGCTCGTTGTTGAACCTGATGTTGATGACGGACCGGAAGGCTGGGTTGACGCGCATGTACCCCATAATCGCGGATGCCATGTGCTTTGAAGCCCCGAACTCGATGTACGAAGCCGGCACCACGCTGTTGCCTATCCTGACTATCCTCCCGCGCACGCCTGCGACTTCTGTCGCGCCGGCCGCGTCGGGCAGTGCATAAACAAAGTTTGTCTGCGTCTCCGGTATTAATTTGTAGAAATCTGCAAGGGCGCCTACCTGCTCGACTGCCGCCTGCAGCTCTGCTAGCACGTGGTAGCGGCTCGCGTCGCGGTAAATCGCAGAAAGCGGGTTTGTGACCGGCAGGCCCCTGCCTACCCTAACCGCGTTTTTGATCGCAACGTGGACGTACTCGTTTGCCATCCTGCACGACGCGTGCAGGGCCGCACCTTTCGCAAGGTAAGCGGTGACCGCAGATGAAAAGTTGCATCCCGAGCCGTGGCTTTCCTCTATCTTTATCCTCGGGTTCGTGATCCTGGTCATCCTGTTCTTGTTGTCGAGCAGCAGGTCGGTGACGCTGGAAGCTCCAAAGTGGCCGCCCTTTACAATGACGTTCTCTGCTCCAAGCCTACTGATCTTTTTTGCCGCTTCCATGCCGTCGCCCTCTGTCCTGATCCTGATTCCTGCCAGTCTTTCTGCTTCAATTCTGTTCGGAGTTACCAGCGTGCATATTGGCAAAAGTTTCGATACAAACGAGTCAAACGCGTCGTCGCGCAGCAGCCTGGCTCCGGTCCCTGCGGCAAAGATCGGGTCGAGCACAATCGGGACTTTTGATCCCCTGAGCGACCGGCACACCGCGTCTATCGTCTGCCTGCTGTAGACCATACCTACCTTGGTGGCGCCTGGCGGCATGTCGGTCATGACGGACCTAATCTGCTGCTCCACCATTGCCGGCGACACTTCGAATATCTCGGACACTTTTCTGGTGTTCTGCGCGGTTATCGCGGTGATGGCGGTGCAGCCGTACACGCCGAGGGCGGAAAACGTCTTGAGGTCTGCCTGTATCCCTGCGCCCGCTCCAGAGTCGCTGCCTGCTATTGATAGCGCAATCTTCAAGCAAGGTGTTAAAAAATGATAGACTTATCAGTCTATCGGATTAGAGGACGTAGTTGCAGAGGCAGACGCGCTTGCCACAGCATGCGCATTTCTGGCTGCCAGAGACAGATTCGCAATACCTGTTATGAGTTTCACAGAACACCGATCTCCCCTCTTCTATTTC
>CAYYYR010000053.1:0-5375 GCA_964476255.1 uncultured Nitrososphaera sp.
TGGGGGATGCCACCTATGGCCGATCCTCCATCAGTTCCGTTGCTGGGGGGCGGAGTGGTAGACGGCTTAGCCGTTATTGTTATACTGCCAAGAGATCCTCCTCGTTGCGCTGCGAACCAGATCCTGCCCTTGTCGTCCGCGGTTATCCACTGTATGGCCGACCCTGCAATGGGGATCCTGGCCTCGGCGCCTTCACCCGTCCTCGGGTCCAGCACTCCAACTCTGTCTATTTCGTGCTCTGCAAACCACAGGTTGCCGTAGGAGTCCATGGCCATGCCAAAGGGCAGGCCGGCCTCGTTGACTGAAGGGTATTCGCGGAAAGTGCCTAGGAGGGCGTTGAACACCGTTATGGTGCTGCCGGTGTGCTCGGCGATATAGATGTTGGAGCTTCTAGGGTCAGGGAATACGGCCGTGGGCTCGTCAAGCGTCTTGAGCTGGCTGCTTGGCGAGTACTCGGTAATGTTGCCGCTAGCCGGATCTATCCTAGCGATATAGCCGGCGGCCTCTGCAAACCAGATGTTGCCCGACCTGTCAGATGCTATCCCTGCAGGTCTCGCCGCCGGCGTCGGTATGTCATACGACGAGAACTCTTCGCTTGCAGGGTCGAACTTGACCACCTTGTTAGCTTGAAGCACCGGCATCCATAGGCTGCCGTTGCCGTCCATTGCAAGGCCGGTCGGTATGCCGGCTTCCGTTATCACAAACCGCCGGTTGGAATTGTCAGCAGGGTTGTAGATTCCAAGAACGCCGTTAGGGCTCCTTCCAATGGGGTCGACGTACCACAGCCGGCCGTCGGCGGCAAGCAACGTGTTCGTTATGAGGGCCGCGTCGCTTAGCCTGTGCAAGGTGTAGTTGCCTGTTGCAATGTCTAGTTCCCATATCCTGCTGCTTCCCGGCAGCGTGTCGCCCACCCAGATGGATTGCCTTGCCGCATCAAAAACTGGATAGAGCGGCAGGCTGTTGACCGGGGTCTTGTACTCGTCGACCTTGAATTCCAAGTTTGAAATCCGCGGCTTGACGTTCGCGTCAAGAGTAGCCAGCATGTTGCTTCCCTCAGTGTTCACGCCTTCGATCTCGACATGCCACGTCCCCGGGAGGCTGAACGCTGCGTCTGCAGAAAACGCGTTGTCAGATTTCTTGGTCGTTTCGATTTCTATCGGGCCAATGCCCCTTTCGACCTGTGTCAGCTTTATCGTGGCAGACTCGATCCTTGTTGCGTTGCTCCCGTCCTGGTTAAAGAACGACAGGTGGAAAATGTTCTGCCCCACTGCAAACGGGCTGACTGCAAACTGTATCCTTCCCTCGCCCGTGTAGAGCGTGCGCACAAAGTCGGTCCTCGGCTCCTCTGCAAAGGCGGACTGGCCGTCCTGCAGCTCACGCTCGTAAGCCGGGAACTGGCCGGAAGGCAGGGCGCCGTTTGCCATTATCGAAACCATAAGCAACAACACTATGCCAACGCCGGCCTCTGCCTTGAGCGTCTTGCCATAGTGCCTCAGACTCGGCGAATGCGTGCCTGCACCGCCGGCCATGACTACCACCGCCCTCTTTTGGACGACAAACTGGGAATACACCCCCATCGCAACCATGACGCCAGCAAGCCCCAGCTTTATCGCAAGCACCTGGCCGTAGACGGAAGCGAGCGTGAGCGAAAGGTCGCTTTCAAGCGAAAACAGAAGGACAGGTCCGGTTATCACCGCGATGCCAAGCAGCGTCACCACTACCGTGGAGAATCGGGGGATCAGGATGGCAAGCGCTGAAGATCTGATCCTGTCGTCGGCTATTGCAAGGATCCTGGGCACGGCCACAAATCCGAGCAATATCAGGCCGCCTATCCATATCGAAGCGGCGGCGTTGTGGAAAAAGTCAAGCACTATCGGGAAGATCTGGCTCGTTGCGGCCGCGTGGGCTATCAGGCTCGACGTGACGAGCACGGCAAGCCCGAGGATGAGTATCGCGTACATTTCCGCCCTTCCGGGGCTGGCGTTGCTCTTGGCGACCTTGCGGTAGACCGCCACTGCGATCCCCATCAGGATCGACGACTGAAGCATCCTAGTCACCCACACGTTGCCAAATTTCGTCGCAATCGCCTCCGGTATGCCGGCTTCAATCGAGATCGCTTGGACCACTATCATGGCCACGCCGGATGCAAGAATGAGACCAGTCCCGATTATGATCAGGCGCATCATGTTTTTGTCGATCGCGACCCGCGTCTGCCCTATCGCGCTGGAGAGCCACGGCACCCTTGCAAGCGGCTTCCACAGCCACAGGGAGGCAAACGCCGCGCCGACGACCATCACCTGCCCGACCATCCCCGGAAACCTTGACGCCGACTCTTCCGGCGACAGCACGTCTCTCTGCTGGCCGCCCGGTCCGGGCTGCTGCACGGTGGTGCCGACTCCAAAGATGAAAGTCTCTTCAATTACGTGCCCGTCGACTGCCGAGAGCACCTTGGTGGTAACAGTGTATTCGCCTTCGGGCAGGCCGGGCTGCATAGTGGCTGCTATTGAGGCGGTGTCGCCTTCGGCGTTGTGCGGGTCGTTCATGTCGACCCTGCTTCCATCAGGGCCTAGCACCCTGATGCTACTGTAGGAGAGCTCTATCGGCTCGCTAAAGAACACGACTACTTCTCCAGGCGTCGCTGAGACGCTCTGAAACGCCCTGGGCGTGGAATCGAGATAGACAGGGTGGGCAAAGGACTGCTGGCCGGATGCAAGCGTGAGAGCAGCGATAACTGCAATAGCAGCAAATATCCAGAGCCTGCCCCGCATATGTAAAATACACCCTGCACCATATTTGACTCTTGCTTGGATTATGGTACAAAGCCCGAAATGCGCCGAAAGATTATAAACATTATAGGGGGAATTTACATCAAATGAAGAAGATCGCCCTGCCCCTGGCGGCAAGCTTGCTAATTGTGTCATTTCTCGCATCCATCCCGGGCTCCGCGCTGGCGCACGAAGAGATGATAATTGGAGACATCAGAATCGTTGGAGGGTGGGTCGACGAGCCGCCGGTTGTCGGTCAATTCAACGGCATTGTACTTGAGATCACGAGGGTATCAGACGGCCAACCCATCACCAACGCGATTGCGCAGCTTGATGTCAGCGTCAGGAAGGGAACCCCGACAAGATCGCTTGACTTCCAGCCACAGGAAGAGCCAGGCGTCTATGTGGTAGAGATTCTGCCGACCCAGACAGGGCAGTACGTGGTAGTCATGAGGGGGACGGTGGCGGGCCAGGCCATAGATGGCCAGATTGAGATAGAAGACGTCGAGGACACGGCGCGCTTTAACTTCCCACCTGCCAGCAACCCCGGCAGCGAAATACCGCAGGAAGTGATAGAGCAGTTGCAGACCGTGATAACCGATTTGACAGTGCAGGTGGACGAGGCCAACGTCGCTGCCGAAGATGCCAAGACGGCTGCGGCCAGCGCAACCGAGTCGTCGACAGAGCTAAAGATGGCTGCAGACAGGGCTTACCTCTTTGGGATAATCGGGGTAGGGGTCGGAGTCGCCGGCATTGCCATCGGAGTGGTGGCACTGTCTAGAAGAGAAAAAGTCTAGATCTTGTACCTGCGTGCAAGCACTATTGCACCAGTCATCAGCGCGGCTATCGCGCCAATGGCGCCTGCCGGGAATTCTGGCGTCACCTGGATCGGAAAGGACGCTTCTTCGTCAGTCGGGATTGTTGGGGAGATGCCGGTGCCTGCAAGATATATCTGGACGGTATAGTCGCCGTTCTCCTGGAACGTGTATGGCACAGTAATTGTGCCCGGTACATTGTGTATGAGCGCCTGCCCTGTCTGCCTCGCCGCGCTGAACACCTCCGTGCCGTCCTTTAATATCCTGAAATCGTAATCCTGGTGCACGTGAAGGGTGTCCGTGCCGGGGTTGAGGAAGCTCACCCTAAAGGTGGCGCTGCCATTTTCGTTCCATGTCGGCTCGACGCGGACGTCAAGCGTGCCCTTACTCGTGGTGTCAACCATGCCACCCTCCTGAGCATACGCGACAGTCGCGACGCTGAAAACCGATACCAGCAACAGCGCAGTCAGGAATATGCTGCTTGCCATTGCAATTAATTGGCCCATCGTCTAAATAAATTGTTGCTATTGCGCCTTGCAAAAAGCACGGCCGCGCCAAGTGCTCCTGCAACGACAACAAGCGCTCCAAGCGGGAACTCGGGCGTCACCTGTATCGGTATTTCGACCCCCTCGCCTAGGCCCTCGATGTCGTCTATCCTGATCTCGTAGGGCCCCTGCTCGTCAAATGTGAATTCCTGCGTGGTGGCCGTCTGGTCGCGCCGCAAGACTTCGCGGTCGCCGTCTTTGTAAACAGAAAAGTCATAGATGATGTCTTCGATTTCTACACCGGTCTCCGGCTCGATAAAGCGCATGTCAAACGCGTTTGCGCTGCCAATGTCGCCGGGCGTCCACGCTATCTCGACTGTGAACGTGCCCTGGTCGCTTGCAGCTTCAAGCACGATCTGATCCTGCGCGGCTGCCTGAGTGGAGGCCAGAAGGCTTGACAGCAGTGCAAAAGCAAGAATGGCGCTTCGCAAACAGAATTATGAAAAAGGCATTGCCAATAATAATCTATTCGAGTTCATCGGCTGGCAGCACTTGTACCGAGATATTGCTGCCTCCGGTCTGCCCTGCTGCGTCTGTGATGATCAGCATGACATCGTACCTGCCGGGCGATTCAAAGCTGCGCGTCGCATTCTGTCCTGCCAGCACGACGCCGTCGCTGAACTTCCATTCAAACTGGTAGGGCTGCTCGCCGCCCTTTGCGTTTGCATTAAAGAACCCTTCCTCGCCTACCGCCAGCGTGGACTTGTAGTGCGCGCCGGTCCTGAGGCTTTCCTGATAGCTCTTGAGGAAGAGCGGGTCAAGCCAGGGGTTGTCGTTATCGTAGTCTACTTCTCCCTGCTGAATATCGCGCTGCTGCAAAAATGCAAAGGTGATTCCCACGCCTACTGCTACCCCTATGCCTGCAAAAATTAACGCCCACATTATCCCCTTGGGTAGCGCAACCAAAGCTCTATGCCGGGCTGCTGGATCCGGCCTTATATTATGTACGTAATTAAAAAGAAAGAAGAAAAGGAAGGCGGCTAAGCTCTTCCAAAGAACCCTGTGCCGTTTCTTGCGAACCTTGTGTAGCCAATGATTCCTGCGATTGTTGCCGCGAGTATCGCTGCAATTACCGGGAATTCAGGGACCACAAAGCCTGCCAAGATCGTCACGGCGGTGTCCTCTTCTGGTACTGAGAACGAGATCGTGGTTGTCGTGTCGTTTTCGCTTACTATTGTTGGTTCTTCTCCATTTACTGTGGTAATGTCGTCAATCATCGTTGTTGGCAGCGTCAGTTCCACTTCGCCTCC
>CAYYYR010000054.1:0-15972 GCA_964476255.1 uncultured Nitrososphaera sp.
ATCGCTTATTATGTTAGGATGCCGACCACTCATTCTATTCCCAAAAGAGATCCACTCTTCAAAACTCGATTCTTGATGATCTGAGGTCCCCCGCTTGCCTCATTCGTTAGAGGCGCGGCAGTTGGAAGTAGGATCCTGAAAGTTGCTCCGCTGACGTCGCTGTTATTAAAGGCACTTATTGATCCGCCATGGTCTTCGACTAACGTCTTGCAAATGTACAAACCTAGACCTGTCCCCCCTTCGTTTCCAGTATTAGGACCATTCCGACTGGCAAATTTTTCAAATAGCTTGGGGAGAACTTCCTTGTGGATCCCGGGGCCATGGTCTGTTACCATAATCTCTGCATAGTTACTATCGTTAAGCAAATTCGTTTCTACGATTATGGTGCCTTCCTTCGTAAACTTGACTGCATTTCCAATGATATTGCTTAGCACTTGTTCAATGCGGCTCTTATCCGCGAATACCATCGTATCTTCTTTTGTATGCACCTTTAGCTCAATCGAAATATTATCATGCAAGCTAACCCTAGTGGCATTCACAACATCGGAAATTATTCTTTTTAGATTCAGCTTTTCCTTTACTAGAACTAACCTTCCGCCTTCTATCTTTGCTACATCAAGGATATCATTTGCAAGCTTTCCAAGCCTTAATGATTGCTTCTTGATTTCTGTAAGCGCAACTTCGGGCTTGATTATTCCTCGTATGGCTAGTTCTGCATACGACATGATGGGTTGTATGGGCGTCCTTAATTCATGTGAAGCAACACTGAGAAACTCACTTTTCATCATGTCCAACTTTAGGAGATCTTTATTCGATTCAAGAATTCTAGCTTCATTCTGATTTATCTTGAGAATCATTTCGTTCAAAGCATCGGTCACCTCGTTAATCTCATTCGTAGAACTCTTTATCGTTATTTTGCGAAGAGCGCTTGACTTTTGCGATTTTAGTACTCCGGCCATTTCTCTGATTGGCTGAGAAATTCTGGACGATACCATGAATGCGATTCCGAGACCTGCACTTCCAACGATCGCAGAAGCGATTACAAGCTCCATTCCCAATTGGGAAAGACTTGTGTCGCCCGCAAGCAAAAGCGAGTAAGGTTTGTCATAGACAAGAATCCAACCAAATGTAGGCAATTTCTGGAATGCTATATAGCGACTTTCCCCCTCTTCGAAATAATTTCCAGTTGCTGCGTCCAAGGAAGAGAAGGCTGATGCAGATCGAACTATGCCAGACAATTCGCTAGAATCTGAGACGCTATTGATTTTCTGAAAGAAATTTTCGGGATTTGTCCCAAAAGGTATAGAGCCGACTTCATTCTTGTATTGGATTTCTGAATCAGCGATCAGCAGTCCATTCTGATCTATAACATACATCCTTCCGTCTTCGACTTCAATAAGAGCCTGAAAAACGTCTAGAGGCATCTCAAAGTGGTAGAATGCTGGCTTTGATGCATCTGTGAGCACAATTGGGGTAGTATAGGCTATTACCCATCTTTCAGTATCAGGTGAGACATAAGGGGATTGAATGTAGGCATTTCCTTTTTCAGTTCCAAAAGAAGGCTCAAAGAAGGGGCTCGCGGCTTCCTCGGCAGAGAGATCATTGTCTGGTGCTATCTCAGTCATCACTAGACGAATATGTTCCTGCCCCGTGTGATCTATGAGGCATGCCTCATCGACATGGAATTTTGATTGAAAGTCGTATGTCCATTGCTCAAGCTCTGCCTTCAGAACTCTCTGATTTTCAGTAAACTTCATTATTCCATTTTCGTCGTACCTATCACCTGCGCGTGTCTCTGGCAATTCAAAATACTGTACGAACGCAGGGTTTTTGACAGCGAACAGCATATCTTCGCTCCCTCTCTGATTGAGCGATTCCAACAGGGCTGAACGTACCTGGACCTCATGCCTCATCTCTTTTAGTTCCGAGTCTATTACTGCCGCCTCAAGTGACTTGAAGGCAAGATATGAAACTGAGCTGATTGTACACACTATTAATATGGAAAAGATAATGGTTATTTTCCGGTTAATCTTCAAGGTCTTTGTACAATTTGTGTCTTGAAAAGTCCCCATAAGCATTGGTACGTATGGAGATACAACATTTATTCTCTCATGCTCGAGTAGTTGCTCTCACCCATGAAGGTGACTAGACCTGAGAGTGGTTTTCGCGTTTTTAATGACATTTATTAATTCCTTTCTCTCAGGCAGTTAACGAGGCCAGTCGCGGAACAAACTGGCTAGAAATGTGTAGATAGGTAAAGCTAAGTCTAGCCTCTTCGTATCGAATGAAGAAAATGGGAAAAACCACGCTTGAAAACCCGTTGCTGTATAGCAATTTCCTAAAGGCGCTTGAGCGCAATAACCCGGACGTTGAGGTAGATCCGGACGATATAGACAGGACGCTAGAGTATGATGAAGCATTCAATGACCTGAAAGAGGTCTATCCAAATCTACAACTATCCAGCAAGCAAAAGAGCGAGCTGCAACAATTCCGCGACGCTCTAAACGAGAATTACGGAATAGACGAGCGGCGTATACAAAACCTCATAATTCAAGATCCAAAACAGCCTTTTACCGAGCAAGAACTAGAAGGGATAAGCGGCGCGCTGCATACGCGGTCGGATCACGCCGTAGCAGTTGATAAGGGCAAGAAAGCCAAGACAGTAACCCGCGATACGCGCCGCTGGTCCAACGCTCCGAACAGGCTAGACATTCAGGGGATAGACACGCCGGGCCTTAGCAAGCACGACAAGGCGCAGATTGACATTCTCGCAAAGCTCAATACTTGTTCAGGCCAAAAGCGCGGGTGCGGCGACCCGTCCGAGCGCCTAAAGATGCTAGAGTCGACCGGGCGCTATGATAAGCGAGATCTGGCCGCAGCTTTTGACGCTGCCAAAGAGGCCGGCTATTTTGATTAGCCAGGCTCCGCATTATCACAAGTCCGTCAAGGACGACCACTCGTACAAATGCCATTCTAGGGTATGCTGCGATACAGGCTATTATGATAAATCCTGTAAATTGCTAATAACACCTTAATCTTAAACAGCTAAATAGCGCACCCACTGAGGTATCTTATGAAGTCGAAAAAGGCTCTATGCAACGCAAAAGCCGCAGTTGCCAAGCCAGGTATGAAGGCTAAGGTATATCGCGCTTGCATGTCTAAAAAGTCGAACTAGCCGACAAGGCTATTTGCTGGTCCTGATTCCTAATTCTAGTTGTTTGAAAGGGTCAAGAAGAAGGATCTGCCGTTTGAAATTGACGATATCCAGATACGCGAGCTTATGAAACTTGCCAACTTTACCCAAAGAGACGTTTTTTACGACTTGGGTTCCGGGAGAGGTCGCGTAATAATGCTTGTTGTAAAAGAATCTAAGGCCAAGAAGGCTATAGGCATAGAAGCATTAAGAGGTCTATATCAACGGGCGCGAAATGCAGCAAATGAGGACCTGACAGACGATCAATTTAAAAAAGTAGATTTTTGGCATGGCGACTTTGACGCGCAGGGTTTGGACGGAAAACCATTTCTTTATGAAATGTGCGATGCGACGGTAATTTACTACGGTGTTGATGAAAGTGAGGATACAATAGGCAACCTAAAAGATCGCTTCCGGAATAAGCGACAGTTGAAGATAATAATAAAGAATCTGCCCTTTGTGGGTTATGCTTCAGTTCCCAATCGCGCTAATGATGCATGTTGGTTCTATCTAACCAAGAACCCGCCCAAACGGATAAGAAGCAAACGAGAGTGGGCAGGATCAGTTTTTGAAAAACAAGAGGCAACCATTAGTGAAGTGTACGAGTATTATGCTGACCAGCTTAAGAAACAATATCCCGATGAACGTGATAGAAAGTATCGAAAAGGGACGTTGTTGGATCTGAAGAAATTGGTTCACGATCGGTTTTAACCTTAAAATGAAGCGCTTGCCGAAATGTCTAAGGTGCTCAAAATGCAGCTTTTGAGGGCGTTTAAGTATTGCATAGGTGAGGCTTTCTGATAGTAAAGCCAAGCGGGACGTCAAACAACGCCTTTTTTGTAATCCCCGAAGACGCGGACGACCTCTTTACTCTGCGGCGCATAGTGGAAAAGGACGACAATATCATCGCTGACACCAACCGCGTGGTAAAGCAGGTCAAGGAGTACGGCCGGCCCGACAAGGGCGAGCGGGTCAAGGTGCGCGTTCGCATCAGGGTTGAACAGAGCGAGCTTGACGACGCAGTCGACAGGCTTCGGATAACCGGCACCATTACAGATACAGACAACGAGATGGTGACGAAAGGGACGCACCATTCGCTTTCTGTGCAGGCAGGCGACGCGGTGACCATAGACAAGGGCAGGAGGTGGCAGGAGGTGGAGTTCAAAATGCTAAAGAGGTCCGGCGACAGCTCCAGCTTTATCCTGGTGGCAATCGACACACAGGAAGCCGCCGTCGCAAAGGTGTCCGGCACGCACGTCAAGGTCATCCCCAACATCTACTCTGGCCAGAGCGGCAAGCGCTACCAGACAAAGAACAACCCCAACATCGAGGTCTATTTCACAGACATTGCCAAGACGGTCTCTTCAATAATTGGAGAAAACGACAAGGTAATCGTGTTTGGACCCGGCGAGACCCGCCGGAGGTTCTTTAACGCGCTGGTCGGCAGGCAGGAAGTCCCAAAGGACAGGGTGCAGGTGGTGGACGGCGTTGATGTCGCCGGCGAAGACGGGATATTCGTGTTCCTGCGCTCGCCGGCAATGAAGGAGGCCATGAGCGCAAGCAAGCTCGCGACAGTGTCTGCGATGCTTGATCGTGTGATGCTGATGGTTAACAGGGGCGAGGCGAAATTCGCGATGGGGATGCCGGAAGTTTCGCAGGCCGCCGCGATGAAGGCGATAGAGTCAGTCGTGTTTTCTGATTCCATCTTCAAGACCGCCGACGAAGAGCAGGTCGTCAGGATGCTCAATTCGATTGAAGGACATGGCGCAAAGACGTTCGCGGTTGACTTGTCGACAGACATTGGCCTGCGCGTTTCATCGCTGGGCGGCATCGTGGCGCTTCTTAGGTACGCCGTCCGTTGACTCTGCCAGCCACGACAGGTACGAATTCGAAATGTCGTCAATCTTCAGCTCGACTATTTCCGGCACATCATACGGGTGCAACCTTACAATTTCGGCCTTCAGTTTTGTTGTCGATTTTGAAGTAGTCTTGAAAAGGGCAATGAATTCCTGCTGGTCTTCAACCTTGCCGCGCCATGAGTAGATCGAACGGATCTTTGTAAAGTTGACGCAGGCGCACAGCTTGCTGCCGACGACTTTTTTGGCGACATCGGCGACAGACTCTTCGCTTGGAAATGTCGAAAGGATGATTGTTCCCCTGCTGACCATGTGTTAAGGTTGCAGTCGTAATTAATTAATTCTTTTAAGCAAGCCGGATAACGGGTATAAAAGAACTAACCGCTTCTCGACATGCTACACTGGCATCGCGCGCACACCCACTACTGCAGCGTTTCGCAGAGCGGGTTTGCCTTCATCACTATAAAGTCCTGGTTCACCATGTTCTTTGAAACCACCTTTTCATAGTCGGCCTTTGAGCAGGCAATGACCACGGTCGTCTTGTCCGTGTGGTAGAGGTCGAACGTCGGCCCCTGGTGCCGCTCGACGTCGCCGATATAGTCCTTGACCTTTGACTCAAGCGACGATAGCAACTCGATCTTGTCGCCCCTCATCTCGTGTGAGTCGAGCGTCCACGCTATGGCGACCTTTGTCCTGCTGGCCTTGAGGTCGCGCTTTTTGAGGGTAGCCCGCAACTGGTCGATAAGGTATTTGACGTAGCCTTCTATGCCCTTGATGCTGCCGTTGACGAGGTACATCAGCGGGCCGGCGCCGTCAAGCGATGACCCGATTATGCGCAGGTCGTAGAGCCCGCTGGTCACGTCGTCGACGTAGAGGTCTGCAAACGAACCCCTCATCAGCTCGCTCCCGATGTTGCTGTCGGCCGCCTTTTTGCATATTTCAAGGATGCTAGCCATCCCAGAGTAGTGGCTCAACGTCTTTATCACGTGCGCGAGTTCCGCGGAATTGACGTCGACGAAGCTCAGCTTGCGTCGCGTGTTCGGCTCGTAAAGCATCTTGGACAGGTGCACGTCCTGCTTTGACTTGACGGACCCTATCAGGGTTTCAGAGCCGGCGCTGGCAAAGGTGCTCATCGGGAGGTAGTAGTACGACACGTCCTTGTCGACTGTCATGCCTGTCACGTGCTCGATCAGCGCAATGTTTTCGTTGTTGCCGCCGATTCCGGTCGGGAGCATGTAGACGACAGAGGCTCCGCGCTTTAGCGCCTTGATCGCGTCCTTGAACTTGGTCGTCACGTCGTTCTTGACGTCTGGGCCGACCTTCCTCACACGCGGGGCGAAATAGACGTACGAGGCGTTGCTCACTGCGACATCTATCGGCTCCAGGTCAAGGAGCGGCTCGTCCTCCACGAGCGAGCTCACGTTCGGGTAAGACCTTGCAATGTCGGGCTTGAGCGAAATCGCCATCCTGACCGACTCGTCAATGAGCGAGACCTTTGATCCCTTGATAGCCATCGAGGAAGCTATTCTATACCCTTCGGTGCTCAGGCCATAGACTGCGACAGAAGACCCTGCGCTCAAAGTGTCGACTGAGCTCCCCCGTTCATCCCTACGTTGTATCTCAAGTGATCTACAAAAGGTTTTTCCATTGGTTTTCAGCTACAAGTCATGCTTGAAGATCTGGTTTGACATTTTGACCCCAAAGCAGGTCATGTTTTTCAGGCGCGCCACCGCCCTGCTTCGCAATTCCGGCCATGACGTGCTCTGCACTTCAAGGCAGTACAGGGAGGCAGTCGAGCTGGCAAAGATCAAGAAGCTTGATCTCACAATCGTCGGGAGTCACGGCGGGGCGGACAGGTACGACAAGCTGCGCCAGAGCGCCAGCCGTACTCATGAGCTGGCCGAGGTCGTGAAGCGCTTTGCGCCGGACGCGGCAGTCACCTTTTCATCGCCGGAAGGGGCGAGGGTGGCGTACGGCCTGGGCATCAGGCACATCGGGTTTAACGACTCGCCCCATGCAGCGGCCGTCGCGAGGCTCACCGTCCCATTGATGAGCAGGCTGCTCTGCCCGTGGGTGATACCCTATTCCGCCTGGGCAGGGTACGGCATTGCGAAAAAGGACGTCGCGCGCTACCGCGCGCTCGACCCGGCGGCGTGGCTCAAGCACGACGAAGCGCCCGAAGCCGGGCATGGCAGAAAGACGATCCTCCTGCGGCTTGAAGAGAGCAAGGCATCGTACATTGCCGACAAAAAGCTGGGAACGGGAAAAATGATCGACGAGTTTGTGGATGAACTGTGGCAGTCGGCCGACATTGTGGCACTCTGCAGGTACCAGGACCAGATAGCTGAGGTAGAAGCCCGCTACGGCAGGAGGGTGCAGGTCGTAAAGGATGTCATCGACGGCACCGCGCTTGTAAAAACTGCACAGCTGTTCGTCGGGGCCGGCGGGACAATGACTGCAGAGGCAGCTCTTCTGGGCAAGCCCGCGATATCGATAGCGCCGCTCCAGTTCTACGTCGAAAAATACCTTCTCAGGTCTGGATTAGTCAAGAAAGCGACCAATGCCAAGTCGCTTGTAAAGCTGGGCAGGAAAATGATCTCTGACGATCTCTACAGGCAGAGGCAAAAGAAAAGGGCCGCGCGGATACTGGCAGGGATGGAAGACCCGACCGACAGGATGATCAGCGCCTTAAGATTATAAAGACGTGTAAGATAGGTGAAGTTACGCCCGGAAGCCCGGTGGAGGAAAACTTTTTCCGCCGAATGTAGCGGCCAAGCATAGGGGCCTTTGGAGCCCTTGACCCCAGTTCGAATCTGGGCCGGGCTATTATAATTAAATAGCAACGAAAATGCAGGTAGTGTTGCCGTGAGCAACAAGGTCTACGTGACGAGAAGGATTCTGGAGCCGGCCCTATCGATGCTCTCAAGAGAATGCAAGGTCACCCTGAACAAAAGGACTAACCCGCCAAGCAGGGCAGAGATGCTGAAAAACGCCGCCGGCAAGGACGCCATCCTGTGCATGCTATCAGACAGGATTGACGCGCGGGTGATGGACGCTGCCGGCCCAGGCCTGAAGGTCATCAGCTCGTACAGCACCGGCGTTGAGCACATCGACGTAAAGGAGGCGACTGCAAGAGGCATCTACGTGACCTACACGGCGGACATTCTGGCGGAAGCGACGGCAGACCTGACCTTTGCGCTCATTCTTGCCTGCGCGCGCGGCATCGTCAATGCTGACAAATACGTCAGGGAAAACAGATGGAAGGTCGGCTGGTCGCCGGACCTGATGCTTGGCTACAATGTGCACGGCACGACCCTCGGGATAATCGGGCTTGGCAGGATAGGGGCCGCCGTTGCGAAAAGGGCAAGAGGGTTCAACATGAAAATACTGTACCACAACCGGAGCAGGAATCAGCAGCTTGAATCAGAGCTTGGAGCAGAGTATGAGGAGCTTGGTGACCTGCTGGCGCAGAGCGACTTTGTGTCGATACACAGCAGCCTGAACAGCGCGAGCCGTCACATGATCGACAGGAACAGGCTCGGGCTGATGAAGAAAACCGCGTTTTTGGTCAATACGGCGCGGGGTCAAGTCGTGAATGAAGTCGACCTTGCCCGGGCGGTCAAGGGGAGCCAGATCGCTGGCGCGGCTCTCGACGTGTTTGAGGAAGAGCCGTTGCCAAGAAAAAGCCCGTTATTGAAAATGAAGAATGTTGTATTGCTTCCGCACATTGGAAGCGCGACTTACCAGACCCGATCCAAGATGGCCGAAGTCGCGGCAAAGAATTTGCTCGACGTTCTGACTGGAAAAGAGCCCGATCCAAGGTTCTTGGTGAATCCAGAAGTAAGAAAAGTGCGCCCGCTATAATTTCTTGTTTGGCGTAAATAGGTTTGACAAAGAAATTTTCGTGGTCTTGAATTCTAGAACCCAGTACTCCATCGTCAACTACTTTCCCACGCTTTTTTCTTCCTGTCATATTCTGCGCGGCTGTACGCCGGCCTGGCAGGGTGACCCATGACGACCGTGTCAGGCGCCACGTCTTTTGTGACCACCGCGGCCATCGCCACGACGCTGTTCTTGCCGACTCTGACTCCGGGTTTGAAGACTGACCTGCCGCCAATTATCGCGCCGTCCTCTACAACGACTCCGATCATTTTCGGGCTCATCGGGTAGGGATCGTTTGTGAACGCGGCCGCCGGCCCGATGAACACGTTCTTGCCGATAACCGTGAGAGGTGGAATGTAGACTGAGCCTTCAATGTGGGTGTTGTCGCCTATCCTGACCTTGAAGTCGACGTGGGTAAGCGAGCCTATCATGACGTTGTCGCCGACCTCTGTTTCGGCCCCGACGTATGCAAAATGCCATATCTTGACGTTCTTGCCAATCCTGGCTGTCTTGGCAACATAGTTTGTCACGCCGGGCGGAGCAGTGTAGTTGCTCATTGCTTCAGAGATGCCATGGATTTCCTTGCTTTATAACTTTGTCAGGGATTTTACTTTGCCATTTCTTCAGGAAATCAATATCCCTGTCCTTCTGCTTTTCCCGGAGCTCGTCCGGCAGCATCACGGGTATCTCGTCGATGATCGGGTAATAGCGGCTGCATTTCGTGCAGAACAGCACGCCTTCCTTTACAGTCTGGGCTTCAGAGACTATCTCGAACAGTTCCAGCGGGTAGTGTTTGTCGATTGGACATGCCAGGATATCGAGCATTGACTTTTTCATTTCAGATCCAGATATACGGGGGAGCCGGTATTACTTGAGAGTATCGCCGCTTCTGCCACCCTTGTCACGTTTGTGGCGTCTGCAGCTGTCACCACTATCTTTGCCTTGCCCTCTATTGCTTCAATGAAATTCTTTAGCTCTAGCGTAAGCGGCTCCTGGAACTGCCTCCGTGGCATTATCGTCGCCTCGGCGTGGTCTATCCTGATCTCCTGCGTCAAAAAGTCGCCGGTGATGATGCCGTCGGTGCAGACGGCGCTGAAGGTCCTGATCTTCTTTGGGGTGAGCCAGTTGGACGCGATTATGGCGACCTTTTGGCCCTCAAAGCCGAGCATGATCGTCGCAAAGTCCTCAAAAGAGTGGAAGCGCTTGCCGGCGCGCGCAAACACCACGTTCGGCCTGCTGCCGAAAAGGAACATCGCCGCGTCAATGTCGTGCACCGACGTATCGTATATCACACCCACGTCCTTGATGTGGAGCGGCATCCTGTTTTCACGGTGGAACTCGATCATCATCGGGTCGCCGTACATGCCTCCCTCTATCAGCTTGCGCGCGTCACTCACCGAGGGGTTGAAGCGCTCGACGTAGCCGGACGTCAGGACGACCTTTTTCTTTTCTGCGACCTCCATCATCTCTTCGCATTCCTTGGACGAAAAAGACATCGGCTTTTCGACAAACGCGTTGACGCCGTGCTCCATCAGTTTTTTTGCGACTGCGGCGTGCGTCTTGGTCGGGGTGCACACCAGGCAGCCGTCAAGCTGCTCCTTGTTTAGCATCTCGCCAACAGAAGAATATGACTGCACGCCGTGCTTGCCGGCTATTTCTTTTGCCCTAGCGGCGTCAAGGTCGCAGATTGCTGCGAGGCAGCCTAGCTCGTTCAAAACCCTCGCGTGGTTCTTGCCCCACCCGCCGACTCCAATTACCGCTATCTTTGTTACCATACAGGGGTCAACCAGTCCACATAGTCGGCGCCGGCGGACACTACCTTTTCGTACATTCCGCGGATGTCCTTTGTCACCGGGCCTTCCCTGCCGCTGCCCACCGTGTGGCCATCGATGCTTGTCACCGGTACGATTTCCGCCGCGGTGCCCGTAAGGAATATTTCGTCGGCCATGTACAGCTCGGTACGCGGGATCGGGCGCTCTGTGACTTCATAGCCCATGTCCTTTGCCACCTTTATCGCGCTTTCGCGGGTTATGCCTTCAAGAGCGGAATCTGCAAAAAATGGCGTGTAGATCCTGCCGCGCCTGACAAGGAAAATGTTCTCGCCCGAAGCCTCGCTCACGTTGCCCGACAGGTCGAGCAGGATCGACTCGTCATAGCCGTTGCGCTTGCATTCCTGCGTGGCAAGCACCGAATTGAGGTAGTTGCCTGCGGCCTTGGCAAGCGGCGGGGTGGTGCTGTCGTTTATGCGGCGCCAGGAAGAAATGCACGCCTTGATGCCTTCGCCCTTAAAGTACTTTGCAAACGGGAATGTAATGATGACGGTGTGCGTCGGCGAGTTCTTGTTCACGCCCAGGTCAATGCCGTGCATGCCCACAAACGTCAGCGGCCGGATGTAACACGACTCTTTCATCTTGTTCTTTTGTAAGAGCTCGACTGTGGCTTTGGCAAGCTCTTTTACAGAATGGGGAAGGGAGATAGAGTAGACGCTGGCGGACCGGTGGAGCCTTTCCATGTGGTCATGCAGCCGGAAAACATAAAGGTTGTTCTTGGCTGCGTAGCCACGGATGCCTTCAAAGACGGCGGTCCCGTAGTGGAGGGCGTGAGTAAATATCGGGACCTTGGCGTCTTCCCACTTCACAAACTTGCCGTCGAACCAGACAAACTCGCCGCCCTTATCCTTCATGTATGAAGGCAGAATCCCTCGCTGGCTTATAAAAATCTTGAACTACTTGTAGCCTTCTTTCGGGAACTTCATTCCCACCCTTCTCATGGTGCCGTCTTCCATCCTGGCAAACTTGTCAATGACATCCCAGTTCTTTTTTATAATATCGGTTACTTGCTCTGGCACCTTGTCGCGCCACGCTTCGTCGCCGCCTTCCACGGCCTGTCTGTAGAGATCCTCCTTGACAGTTGATGCAGAAATTTCAAGCCTGTCGGCTTTCAGTGGGTTGAGCCTGTACACCTTTAGCATCAACCTTTCTGCCTTGTCGCCGGTGTACGACACGAATTTCTCTTCTTTTACCTGCGACATTATCTGGTTGCGCAGCTCCCACGAGCGCGATGACAGGAGAGGCGGCAGGTACCTTGCATACGGCGCATAAAAAGTGTAATCCGGGAGCACCGTCACAGAATCGCGGAAGACGGACTCGACCATTGACTTGCGCAGCTCGAACGAAAATGGAAAGCTCTTGGTGTTTATCTCGCGCCCGTCCTTGACAAAGCGCACGGGAAAGACGTAGACGTTGTAGTCACGCTTGAGCGTCGAAATTATCGACTCGTGCGCCCTTGTCATCGGGTTCAGATGCGCAAGGTAGATCGCCGAGGTGCTCATGTGTGTGCTTACAATAGTGGCAGGGTTATAATAAGAAAAAGTGAAAGAAGCAGGCCTAGCTCTTCTTTACCTCGATTTCAATCGTGGAAACGTTCCTTGTCCTGCCGTCCTCCGACTGCACGGTCTCGGAGCCGATCCTTACGTCGCCTATCTTGTAGCCGGCACTTTCCATCCTCTTCAGCGTGATCTGTGACACGTCAACTGCGCGCCCGATGCTCAGGCCCCTCGCCTTGATTGTCACTATTGGCTGGTTGGCTAGCTGGATCAGCGTTGACGTCACGTATGTCATCAGCGGCTTTTTGCCAATGTATATTGTGTCGTGTGGACCGTCCCTGCGCTGCGGTGCCTGTGGGGTCGTGTGCTCTTGTGATGGTTGTGGTTCTGACATGAGTGTGATAAAGCCCTCAGGGATAATTTAAGTTATGGTTGTATGTGTGCAATAGTTCTACTGGCTGAATTTTACAGCGAATCCAAATTCTGTCTTAAAGATACCCTGAAACGTAACCTGCGGGAAAACGGTTCCAAACTGCCGCAGGATACTTACACACAAATATGCCGTGAGGCGACGATTATAGCAGTTGTTCGGCAAGGGCGGCAGCAAGTGGAAGATAGAATACGACGACACGCTCTACAAGGTTTACGACTGGGGCGGCAATCTAGCAGGCTACCTGTTCCCGGAGTACGGCGACATCGAGCCAAAAGACAGGGAAGACGAAATAATCGGCGAGCTGAACAAGGCACACGCTGAAGTCACTGAAGCGACGCTCTTGCTGCCGATGATCAAGCTCGGTCTGCTTGACAACCACGAAGGGATGGACATTGACTATGCCATTTCGTCGCTTGAAGCAAGCGGCGAGCGGGCCGGCGCTTGGAAAAAGTGGCTGCGCGACAATGCCAAGTCCTTCAGCATAGTCGGAGCTGCGGTGCACACTGCAAGGGAAGACCGCAACATGCTTTCAATCGCGCTTGGAATCTCCGCGACGATCAAGCTGGGCGAAAAAGAAGTGCGCGACTTTCTCTCGCCTCTGCTGGACAAGCTGCACGAAGACGGGCTTCTCTGATATTTATATGAGGTAAATCATGTGATATTCCATTATGAAGGTCCAGTTTGCGCCCCACCTTGTCTGCCTGCATCACACTGACAGGCACCTGCGCCTGAACCTCGAGAGCCTCGCGATGGACGGGGCCAACGAGTGCACTGAAGGATTCCTTCGCTGCAAAGAGTGCGGCGCCGCCTATCCTGTCATACAGGGAGTCGCCATAGTGGTCAAGGACTTTGCCGCCTATGCCGCAGGCAGGTCGCAGATGTACGGCGGGTGGCTGCTGGACAGCATGACGAAAGAAATGAAAGAGTTCCTGAAGGAGAGCGGCTCGAAACTTTCGCCCGGCACAACTGCAAACGACAGGTATGAAGAGGGAGGCAGCTGGTTTGTGCCGTACCGGTGGATGCAGTACGACCACTCAGCCGAGGACAGGTTCCTAAAGTCGCTCCGGTGGCGGCTAAAGCCGAACGAAGTCTACAACCGCGTAGTGCACGCCGTCAACCCCAAGATGGACGGAGTCGCGCTCGACATGGCCTGCTCGATGGGCTACAGCACGGTGCTCCTTGCTCAAAAATACGCGTTTTCAATCGGCATCGACCTCTCTTTTTCGTTCATCCGCGAAGCCAGGAAAAAGATGTACGAGGGCAAGCGCGGAAACATAGAGTTCTGCGTGGCCGACTCGCTCAACGCCCCGTTCAGCCCCGGCAAGTTTGACCTGATACTCGCGCTGAACCTGCTCGAGCTTGTCGACCCCGACAAGCTGCTGGCGTCTATACACCGGCTGCTAAAGCCGCACAGCGACACGGTGATCGCCGACCCGTACGACTACAACCGCGACCCGCCGGCGAAAATGACCTACGACGGCCAAACTTTCCGCGAGCTCGTCGGGGATTCCGGCTTTGAGATTGGCGAGAAAACGAGCAAGGTCGAGTCGTTCATCCCGTGGGTCCTCAAGAAGAACGAGCGGGCGTACCTGTTTTATTTCGTCGACTACATCAAGGCGAAAAAGATCTCAAAGCAGAAATTCTGACCGCTTATTTACGATCAGGCTTTTCCACGGGCAGGTCCGGCCTGTTGCCCCACTCGCCCCACGAGCCGAGGTACATCCTGGCGTTCCTGTACCCGAGCATCCTTAATACGACAAAGCTGTTGGCGGCGCGGTAGCCGCCCTGGCAGTACGTTATCACTTCGGCGTCCTTTGGGATTTCGTACATCCGCCCCAGCTTGTCCGGGCTCTTGAAGACGTCCTGCTCTAGGTTGTCGTTCCAATCGATGTTTACAGCCGTCGGGATATGACCGGCGCGCGCCGCCCTGATCGCCGAACCATTGTATTCTTTCTTTGAGCGGGCATCTATGATAATCGCCTTTTTCTTTTTTATAGCCGACTTTAAGCGCGAAAAATTTGCCAGAATCTTGGGGTCCGGCATGCCGCTAAAATTTGAATGCACAAACGGGTTGGTCTTCGTCTCCGTCTTGAATCCCTGCGCCTTCCACCTGTTGAGCCCGCCGTCGAGCATAGCCACTTTGTCATGCGAAAAATACAGCAGGAGCCACACTCCCCTTGCGGCAGACGAGCCGGAAACGTCGTCGTAAAACACGACAAGCTTGTTCTTTGAAACCCCGATGTTTGAAAGCAGGAGCTTTGCCTGCCTGTTGAACTGGGCGATGCCCTGCTTTGAGGTGTCGATCCAGTGGAACTGCATTAGGTCGATGTTGACTGCGCCCGGTATGTGCGACTCGGCATAGCTGGAGAACGGCCTCGTGTCTACTATGAGAAGGCTCTTGCCACCAAGCATCCGGCGCAGTTCCGGGGCGGATATTGTCAGGTCCAAGGCGCTGCTGCAAACTTTTTAACGGTGTTGATATAAATTGTTTGCGCCATAGTAGCAATAACCACAAGGTTTAAGCTGGAGTAGCTGCCAGTATAGGCTATGGCACAGCAGCTTACCGCCGCGCAGTTTCCAAACGCGTTCAAAAACGACATCTACACGGCCGACGAAAAGGCGTTCTTTGGGAGAAGCAAATTAGCCGACAAAATGATAAAGAGAAAGGCAGCCGCCAGCGATCAGACGGCCAAAGCATACGGTACGGCATTGCGCTCCTTTGCGGCTCACGTTCTAAAGGAGTACAAAGGCAAAAAGGAGCTGGACGAGATGGTAACTGATATCGTCGAAGGCAAGGAGGACCCTTATGACGTGCTTTCAGGTTATGCGGCCTCGCTGGTCAATCCCCGGGCAAACAGGAGAAAGGTAGCTCCCAACACGGTCAGGTATTGGGTCATTCTGACAAAGAAATTCCTGCGGGTGTCCGGTGCCAAGCAGAAAATTAACAACGACGATTTTAAAGAGCTCGTTACGCTGCCACGAATCGAGCGATCAGAGAAGCAGGCCATAGAGCGCAAGGATGTCATCGAGATCTTGAACGCCTGCTCTGATATCGAGCTCAAAACTGCAATTATGATGCTAGCGTCGACCGGCGGCCGCTCTATCGAAGTATTCTCGCTCAGAGTGAAGGACGTCGATTTAGACGCGGGCATGGTCACTTTCAGAAAGGAATACAGCAAGATGAGACAGGCCCGGACAAGGCCCCTAACCAATGAAATGAAAACGCAGCTGCGGATATGGCTAAAACACAAGTACCGCACACACAGGACAACCATAATGGGCA
>CAYYYR010000055.1:0-33727 GCA_964476255.1 uncultured Nitrososphaera sp.
GGCAGGCTCTCGTTCAGCATAAGGGCAAGCAGCGCGGCCCTCAGCTCCTTCCCGTAGGACGCCTGCTTGAAGTATATCGCGTTCTTCATGTGGTCGACAGAGTGCGAAATCTCGTCGAGCCGCGGCAAAGGATGCATCACCGCGACGTCTTTTTTCGTCCTTGCAAGCGTCTTTTCATCAATAGTATAAGTGCCCTTGACCTTCTCGTACTCCTGCACGTCCGGAAAGCGCTCGCGCTGTATCCGGGTCACATAGATCACGTCGGCCTCCGAAAGCACTTTGTCAAGCTCGCTATGCTCTTTTATCTTCATCCTTCCCTGCATTTCATAGATCGACTCTTGTCTCACACGCAGCGTCGGCGGCGACACTAGGTGTATGTCGACGTCATAGCTGGCCAGCCCGTACAGCAGTGAATACACGGTCCGGCCGTACTTCAAGTCGCCCACTATCGCGATCGACAATCCGTCTATCCTGCCCTTCTCCTTCAATATCGTATAGAGATCCAATAATGCCTGCGTCGGGTGCTCTTCGCTCCCGCTGCCGGCATTTATGATAGGGTTCTGCGACAGCTCGGCGGCAAACCTGCTCGAGCCGTCCATCGGGTGCCTGAGCACTATTACGTCAGAATACAAGTCAATGATTCTTATCGTGTCTGCAAGGCTTTCCCCCTTCTCCACCGACGACGACTTCAAGTCCGTAATGCCGATCGAGCTCCCGCCAAGCGACGCCATCGCGGCTTCAAAGCTCATCCTCGTCCTTGTAGAAGGCTCGTAAAAGATGTAGCCGAGCGTTCTGCCCTTGCCGAGCTCGCCCCTCGCGGAAGGCTTTAGCCCGCTCACCCTGTCCGTGGCGTCAAACACGTACTCCAGGTCGTCTTTTGTGAAATCCTTTATCGAGACAATATCTTTATCGAAGAACGGGTTTGCGGCCATCACTACCTTAGCGATAAGAGGTTGTTATAAACACTATCTTTTCACTTGTCATCATAGAATTTTCCTCGCTTTCCTATCTTGAGTATCAACATTTCGCTTTCGTTAAAATTTACGCTGAACGCAATTCTGTAATTTCCGACGCGCCGTCGGAACACGCCTGCAACCCCTTTCAGCGGCTTTACATCGCCGTCAAAAGGGTCGTTGCCCATTGACTTGCAAACATCTAGAATCCTGCTCTTGACATCTAAGGGCAGAGTCAAGCTCTTTTAGCGCTTTTTTTGCTTACCTTTACGCTCAGCATTCAGCACATCTTCCAGATCTACGAATTCGCTCTTGTCGCCCCGCAGGTACGCAGAAAGCCTGTTTTCTATTTCCCGCGCTTCTTTTCGTGATATCTCCTCTTTTTCCTTGAAAAGCAGTAGGTGCATAGCTTTGGATAGTAGATCTACCTTTTTCTCCAGCTTGCCCAAGTTTGTTTGCGCTGTCACTTCTATTCAAATTACTTGAACTTTGCATTTAAAATTTCCCTGTCAATTCTGCCAAATTTCATTCGACGAGTTTGAATACCGCCGATCTAGAATGAAGTCGATTCCTTCAGTGATTTCCTTGCCGCAGGGCTATCAACAAACGTCCAGACAATCGCCCCGTCCTTCTCGTACATTATCTTGTTGCTCTGCTCCAGATAATCGAGTATCTTTACAAAGGTGAGGTACCACCTGTTTTGGCAGGCTCCTCCAGAGCTGGTTCCTTGAGGAGAATGTCCTGCCGCCCTTGATGGCTTTTTCCACCATCAGAATGGTGTCCAGCCGCGGCATGTGCCCGGAGGATTTTGTGGACCTGACTGGCACACGCTTTGAAACGCTTCTGGACATTCATCTATTTTGAATGCACCGGGTCTACACGTGTTTGTATGGCTTTACGGCATAAGGGCATCCGTCTTTGCAGCCATGATAAAGTCGTTCTTGTGCAGCCCCTTTATCTTGTGCGTCCACCAGGTGACCGTGACTTTGCCCCACTCTGTCAGTATGTCCGGGTGGTGCCCCTCCTTTTCGGCTATCCCGCCCACCCTGTTTGTAAACGCGAGCGCCTCCGCAAAATCCTTGAACTGAAACGACCTCTTCAGCCGCTTTATCCCGTCTTTTTCAACCACGGACCAGGTCTGCAGCTGCTGATAATACTGGTCGATCTCTGCATTGGTCAGCGTTGGAATGCCTCCGCGGCACGGCACGCACTCCATTTTGTCAAGCGACATGATGATCATCAGGTGACAGCCGGCTTTTCTGCTTTGCTAGTACACTGTAATTTCCTTCCTCTTCCCGTCAAGGCATATCCTGTAGTTGTCGAGCAGGTCCCTGCCAAGGAGCGCCGCGGCCGGCGTGCGCTCGGGCAGGTCAAGGCACCCCACGTGGATGTTGTCGTAGAGCATGCCGAAGAGCTCGATGGACACTTCATAGTAGGGGATGTGGATTATCCCGGCCCCGGTCACCGTTTCGTCGCTGCCCGCAAACGACAGGTTCATCTCGTTTGCGATGTAGGTGGGGATGATCGTCTTTGAAGACGCAAAATCGAGGTGGGCGTCCACCACGACCTTTTTGTTGCTGCCCGCGTCAATGATCGCGATGCTGACAAGGGGGAGGTTGTTCCTGTACTGCAGGGTGATCGATTCCGAGCTGCGAGTCATGGCCGTACATGCGCGCAACTAGGATAAGTAGATGTCCGTCAGGCTACTCTGGCGCGAGCTGGACTATCAGCCCTTCGTCCCACCCGTACTTGCCCTTCATCAGCTTTTTGACCCCAGCAGCCACAGGATCACTGTCTTCAACCACCCTTCCCGTGCCTGCAAAACTCTTGCCGCCGACGCTGAATGAAATTTTTGGATTGCGCACGATGTTCCGGACCCAGTGGGCGCGCTCCCTGCCCTCCGACATTATGTAGTATTTTCTTTCATGTTCCACGAACCAGATCTCTATCCTGTGCCGCCTGCCCGTCTTCCACCCCGCGGTTTCAAGGTAGAGGAACTGGTCCATGCCTAAATAACGCCGCTGATTGCTATTAAGCTAAAGCCATTTAGACCAGCCAGGTCCAGTATTGCAATAATGATGCTGATCCGCTGCTACACCTGCAGGATGGTTTTTGATATTGAAAAGCCGGAGCAGCGCAAGGAAGCCATAAGGCACAGCCAAGAGTGCCACGAAATGACCTTGGGGTTCAGGGCATAGCTATACGTTTGTGCAGTCCGAGTTCATCGACCTCGTGTCTGCGCCAGAAAGGTTTAAAAAAGCTATGCGGGGCAGAGAGATCGATCGAACGTCTCGACTCTTCACTAACTGAAAATTGTGACGATTTGGACGAACGGAGTGAAATCAAAATGGAAACAACTACTGTAATAGAGAAAGGAAATGCCGGAAGGATATCAAAGAGCGTACTCTTTGCGCTTTGTGGCTCGTGCTACTGGTGCGCGTCGTGCCTGGACGGGCGGGGCGTTGAACAATGCCCTGCGTGCGGGAGCGATAGGATCGGGTCGATCCCTGTGGCGGGAAACGAAATGTACGTGTTTGACTATGACGCAAGGCGCGGAGTGACCGTGGACTTTCTGCCAGCAAAGCCTGCCTGACCTACTTGCGCAGCGCGCTGAAGAATATGTAAAGCACGGCTATTATCTCGAACCTGCCGAGTATCATGTTCGTAGTCAGCATCAGCTTTGAAACCGGGTCGAGCGAAAGCGAGGTTATCCCGGTGCTCAGGCCGGTGGTAGAGACCGCCGAGACCGACTCGAACATGCTGTCTTCAAAGCTCCTGCCGGTGTTGTAGCTCAGGACCCACCCGGTGAGGAGCGAGATGGAGACGAAAAGTGCTATGACTATCATGATCTCCCGCACCAGCCTGGTCCCCATCACCTCCCGGATCACCTGCAGGAGCGCGCCCTGCTTCTCCGCTATCTCCTTAAAGTCGCGCGTGCGGTACTCTTCGCGGATCCTGTCAGGTATCCCATTGTCATCGCTCCTGTGCGGGTTGGCAGTCGACGAGATCGAAGAAAGGGCTTCGTGGGCCGGCCTGAAGGACTGCATCTCGCTTTTCTTTTTTCCAATCCTCTTTGCGAATTCCTGGTACAGTATGACGAACCGGCCGATCTTGATTCCGCCTGCGGTGGAAAAGGCGGTGCCGCCCACCATCATGATGACTATCATGAATATCTTTGCGGCCGGCGGGAGCGACGGTAGGTCCAGGTACTGGAAGCCGGAATTGGTCGACGCGCTTAATGTGTGGAACGCCGCTGCCCCCGGGTCGAGCCCCGAGGTGCCCTGCGCCAGCAGGTAGAACACCGGCACCGCTGCCGCCATCATGATGAGGTAGACTGTCACTTCGGGCCCGAGCGTCTTTTTGCTGAGCAGCCCCTTTTTGCTAAAGATGTAGTAGTGGAAGGCGAACGGCAGCGCCGAGAGTATCATGCCCGCGCTGGTTATGATCAGGAATTCGATGTTGGCGGGGGAGACAAGGGTTGACGTCGGCGCAAAGCCGCCGCCCGTGATCGTGGACAGCACCGCAGAGACCGCGTAGATGTCTTCCGTCTGGTTTGTGGACAGGAGCAGGAACACCAGCACCACCGTGTAGACGGAGAATATGCCCACCAGCGTCACGATGAACTCCTTGAAGCGGAGCATGCCGCCGCCAATAATGCTCTTCCACGCGCTCAGCTTTTCCTCCGGGAAGAAGAGCATCATGACCAGGTAGACGAAGGAGAGCCCGCCGACCCACTGCGTATACGACCGGTAAAAGTTAAAGCTCTGGGGCAGGTCCTCCGGATGCGTTATCATCGAAAGCCCGGTGGTGGTAAAGCCGGACGCGCTTTCAAACAGGCTGTTGACAAAGAGCGAATTGGCGTCGATGCCGGGCATGAACGGGTTGAGGTAGACGTACGGCAGGGCCCCAAAGAGCGACATCACGACAAAGCTGGCGACGATGAAAATGGCGGCCTGCTTCAGGTTCATCTGGCCCTTTTCGCCGTACGCCATCAGGAAAAAGCCGGTGAACGACAGCCCCACCACTTCTAGGTAGACGCCCGTTATGCTGGCGGCCTCGCCGAGCGCGGTGCCCACCAGCGCCGGCACGACAAGCAGCACGGCCGAGAACTGCAGCAGCACCCCGAGGTTCCCGAGGACCGGCTTGTACCGCATCCGGAACGTGCTCTTGGCGCGCTCTATCGTCCTCTCGAGCAGCGACTTGCTGACCGCGTCCGCCAGCGCCCGCTGCGTGACTATTCCTATGATGCCGGCGGCGTCGGTCAGCGCGACCCTCTTTATCCTGTTGAGCCGCATCAGCTGGAGCGCCTGCTTTACCGTCCCGGCGGAAGACATTGTTATCAGGGGGAACGACATGACCGACTTTAAGGCGACAAAATGTGAATCGTCGCCCTTGAGCACCACCTTTTCGACGACGTCGTTGTTGGTCAGCATGCCCACTGGCAGCCCGTAACTTGACACGATGACCGACTCTGCGTGTTCCGACTGCATCTGCTCCACGGCGGTGGCCACGGTCGTGCTCTCTTCTAGGGTGACGAACTCTTTCTGCATGTACGACGCGGCCGGCCTTTCCAAAACGTCCTGGTGCTGCACTGTGCAGACTAGCAGCCTATGCTTTTTCCTAATAACCTTTCTGCTAGTCAGCCACGGCGCGGGCGGCCGGAGCCCATTTCAATAGGTTCATATCCGCTATTTCATACGCTGTACAATCCCACATGGCGATATACAGGTACACTTTCTACAAGAGCCCCAACATCGGCATATTTGTCAAGGCCAACGACAGCCTTGTCCTCATCCCGCACGGATTTGCCGAGACAAAGTCGGACAAGCTCGCCGAGTACCTCCAGGTAAAGGAGGCGCGCTCTTCGGTCGCGGGCACCCGGCTCCTGGGCCCCATGTCGGTCATGAACAACAACGGCATCCTGCTCCCGTCGATAGCGTCCGACGACGAGGTGGAGGCGATCAGGGAGGCCAGCGGGCTCAAAGTCGAGCGCGTCGACAGCAGGTTCACCGCGATCGGCAACCTCGTCGCGACAAACGACAACGGCGCGATCGTGTCGCCACTGTTCAGGGGCGAGATCGACCGGCAGGTGCAGGACGTGCTCGGGGTGCCGGCACATACCATGGGCATAGGCGGCTTTGTGCAGGCCGGATCAATGATCGTCGCGACAAACGCCGGGGCCGCCGTGACCCCCAGGGCGTCTGAAGAAGAAGTCAAGATTGTGTCGGAAATACTGCAGGTGCCGGCAGAGCCGGTGACAGTGAACGGCGGCATGCCGTTCCTCTCCTCGGGCATCATCGCAAACAGCAAGTCGGTGGTGGTCGGCACGCTTACAAGCGGCCCGGAGCTCATCATGATGACCAGGGCGTTCAATGCATGATCTGTCATGATTATTGAAATCCTCTGCGTCGGCAGCGAGCTCCTCTCCGGCATCACGGTAAACAGCAACGCGAACTGGCTTGCCGGCGAGATCGCAAGTGCGGGCGGCACGGTAAAGAGGGTCACGGTGGTCGGCGACGATCTTGACGAAATATCTAACGCGGTGAAAGAGTCGCTTGCAAGAAGGCCCGCCATTCTGATCACGACTGGCGGCCTCGGCGCAACCTACGACGACCTTACGCTTGAAGGCGTGGCGATCGCGCTCGGCAAAAAGACAGTGCTTGATGACCGCGCGGTGGAGATGCTGAAAAAGAGCTATGCGGCGCGCAGGCTGGACTACGAGCTGACGGAGGCGCGGCTAAAGATGGCGAAGATCCCGGAGGGCTCGGCTCCCATGCAGAACCTGCTTGGCAGCGCGCCCGGGGTGTTTGTGCAGGCCGGCGGCACCAGGATTTTCTGTCTGCAGGGCGTACCGCCGGAAATGAAGGCGATTTTTAAAAAGCACGTCCTGCCTATTGTAAAGAAAGGCGTAGGAAGGTTTGTAATGAGAGAAGTCAACTACAGCGTGAGGGGCGTGACTGAAGCCATGATAGCGCCCACACTGCTAAGAATAGTCGGATCGCACCCCTGTGACGCGATCTACCTCAAGACCCACCCACGCGGCTATTACAGGAAAAAGACTCCGCAGATAAGGATCCAGCTGATATCGCGCGGGAGCGAAAGAAAGGAGGTAAAGAAGAGGCTGGGCGCGATAGCAAAGGTAATAGAAAAAGAAGTTGCGGCGCTGGGCGGCAGGATATGCTGATCTACCTGCTGATTGGAATCGCGGCCGGCGTCGCAAGCGCGCTCTACCTTTTCTACAACTACCACCCGCTGTTGCTGAACGGCGCGGTGCATGCCGCAATCTTTGCTTCTGGGCTCATCGCGATGTATCTTGCAAAAAGGCTGACTGCAAAAAGTGCAGGCTGGTATCTGGCCGGCGCGCTGCCCGTGCACCTAGCTATACACTTTTTGGTGATAGGCGACCTTGCTCAGTTGATCGGCGTGAGCCACGCCTTGCTGAACTTTTTGTCCCTGCCGTGAACCACCGCTTCAAACAATCCCTTCAGCTGCTTTGTGACCTTGCCCACCCTGCCGTCGCCTATAGTACGATTGTCTATTTCGCCGGCCGGCTTTATCTCCGCCGCGGTGCCTGTGAGGAACACTTCGTCGGCAAGGTAGAGCTCGTCGCGGGAAATGTCGCGCACTTTGCAGTCGATGCCGTTTTCTTTTGCGATCGCCATTACGCTATCCCTTGTGACGCCGGCGAGCGCGCCCGAGGTTGTTGGCGGAGTCGCAAGCGACTTGTCCTTTACTATGAAAATGTTCTCGGCGCTTGCCTCGACCACCATGCCGGCAGAGTTTAACATGATTGCTTCGTCAAAGCCAGCCTTGATCGCCTCCACCCTTGCAAGCGCAGAGTTGGCATAGTTGGCGGTCGCCTTTGCGCGCATCGGCAGCGCCTTGGGGTCGATCCTTGCCCACGAAGACACCATGAGGCGCGCGCCATTGTCGGCCCCGCCCTTCAGGTACTCGTCCCACTCCCAGACCGCGATCGCCACCGATACCTTGTTGGGCATCGGGTTGACGCCCATCTTGCCGTAGCCATAGTAGGCTATGGGCCGGATGTAGCATTCTTCCATCCCGTTCGCCTTTACAGTGTCGATGGCGGCCTTTTCCAGCTGCTGCTTTGAATAGCCGAGATCCATAAAGTAGCACTTGCCGCTGTCGATCAGCCTCTGCATGTGGTCGCCCAGCCGGAATATCGCGCTGCCGTTGATCGTCTTGTAGCAGCGGATGCCTTCAAAGACGCCGGTCGCGTAGTGCAGCCCGTGCGTCAGCACGTGGATCTTCGCGTTGTCATAGTCGACAAGCGAGCCGTTGAGCCAGATCCTGCCTTCGGTCATGCCCCGCGGATCTTTTTCCTTGTAGAGTGTATCGCCTTTATCGCGTCGGCCACGCTGGAGCCCCTGTCCTCCACCACTATCAGTATCCTTGACGTCTCTTCCTGCGCGTCGAGGTTCAGGATGTTGATGTCGTGCTCGCTCACCGTGCTGCTGGCAGTAGACGCTATCTTGGGGACCCTCCACATTTCGTCGCCGATGAGCGTGACCACTCCCCTGCCGTAGACGATGTCGGCCTTTGGGTAGTAGGCGCGGATATGCCTTTCGTGGCGCCTGACATAGTCGGCGTCAAGGAACAGGAGGCGCGTCATCTCGGTGTCGTCCACCCTGTAGGGCGACATCTTTATGAAATCGTGGTACTGCCGGTCGAACTCGAGCGACGCCACCAGGTGGGACGCCGCGGCGCTCTCCATCCTCACCATCGAGCAGTTCTTTTTGCCGGTGACTATTTTTATCGGGTTGCCGCCGTCCGCCGGCGGCTTTCTCTGGATCATCGTGACCGCGCCCGGCTTGGCCATGTCCGTGATCACGATCGGGATGTCGAGGTCGTTGTCATCGATCTCTTTGATTGCTATCGGGTCGAGGATCTTCATGCCAAACATGCCGGCCAGCTTTGCCTCGTTGTACGACAGGTACTGTATGAACTCCAGGTCGTCCTTCACTATCCTCGGGTCCGCGCTCAAAACGGCGCTGTCCTTTTCCAAGTCGATCTTTACGTCATAACCGTCGTTCAGCAATATTGCCACATCGGCCGCCGTGCGGTCAGAGCCGCCGCGCTCGTACGTCGTTTCAAGGCCGTCGACCGTCCTGCCGATAAAGCCCCCCATCGACACCACGTCGCTGTGCTCCACCAGCTCTATCAGGTGGTCGGCGTGCTGCCTTGACTCCTGCACCAAAAAGTTGGCCGCTTCAAAGTTGTCGTCGGTTATTATCGGCCACCTTTCAATCGACACGTGCGACGACTTTATGCCCGCGCTTTGCATCACATAGTCCATCAGGTACGACATCGTCACTTCGCCGCTGTACGCGAGCGTCCTTGACCGTATTACGTCGACAAAGCGCCGGTTCTCCGCGGCCTGCTTTAGCGATATTATCACCTGCCGGTAGAACTTGTCGAGGTTGTCTAGGAACTCCTGCCGCCCGCGGCTGTCGGCCACGTACTTGTTGGCTATCCTCTCGTAGACCTCCCTCAGCACTTCTATCTCTACCGGGGTCGAGGCGGCGTAGCTCTTGCCCACGTGTATCGCGACGTCGGTCATGGAGCTCGCCTTGTTGTTGTATTCGATGAGCGGCGCCGAGAAGACCGCTATTACCTTTGACTCCTGCTGCAGCTGCTTTATCCGGTCGATGATCTTTGGGATCATGGTGCCCCCTACGCCGAGTGCGCTGCCGCCAAACTTGGCAACCGTGATGGAAGTCATGAGTATCTGAAAGTTGCAGGCTCTTCCATATATTAAAGATAGGGCAATCGTAGAAGGGCATCTCATAAATAGATCAAGATTATACTAGATGGAATTGAGCGACGACACCTGCATCCGTGCGGCGGCAAAATGGTGCACACGGGCTTCAAGATCTACAGGTGCCTTCAGTGCGGGAACGAAGAAAAGCCGGAAGATCTGATCTAGTGATTATTTTGCATGCTTAAAACGCTTTAATCGCATGTCTTTCAATGTCATATATGGTAGAACTGCGATGCAAAAACTGCAGGAGGGTTTTCCAGTACGAAGGTCATGCCAAATTCTTTACTCATTGCCCGCAGTGCAGCGCGACTGTCTGGCTGGCTAGGCCAAGGAACTATGGCAGGCACAATCCAAGGGTCAGAAACCTTCGTTGATATTGCATCTTCTACTCTTGATCTTTCTGCGCATGTAGTTGGCGGTACTTGACAACGCTCGCCGCGCCGTCACTGGTATTAACGGCCATCCCGTCAAATTGATTTCGAGCCTTCGCCGGCTCTATGGAAAAGTCGTCAACACTTCGCCTGTTGCTGCATCTATTGTATAGCTCCAACCCCTGTTATTTTGTGCAATAATGTCCACTAGCCACAGATGTTGGTTCTCATTATTTGGGAATTGGCCGCTATGCAGCGTTAAAGTGTCCTGTAGAGTATTTTCGTCGACTACAAAGGAAAACCCGTTTGCTTTTACGTGTATTAGCTCAGCCTCTATTATTTTGTCTCTAAGCGTCAACTCGTTCCATTCTCCTACTTTAAGGCCTGTATCTACTGCATTTTCTTTTGATATTAGATTGGGTGCGGCTGGCTTTGTAAACTGTTGATTTGCAAAAACCCAGCCGATAATGTGCCCAGAGAAAGCAGTGATATTGTGAGCAGCCTGACAATATTTTTCTTGTCGTGTGTAAAGAACCTAGAGCTCAACCTGTGTGAATTGCCAGCAAAGCAAGATTTATCGCTTTATCCAAATGTGCTTGAGCTTTTGGCTGCTAGCTGTCCAGCGTGTCCACGCAGGCCTTGCAGTAGTATTCTATCTTGCTTATCTTGTCCATGTCCCACACGACCCGGTAATGGGCCACCCCGTCGCAGACCCTGCACCGGGCCGTGCGGGGCTTGTTGCTGTAATACGACGACGTGGGTATTGTGATAGTCTTGGCAAAGTATTCGACTGTCCTGCTCTTGCTGCTCCTCTTCACGGCGCTCCGATCCCATACTTAGCTTGCAAGTGGATAAATATCTGTGTATTCTATCTATAAGTGGCATATGGTCGAGGACAGCGCAGAAGAGAAGTTTTTCCGTGAGAACTATGCCCAGGAATTGAAGGGGAAGAAGAAGGACCCTGAACTGGACGAGGAAAGGAAGAAGGTGAAGCAGCAGGCAATGAAGACGCCGGGCCGGAGGGGGGAGCAGATAAAGCACGAGGAGATCGACAAGGAGATCGTCCGGCGCTACGGGCTGAAACGCGACGAGAAGAAATAAGCCGAATCAATCCAGCGTTTATATTGAAGATAGCCGCACGTTCACTTACTAATGTCATACGGCGAAAGACGTTTCGGCGGTGGCGGAGGAGGAAGCCGCTTCGGTGGCGGTAACTTTGGTCCAAAACCAGTAGAAGTAGGAAAGGAATACGACGTGCAAATTACGGAAACGAGCAGGAAAGGCGACGGCATTGCCAGAGTACAGGGATTTGTAATCTTTGTGAAGGACGGCAAAGTTGGCCAAACCAGCAAAATCAAGGTCACCAACGTCGGTGCCAGATTTGCTACAGCAGAACTAGTGCAGCAATAAATCCCCGAACAATGTGGCAACTGCCTTATGGAAAGTACCACAGATGTTTTTTCTATCCATCCTGGCGTGTAATGTCAATTATTGCTGCCCGCGCTCCAAAAGTAAGCATACACTTTTAACCCGCTCGCGCAGAGCTGTATTCGGTTTTTAGCTTAGGCAAAAGAAGAGTCCTTAACGAATCCGCCCTTAAAGAGATGGTGATGCCCGGCGAGGGTCAGATGTTTGGCAGGGTAGTAAAGCTGGTCGGCGGCGACAACATCATCGTAAAGTGCACCGACGGCAAGGTGAGGACCTGCCGGATCAGGGGCAAGATAAAGAGAAGGATGTGGATCAGGGACAACGACCTAGTGCTGATTGCTCCATGGGATTTCCAATCGGAAAAGGCCGACATCATCTGGCGCTACATATCGGCACACGCGGAAAAGATCAAGGCGGACGGTCACCTGACCGGCCTTGGCGAATAGTCCTGCGAATCTATCTATTGCGCGGGTGTATGTTTCCCGCGTTTTGCGGAAAAGTTTTTCTTGGCGGGGGCGCGTCGTTTTCGTGTCCGGGATGGGACCGGATGTGGCTCCAGTACTCCAAGTTTGTAATTGCCTCCTTGCAAACAGGGCAGTTGGCATGGCCGCATTTATGGTGACCTGTAAAGTTGGGGTGTATGGTCAGATGGCATGTAGCACATTGTTCCAAGGTTCTCTCATCATATAGTATGGCACCTCAAATTAGTACTTTTGGTATAATGAATCAGGAAAATCCTTATTCTGGCTGCAGCTACGATCACGTGCATTGACAGCGGCGGGGCAGGACGAGCACATAATAAAATGCAACTACTGCGGGCGCGACCTGATAGTGATGGACAACGTCAACAACGGAGTCGCGTTTCTCAGCCACCTGAAGAACGACCACGGCATTTTCTACACGCCGCAGCGGATGACGGAAACAAAAGTGAAAAAGCGCTCCGACACCAAGCAGACGTTTGCGCCAGAATAGCTGGCGTGTTACTTTCGCTATTGTTAAATAGTCGTGCTCTGCATCTAAGCTTCGTGGCAAAGAAGAAAGCCGGCAAGAAGAAACCAAAGAAGTAACGCGCAGGAACTGTGCAGCGATTTTTCTGCACCTGCTCCTTTTTCCACCAATTTACAAAAAGCCTACATTCTTATAGTTCGCGCTCTGCCAGTTAATGATGCACAGAGTTTTTTCTACGATCAGGGCTTACAATAACAACGTCTCAAACGCCCCCAGGGCATGCAGAGAGTGCGGCCAGCCGGCCACAAAAGACGCCCTGTTTGACGTGGGCAACGGGATCGCAGTCATTGAGAGATACTGCGACCAGTGCGTGGAAACTGTAAGCAGGAGTTCTGCATAAACATATGAGTTTCAGGAACTCTGTCCAGCCCCGCGTCGGCTCTGGCGCCCCGAAAAACGAGCAGGAGAGGACCGTCAGCGACCGCGACGGCGCGCCGCACCTTGAGTATTTCATGAACGGCAGCTGGCGCCACAGCACCGCAAGGTGCAAGCTCCGGGTAAACAAGGCCTGCAACAAGTAGCAGGCTGCTTTTCAACTTTTGATGATTATTCAATCAATGCAGAGATTATTTTCGCCGCTCTTTCCGCACCGCCTGCATCCACCCCGTCGTTCCTGCGGCCGATCTTTTCTTCGATCAACGATTCGAGCCGGAAAACGTCCTCGTGCTTGTAGCCTAGGCGCGAGGCGCCTTCTTCCTGCTCAAAGTGGCCCTTTATAGGGATGAAGATGCCCGGCGTGCCGTACGCCATCGATTCGTCCATGGTAGACCTGCCGGCCAGCGAAATCACGAGATCAGCGGCATAGATCAGCTCGTGCAGGTTGTCCACAAACCCAAGGTTGCGGTAGCCCGGCGAGTCGGGCAGCTTGAGAGACGGCCCTGACACTATTACCAGCTGCGAGTCCAGCCTGCCCTGCAGCCCGCGGTGCGCCTCTATCGCCTTTTCGATCAAATATCTGCCGGCGTCCGTCCCGCCGATGCTTACTAGGATCGTGTTTTTGCCAAAGCCAAACCGCCTGCGCAGCGTCTCGCGGTCCGCTCCTGCTTCTCTAACTATCGGGCCCACGTGGCGGACGTTGCCGCTGTCGTCGCCGGCGTCCGGGATTATCACGCAGTCGCACGCCTGCATCTTTTTCTGCATCGACTTGTTCATCTTTTTCTCCACCACTGACGCAGGGCCGCTCGTGAAGTGCGTCTCCGTCACGTCGGTTATCAGCACGCGCCTGCGGCCCATCTCCTCGCCAACTGCGATTGAAGCGAAATCCTCGTCGCTCACGATCGGCCCGCCGCTCTTTTCCAGGATCTCTTTTGCTATCGCCTTGCACTTTTTGTAGTACGAGTAATAGTCCATGAGCCACCTGAACGAGTGCTGGAGCTGGCCGGATTCCACGACGAACTTTTCCGGCCGGTAGACGTCCATCGTGTCGTAGCCTTTCCTCGCGAGTAGGCTCGCGGCGCCTTCGCCGCTGACAAACGTAGCGTCTGTTTTCAGTTTCTCCGCGATCGCAATGTCGCGGGTCGCGTGACCAAGCCCGATCGGGCTCGTGAAAAAAGTGATCACGTCGTGATCAGCTTTACGTGGTCCATCTTTTTGTTCGACTGGAACTTTTTGGTCATGTCCTTTATCTCCTCCGCGTCGCCCTTTAGCAGAAAGATTTCAAGGCACCTGTCGCCGTCGATCTTGTTGTGGATGTGCGTGGTTATCAGCTTGTCGTAGCCGTGCCCCATCTCTGTCACCTGGTCGTCGGACTTTTCGTCGTGTATCGCAAGCAGCACCGCGAAAAGGTGGCCCGACAGGTTCTGCCGGTCCTTTTCTTCGGCAAGCAGGTTCCGGATGCCGGCCCTTACAATTTCTGACCTGCCGGAAAAGCCGAGGGCCTTTTGTAGCTTGTCTACTTCGGTCAATATGTCCTCGTTGAGCGAAACGCTGACTATTGTCAACGCCCTTAAGTATTATTAAGATGTTTATAAGTAATTCCATAGTTGTTATTAACATAGATATATATTCTTAATAACATATGATGATGGTGTGAACCAGAGCCGGGTCGCCCTTGCGGCCATCGCCGTCGTAATCCCGCTTGCCATGCTGGCCACCGTCTACACTGACAGGCCGACGCAGCAAGACAGCGGAGGGCAGGACAGGGTCATCGTCGTCGCGTCGTTCTACCCGCTCTACGAATTTGCCGCCCATGTCGGCGGCGACAGGGCCGAAGTGTCGAGCCTGGTGCCGGCGGGGATAGAGCCCCACGACTGGGAGTCCACGTCAAGGGACGCATCACGCGTACGCGACGCCGACATGTTGATCATCAACGGCGCCGGCTTTGAAAGCTGGGCCGGCGACATGGAAGCCAAGCTCATTGTCGACACGAGCGAAGGCATCGAGCACGAAGAAGAGCATTCTGATGAAGAGGACGAGCACGGCCACGAAGGCGGGGTCAACCCGCACATATGGCTCGATCCTATATTGGCAAAGCACCAGGTGGAAAAGATCCGCGGAGCAATGGCCGCCGCAGATCCTGACAATGCAGATTACTACAACGAAAACGCTGGTGCATTTGTGGCAGAGCTGGACTCGCTTGACGCTTTCATACAGCTAGAGCTTGTCGGCTGCGAAAAGTCAGACTTTATCGCGTTCCACGACGCGTTTGCCCACTTTGCAGAGCGGTACGGCCTGAAGCAGCACAGCATCCACGGCGTTTCGCCGGAGGGCGAGATACTGCCCCAGAGGCTGCAGGAGGTAATCGAGCTTGCAGGCGATCTAGAGCTGGACGTCATTTATGCCGAGGACCTGATCGACAGCCGACTGGCAGACACAATCGCCGGCGAAATCCCTGGCGGCAGGGTGCTCGTGCTCAGTCCCATCGAGGGCATTGACCGCGAGGAGCAGGATGCAGGGATCGGCTACATCGACAAGATGAGGGAGAATGTTGTAAACCTGAAGGAGGGGCTGGGATGCAGGTAGTCGAGATCAGCGGCCTCTCGTACGCGTATTCCGGCAGCCTGGTGCTTGACGGCATCTCGTTCTCGATAGGCGAGGGCGACCTGCTGGGCATGATCGGCCCAAACGGCGCCGGCAAGACCACGCTCTTTTCCTGCATGCTCGGGCTTCTCGGCGGCTACGCCGGCACGATCAAGATTTTCGGAGAGGACATCAAGAAAGACAGCAAGGCTCTGAAAAGCATAGGATACATTCCGCAGAAAAAAACCATCGATCAGAACTTTCCGGCGACGGTAGAGGAGGTAGTATCGCTTGGCATCACGAGCGGCAGGGTTTCCACGGAAAAAATAGCTTCCGCGCTCGACACTGTCGGCCTGCTCGCACAAAAGGACCGGAGGGTGGGCGAGCTGTCCGGCGGCCAGCAGCAGCGCGTGCTCATAGCAAAGGCGCTGGTGAACGATCCGAAGCTGCTCATACTGGACGAGCCGGCGACCGGCGTCGACCTTGAAACGCAGAACAGGTTCTACGCGCTGCTCAAAAAGCTGAACCAGGAGAAAAAGATCACGATAATCTGGGCGTCGCACGACCTCGACGCGGTCAACAGGATTGCCAGCAGCGTTGCGTGCATCAACCGCAGCATGTTCTTCCACGGCGCGACCCACGAGTTCTTTGAAAATTCTGACCTGCTCAAGGCGTACTCGGAGTCCAGCATGCAGGCCCACATGCACCTGCACGATCACTAGTGATAGAAATGGTTTTTGAAATTCTGGAATTCGGGTTCATGCAACGGGCGCTCATAGCAGCCGTGGCAGTGGCGATAACGTCTTCGGTGATAGGGCTGTTCCTGGTGCTGAGGCGCAACTCGCTCTTTGGTGACGCGCTATCCCACGTGGCGTTTGGCGGGATAGCGGTGGGTCTGGTTGCCAACATCTATCCGCTGTGGACCGGCATGGCGTTCTCTGTGCTGGGGGCGCTTGGTATCGCAAAGCTGCGCCAGTCTGGCAGGATACCGGCTGACGCCACCGTCGCCATACTGCTGGCCTCCGGCCTGGCGCTGGGCATCGTGCTCCTGAGTGGATTCGATGAGCGCGGAGTTGACCTGAACAGCTTTTTGTTCGGCAGCATCCTGCTCGTCAGCGTGGAGGACACGCTCGCCATCCTAGCGATGGCCGGCGCGATTATTGCGATAATAATCCTGCTCTACCGGCAGCTGATGTACGTCACGTTTGACGAAGAGCAGGCAAAGGTCAGCGGCCTGCAGATCTCGAAATTGAACTACCTGTTCGTGGTGCTTGCGAGCGTTTCTGTAATCGTGTCGATGAGGTTGGTCGGCATCCTACTCGTTTCGGCGCTCATCGTGATACCCAACATCACCGCGCTCCTCTTTGGCAGGGGCTTCAAAAAGACCGCGCTCATTTCGGTGGGGATGTCGATATTTTCGGTGGTGGCCGGCATCACGGTGTCGTATGCCGCAAACCTCGCGCCCGCCGGCACCATTGTCCTTATGTCGACCGCGGTGTTCCTTGCCACGCTTGCCGCCAAACACTTTTCACGGAAACAAACAGTAGAAAAATTGGAAGCGGCTAAAAGCTAGATGGTAAAATAATCACGAGGCGGGATTAAAAGCCGCCGAAATCCCCGCCGAAGTCGCCACCGCCGAAATCCCCTCCACCGCTGTCGGCTCCGGCGCCTCCGTCCTCTGCTCCCGCAGCCCCGCCGTCTGCAGCTGCCGCGTCGCCCGCCTGCCCGCTTTCCGCCGGGTTCATGGCCATGCCCATCATTGACATCATGGACATGAAGAACAGCGCGTTCATGATGCCGGAGAACAACATCAGCGGTATCCACATCCTGTTATTATCCATGTAGCCCTGGAGCTGCTGGGTCTGGCCGTTCTGGTACCACTGCTGCATCTGCTGCGCCTGTTTTTGCAGCTCGACCTTCTTGGTGGTCAGCACCTGCATGCCGGTGTGGCTGACGGCAAACTCCATTTTCTTGCCTCCAAAAAAGCTCTTCTTTTCCGTGCCGATTACCAGCCTCTGCTGCATCAGGTCATTTATGATTAGCTCTACCTCTGGCTTGCTCAGCTTGGTTACTCTTGCAATCTTGTCAACGGTCTTCATTCCTCTCGATATCGCGTCCAGAACCATGAAATGGTTGGGACTTTCGTTGACTCGCACGTTTGACATTTCAATATTAATATGTACAAAGCAGTATTTTAACTGTGTTTTTGAAACAAAGAGGAAAAGAGAGGGAGTTTAGCCCGAGCCGCAGCCGCTAAAGCCGCACTCGATGCACACGTTGCACCCTTCGGTGATTATCAGCCTGGCGTTGCACGTCGGGCAGAGGTCCTCGTCCGCGTCCGACATCATTGCCATCTGCTGCATCGCCGGCGTGGATGACGGCCTTTTCGCTGCCGGAACTTCTTGAAGCGGCGCTGCCTTTGGCGCCGGCTTGTCGTCCTCTATCCCCGATTCGTTGAATATCTTTTGCACCTGCTCCAGCACGTACGGCTCCTTGATATTCGCGTTGACATAGTCCGCGACATATCTGCTTGGCTTTACCGTGAACGCCTTCTCGCCCGTGTTCTTGCCGGTGATGTGGAGCACCTGCTCGTGGCGCGAGCCGTCCCTGAACACAGTGACGCCTTTCAGGCCGAGCTCGTGCGACAGAAGGTAGGCGCACTTTACGTCCTCCGCAGTCACGTCGCCGGGCATGTTGATCGTCTTTGCAATCGCGTTGCTGATCCACTTCTGCCACACGCCCTGGGCCATCACGTGGTCGGTCCAGTGTATGTCGATCGCAGTCACGAATATGCGCTGCATCGACTCTGGGATTTCTGCAAGCCCGCGGACAGAGCCATAGTTGTTCGCGACCTTGGTCAGTATCTCGTCGCTGTAGAGGCCGTTCTCCTTGAGCGTGTTCTCAAACACCTTGTCGGTGTAAAAGAACCGGCCGACCGTCACACGCTTTTCATAGACAAGCGCAAACACCGGCTCGACTCCGTTTGCAGTGTCGGCGATCATGGACAGCGTGCCTGTCGGCGCGATGGTCGACGTCCACGAGTTGCGGATGCCGTGCTTCTTTATCTTTTCAATGAGAGTGTCCCAGTCGTATGTGTGGGTCTCCTTTGGCAGCTCGTAATAGCCCGCCACCGGGATGCGCCCATTCACATAGTCGCTGTCCTTGCACATCGGGAACGGTCCGCGTGCCTTCGCGATCGCGACGCTTTCTTCCATGCTGTAGTACGACACCGCTTCCGCGAGCTTGTTCATGAATTCGTATCCGGCCTTTGAGTTGTACGACTCTTTCAGCAGGAACAGGAGGTCCGCGATGCCCATGATGCCAAGGCCGATTCTTCTGGTTTCCTTTGTCGCGACCTTGATCTCTTCTACCGGGTACTTGTTCATGTCGATGATGTTGTCGAGGAACCTGGTCGACAGCCTGATCGCCTGCTCGTAGCGCTGCCAGTCAAACTCGTACGCGCCGTCCGCCTTGCGCTTCACAAAGTTTGCCAAGTTTATCGATCCGAGGTTGCACGACTCGTACGGGTACAGCGACTGCTCGCCGCACGGATTTGTCGCGCGGAGCGGCCCGTGCCTTGCGTCGATCAACGGGTTGTACTTGTTGATGTTGTCAAAGAATATCACTCCCGGCTCGGCGCTCCTCCACGCGCTCAGCGCGATCAGGTCGACCAGCTGCTGCGCGTCTATCTGCCTCATCGGCTCCCTTGACCTCGGGCTGCGCAGAGTGTACTTATGGTTACCCTCCTTGTTCACGAGCGCCTGCCAGAAATCTTCCCAGATGCCCACGCTCACGTTAAAGTTCTCAAAGACGCCCGGCTTTGTCTTGGCGGTCACGAACTTTTCGACGTCGGGGTGCCATGCCTCGAGTATGCCCATGTTGGCTCCCCTGCGCTTGCCTCCCTGCTTTACGACGTTGGTGATCGTGTCAATGATGTTCATGAAAGAGACCGGCCCAGACGCGACCCCGGACGTCGACGCGACGATGTCGCCCTCCGGCCGCAGGTCGGAATAGTTGATCCCGACGCCGCCGCCCGACTTGAATATCATCGCAGCGTCCGTCGACGACTTCATGATGGCGGCCATGTCGTCCGGCATGTCAAGCACAAAGCACGCGGACAGCTGCCCGAGCCTTGCGCCGGCGTTCATCAGGGTCGGAGTGTTTGGAAGGAAATCGCGCGATACCATAATGTTGTAGTATTCGGCGACACGGTCTTCGTACTGCGCCATCTTCCCTTCCGCAATTAGCCTGAGCAGCTCCTTGAAACTCAGTTTCATCTGCCCCTGCTTTGCGCAGTAGACATAGTGGCGTATCACCGCTTCAAAATGGTACTTGTTCAGGTAGTGTCCGCCCAGGCGCAGCTTGTTGTCAAAGTCGTCCAGCTTTGCATAGTAGCGCTTGGCCTCTTCGATGCTCTGCGTATGGCCACCGGCAAGGTTGAACACCGCAGTGTCGTGCATGACGTCTGCGATCGCGACCAGCGTCGCGACCCTCTCGAACATCTGCTTCGGGCCTTCAATGATTTCGTTGTTGCCGTCTCTCAGCAGGTAGCGGGCTGCCAGCACCCTCAGCGAGTTGAGGTCGAACGCCTTGTCCACCTCGTCCAAGTCCTTCTTGTTGAGGACCTTCATCTTTTCGTCTCGCAGCTTGCGCCTCTCATGCCTGTACAGTATGTAGGCCTTGGCTGTCTCGTAATGACCCTCCTCAATCAAGATTGATTCTACCATATCCTGCACGTCTTCGACGCTCGGCACAACAGCCTTGTCACCATGGGCCATCTTTTGGACCACCCTGGCAGATAGCCTCTCCGCTAATGGGTAATCAGGCTTGCCAGTCGCGACCAGTGCTTTGTAGATCGCATTCGCAATCTTGCTCTGCTCAAAGTTGACTATCCGTCCGTCGCGCTTGCGTATCGTCGTCGAGTTCAGCGTATTCTTCGAATTATTATTAAATTCAGTAACTCCCGCCATCCCGCACTATACAGAAAGCTACCTCTACTTATACATTTAATACAATATTAAGTGCGCGATTAATTAGCAATAGTGCACACGCCGGTATAAAGCGTGGAGAGAAAGCTGCGCGGCGTATAATAATTTCAAAAAATGAAAAGCTTTCTGGCAATTACGGTAGGAGGATTTCATTTTTGTTTTTTCAGCCGAGCTCGTCGATTGACACTTGAAAAAAGAAATGCGGCGGGAGCTGCTTTTTGCAGCTGTTATGAATACACCGGCAGCCTGTGCGGCGACTTGCAGTGCTCACACTTTTCCGCAGCAGCTCTGAAGCGCCGGCCGCAGGTCGTACACACGGCGAGCCTGATGCGGGGGCGCAGGAACGGCAGCTCTATTGCAGCTTCCATAGCGCCCTTTACCTCCGCTGCCGACAGGTCGGTCACGTCCAGGCTCGCGGCAAAGCCCCCGTTTAGCAGCCTGTCGATCGCCATGCACTCCTGCACCGGGGCCCTGTCCGAGAGGATTTCCCTGCCATTTAGCGTCATTCCCTGGGAATAGCTGGTAGTGTTCTGGGCCTGCAGGAGCGAGACCTTGCCATACTTCTCAGAGTCAAGGCTGGCGAACCTCACGCCGCTGTCGTCTGCGACCATTGAGACGCCGGCCCCCTCTTCGCCGAGCTGCTTGCCCTGCGTGGCGGCCACCTCGACGGCTGTTTTCAGCACCTTCTGGAGCACTTCGCCAGAGGGCTCGCCAAGGATGTTGTGGACCGACTCTTTTGCGCCGGTAAGGTTGACCACTATTGCCGACGTGCCCCTCTGCATCGAGCCGGTCACGCTTGCAAGCGACGGGAGCAGGCCCTTCTTTACATAGTCGACTATTGTTTTCTTGCGCATCGACATCGCTTGCAGCGACGGCTTGATCATGAGCGCCAGCTTTGCGCGGAAGTATGTTTCGTCCTTGTTTGATTCGTAGGCGAGCCGCGGAAGGTTTATTGAAAGCGAGTGGAGCGACATCGCTGCCGCGCCGCCCTTACCCCCGGATTTTTTTATGCCACTGCTCGCCCGCACGCTGCTGCCAATAGAGATGATGCCGCCGCTGCGCACGGCTGCCGCCGCGTGGTCAAGGCTGTCCTTCATCTTGCTCGCAATCGCAAGGCCGATCCTCGGCATGGGCGTCGCGTCGGCGTATTTTTTGTAGCCGTCCAGCAGGGCGTTGAGCTGCCGCGCGTCGACGCCGTCGGGCACGGCGATCGTTGTTATTGGAAGGCCGGCTGAATGCGAAGGAGCCGCGGACGACGCGGCCAGCGCCCTTGCAAAGCGCGACGCAATGTCTTCAGGATCTTTGATGTTCTTTAGCAGCGCGGGCACGATGCCTTCGATCACGACTTCTGCTGTAGCCTCCCTTGAAAGGAGTGACACCAGCGCGGGCAGGGCCGCCATAGCGTCGTCCGAGCCCTTGACGGCTGGGATGCGGGCCACGCCCAGAAAGTGCCCTTTCAGGTCAAGGCCTTCTTCCAGCTCTGCCAGGTCGAAAAAGATCGTGTCAGGGAGCAGGCCCCAGACGCCGGCGTTAGAGATGTTGATCTCGCCTGCCAGATGCATGTCTGCGATGTCCTTTGGCAGCGTGTTGAACACGAGGTACTCGGAAAAGACCGAACTGGCCGTTTTTGACATCACGTCGTCTATTGTCGCGCCGTCGCCCGAGAGCATCTCGACAATGTCCGAGGCTGGCAGGCCCACCCTCGCAAGCTTGTTGCGGTACTCCTCGTGCCCGTGCTCTATGAGGACGGAATTGACGGTCTCCCGTATGAGAGACGACGTGAGGTAGGCCGTCTGGAACTTGTAGATCTTGTTCTCGACCTCCTCGGTGATCTTTTGCGCCTGCTCGAGAGGCAGGTTGGCCTCCCTTACGAGCGACTGGATTATCTTGTGAGAGTTGAACTCCTCAATGGTGTGCCTGCTTGTCCTCACGTACATCTTGCCGCTCTCGATTATCGAGCGCTCCTCGATCTGTCTTGCTAGGCTCAGCACCAGCTTGCCCAGGTTTGTTATCGTGTAGCGGCGCTCTGCCTTGTTGAGGGCAACCAGCAGCTGCCTCAGCAGCTTCCTCAGGTGGTACGCGAACTTGCCGGACTCTTTTTTCGACTTGAAGCCGGCGAGCGCCTTTAGCTCGGAATAGGTGAGCGGCCCCTTTGTGTTGAGAATACGCAGGATGTCGATCCTGTTCGGGCTCGCCATCACCGAGAAAATCATCCTGACGCGCCTTGACGCGGACTCTAGTACCCCGCCTTTCTTGGAATCCTTTGGCTGAGAATCAAAACTCATCTGTTCCATCGCCCCCCGTTATCAAGGTAAATGATTAAAACTACTTTGTAAAATATTTTTCACTAACAGTACGAACTGCCCTACTTGGGCTTCACCAAAGGGTCAACTATTCTCTAGCTTTCGACCATCACCCTCGTCTCTTTAACAGGTTCTTCTGCCTGCTTTTGAGCCGGAATGCTTGATGGCACCTCTGGCAGCTTTGCCTTTGCCTCGTCCTCCAGCACGCCCTCGATTTCGTTGAGGATCGAGAGGGCGTCTGCATCCACCGGGGTCGAGATCCTGACGTCTGCCTCGATGTTTGCGCTGATCAGCACGTCGGCGGTCACGGCCGAGACTTCAGAAAGCGCCTGGCTGGCGGCTGGGATGGCCTTGCTCAGCTCGGACTGGATGCCCTTTATCATCTCGACAGTCGGGTCGATGGTGTCGAGGATCATGGCGAACTCGTATATCGTGCTGAAGCGGATCACTATTGCCTCAAGTGCGATGCCGGTGTGCTGCGTCGTCCGGCGGAGCCGCCTCACGTTTGACAGTTCGGTTGCGAGGATCTTTGCGCGGGCGTTGTTGCCTGACCTGATGTTCGAGGTTATCTGTTCCAGGTAGTACGCCTCCGTCGAGGCAAACTTTTTGTCGAGTATGTTGAGGCGCCCGAGCTGGTTGTAGACCACTCCCGTCGCGCTGGTGATCTGTCTCACGAACTGCTGGCGCTTGTCTCCCCCTGCCATCTACTACCATTTCGCCAAAGAAAACGGCAAAACTCCAGATGTTGTACTCTGTGTACAAGAAGCTGCTACAAAGCTGAGCTACCGAAAAATTTGTATCCTTAATAACAATGGCCGCATACGATAGCTGAGATGGTCGCAGACGAGGACCACGGCCGCCTCTCAAAGAGAGAGCACATCGCGCAGCACCTCGGCGCGCGCAAGATCGAGTTCATCTCGACCGCGATCATCGGGGTCGTATTCGCAATCAGCTTTGCCCACCTCGAGTATTACTACATCAAGGACCCGGCGCTGCAGATCTCTAACGGCGAGGTGGTAGTCATCGACTCGAATTTCGACAGGAGCAGGGAGACCGAGCCCATCATAGGCAACATGTACCAATATCACCTCTTCCCGATGCTCTTCATCTTTGTCCTCATCAGCTTTGCCGCTCTGTGGGACGACATGTCGTTCAAGCTGCTCGGCCGGCACAAGCGGGTAAAGGCGGCGTTTATCGGCGTGGCCAACCTCGTAACCGCCATAGTGGTCGAGGATTTTGCATGGTTTGCCAACAGGTGGATCGTGCCGTTTGAGAGCGACCCAAAAGGCGGCATGCTGATGCAATTCTCGGACTGGACGTCGATGCACATGGGCGCGATGGATGTTGGCAGCTTTGTGGTTCCGGTCTGGTACATTGTCGCGATAGCGCTTGCGACGCTCGCGTATTACGGCGGCTTCCGCAAGCACGACCGGCTGCGCTAGCGCTTGGCCACTGCAACCGTAAAATCACTGGGGTTGAGTGCTACGCCGCACACCGAGCAGCGGCTGTTTGTTGCGCGTAGCGCGTCCTTCACCGACTTTAGCATGCGCATCTGGTAGACGATCGAGCCGCACTTGCCGCAAACCACGTCAGCCGATAGCATACTAGCAACCTACAATAACTGGAATAAGAAAAGTCTCCTTGACAGTTTTTAACAAAATGTGTAATTGCCGCTACACTGGCGCCTTCTTGCCCCTATTTAGCCGCGGCGAAGGCGATGCCGGCGCCATCCAGTCTGTCACCTTGAAGTCAGAGTGCCCCGTATTACTTGTGTGATCGTCGGCGTCCAGCTTGAAGAAGAAGAACGCGCTGCATGACTGGCATTCGTACACCTTGGACTCGAACATGTACATAGTGAAAAGACGTGGGCGGAAGATATAAGAAAAAGCTAGGTGTGCCGCATTACATACAGGCTATTTCTGGAGCATCAGGCCGTGCTTGGCGTCAAAGCCGGTCACCCTCACCTTGGTGCCTATGGGGAGATCGGCAGGGGTCTTTACCCCGGGGAGAAAGCCGGACGCTCTCAGCTGATGGTTGTCCAGCTTGAGCACCACCCAGGCGTACGAGCCGGCGTCTTCAAAGCCCTCCGGGGCGACTGCTTGGATCGTATAGGTGACAACGGTGCCAGAGCCTTCCAGCTCGGCGTGCTCGAACTTGCTGGCAGAGCACTTTTCGCAATAGAGCACGGTCTCCAGCATCAGGTGGCCGCACTTGGTGCACCTGTGCGCCAGTATCTTTTTCCTGTTGGCCGCTTCAATAAACTTTTCTCGCGTGTTTTCTTTATTCAACTTTTCCATCATTTCCTGTCCACTTTTCTGAATATGTGGACCGCGGCGCTTGCGCCGGTGGCCCCAAAGTTGTGCGTCAGCGCGATCTCGGCGTTTGGCACCGTGCGCTCGCCGGCCATGCCGGTGAACTGGTCAAACACCTCTACCACCTGCCCGACTCCTGTCGCGCCGATCGGGTGGCCCTTTGATTTCAGCCCGCCTGACGGGTTGATCGGGATCTCGCCCTTGAGGCGCGTCGCCCCGTCCCTCACCGCGTGGGCGGCCTTGCCCTTGGGGAAGAATCCTAGATCTTCAATGTCGATTATCTCTGCAATCGTGAAGCAATCGTGCACTTCGGCAAAGTTGATGTCCTTTGGAGTCACGCCGGCCATCTTGTATGCCTGCCTTGCGGCTGCAACGGTGCTCGGGATGGTGGTGATGTCTTCGCGGCCCTGGACTGCAGCCGGCGAAGCGCCCCTGCCGGAGCCGATAATCTCCATGTACAGCCTGCCGCTCTTTTTCGCAAACTCTTCGCTGCAAAGTATTGTTGCGGAAGCGCCGTCGGAGAACGGGCAGCAATCGAGTAGTTTGAGCGGGGAAGCGACCACCGGCGACTTTAGCACTTCGTCGACCGTGATCCTTTTGCGCACGTGCGCCTTTGGGTTCAGGACGCCGTTTTCGTGGTTCTTGACCGCGACGTTTGCGAGGTCCTCCTCGGTCGCCTTGTGCGTGTGCATGTAGGCGCGGGCCATCGACGCAAACAATCCCGGGAACGAGGCGCCGTTGCCGCCTTCGTAGAAAAAGTCAGAGCAATAAGAGAATAAAGTTGTGCTGCGCGCTGTTCCGGTGTGCGTCACCTTTTCAACGCCGAGCGCAAGGACGCAGTCGTAAAAGCCGGCTGCCACGTTTGCAAAAGCTTCCCTGAACATCACAGAGCCGGAACCGCAAGCGGACTCAATAGTAAGTCCGGGGACGTGGGAAATGCCAAGGTTGCTCATGATGACAGGCGCCATGTGGACCTGCTTGTCTGCAACCCCGAACACGTTCGAGATATAGCCTGCTTGGATGTCCTTTGGGGTGATCCCGGCAGAGTCGATGGTGTCTTTGGCCGCATTCAGAGCAATCTCAATTATGCTCTCGTTTAATTTTCCATATTTGGTGCTGCCTGCGCCAAGAACGCAGACTTTGTTGTTTGTCATCTGTAAAAATTGGCGTTTTGCATTATAAATAGCTTGATTACTGTTGTAACAGAAGAATCATGGGCTCTGTGTAGCCCGAAAAAGGATCGGGTTAATATGAACAAAACTACGCAAGATTGCATGATTGTACACGCTTGTCGTCTGCGAAAAGCCCGATGCCGCAAGGAGGATAGCGCAGGCGCTCGGCGACCCAAAGGAAACGAGACCGTCCGGGATTTCTGTTTTTGACGTGACAGATGGCGGCCGACATTACAAGGTCTGCACAGCGCTCGGTCACCTCTACGGCTTGTCCGATGTTACTAAAAACAGGAGCGTGTATCCGGTGCTCGACCTAGAGTGGGCGCCTGTCGCCAAGGACCCAAGGGCGGCAAGGGCGATCAAGGTCATTTCAGAACTGTCAAAGGACGCGTCGGCGTTTGTGCACGCGTGCGACTATGATCAGGAGGGCGAAGTGATAGGCCACAGCATCCTGCAGTATGCGTGCGGCGGCAAGTACGAAAAAGCGCGGAGGGCAAAGTTCTCGACTCTGACCGACGAGGAGATAAGGGAGTCGTTTGATAACCTAGCAAGATCGAACAGCGGACTTGCGGAAGCCGGGCGGTCGCGCCACATGGTCGACTTCATTTATGGAGTCAACCTCTCAAGGGCACTTGCAAGGTCGCTCAAGACTGCTAGCAAATACCGCAACCTCTCAATCGGCAGGGTGCAAGGGCCGACGCTCGCGTTTGCAGTCGACAGGGAGCTGAAAATCAGGCTGCACGTCCCCGACCCCTACTGGACGGTAGCCGCGCAGTTTGAAAAAAACAGTCAGGCATTTTTCGCGCAGTACGAGAAGCCGAAGATTGGGACGCTTGCAAAAGCTCGATCGATCATGGGCGCCTGCGTCGGCAGGGACGGGACCGTGACCGACGCCAGCGAAAGCAAGGAGGTGCTCAGGCCGCCGGCGCCTTTCAACATCGGCGACCTCCAGCGCGAAGCGTACAGGCTGTTCAAGCTCGCCCCCGGCTACGCGCTTGCGATAGCGGAAAAGCTGTATTTGCAGGCGCTGATTTCGTACCCGCGCACGTCGAGCCAAAAGCTGCCGCCGTCGATAGGATATGGCAGGATAATTTCCGGCATTTCAAGGATCGGAAGCTACGGCAGGCTGGCGTCGATACTGCTCTCAAAGGGCCGGCTAGTGCCAAGCGAAGGGAGGATGTCCGACACGGCACACCCCGCGATCTACCCCACTGGTGTTCCGCCGCGGCAAAAGCTGAGCGGCCTCGAATTCAAGGTTTACGATCTTATAGTGAAGAGGTTCCTTGCGACGTTTGGCGACCCGGCCATAAGCAAACATGCCGACGTCGCGATCGACGTGAACGGCCACGCATTCAAGGCGGAAGGCAGGGCGCCCGTCTACGAAGGCTGGATGGTGTTCTACAAGCCTTATGTGAAGCTGGAGCAGCGCGAGTTGCCAGAGCTGCACAAGGACGACGTGGTGAAAAACCGGGGCGTGGAGATGGAGGAGAAATTCACGCAGCCGCCCTACCGCTACAGCCAGGCGAGCCTGCTCGCCAGGATGGAGCAGGAGCAGATCGGGACGAAGGCCACGAGGGCAGACATCATCGCCACCCTGTTCAAGCGCAGCTACATTGCTTCGGGCAGGGGCGGGATCGAGGCGACCGACCTCGGCTTTGCAGTAATCGACTCCATGAGGGCGTTCGTGCCGGCCATAGTCTCCACCGGCCTGACAAGGTCGATGGAGGAGCAGCTGGAGCTGGTGGAGCAGGGGTCCGCCGACGGCGTTTCCGTAATCGAGCAGGCGGTCGACAAATTGGTAGAGTCGCTGGCGGCGTTCATGGAAAAAGAAGCCGACATTGGCGCGCGGATAGGCGACGCGGCGTCTGCCGACAGCACAAAGGCCGCGACGCTGGGCCCCTGCCCTGTCTGCAAGAAGGGGCAGCTGCGCATGATAAAGTCGTACAAGACGAAAAAGCGCTTTGTAGGCTGCTCGAACTATCCTGCAGGCTGCAAGGCCACCGCGCCCCTACCGCAAAAGGGCCTGATAAGGACCAGCGGCAAGGCCTGCCCCGAGTGCGGCTGGCCCGTTGTCGGGGTTATTTTTGCAAGGCGGGCAAAGCAGTGGAAAATCTGCGTCAACATGCAGTGCCCGTCAAAAAAGAAGTGATGTTCTAGAATATGCTTCGCTAGTATCCTTTCACTAACCTAATAAGAAAACGGGCGCCTACTGCGATTGATGATGGTTTACAGCGACCATTCGCACATGTGCGGATACTGCAGGGAGAGGTTCCCGTGCCCGGTTGACAAGCACGAGTGCAGGATCGAATGGAAGACGTCCCACAACGACCACCATCTTGCGCTTTCGTGCTAGTACGATAACTTGTAAACGTCCGTCCTGCGGTTCTTCAGCAGCGGCAACGACTTCCTGACCTTTTGCACGCGCGACTTGTCGATGTCTACCACCTCGACTCCCTCTTGCTGGCCCATGTCCACCAGCACGACGCCGAACGGATCGACTGCCATGCTCCTGCCGCAGTAGATGTTGCCCAGCTGGTCCGGCGCGACCACGTACGAGCCGTTCTCGATTGCCCTCGCCTTTATCATCGTCTGCCAGTGCTCTTCCTTCATTTCGCCGGCGACCCATGCGGAAGGCGCGACCAGCACGTCCGCGCCCCTGACCGTCAATATCCTTGATAATTCGGGGAACCGCAAGTCGTAGCAGATCAGCAGGCCGACGCTGCCGGCATTTGTCTTTGCAGGCTTGACGATGCTTTTGCCGGGCACCAGCTTTGCAGATTCCTTGAAGCCCAGTGCGTTGTAGAGGTGCAGCTTGCGGTACACGGACGACACTTTTCCCGCGGGGCTTATCATGACTGCTGTGTCGTAGACGCGATTTGATTTGCCGCTCTTTTCATAGATCGCCGCGACGACTCCGATCCTGTTTTTCTTTGCGGCCGCTGCGATCTCTGAGACAAAGTTGCCCCTGACCGTCTCGGCGACGTCGGCCAGCTGCGCCGCGGACTGGCTGCCGGGCGAAAACGCCATCTGGAACTCGGGAAAGCATACGAGATCCGCGTCCTTGCTCGCAGCTTCAGCTATAAACTCGATTGATTTCTTCAAGTTCTCCTGCTTGCCCTCCGACGAGCGCATCTGCACCAGGGCGATTCTCTTCAAGCAATGCAGGGGAAGACGACGAAAATAGAAATAGTTTGCTACTGGGCTTCGCTTTTGAGCTTTTTTATCGCGAGGTCAAGGGCGTCGAACCACCGGGCGGACTCCCACAAAAAGTCAAGTCGCCTGCCGCTCACGGGGAACTTGTAGCCATTCCTCTGCAGCTCCTCCCAGATCTCCTGCCCCGACAGGGTCCTGTACTGGATGGAATGCCTCTTTACCGCGTTGATGATCCCGCTTGCCATGAACTTGAGCTCCGGGTCGTCGGGATCGTACATTCCCTATAACGGCTTGCCCGACTGGAACCAGTTTTCCTTTGGCTTTTCGTCATAGACTACTATGACGTGCTCTGGCTTTGTCTTCAGTATCTGCGCGGCCGCGTCGGTCACCGCTTTTGCAAACTCGTCCTTCTGCTCCTTGGTCCTGCCGGGGTACATTAACACTAGAATGAGAGGCATGCAGTATATCTTTATGGCTGGCTTATATGCACATTGGCGACCGGCGGCGCCATTTCTTTGGCGGCCTTGCCGTTTGACTTGGCCAGCTCGTAGAGCGCGACTAGGTAGCGCTTGATGAAGTTGACCCCGGGGGACGGCCTGCGGCCCTTCTCGTAGTCGCTCAGTACTGACGGGGTGATGTCCATCTTTCTGGCCAGGTCTGCCTGCTTTACTCCAAACTTCTTCCTCCAGTATTTCAGCTGAAGGGGCGGGTTATCGCTCAATACTACAGAGCCGGCGATCCACGTCAGCTCATCGCCGGTATTAATGTCAGTAGACAAACGTAGACGAACGCTCTTACGGGTGATAAAAAGATTATTCTGATAGTAGATAAGTTGCTATTGTTGCCCCCGGACGCCCAAAAGCTGCCCACGCTCAATTCCATGATAACAAAATGCGCGCTATGCCCGAGACTGTCGCAGTACATCAGGCAGGTCGGCCAAGATAAAGTAAAGCGGTTTGCAAGCGAAGAGTACTGGGCGCGGCCGCTGCCGAGCTGGGGCGACCCGAACGCGCGCCTACTGATAGTGGGGCTCGCGCCCGCGGCGCACGGCGGCAACCGGACCGGCAGGATGTTCACCGGCGACAGCTCGGGCGACTGGCTCGCAAGGGCGATGCACAAAGCCGGGTTTGCGAGCATGCCGACAAGCAGGAGCAAAGACGACGGCCTCGTGCTGAAAGACGCGTACATCACCGCCGCGGTGCGGTGCGCGCCGCCCGGCAACAAGCCGCTCCCGTCTGAACTGCAAAACTGCTCCCAATACCTCATTTCGGAGCTCCAGCTGCTGCGCAACGTCAGGGTGGTGCTTGCGCTGGGCAAGATCGGGTTTGACGCCTACTGCCGGGCTACCGGCGCAAAGGGGCTCGCGTTTGCCCACGGGGCGCGCTATGACGTCAACGGCAGGGTGCTCCTAGCCTCGTACCATCCGAGCAGGCAGAACACAAACACAGGCAGGCTGACGTGGCAGATGTGGATGCAGATTTTCAGGACGGCAAGGGCGATCCTCAAGAACGACTTGTCGTAGCTATATTAACGCCAGTTGTCGTAGAGCTGGCTATCCATTTCGATCTACAATGAAGCTTGACAAGATTGCAAGGCAGGTCCGCTTTTTGCTGTGCGGCTCGTGTTTCTGGTGCGCGTCCGCCCTGGCAGGCGGGGGGGTTGAAAAGTGCCCGGCGTGCAGCGGCGGGCTCGCGTCAGCCGGAGTCAGCTAGCGTCGCAGCACCCCTTGCATAGAAATTCTACCTTGATCACGTCGCCCAGATCGTACATCACCTTGCAGTAGGCAAGGTGGTTGCACTGTGCACACTGGACCGGGCGGGGGAGCGACGTGTAGGTCTGCTTTCTGGTTATCGGGGAATCAGACACCTCTACTGAACGCTGGTGAACGCCTGTCATGGCATAGACAGATTGTCAAACTAAATAAGGAATATTGCGCTGGCGAAGACGCAGCTAAAGGCTCAAAATGACTATTTCTTTGACGAAGAAACATCTGTCGTTATCTGGTCGATCTTGTACCGCAGCGCTTCCTTGACCTTCGTGTTGTCCACCATGTTGAGCGGGCCCTTGCAGTTTGGGCACTTGAAGAACAGCTCAACGGCCGAGTCGAACTTCACGCGGGGGCAGTCGTGGTTGCCGCAGTGGTAGAATTCGGTCGACTCTTCGTGATCCAGACGCTTGTGCAGCCGATCAAGGATCTTTTTCTTCTGGTTGTCGATAAAGTTGTCAACCTGGTCCTGCTTTGCACGCCAGCGGTAGACGAACCAGCCCTTCTTTTCGTCCTTTACCCGGATGCCGGTTATCAGCGCCTTGCCAAACATGTCGTACAATACCTTGCGAACAATGTTTATCTTCAATCCCGTCGCGCTCGCAATCTCCTCGTCTGTGACGTCCTCGGTGTTCAGGAGGGCGCGGGCCACCTTGACGTATTCCTCGCCGCCAATCAGGCCGGCAATCTTTACAAAAGAATCCTCGTATTCAATAGAGCGCATCTGACAGTCCTGATAGCATGTTTTTCAGATATATATTTACTGGCTTGACCCCTCAGGCGGTGCCGTAGAGCAGGTAGACGCCGCGTGAGTAGTCGCTCATGTAGCTCCACACTTCGTGGCTTATCTGCAGCGGGTGGAACGTGGCCTTCTGGTGGTCGTCAAGGACGTCGTAGACCATCTGACCCACCACTATCTGGTCCGGCTTTGCGAGCGTCGTCATCTTCGTCGCGATGTTGATCGTGTAGCCGAGGATGTCATAGTGCGGCCTCTTTAGTTTTTTGCCGTCTATGTTGAAGATGTCCCACCCGTACTGCACGACCACGTTTTCGCCAAGGTCGATCCCCACGCGCACGTTCATCTCCGGGTAGTCGTACTGGTTCAGGATCGGGTTTATCCCCTCCCGCACTATCTTGATCATCGACCGGGCGCAGTTGACCGCGTTGACGCACGGCAGGTACGTGTCGTCGGTCGCAAGAAAGAACGCCAGTATCGCGTCGCCCACGTATTTGAGCACATAGCCGCCGTAGGCCGACACCGTGATCGACATTTCCTGCGTGAACGCTTGGATTATCGCGGCGAGCCTGTCCGCCGGCAGGTCAGATGACATGCGGGTCGAGCCTACAAGGTCGATGTGGAGTATCACCAGCATCGCCTTTGACTTTGCAAGCCTTGCCAATACCTCGTCCGTCTCCTCTCCCGAGATGTCAAACGTGTTTGCAACCTTTAGCGCCTTCCACACCCTCGTTTGGGCCATCTGGATCGCCTTGTCGAGGTCAACTACGGCGTCAAGGTAGAACGACGCCAGCGACGCCGACGCCCCTGCTGCCGACTTTTCTTCGGCGGCCGCTATCGCCCTGTTGACCTCCTCCAGGCTGATGTCGAGCTGGAGCGCTATTGTCTCCGCCGGCACGCCCGAGTTGTGCAGGTTGATTATGGTGGTCTGCTGGCTTTCGGCCATAGGGCAGAATTGCAGCGGACAGATATTACTATTTTCTGTTCAAACCTTCCGCCGTTCTTAATAACAAGCAACGTCATTGATCTGTAGGGCAATGGCGAGCAAAAATCGGGAAGAGGAGAGGAACCTGTTGACGATGACGAACATCAAGTATCTGGTGGAGGGGCTTGACGCGCTGCTCATGGCCGACCTGGACGGCGAAAAGCGCAGGAGGGTAATCCAGCTGCGCAACGAGCTGCTGTCGCAAATCAACAGCATATTCAGCGACTATTCGTAAGCGCCGCTCTTACTTTACAAATGACTTCGTTTATCGACAGCAGGTCCTTTTTTATCACGTCGCCCCGCTCAAGCGACCCCATCAGCCGAAGTGCCTCGCTCGACGCCGAGAGCAGGAACACGAACCTGACCTCGCCGTCATAGGACCTTATTTCCCGATAGAGATCGAGCCCGGTCATGCCGCGCATCACGAGGTCGGTGATGACGATTTCGTATTTTATCTGGCTTGCAAACTTTAGCGCTTCTGAAGGGTCGGGCGTATGGTCCACGGAAAAGCCGTCGGCGCGGAGGTAGGTCGACATCAGGGCCGCCATGTTTGGCTTTTGGTCAACAAGAAAAGAAGAATTGTCTGCTGCAACTCTCTTGTCTTTTTCGCGCCTTTTTTCTATTAAGGGTTTTGGTCAATTGTTATAGAGTTGTTGATTCCCGGCGGTTCCTCGCCAGCCTATACGACGTAAGGAAGGTCATCAGGGTCATGGCAAAGAGCAGGATGCCTGTCGACAGGTGGGTCGCCACGAGCAGGGGCTCCAGCCGCAGGGTGACTACCAGCATCCCAAACACTATCTGCACCGACACCGC
>CAYYYR010000056.1:0-51158 GCA_964476255.1 uncultured Nitrososphaera sp.
GATCTGCGACTTGAAAGGCCACAATGCTTGACCGGACTGTGCAGCCAGTACTGGCTACTACACCACCGGAGCACTCGCAGATTTGTCAAGAACCTTCCCATAAAATCCTTTCTTGCTAATTCTTAGCAAGGTTTTTCAATGAGGGAGAGAAGAGATTACGTATGGACATTATCCAGAGGATCGATTCGGAAATTGAAAGGCGCAGCCTGCTAAAGCACTCTTTCTACCAGATGTGGTCGGAGGGCAAGCTGACGGTCGATCACCTCCAGGGTTATTCGAAAGAGTATTTCCAGCTAGTCAAGGCAGTGCCAAAATTCGTTGAAGGCATCGCAAAGGAATCGGACAACTCAGATGTCGCCGGCAACGCGAAAGAAGAGGCCGAGCACGTCGAGCCCTGGGTGAGGTTTGCGACCGCGCTGGGCGTTTCGAGGAGCGAACTTGTCGATTATGACGGCGCAGAAAAGACAAACGCCGCCGTCGAAAAAATGATGGACCTTTCAAGGGCTTCGTATGAAGAGGCAGTGGCGGCAATGTACGCCTACGAGATGGAGCTTCCGCAGATAAGCAGGAGCAAGATCGACGGGCTCAAAAAGTTCTACGGAATGGACAGCGGGGACGCTACGAAATATTTCGAGATACACGAGGAGGCGGACGTGAGGCACGCGCAGGTGTGGAGGGAGATTCTGCAAAAGCTCCCGGCGGACAGGCAGGAAGCCGCGATCAACGCAGCAGTCGAGTCGCTGAAGGCGCAGAACATGCTGTTAGACTTGGTGCAGGAAAAGTACGTCGGCACGAACTGCTAGCATCCAAACCTACGACAGCGGTCCACTGGTTGCTGTCCTTCGCAATTGAAACACATCTCTCAGATCTTTCACTACGCGACATCTGGCCCTAGGCTCCATCTGACCTGAATCCGGAGGCCTATAATTCTTGCTTGGTAGTTAAAAACGTAAATATAAAAATTTAGCAAAGGTCAGTTTGCTCCCTATTGGTCCCGACCTTTTGGTTTGACAGTGTTGTGTGTTCTTCCAATTAAGTTTGCATGAAAGATATCAGGGGGATAGTAGGTGGATACCAAGATAGCCGTTAGAGGATTACAGGATATTAAGAAAATTGTTGTCCTGGCTTTTCGTGGTCTAGTTCTGAGACTATGCATTTCTACAAGGAACTTACCTTGACGTCTGCTCAATTATAGGGCCGAGACAGATAACCTATTTTCGATATCCATTACCAACCTTCGGACCTTCTAAATATACTCAGTCCGATCGTTGTTATCTTAATGATAACCTTGACAGATTTCCGATATTCTTAGATCTGCCCACCGCCACAAATCCTGGAGCCTAAGACGGGCTCTACCGTTACCCGGCTTTGTGTAAAAAGTAAGAACGCATAAGAGCCATGTTATGCGCTTAAGCAGTTTTCTGAGCATGGTCTAGCGACTTTTTAAAAAAAGCCCAAAGCCCCGTTACCCAAAGTGTTTAAATACCAGCTGCCAATGGTCGAAGGCGATCATGCAACAACATGATGAAATAACACGAACCGTTAAGGAAGTGCTGGAAATCAGAAAGCAGCAACCGAATAGGCTGGACCGTGCAGGGACCAAGATAGTCAAAGTGCGATTACGTCAGCTGAAGGAGCTGGGCCTGTCAAATAGGGAGATCTGTGAGGCACTAGGCGGAGCGTGGAGCGAGGTTGCGATAAAGCAAATGACTGCAGGAGTCGGGGCCAAAGATACAGAGGCAAGAAGGAGTTTCGGAAAGGTCCTCAATGAAATCGCAACGTCCGACTATACTTCTGACGACTTGAACCGGCTCCTTCCGATCATAAGGAGCAGACTCGATCCCGGCCTGATAATGGAATTCCTTGAAGATACTTTACAATCCCGAAGGGACCCGGGCGAAACACTGTCGCTATACGAAAGAATGAAAGACAAAGGGATCAGCCCGGAGATTGCTGCAAAGGTAGACACCATAACGGAAGTGCTATCAAGTTGTGGATACAGCATGGGGACTCTGGAAAAGTTCAAGGAAGCATCTGGCGACTATGATCCCGACGAGCTTCTCCAGTCTATTTCGCTGCAAAGAGGCATCGATAAAATGAAAATCGCCCATCAGAAACAGATCCAACGCCAAGATGAAATTGATCGCCTTGTAGGGGAAAAACTACCGAACTTAGGAAAGTCGAAGAAAAAAAGAGGATGTTGGAAGTGCCAATAAAGAAATGCGAAGATCTATACTCAATCGGATATACCGATGATTTGCTAGACACCACTTTCAAGACGACGAAAAAATTGGGCAAACCAAAAGATGTTCTGGAAGGGATTAGCACTTTTGGCAGCATTGCTAAAATGGAAGAAAAACTCTTGGGCCTGCAAAGGCAGACTATTGATCAGGAATCAACGCTAAAAAAGGTCCAAGCAGATAACGCCCACTTCAAGACACAGTTGGCTATGAGTGATGCTCTACTGGACATGGGACTGAGTGTCACTGCCATCGCTAAATTGGTGGAAATGGCCGGGGCGCTCGGACTCCCCGAGAGTGTTTTTGCAGCCATTATTTCGTATGGATCTGTCGCGAATTTGGAGAAAAGAAAGGGAGTTCTTGAGTCTCTGATAGCGGAACGGGAAAAGAGATATGCTGCGCTTGAGGTAATGATAGAGAAGGCCAACAGAGAGCATTTGGAAGTACAGAAAATGAATGAGACCCATTTGGAGGTGATAAGGCTAGCCAAAGTAATACTGGCGGTCTGGTACTCGCCGAAACAAAATGTTGAATTTGGCATAAAATATGCGATCATGTGCCTCTCAGCTTGTCTAAACATTTGCAGAGGAATTGGGTTCAAAAAGACAGTCAAGGTCGGAGATATACTTAGGAACAAGTATCCGAATTATTCGTTCGTCGAGATTGAAGTTCAGGATCTGTTACATATGGCCTTAGCTGCACTAGTCATCTACGATTCGCAGGAGGCAGCTACATAATGGATTACCTAGACGCCGCTGAAGACCTGTTCCGCGATATGGATGCTATAAAAAATCGCCAGAAATATCAGGACGCCCTGAAGGTTCAGACACGACGCAACAAAACTGATGAATTCAAAATCAGGAATTATGATGCAGTGGCGGCACAGAGAGACACACTCTTGACCGAAAAGCTCGGAGAATGCGAAAAGGCTATGAGATTTCTGGATACCATTCTTGAAGATGTGAAAAAGAACGGCCTTGACTCTAGCAATGTCATTTCCAGAGACCCAGACATGGCCAAGTTCTGCGAACTTGAACGCAAAGTGAACGAATTACTCAGGGCTGAAGCGAGTAGGCTCTTCCGAAACGAATTCAAAGTGGAACTCGAGGAAAGGTTCAGGCAAGAATACCAAAAACAAGCGGATCAATTCATAGAAGCTGTAAGAACATCACCTTCTGGGACTCCAGAGGAGAAGGAAAGGGCGGTGAAAAATCTAGTTCAAAAAATAAAGGATTCCTACCCTGTTGACGTGTTTGCATCACTGCAAACCTCATGGCGCATTCGGTGCGATGAGTGCCAAGCTTCTCATGGTCATATTATTACTGCAGAGAATGTGACAGCGCTATTACGACAATCGTCAGTAAAATTAGATACCAAAGGTCTGGCATCCTATTATTTTTCCCTCGAAACTCCATTTCCGACCGTCCGTCCACATATCCAAAAAGTTCACCTAGCAACGCTCGTTAGGGGTTACTTAGCATCAATAGTACAAGTGGAACAAAATAAAGAATAGGTGGGTATTCGCAGTTCTCAAAACCTTTATACATACTTCGAATAGAGATTTTCGAGCATGGGCCCATAGCTCAGCCTGGTAGAGCGACCGGCTCATAACCGGTCGGCCAGGGGTTCAAACCCCCTTGGGCCCACTACTTTTCTGTATTGTACCCAGGGTACTGTCAATTCTTCGTCGGATGGAAAATCATAAGACAAAGCTTGATCCGACGATAACTTGACAGTGCACTGTATGTCTTTGTTGGAAAATTAGATCTACCAGGTCAGGTCATGAGGTCGAGTGCCATTCTCAGTTCCCTTATTTCCCTGTCGACCGCGAGCCTATCATATTCGTCGTTAGCGTATTTCACAAGCTTCTCGCACGCTTCAAGCTGCGCAGAAATCAGGTCTTTCTTGTCAAGGCACAGGCTATGTGAATCGCTCAAGAATCCATAGGTAACCTTTCTCTTGTTCGTTTTGCATCCGCATGTTTTTGCTATTACGGGAGAATCATACTCTTCAGTAATTATGTTCATGGAGCATAGAACGTCGTTCCGGTATATACGTGATCCCTCCTAGTGCTAGGTTCCAAAAGTTTATCTTTCGCTCGCCGCACTCTATTGTGGTGACGGGTCAGCTGCAATCCGAAACCAGTCGTTCAGGTCAGAATTTGTCACGATAAAAGTGCGGAAGCCTCCGGGACCGCCAGCTCCTTTAATTGCGGGGTTCAAACCAACTGCGGCACACTACGTTTTCCCGGCACGGGAAAAAATTGTACTGTTTACCATTGGGCCCACTTTACTCTTGCCGCGGCATGATTTTACACGTCACTTTCGTACCGAGAATCAGGAATGAAGCTATACCGAGCACCGCGCTGGTCAGGCCGTACGAGATGAACCACACCAGCGGGTTTCCTGTAAAGGCCGAGATGATATAGCCTACAAAGAGCGGCCCAAGCACCAGCCCGAGATCGCCTATCATCCTGTTGAACCCGATTCCGCGCGTGACGTGCGAGTTGATGCCGAGCGCGGCTCCGCTCCTGCTCTGCTTCCTCTTCACCTTCTCCTCTATCTGCTCCGCGGCCCATGCGATCGACTGGCCAAAGAACCCCGAAGTGACGCCTATCAGGGTCATGATCGCAAGCAGAAAAGCCATGGACGTTGCCAGCGGGATCATCGCAACTAGGACTGCTGAAGCCAGGATTGCGGCAAACAGCGGCTTTTGCATCCCGTACGTCTGGGTGACCCTGCCAGAGAAGAAAGAGCTGACCAAGTTTGCAGCCGATGCCACGGTGAGTATTATACCAACGTCAATCACCGAAAGGGAAAGGCTGCCGTATGCAAACAGGGGTAGGCCGGTGGTGTAGATGCCGGAGCGGAGAAAGGCAAAGCCAAAAGTGGCGATAGCGGCAGCATTCAGGTAAACGACCATTCTTGCCCGACGCACGTCGCTCTCCTGCTCTGAAACCGGCCTTGCGACTTTAAACCTGCCAAGGTAGTTGAGTACCGCTATGATGCCAAGGGCGGCAGCTGCCATCGATGCAAATGCAAAGTACGGCGCGTTGTAACCAAAAAACACTGCAATCGGAGCCCCAACCACAGGCCCAATGATGGGCCCCAGCATTAGCATCGACTGGTAGCTCCCGATGCTGGTCCCGCGCTTTGCCGCGTCGGACGACAGGAGGACAAACGCGATGGCGGCGCTGACATAGATTGACGATCCGATTCCTTCGAGCACCCTAGCTGCCAGGAGCACCCAGTAGCTCGGGGCAAGACCGGCCAAGGTCGACGCCCCGACAAGGACGCCAAGGCCGAGGATCATGGTCCTGTTCAGACCAAGCCTGTCGGTGAGGAACCCTGCAGGCAGGTCAAACACGAGACGCCCGATGGCAAAGCCCGCGATGACCGCGCCCACAAGAAACTCGTTGGCCCCGAGGTCCTGCTGCGCGTAAAGCGTTAGCGACGGCGTCACCATACTCGAGCCCATCATGACGACAATGGAAACTAGCGAGAGCGCCACTATGTCTGGCTGAGTGTTGACATATTCGTTTAGCTTGAACATTGTACTTTCTGGCAAAACTGGGGTTTAGCCGATTTGCAGGACATAATTGGGCGTCAAGCCTAATTTACCTTGTGCGCCGATGCCTTTATGACGACGTTGTCGATTATTTCATTTCTTGAAACGTCCTCGGAGAATGTTCTGGAGTTGGATGATATTCCTTCCTGTGAATGTACAATTCCGACAGCAACGCGTGGTTGCAAGTGCAATTTCGGGGCTTAAGATGCGTCTCAAGAAACTTATCTTAATGCGACATCTTTATAAGATGTTACCACTATAGTAACATTATGTCATACGAACTCTGGACCATCCTGAGTAAGTGGAGAAAGGACTTTTCTAGCGAAGACTTTGCGAGGACCTTCGCTAGCCCTAATCCCCGGAAGGTCTTGCACGACATGACAAAGAAGGGCCTGCTTGAGCACAATGGTTACGGGAGATACAGTGTCAGGTCTGTTGACGACTATGTAAGCTCAAAGAACGACATAGGTTCTGGATATGAACTTCTTAAAGAATCCAAACTACCGTATGCATTGACCGATGTGGACGGAGTTTTTGTCTGGACAAAAGGCGGATACAATGCAGGTAGATTCTTTGGCTCCTATCCAATCCATGTTAAGGTGCTGGAATCTGATGTAGCAAAGTGGAAAAACTTCCTTGCTGGACACAAGAAAAAGAGCATGCTCAACGGGGAGAAACCAGAAGAAACGTTGTATGGCGTCTATTACGTCCTATATCCCGAGAATGTCATAAATTCAGAGACTGTCAATGGGCTTGAAGTCGAACCGCTAAAGAAAACCGTAGAGTTCTCCAAGAGGAACATATACACCTTCGAACCCGCGCTTGAGATGCTGGATGAGGAATACGGCCTCGGGCTGGGAACAAGGTATAGCAGGTAAAAAGAATGTCTCAGTCCGACGATCTTTTAGCTAGGGAAAAGGAGGTCATACGAATCCTGAAAGTATTGGGCTCGCAAAGTAACAATTTCGCCGTCATAGGCGGCTATGCGATCAACGCGCTGACGTCCCACAGGTTCTCTGTGGACTGCGACATTGTCGTCGATTCAAAAGGGATGAAAGAGGTGGCCGCTATCCTGGATAAGGAAGGATACAAGGCTTTGAAAGTAGAGAAACAACCAATCTATGGGGTCAAGATGAAAAGGTACGTTAAACCCGCCGGCTTCAAACACGTTGCAGTCGAGATTTTTCCAAAGGAGGTTAGCTGTCGCCAGACGGATGGGACTTGGAGCTTTGAATACATCATGAAGAATTCAACAAGACAGATATCAATAGGTATGACTGACTCGGCAGAAGCCATGGTTCCAAAAAAGGAGTTGATCATGGCCATGAAGATACATGCAGGAAGGGACACAGACATGAGAGATGTGACCATGCTAAGTGAAAGAGCTGACTGGAAGGCAATGAAAGATTTCATGTCATGCGGAGATCTGAACAAAGTTAAGAAGCAGATCGAATCTGCAATCAAGATAATCAATAAACCGCAATTTGCTTCATCGCTGAAAGCGGAGTTCGGCCTTCGCTACGATGTTTCTCCTTTGATAAAAAGGACCACTGAAGGCCTGAAGAAAGTAAAAGATTCATTTGAAGAATAGAGATGCCTGCGCAATTCCGCTAGAAAACTATCTCTTGATCTGCTCCCATCTGAAGGCGTCAAGCCTAATTTACCTTGTGGGCTGACGCCTTTATGACGACATAGTCGATTATTTCCTTTCTTGAGACATACTTCATTTTCAAGAGCGACCTGTAAAGGACGTTTTCAAGAAAAGCCGGGTACTTTTCCAGAATCTTCTTCTTGAGCTCGTTCCTGTGGAGGACGTAATAGTCTGCCAGCGGCTCGTAAACCTGGTGGCCAATGTGCCTGACGTCCTTGATTTCAAACCCGTTGTTTGCAATAGCCGATTTCACGTACTCTAGCGCATAGTGCTCTGACGACCAGGTCCAGGAGAGGATCCCGAGTTTAAAGAACGGCAGGGAACGCGTCATCACCGGTATCGCGATGACGAGCAGCCCCCGGGGCTGGAGCACCCTCATTGATTCGCTTATGAACCTGCCAAGCGGCCTGAAGTGCTGCGCAGATTCCAGCGCGACTATCCGGTCTGCAGACCCGTCGGCAAGCGGCAGGATAGTGGACGTCGCGTTAAGCAGCGACACCCTGTTTGCCTGCCTGGCAGCCAGCAGCTGCTGAAAGTTGATGTTCACGCAGTTGATGTCAAGAGAGCCGTGGGCGGACTTCCACCGCGCCGCGGGTGCAGAGAGCCCGCTCCCTACGTCTACCAGCCTCTTTGCAGAGCCGAGCTCGGCAGCCTCGCCCACCAGCGAGCACAGGCTGTCCTGGGCCGCCACCGGGTCTGAGGCCCCGTCCCAGTACCCAAAGTTGAGCATGTCGCCGCCTGTCGCCAGCTGCATGACCGGGGACAGGGAATTGTACAGGTTTATGACGTCGTGCTCGTTGCGCCTAAAAGTCCACAGGACGACCTGAAGCGGGTTTATCAGCGCCAAGAGCGGCCGCTATTGCCAAGGTTGCTGATATAAACGCAAGAGAGGCGCCAAGTTCTTTATTACTCATGAAAGCCACTGTACGTCATGGCAGAAGCAACATGCGACGTGGTAAAGTGCGAGTCATGCAGCACGCCCATGCTGACCCGCCACACTGGCGACCGGCTGATACTGTACGTCTGCCCAATCTGCGTGGACTGGTCGGCTGCGGAAACACAGAGCGATCAAAAGCTGTTTTTCGTCAATTAGAGGCCGCCACTATAAGCACCCTACATTAGCGCAAGCAGGTTCTTTAACAAATCACGCGCTTGACGGATCGTGGCTACCGAAAAATCCTCTAAAAGATATTTCATAGGCGCTGCGATATCGGGGCTCGCGCTCTTTCTGTTCCTGCAGGGGACGGGGGTCCTGAACGTGCAATCGATCTACGCCGACTCGCGGACATCAGTCACGGTAAGCCCGTTCTTCCAGCTGCCCGGCAGCTCTGCCGTGATAATGGCCGAAGGTCTTGCCCCAAACGCCGAAGCTACCATTTACGTAAAGAACGCGGTCGCGAGGGTCGAGACGCTTAAAGCCGGAGAATCCGCCTCCGCCGTCACCTTCCCCGACCAGATAGTCGTCGGCACGACCGAGACTACCTCAAGCGGCTCGCTGGAATGGGCCCTTGGCGTACCAAAGGACGACGTGACCGTCATTGAAAGGTGGATAAGCAACTCGACGGGGAAGGAAGAAGTGTTGAAGACCGTGACTACGACCTACAAGTTCCAGGGCACCGTGAAGGTGATAGTGGTAGATCAGTTCGGAAACTCTGCCAGCGGCGAGCTCACAGTCATCAGGTGGATAACCGGATCGCCGTTCTAGCGCCACCCTTTATTTTTTTAAAAAAAAGAAAAAGTTTGCGGGCGTTATTCGCGCTTTACCAGCACGTAGTGCGGCACGTTTGCGATCGTAGCCGGGTACGAAGTCTTGTACTCCCACCCGAGCGCGAGCAGCTTTTTTGCTTCACTGACGTCCGACACCGTGGCAATGTCCACGACGCGCTTGCGCCGCGACTCTGCCGCGCCCTTGTGCACGTGCTCGATGCCGTTCCCGTCTATCAGCTTCCACTTTATCTTGCCGGTCGCCGGGTCTTCACCGATCTTTTCAAAGGCTATCGGCTGGTTCGGGTAGCCTGCTGCCCTGCAGCGATTGCATTCCTGCATCTTTTTTTGCGGTTTTGATGCTTCCGCCTGAACTGTTGTTGACATTGGCAATTATCCGCGGAATCTGCTAATAACGGATGGAGCACCGAAAGGGGAGGGGGTGTCTATCTGTAGATTCCCTAGCCTGCCTGCTTTTGGTCCTGCTGCGCAATATCGTATAAAAGGCTACTGCGCCGCAGGGCTTTTCTTTCCCTGCATGCTCACCAGCCCGAATATCAGCAGCACAAGGCCGCCGACTATCGCGAACATGAATGCGTACTCGCTGTAAAAGTACGACCTGGCCAGATCGGGGCTCCCAAACTCGCCTCGCGTCGTCAGGATTTCCGAAGCCTGCGAGCCTATGGCGATCATGCCCGCAATGCCTATCGCTATCAGTACGGCGCCGGCAACCGCCACGATCTTTTTGTTCCCGGCGCCTGACAGCAGCCCGATTCCAATTCCGTCCAGCATGCAGTTTGATGCACAGAAAGCAAGTTAAACGTTATACAGTCTTTACAGATCTCATCGTCAACCCGCCTACAGGGGCTCCTGGTAGCCCTGCCGGCGATGCCTTGTCATGTCTTCCATCGCGGTGAACGACGCCCCACATTCGTTGCAGGTATAGTTGTATTCCTCCTTTGGAGATTCTACCATGCAGAGTCATGCGCAAAATGAATGATAAGGGTTTTAGGCATTCGACACCGCGGTCGCGTGGTCTATCTTGACGTGCTCTTCCAGATCGAGCGCGCTCGGGAAGTCCTTGTCGCACTTTTCGCAGTGGTATTTCGGCCTTTCGGGGGTCTCGCTTACTTTGATCATTGATTTACCTGTGAGCTTCAACATATAATACAGTTTCATCCGGCGAGGTTACTTTGACCCGCGCTCACCCTTTATTATCGTCCTGTAGAACAGGTCTGCAATGACCGGCAGCTCAAGGTAGTCGATCAGTATCGCAACCCAGGCGGCATAGTATGGGATCTCGATCGCGCTGGGAGATCCAAAGAACGTATCGTACACCACTTCGTCGGTGATCCAGAATATATGGAACACCTGCACCGCGAGCATCGCAAGCAAGAGCGCGTTCTTCGCCGCCTTTTCGCGCTTGTATACGTTCAGCGCATAGTAGGTCAGGCCGGCCACGAGCGCCGGGATCTCGATGTAGTCTATTATTATGAAAAATACTAAAAGAGGCCCGCTGACTGACAGGGCGCTCTCGCCGGTTATCATCTTGACCACCACGTCGGCAGTGAGCCAGTAGAGGTGCACCAGCTGGAGCGATATCAGCACAAACGCTATCTTTAGGTTCAGGGTCTCGTACCTGCGCCAGAACCCTACCAGCTTTTGCACTGCGCCGGACATGGCAATTACTCCCCGCTGGTTATTCATTAACGCGGCCGTAAAAAGATTGGCATTTTTTTCCCATGTGTAGCCTGATGCCAGAATCGACAGAGCTAACCATTATGTGGTATGGTCGCTCTCCAGATCCATGACATCGCGAAAAGAGGAGCGAAAGGACGAGGTGGCCGCAACGCGCCAAGCCGAAGCCCAGGAGGTCGTGACCCGGACCCTTGACGAAGCAAAGGACAGCACCCGGAGGGCCATGGAAGAGGCGAGGAAGGACATTTCTGCCCACACAGCGTCCTTCAACGAGTACCAGGAGCAGACGATCAACGCCGCAAGGGACATCGCGGAGAACTACCTGGAGTTGCAAAAGGAAGTTGTCAACTCGATGCAGTCATCGTGGGTCCCGTACATCGAGAACATGTACAGCACGTACTGGATATCGCCAAGGCGGATGACTGAAGTTTACGCGAGGATGGCAAGGAACTTTTCAGACAACGCCATAGCGGCGACCAGGGTGGCCAACAACATGATGTTTGCAAACATGGAGGCGGCAAAGGCGTCCATACAGTACACCCGGGACAACATGAAGGAGCTTTCAAAGATAGGGGTCAACGCGGTCAGGACGTTTGAAGAGGCGTCAAGGAGCTACCAGGAAACGATGAGGACGGAAGAAAGGCGGCGGTAGCCCCCTTCATTTTTTATCATATTAGCTAGTAAAAAGAAGCCCTGATAATTTCTAGCTGGTATTATTTCACGACCATCACGGGGCAGCTCGCATAAGTCACGACGCCGGACGCGACGCTGCCAAGCAGCAGTTTTGTAAAGCCCGACCTGCCCTTTGTCCCCGTCACTATCAGGTCGACCTTGTTTTTCTCTGCATAGTCAACTATCGCCGGCACCACCGACGTCGGGCTTGCGACGATCTCTGCCTTTACCTTGACGCCCTGCGCCGAGGCCTTTTTCTCGACTTCGTCAAACCACTTTTTCGCTTCCTGCTTTGCCTTGTTCAAAAGGTCGTTCATGGCGCCCGGAGTGCCGGCGAGCCCGAACGCGCCGGAAGAATAGGCGTAGCCCAGCTGCGACACGATGACGTTGAGGGCAATGAGCTGGGCGTCGTGCTTTTTCGCAATTTCGATCGCGTGGCCGGCGGCCTTTATCGACGACTCGGAGCCGTCCACACACACCAGTATCCTTGCAAACGCCAACGGCTAGAATTGCGCCTTGGGCGATATAAGGCTTGAAAAAAGCATGGTTAACTTTTAATGAAATGACGCCCATTGATGATCGATGTGGGGCTTTGGCATTTACCTGATGCGGCTTGCCGACCACCTTTACGGCCGGCGCGGCAGGAAAAAATGCGACGTGTGCGGCAAGAAATTCGACAGCGCCGACGACATGGAGGTGCACAGAAGGGACCTGCACCCTGACGCAGTCACGAGCTAGTAAGCGCCGGAAAACTAGGTCAGCGCAGGGCTACTGCCGGGTTTATTTAACAGCCCGACATAACCGCCTTCATGGCAAGATTGGTTAGGAAGGAGGACAAGGGCCCGATGGCAGTCAAGGTCGGTACGGAGACAAAGTGGATATGCATGTGCGGCCTGTCCGCAAACCAGCCATTCTGCGACGGCTCGCACAAAAAGACCCTCGACGAGCAGGCCGGCAAGGTTTACGCCTACAGCAAGGACGGCACGCGGACAGAAGTTCAGTGATGCTTTTCGTGGCTGAATATCGTCAGTAGCGCCGCGTTCTTGGCCGCGAGCTCGGCCGTTTTTTCATTCTCTGCGCTACCTATTATCACAAGGTCGCCCTCTTTTGGCACCAGTTTTTCAGCCAGCATCCTGCGCACCTGCGGCTCTTTCCTTAGCGAATTTTGGCTGCTCGCCGGCATGACAAACTTTTCGTCCCTGAAAAGGAGCGTGGTCGCGCCTGTCGCGCCCATCTTTATCGCCGCGTCCCGCTGCTCTATCCCGGACCTGACTGCAAAGCCAAACTCCCTGACGAGCACCGCGTAGTTGAACCTGCCGAGGGCGACGGAGCACCTGGGCAGGCTCATCTCTGCCGGCATCGCCGCCAGCAGCCCCTCGCATATGCCTTTTCCCTTTGTGGTCATTTTCGTGCCGCCGTTTGTAGTCTGTACGAGCCCGTGCATCTTCAGGTGCTTCACCAGCGTCTTGACGGTCCCCTCGCCAAGGGCAAGCCTGCTGGACAGCGCGTCCCTGCTCGTCCTGCCTCCTTTTTCTATCAGCTGCAGCGCGGCGAACACGTGGACGACGTCAAAAGAAAGCGCCCTGCTCGGGGCGTACCTGCTCGCGACTTTTTCCAGCGCCCTGATGTACATGTGCATTATGATTCAAAGGCGGCCGGCACATTTATTCTGTACGTTGGATAAACCATCCGATTCTTTATATAACACCCGCCTGCATCTGAGGTGAATGTCTTTCAGTAAACTGATTGGAAAGGGTGTTGCCCGCGTGCCAAAGCTTGCGGTCGGCGTTTTGCTTGGCGTGATGGCGCTTGGGACCTTTATGGTGGGGTTTGACCAGGGCCACATTTTCAGCATGGCGCAGGGAGAGCAGGCGTACCAGGACATGTGGATGCACGAGTTCTACCACGACATGAGGCACGCAGCAGGATTCCCGTGCCACTAGCCTGAGAGGTGACGCTTCATGAAAACCCTCCGCTTTATTGCAATAACCCTTTTTTCCGGCGCGATCGCCGGCGCAATGCTCGGCATGGTAAACCAGGGCCTCGTGGAGCCGTTCATTGACCGGGCGATCGACATTGAAAACCAGAACGCGATCGCGGCCGGCGAGCTGTTCAACCCGAACGAATATGACGCCTACCGCATCTGGCAGCGCGGCGGCGAAATCGCCGCGGGCACGGTCCTCGGCCTGTCGATAGGCGCGCTCTTTGGCATCGTCTTTGCCTACGCGCGAGATTCGCTTCCTGGCTTCAGCAACAAAAAGAAGGCGCTGGTACTTGCAGGAGTGATGTGGCTGGTGCTCTTTATGGTCCCGGCGTTCAAGTATCCTGCAAACCCGCCCGCAGTCGGAGATCCTGAGACGATAAGCTACCGGCAGGGCATCTATCTGGCGTTCCTTGCAATATCGGGCTTTGGCGCTCTGGGGCTTGCCTTCCTCTACAGAAGGTTGGGGGCGGTACGGGCAAAGAAGGCCATCATCCCGGCCGTCTATGCGGCGATAATGGCAGTGGCGTTTGTGGCAATGCCGCCAAACCCAGACGAGATATCAGCGCCGATGAATCTTGTCGTCAACTTTAGGATCGCAAGCGCGTTTACCATGAGCATGTTCTGGGGGCTGCTTGGCATCATGCTGGGCGCGTTCTGGGACAGGCTCAAGCCGCACGAAACTGTCAAGGTAAGCATGCACTAGCCTGTTTCCAGTAAAAAACGTAAACTCCTTTTTTATAGGATGTGCGCACTTGTCAATTGTAATGGCTACAAGAAACAGCGGCAGAGCCAGATCAGAAAAGATCGAGCTGACTCCTGAACAGGCCGCCGAAGCAGTAAAGGACGCTGCTAAAAGGATTCGCGAAACATCTAAAACAGTGCGTGACAGCGTCAAGACTTTCCGCGAAAGCGGCGCGGTAACCGAAATAGCCGAAGCAACCCGTGACGCGGCCGTCGCGGCGCGCGACACGACCACGGACGTCAGAGACACCGCAAGGGAAATCCGGGACAGCAACGTTGTGGCAGAGACAGCCAGGGCAACAGAGGAGACGGCCGCAGCGGCCATGGAAACAGGCAAAGCGGCCATGGATACTGCCAAGCAGGCACCAAGGGCCGCCCCTCGCACAGCAAGAGCAGCAAAACGTGGAATAAATAAAGCTAAAAAGGGGGGCAAGGTGGCGGCGCGGAAAACAGAAAGGGCTGCAAGGAGGGGAGCTGTAAAAATAAAGAAAACGGCAAGAAAGGCAAACAGGCAAGCTAAAGCAGCGTCGCGAAAAGCCAACCGAAAACTGTCTGCAAAGCGCAGTTGACGCAGAAACAAGCAACAAAAATATAGATTGGCAAATATACCGCGCCGCACGGATTCCGGGCAATGGCAACCATCAACGCAAGCCGGGAAGTTTCTGCCACACTTGACCGGGTGTGGGACGTAGTTGCAGACGTGGACAACGAGCCCCGGTACTGGCACGGCACCAAGACGGTGAAGAACATCAGCAAGAGCGGCAACACGATCGAGCGCGAAGTCACGATCGCCTTCAAGGACTCTAAATGCCGCCAGACGGTGGTGCTTAACCCGAAAAAGTCTGTGGAAATAGCGATAACTGAGGGCCCGCTCAAGGGCACAAAGGTGGTCACGCTCAGCCCTTCCGGCGACAGGACCAGAATCGACGTGGTGTGGGAAATAAAGCTCGCCGGGTTCCTCGGAATGTTCACAGGGATGGTGAAAAAGCACATTGCGGAAGGGACCGAGGAAGCGCTGGAAAGGATCGCAAAAGCAGTCGAATAAATAACCTATTTCTCGCTAGCTAACACGATGGAGCTTGCCTTCACGGTGGCCAACCTTGTGATCGCCGCGATAATGGCCGGCGTCCTTGGCGTGTGGGCCTATTTTCTTGCTTACATGGGCAAGTCTTTCCGGCAGGCACCGACCTTGGAGTCGTTTGACCGCGCCGGCGTGACGCGCTTTCCAATGGTCAGCGTGATCCTTCCTGCAAGGAACGAGGAGCGCTATATCGCGCGCTGCATCGAAAGCCTGCTCGCGCAGGACTACTCTAACTTTGAAATAATCGCGATCAACGACTCGTCCACAGACAAGACGGGCGAAATAATAAAAGAGTACGCTGCCCGGGATCCCCGGGTGGTGCACGTCGACGCGCCGGCAAAGCCGGAGGGGTGGGCGGGCAAGAACTGGGCGTGCCACCAGGCGTACCTGCGCGCGAAAGGCGAAGTGCTGCTGTTTACCGACGCCGACACCGAGCACTCCTCCTCAGCGATGTCGCTTGCGCTGGGCCAGCTGGTGTCGCAGAACCTCGACGCGCTGACCGCGGTCCCAAAGCTGATCTGCAACGACTTTTGGACAAAGATAACCCTGCCGGCCCTGGCGACGTTCCTGCATACCCGCTTTTCGCCCCTGCGCGTCAACGACCCAAACACAAAGACGGGCTATTTTTTCGGCAGCTTTTTCGCCATTACAAGAAACACGTACGAGGCCGTCGGCACGCACGAGGGCGTGAGGCATGAGCTGGTGGAGGATGGCGCGCTCGGGGGCAAGGTCAAGGAGGCCAAGTTCCGGCTGAAAATGGTCAGGGGCGAGCGCCAGATAGAGGCCGTGTGGGCGCGGGACCTGCCGACCCTGTGGCACGGCCTGCGCCGGCTCATGATACCGCTCTACTACCAGAACAGGTCCGGTGCCTGCATGATGGCGGCAGCGGTGTTCTTTATCCTGTTTGCGCCGTTCGCGTTCATTCCGTACCTGCTGGCGGCCGCGCTCGCCGGAAACGTTTCATTCCAGATACTGCTCGCAGTCCAGCTGGCGACGATTGCGCTGGTAATCGCGACGACTGCTGTCCAGTGCAGGCTGGGGGTGTTTGAGAGCCCGGCGTACGCGCTCGCCTCCCCGCTGAGTGGCGCCATTATCTCCCTTGGCTTTCTGTCAGCAATAGCCGACGCAAGCAAGAAGGGCGCGGTGAGCTGGCGGGGCAGGCAGTATACCATAAGCGAAAGCCAGCATCCCATACGCTAAGATTTTGCAATACAAATCGGTGGAACGGACGTTCCAGCAACGTGAAACGCCACGCACCTAATGTATGCTGCCGCCTGCGATATGTGCAGAAATGATGCCAGAACGCAAAAACAACAGGGGAAAAATCCAGATCATGGGCGACGTGCTGGCGCTTGCCACGTCGGGAATCAAAAAGACCCACATCATGTACAAGGCGAACCTGAGCTACGAGCAGGTGCACCTATACCTGAGCGAGCTGATCGGAAAGAGGCTCATCGCGCAGGACGTTTCGCAGGGCGGCGTGGTTTACAGGACCACGGACAAGGGAAGGGAATTCCTGCTCTACTACAACCGCCTGGCCGAGTTCCTAGAAGAGCCGCAGGTTGAGCTGAGCGCGCCTTACATCAGCAGGTAGGCGCGCGACGCCCGTATTTTTCATTCGAGCAAAAGATTATTAGATGATGGCATGGTATTTTCAATGGCATTGAACAAGGCAGTCCTGGCGGCGGGAATCATTATCGCCGGCGTTGCAGTCTTTTTCGCGTATTCGCAGTTTGTTGATCTCGACGACCTTGGCATCCCGCTAGTTGATGATTTTGACTTTAAGCAGACGGGCCAGGATGGGAGGGCCGGCCTCGACGACGACGCCTTTGAAGTGGGACAGGTGAGCACGGTCGAAGCTTCCAACACTGAGCTGAGCCTTCCGGACCTGTTCACAAGAGTGGAAAAGTCAGTCGTGCAGATAACCGACAGCGACGAAACCGACCAGTTTGATTCCCGGCTCGGCTCGGGCTTTGTCTACGACAACAACGGGCACATCATCACAAACGACCACGTGGTGAGCGGCGGGGGCAGGGTCGACGTCACGTTCCTCGATGGCACCGTCTACCGCGCGTCGCTGATAGGCTCTGACCCGTTCACCGACCTCGCGGTCCTCTACGTGGAAGAAGTTCCGCCGGAAAAGCTAGTCCCGCTGCCGCTTGCAGACTCGTCCGCGATCAGGGTGGGCGAGCAGGTCGCCGCGATCGGCAACCCGTTCGGGCTTTCCGGCTCCATGAGCGCCGGCATCATCAGCGGGCTCGGCAGGCTCATACCTGCGCAGGAGGCCGGCGACTTTTCCATACCGGATGTCATACAGACCGACGCGCCGATCAACCCCGGCAACTCGGGCGGCCCGCTGCTCAACATGAGGGGCGAGGTGATAGGCATCAACTCTGCCATTTACTCGACCACCGGCCAGTTCGCCGGAGTCGGCTTTGCGATCCCGTCAAACACGATAGACAAAGTCGTGCCGTCGCTCATCACCGCGGGGTCGTTCCAGCACCCGTGGCTTGGCGTGGCCGGCAGGGACATGACGCCGGGCATAGCCGAGCGCCTCGGCCTTGAAGAGCCCCGCGGATTTCTGGTGATGGAAGTGGTCGCCGGTAGCCCCGCAGAAGCGGCAGGCATCCGGGGAGGAGACGAGGACGCGACCATCGAAGGCGTGCCAGTCAAGCTCGGGGGCGACGTCATTGTCAGCATCGACAACCAGACGGTGAGAAAGATAGACGACATACTTGTGTACCTGCAGAGAGAAAAGTCGGTAGGCGACGAGCTCCAGCTGACGATCCTGCGCGACGGGCAGGAATTGAACGTCACGGCGGTGCTCGGGGCAAGGCCCAGCCAGCAGGAATCGCCGTAAAATCGTTTATTAATAATGGACCGCCTTTCAATACCACACTTGCTCGCAAATCCTGCCGTAGCCGAGATGCTCAACAGAGCGATGGAATCTCCGGTGGCAAAAGCTGAGGCGCGCCAGTTGATGGCAGAATGCGCCACGGACATGCTGGTCGCAGCCGCCGGCAAGATGCGGGACATGGCAAAGCCCGGTGCAATCACGTATTCAAGAAAGGTGTTCATCAACCTAGTAAACCTCTGCCGGGACACTTGCACGTACTGCACATACAAGAAAGAGCCGGGCGACCCGATGCTCTCGATGCTAGATCCGGCGCAGGTCCTGGCGATAGCCGAGGCAGGCAAAAAGCTCCGCTGCACGGAGGCGCTCTTTGTCACCGGCGAGCGGCCGGAGCAAAAGTACGGGCAGGCCGGCGCGTGGCTCCGTTCCCTTGGGCATTCATCTACAGTCGAATACATCCGGGAAATGAGCGAGCTCGTGCTTGAAAAGACGGGCCTGCTGCCGCACACGAACGCCGGCAGCATGACGAAAAAAGAAATGTCGGCGCTAAAGGACAGCAACGTAAGCCTCGGGGTGATGCTGGAAACGTCAAGCGAGCGGCTGATGGGAAAAGGCATGCCGCACGAAGGCGCGCCCAGCAAGAACCCGAAGGTGAGGATAAAGACGCTTGAAAGCGCGGGCGAGCTAGGGATGCCCATGACAACCGGGCTTTTAGTCGGCATAGGCGAGACGCCGCAAGAGCTCGTCGATTCGCTGTTTGCGATAAAGCATTTGCACGAAAGGTACGGCCACATCCAGGAAGTCATTATACAGAATTTCACGCCCAAGCCGGAGACAGGCATGGCGCAGTTTCCGGCTGCGCAGCCGGAATATTTCCTGCGCGCAGTCGCGATGGCGCGGATTATCATGCCGGGAATGAACGTGCAGGTGCCGCCGAACCTCAACCCGGACGCCATTGGCCGCTACATCGATGCCGGCATCAACGACTGGGGGGGAATATCGCCGGTCACCATCGACCACGTCAACCCGGAATTCCCGTGGCCCTCCATTGCGTCGGTGCAAAAGGCCACCGAAGGCAGGGGGCGAAGGCTGCGAGCCCGGCTTCCGATATACCCGGAGTTCCTCAAAGGTGGATTTATTACGTCGGAGCGGCTCTTGCAGCGCATAGGTTTGATCGCCGACAGCTCGGGGCTGGTGAGGGAGGGTTACGTCAATGATTGACTCCCTTTTGAAAAACGCCGACCCTGTGGTGGCCGCGGCACTCAACCGCGCATTGAGCGGCAAGGACATTTCCACAGACGAGGCAGTAGCGCTATTTGACTCTAAAGGCCTTGAAATGAACCTGACGGTGACTGTCGCGGACGAGCTCCGCAGGAGGGCGGTGGGCGACAACGTCACATACGTCGTAAACAGGAACATCAACTTTACAAACGTCTGCATAAAGCAGTGCGGCTTTTGCGCCTTCAGCAGGGACTTTCGCGAAGAGGAAGGCTACTTTCTGCCAAAAGAGGAAATAGTAAAGAGGGCGCGGGAAGCGGCGGGCCTCGGCGCGACAGAGGTGTGCATACAGGCCGGCCTCCCGCCCAAGATGGACGGCCACCTTTACGCCGACATTTGCAGGGCGGTCAAGAAGGAGCTGCCCGACATGCACATCCACGCCTTTTCGCCGGAAGAAGTGCTGTACGGCGCGATAAGGTCGGAGACGCCCATGCCAGAATACCTGAAAATATTGAAGGAAGCCGGTGTCGGGAGCCTGCCGGGCACCGCGGCGGAGATCCTCGACCAGGACATGCGCGACGCCATTTCGCCGGGCAGGATCTCGGTGAAGGACTGGATCTCGGTCATCAAGCAGGCTCACGCGCTTTCCATACCGACCACTTCGACCATAATGTACGGCCACGTCGAAACGTCGCGTCACAAGGCGGACCACATCGCGCTCCTGCGCGAGATCCAGAAGGAGACGCACGGCTTTACAGAATTCGTGCCGCTCAGTTTTGTGCACACCGAAGCGCCGATGTACAGCCACGGGACGGTGCCAAACATCAGGCCCGGCGCGGACGGCAACGAAGTGATCAAGATGCACGCGGTGGCAAGGATAATGCTCAACAACCACATACCGAACATTCAGGTGTCGTGGGTCAAGGAGGGCGCGAGGATGTCGCAGCTGCTGCTCGCCGCCGGCGTGAACGACTTTGGCGGCACGCTGATAAACGAGAGCATCTCGACCGCCGCAGGCTCGCAGCACGGCCAGCTGATGAAGCCAAAGGAGATACGACAGCTGATAAGGTCCGCGGGCAGGACACCGGCGCAGCGCACCACCACGTACAGGATGCTGAAGGTGTTTGCAGACGAAAAGGATGATCGAGACTCGGCGCTGGACAGCGCGGACGCCGCGCAGTTTGGATCCTACCACCAGCTGATCAAGCTGGACAAGTTCAGGTACAGTGATTCAAAGAAGCAGTGATATTTAAGGCGCATACAGAACCGCCACTGTACAATATTCTAAAACAACAGATCGGTTGCGTCTAACTATATTTTGATATTCTTGATCCTTCTGAATTCCTTCTGCACAGGGCTTTAAAGCGACTTATTGCTGTCTGTCCCTATGTTAGCCAGACAACAAGAGCCAACAGACAACCTCTGCATGGTTTGCAGCGGGCAACTCATTTGCGACCCGGACAGCGGCGAAGAAGTGTGCGGCAGCTGCGGCATAGTCGCGCGCGACAGCATAGAGCTGGCGGCTGAGAGGCGCGCGTTCACGCTCGAAGAGATGGACAAGCGGTACAGGACGGGCGAGCCCGCGTCGCTCATGATGTACGACATGGGGCTTTCAAGCTTTATCGATAACAAGAACATTGACGCAAACGGCAAGCACATCCGGGGGTATTCCGAGATCGACAGGCTGCGCAGGCTCAACAAGATAACCGTGTCAAACAACTCCAAGACAAAGAACCTCAACAAGGCCATGCGCGAGATCCGCAGGATAACCGAGATCCTCGGCATAGGCACGCCGGTCGCAGAGCGCGCCGCCTACATCTACAGAAAAGCGCTTGAAAAGGGACTGATCAAGGGGAGGTCGATAACCGGCATCGTCGCCGCGACGATATACATCGCGTGCAAGGACACCGGCACCACGCGCTCGATACACGAAATACAGGACGTGATAGGCAACGCCGACCGGAGGAACATCGTCTACTACTACAAGTTCCTTCTGCGCGAAATGAAGATCAACATCCCGCTACCGGTGCCTTCAAACAGCATATCCCGGATCGCCGACAAGGCGCGCCTGTCTGAAAGGACGGTGAGAAAGGCGCTCGAGATACTCGCCCTCGTGGGCGACAACGCGCTGCTCTCCGGCAAGAACCCGGTGTCGCTGGCGGCCGCCTCGCTCTACCTTGCGACGATAGAGACTAGCGAGTACACCACGCAGCTCAGGATAGCGATAGCGGCTGACGTGAGCACCGTGACTGTAAGGAAGAGGTGCCTGGAAATCATACAGCTGGTAAAGGCGGGCAACTCGCAGCTCTTGGCGAAATCGATAGAGAAAACGCATGAGCTTCTGTCAGGAGGAAGGGAGGACAGGCAGGTTCCGCAGCCGGCGCCCGAGCCTCAAATCCAGCATCAGGACAAAAACGTCAAGGGGCTCTTTCTGGCAAGCAGGCAGATCCACGCGCTTACCTGATCTTCCAGTGCATCGAATACGACGACAGCAGGGCGTCCATCGAATTGTCGTATGACTGCGCCGGTGCCGCCCCCGTGATCTCTGGGTTGAACGCGAAAACGCTTGCGAGCACGACTCCAAGCGCCAGGGCAGAGAGGATCGTGCCCCTATAGCCGATGACCGGGTACGCGCGCCTGCCAAGCACCACGAGTGACGCCAAAAGCGCGCCTGCTACTGCCACAGACGCTGCCACGCCGGAGCTAATGCCGGCAAAGATCTGCCAGTTTGTAAACAGGCCGGCGGCTGCAAATGCAATGACCGCCGCCGTCGTTCCCACAAAGGCGTACTGGCGCGTCTCCCAGTGCCGCGCCTGCCTGACAGCTTCTTCGGACCTGCCCGGGTCTTGTGTCTGCTCCTCCTTCCTCGGCGGCGCTAGGCCAGAGTACCTGGGGTCGGATTCGCGCAGAAACTGCAGCCCCTCTTCGGTAATCATGTAGTGCTTTGAGTCCTTTGTTACGTAGCTCCCCATCCGCTCCAGGTGGTAATAGATCGATCCGGTGGAAAGCCCGGTAGAGACCTTGATGTCTGAAAAGCCCGCCATGCCGTTCCTGTCCGCTATGGCCCTCAGGATCTTTATCCTGGTCCTTCTTGCCCGTAGCTGCGTCTCTCCTGCCAACTGCTCATGATAGCCAATGAAATATTTTATCAATTTCGGAACGAGCTCGCAGAACAGTGTTCGAGAAGATTGATCAAACTAATCGTTAAATGCGATCGCTGTGCAAGCTAGATCGGCTGACCGTTTTGATACGTTATAGCTGGCTGGCTTGCGCGCTCCTCTTGCTGCTGAATCCTGCGTACGCGCAGGAATCAGAGCCGGAATTTGCGACCGGCCAGATGGGCGAGCGGACGGTGCTGCTCCTGCCGGCCAACTGGACCGTCTACGCCACCGATGCAGAGATAACGCTCACGTCGTCGGCGCCGGTGGAAAAGGCGTCCGCCCCCGACTGGTGGAACGCGACTGCCGAGGGCAATACCGTCACCTTTACGATGATTGAGAACGTGGCCAGATCGTCAAAGTTTTTCATCCAGACAAACTCGACCGAGCCGGATTACAGCTACGAGCTGGTGTTGAACGGCACGAAATACGGCGGCGGGATATCCATAGAGGCCAAAGCGTCCAAGGAAAGCCGGTTTGCAAAGTGGACCGACCCGAAGGAAAAGGCCGCGACAGCCTTTATGCCGGAAGGCTGGAGCGCGGACCTCCAGATAATCCGGCCGTACAAGTCAATGACAGGCTTTGTATTTTTTGCAAGGGCGAGCGAAAACACGCTGTTCTACGTCTTTCAGCCGTTCATGCCCCTCCACCTGTTGCCAAGCGACTCACTCTGCGATTCTGCAGGGCTCTGCTCCGGCACGGTTTCTGCAGAGCAGGTCAGGGAAACGTCGCTTGGAAACGCCCCTGTAGCGATCTCTGACGCCAAGCTCCCTGAGCAGTATTTCGCAAGCGAGGTCCTGCCAGTGCTGAAAAAGAACCTGGACTCGTACAGCGTCGAGTCGGAGCGGCCCGTCTACGCGCTGCCGTACGGCAATAATTCAACACATATGATCCCGGCACACGACGTGGAATACACTTTCGACGTCGAAGGCAAGACGATCACGGGCAGGGCGATGGTGTTTACGCGCAGCTACACCGCCGGCGACGCCGGCATCTGGAACGGCTTTATCGTAGGGGTCGAGTCATCGGAAAAGAACTTTCATTCCGCGATGCAGCAGGCGGCGGTGACATTGCTGACTTTGCAGTTTGACGAAGAGTGGCTCGACGCTGAAAGGGAGGTGCTGCTCGGCAACGCAAACGCAACCTCCTGGCTTGGCGCCGTCCCCGAACTGATGGCAAACAGCACGCTGGGAGACTTTAACCTCATTGTCCCGACCGCCGCGCACAAGATGGTGAGGACGTACAACGACACAATGATAGCCGGCTTTCTCGCCTCGGACACCGGGGAAAAACTGCACCTGCCGCTATTCCCGGACTCGCAGCGCTGGTACCTCAATGATGGCCAGCACGTCGGCAAGAAAGGCGCGGGGAACCCGATGAACTCTACCTCGCTTGAGCCACTGTTTTGAAAAACCTCGCAAGACTTATACGGACATCTTTATGCTATCCATAGCACGATGCCAAACTAGGTGGGGTCGTAGCGAAGCCTGGCATCGCAACGGGCTCCAGATCTAACACAAGGGCTAGTTAGAAGAAACCCGTGGATCAAGGGTTCAATTGATTGCGGTTAATTGCCGCGTCAGAATAGATCCCTTCGGCCCCACTTTTTCATGCAACGCTCTGCCTGATCCGGCCGTTCGTCCTGTCTTTTTCCACCTTTTGCCTCCTGTAGCAGTCGAAGCAAAGGTCGTTATACGCAGTATCGATCTTTGTCTTGCAAATCGGGCACAGCATAATCCAAACAAAACTGATGTGCCCTGCTTATATCCGGATTGGAATCTTTTTCTACTAAAAGGCTACTTCAGATTGTGCGCCTTGATTATCGCGACGTCCAGCACCTTGCCGCCCCTGATGCTGACTGCCTTTGCAAGCTCGGGCTTGGGGGACTTGTTCGCAACGTGCCTGACATATTCCGCTATTATCGCGGATAGCTCTGTCGACGCGTACCTCGGAACGATCGACGGGATGTTGGGCACGCGGATAAAGATGTTGCCGAAATAGTCGATCTGCGCCGGCGTCAGTATCGTGCCGGTGCTCGCCGGGGAATACTTGCCTGACGGGTTGACGTAGGGAAAGTTGCCGCCCTGGTCCACAGCGACGTCGATGATTATCTTTTTCCTCACTTCAGAGACTTCCTTGAGCATCTTTTCGTCAATGACCCTGTCCGCCTTTTCCTTGTCGTAGGTAGAGCCGATGATGACGTAGGCGCTCCGCAGGACGTCCCGGTCGGCCGCGGCGACGATGGAGCACCTTGGCAGGTTGATCTCCTGCAGGTATTTCCTGCGCCCCTCGCGTTTTTCAATTATCATGATCTTTGCCCCGAGCGCCGAGCAGACTCTGGCGGCCATTTCCCCTACACTCCCGCCGCCAAATATCATGGCCAGCTTGTCCTGCAGCGACAGCATGCGCTTCAGCTCGGAGTCGATGTTGACGTTTACGATGCGCTCAAACCCATCGACAAACTTGGCCTTGACCAGGTCCGCGCCGGTCTTGAGCCTTATGGACTTGTCGTGCTTGAAGGCGTAGTTGTGGAAAAAGCCCGCCCAGATGCCGGACATTGTGCCGGCGATCTTGCTCATCGGCATCAGGAGCGGCGTCTGGCCCTTTTCGTCTACCACCTTTTCAAACGAGATAAAAGTCGCGCCAGACTTTATCGCCGCGTCCGTGAGCTCCCTGCTTGATTCAAAGTGGTTAAAGCCAAAGACCGTGTGGTGCGGCCTGATATGCGCGTGCTCGCCCTTGCCCACCTGTATCTCCTTGACCTTGACAATCAGGTCGGCCTTGTCGTACAGCTCTGCCTGAGAGCCGACCACCGCCGCGCCGGCGGTGCTGTATTCTTCGTCTGAAAAGCCGCTCCTTGCCCCTGCCTGGGCCTCAACGACTACCTTGCCGCCCGACCTGACGAGCGACGAGACGGAGCGGGGAGTCAAGGCCACCCTGTTCTCTTGGTCCTTCAACTCCCTTGGAATCCCGATTATCAATTACCACACTACCGTTAGTTCATTTATTATTACTTTGCCCATTCACCTGATGCACTTTGCGATCTCGCCGTACGACCCGAAGGTGCCCTTTGCCTCCGGCAGGCGTCTTTCTATCGCCCTTGCCGCGGATTCTGCAAACAGCCGCGCCGGGTCGCGCTTTTTTACAAGCTTGAAAAACTTTGCTTCCGGCGACTGCAGCTTTTCAAAGTAGAGCTCCGAGCTTTCCTCGATTATGGCGTCCGCGTCGCGGCAGGAGATGCCGTTCCTCATAAGGTGCTGTTCCAGCTTGCCAGCATAATGCGCAAAGTGGACGGAATATCCGTCCCACCGGGCCTCTGCCATTATGCCAGATATAACGGGCCGCATGCTATTCAATTTTGCGCGAACTTTGTTCTACAATCGCTTTTACCCAGCAAGTCCATATTTCCATAATCCCCTGCAAAACAGCGGCCCGGGTTTCTGTTCCGTTCACCGAAGGCCGCTATTGCGGTGGGGAGGAAAGGCCAAACACGGAACTGGCCCGCAATAGCCTCCCCGCCAGCAAGAGGATGTGATTGGAAATGCCGGAAAACAATTTTCAGCACGTCTGCGGCGCGGTAGAAATGTCGCGCCTTGTCAAAAAAAGCAGGTACGACGAGCGGGTGCTCGGCTCAAAGTTTAAGACCATGCAAGACAATATCACCTCATGAGCGAAAAGAACTCTTCCTTCCTTTCTGCCGGGATGCTGGCAGCCCCGTTCGTCCTCGGGACAGCCGCGCTTGAAATGGCGTTGACCGGTGCAGTTTCCATCGCAAGGGTGGCGCAGATAACCGTGCAGTCAGCCGACACCGCGCTGGCAAAGTACATAGAGCTGACAGAGCAGGAAATAAAGAAAGGCCACCGCCACGAAAGCGTCAAGGTTGAATAGCTAGCGCAGCTTGCGCAGGCTGACGTTGTACGCAAGGCCGAACCTGTGCGCCTCGTCCCTTGCGTGCTGTAGCATCTTTAGTCCGGCGTTGCTCCTTGGTAGCACGACCGGATCCCGCGAGCCGAGAGAATGGATCTCTTCGTTTTCTTTTGCAAGGCCGACGCACGGAACGTCGTGAATCCCGAGGTCGCGGAGCGAAGCGACTGCCGCGCCCAGCTGGCCCCGCCCGCCGTCAATGACTATTAGATCCGGCAGCTGGCCGGCTGAAGAATACCTGCGGCGCACGAGCTCGCCCATCATCGCAAAGTCGTTCTGCCCTGCGACAGTCTTGATCCTGAATTTCCTGTACGACTGTTTGTCAGGCTTGTTGTTGGCAAACCGGACGCACGAGCCTACCGCGATTGAAGTCCCCAGGTTCGAAACGTCAAAGCAGTCAATGACTTCCGGCATGGAAGCGAGCTTTAGCGCGCTTTTCAGCTCCGCCACCGCCGGGTCGTAACCCCTGTCGATGTACATGGACAGGTTCCGGGAAATCAGGTCCATCAGCTGGCGCTTTTCCTTTGCCAGGACGCGCTCCACGTTAAAGATGCTCACCCTGTGCCCCGCAATCTTTTCAAGCGACATCTCCAGCACATGCCTGTTCTCGGGGTCCTCGTTGACGTAGACGAACCTCGGGACCAGCGGGACCGAGGAATAGTACTGCAGCAGGAACGAGGAGAGCGAGTTGTCGCCAACCAGATCAAATTCAAATTTCTTCCTGTCGCTGATGACCCCGCGCGTCCTTTTAAGCGCCATTACGTGGGCCGTTCCCTTCTTGTCGTCCTTCATAATGCCGATGTATTCTTCGTCCGGGTTCTTGCTCACCGCCTTTTCCATCTTTTGCTTTATGCGCAGGTTGTTCAGCCGGTACAACGTGTCGCGGATCTCTTTTGCCCTTTCGTACTCGCTAAGGTCCGACGCGCGCTTCATTTCGGCCTGCATCTCGTTGGCGAACTTTTCGATGCTGCTCTTGCCTTCCAGTATGTCCTGCAGCGCGACGACGCTTGCCATGTAGTAGCCCCGCGTCACGTTGGCGATGCAGGGCGCGTCGCAGTTCTTTATGAAATACTGCAGGCAGGGCACCTTGGGCAGCCTGTTGCATATCCTTATCTTGAATAACTTCCGAAGGAGCCCCACGGTCAGAAACTTGGAGCTGCCGCGCACAAACGGCCCGTAGACCCTGCCCTTCGGGCCCTGGAACTCGCCACTCCTGTTGCGTCTTGCCACAAGTAACCGGGGAAACGGCTCGTCGGTTATCTTCAAGTAAGTGTATCTCTGCTGGTCCTTCAGCTCGATGTTGAACACCGGCCGGTAGCGCTTGATAAGGTTCGACTCAAGCAGAAACGCCTCTATCTCGTTGTCGGTGACTATGAATTCAATGTCCTCTATCTTGCTGACGAGCCTGCCGGTCTTCCACCCGGCGTCCGGTTCGTGTCTGGTGAAATAGGAAGTGACGCGCTTTTTCAGGTTCTTTGCCTTGCCAATGTAGATTATCTTGCCGTCTCCGTCCTTCATCAGGTAGACGCCCGGCATGTCCGGCATGCGCTTTTCTTTCAGGACCAGGGTCATTGCTTTGTCCTCTGCAGTATCTTTTGGTCCACTGCCAGCTTTGGCTTCAGGTATCTGCCGGTGTAGCTGCTCTGGTTCTCGCTCACCTGTTCCGGCGTGCCGGCGGTGACAATGCGCCCGCCGCCCTCTCCGCCTTCCGGCCCGAGGTCGACTATCCAGTCAGCTGACGCAATGACGTCGAGGTTGTGCTCGATGACGATGATTGTGTTGCCGAGGTCCACCAGCCTTTTGAGGACATTGAGCAGCTTGCTCACGTCTGCAAAGTGGAGGCCGGTGGTCGGCTCATCCAAAATGTAGACGGTCCTGCCCGTGTCGCGCTTTGACAGCTCTGCCGCCAGCTTGATCCTCTGGGCTTCCCCGCCGGACAAAGTCGTCGCCGGCTGGCCGAGCCTCAGGTACCCGAGCCCCACGTCGTTGAGCGTCTGCAGCTTTTTCGTGATCGCAGGAATGCTGGAGAAGAACCCGAGCGCTTCTTCGATCGTCATGTCGAGCACGTCTGACACTGTCTTGCCCTTGTACTTTATCAAAAGCGTTTCAGAGTTGTAGCGTCTGCCCTTGCACTCGTCGCACGTTACGTAGACGTCCGGCAGGAACTGCATCTCTATCTTTTTGACGCCTCCACCTTCGCACGCCTCGCACCTCCCCTCGGAGACGTTGAACGAGAATCTGCCGGCCTTGTAACCCATCTCCCTCGCCTGCGACGTCCTGGCGAAGAGCTCCCGTATCGCGGTGAACGCGTTGACGTAGGTGGCCGCGTTCGACCTCGGGGTCCGGCCGATCGGCGACTGGTCGATGCCTATCATCTTGTCGACCTGATCCAGCCCGGATATCCTGTCGTGCTTGCCCGGCCGGTCCTTTGCGTCGTAAAAGTGCCCTGCAAGCGCCCTGAACAGTATGTCGTTCACCAGCGTCGACTTGCCAGAGCCGGACACGCCTGTGACCACGGTCATGCAGCCGAGCGGAAAGCGCACGTCTATTGATTTCAAGTTGTTTTCGCGCGCGCCGTGCACGGCCAGCCACTTGCCGGACTTGCGCCGCTCGTGCTGGTGGGCGACCAGCCGGTCGCCCCTCAGGAACGCCCCTGTGATCGAGTCGGGGTTATTCACGATGTCCTGAAGCTGGCCGCTTGCGACGATCGCGCCTCCGTGTATGCCTGCTCCCGGGCCGATGTCGATTATCCAGTCAGAGCTCCTTATCACCTCCTCGTCATGTTCAACAACGATAAGCGTGTTGTCAAGATCGCGCAGTTTTTTCAGCGTGTCGATCAGCCGCGCGTTGTCCCGCTGGTGCAGCCCGATCGTGGGCTCGTCCAGCACGTATAGCACGCCCGTCAGGTTCGACCCGATCTGCGTGGCAAGCCTGATCCTCTGCGACTCGCCGCCGGACAGCGTGGCAGTCATGCGATTAAGCGTCAGGTAGTTGAGCCCGACGTTTCGCAGGAACTCCAGCCTTGAAATGATCTCCTTCAAGATCGTCCTTGCGATATAGTGCTCTGTCTCTGACAGGGCCAGCGCCTGGAAGAACCTGAAGCACTCGTCGATCGAAAGGTCACACACCTGCATTATCGAGCTGTCCTGTATCTTGACTGCGAGGGCCTCGTCGCGGAGGCGCCTGCCCTTGCACCGCTCGCAGGGGCGCTCCCGCATGAACTGCATAAGGTCTTCGCGCTTTGACTCCGACTCTGTCTCGCGGTATATTCGGTCGAGGTTTGGTATCACACCTTCGAACCTTCCCCTATATTCCCAGCGGCTTTCAGAGTAGCGCGACTCGTACTTGTAGTGGATGCTCTCGTCGGTGCCGTACAGTATTACCTTTAACTGCTCCGGCTTCATCCTGGCTATCGAGGTCGCAAGGTCAAAGCCGAACTTTCTCCCCACGTCGCGGAGCATCGCCGACCTGAACGTCGCAAAGTGGCCGGTCCACGGCTTTATCGCGCCGTCAAGTATGCTCTTTGTCCTGTCGGGTATTATCAGATCGGGGTCGAACTCGATCTTTATCCCGAGGCCGTTGCATTCCTTGCAGGCGCCAAAGGGCGAGTTGAACGAGAAAGTCCGGGGCTCCAGGTCGCCTAGCGAAATGCCGCAGTGGGGGCAGGCGTTTCTCTGCGAGTACATCGTGTCCTTGCCGTCTACTGAAACGACGACAACGCCGCTGCCCACCTTCAGCGCGGACTGAATCGAATCGAAAAGCCGGCTCTTTTCCTCAGCCGCCGGCTTTAGCCTGTCGACGATGACTTCTATGGTGTGCTTTTTCTGCTTGTCCAGCCTAGGGTACTGCGGCTTTTCATCCTCGTCGTCGAGCTTTGTCATCTCGCCGTCCAGCCTGATCCGGGAAAAGCCGTCCTGTTTTAGCTGGTCGAACAGCTTTTCATACGTCCCCTTTTTCGCCTGGATCACCGGGCCCAGGATTATGGCGCTCCTGCCCTGCGCGGCCTTGATCACCGACTCGGTGATCGAGTCGGCCGACTGACTCGCGATTTTCCTGCCGCACTTTGGGCAGTGCGGGATGCCTATCCTTGCAAACAGCAGGCGCAGGTAGTCGTAAATCTCGGTCACCGTCCCGACGGTCGAGCGCGGGTTCTTGCTCGTGGTCTTTTGCTGTATCGATATCGCCGGCGACAGGCCGTCTATAGAGTCCACGTCGGGCTTGTCCATCAACTCAAGGAACTGCCTTGCATAAGCCGACAACGACTCCACGTAGCGGCGCTGTCCCTCGGCATAGATCGTGTCAAACGCAAGGGTTGACTTGCCCGAGCCGGACAATCCGGTAATCACGACGAGCTTGTTCTTTGGTATCTCTACGTTGACGTTCTTTAGGTTGTGCTGCCTGGCGCCCCTGATGATTATCCTATCGTGCATCAGGACACCTCCGCCAGAGCCGGCTCGCCAAGCGCCTTCTTTATCTTGTTCAGTTTTTCGCGGAACATTATCGCCTTTTCAAACTCCAGCTCTTCCGCGAACCTCTTCATTGTGGCCTCGGTTTCGACTGCAAGCTTTGTCAGGTCCTGTCTGGTCATCGACTTTGTCTCCACGCCTGCGTCGCCGACCTCGATCGCGCTTTCCGGTATCGCCTTGACGATCGTCTTTGGAGTTATCCCGTGTTCTTTGTTGTATTCAACCTGCTTTTTGCGCCTGCGCTCCGTCTCTTCGACTGCCTGCTTCATCGACTCGGTATAGCGGTCGGAATACATTATCACCGCGCCGTCGAGGTTGCGCGCGGCCCTGCCAAACGTCTGTATGAGGCTCGTGGCGTTGCGCAAAAAGCCCTCCTTGTCCGCGTCAAGGATTGCGACCAGCGAAACTTCGGGTATGTCCAGGCCTTCCCTGAGAAGGTTTATGCCCACCAGCGCGTCAAACTCGCCGAGGCGCAGCTGCCTGATCAATTCAGTGCGCTCCAGGCCCTCGATTTCCGAATGCAGGTAGCGCACGCGCACCCCGTTCTTGGCCAGAAACTCTGCAAGGTCCTCCGCCATCCTCTTTGTCAGGGTCGTCACGAGCGTGCGCTGGTTGTTCTTTGCCCTGACCTTGATCTCCTTTATCAGGTCTTCCATCTGGTCCTTTGTCGGCCTGATCTCCACCTCTGGGTCGACAAGGCCGGTGGGCCTGACCAGCTGCTCCGCCACCTGCCAGCTCGATTTTAATTCATACGCGCCCGGGGTCGCCGAAACGAAAACCGCGTTCCTGAGGTATTTCTCAAACTCTTCAAACTTTAGGGGGCGGTTGTCGTAGGCACTTGGCAGGCGGAACCCGTAGTCGATGAGCATCTTTTTGCGGGTGTGGTCGCCGTTGTACATGCCGTGCAGCTGCGGCAGCGTGACGTGCGACTCGTCGATGACCAGCAGGAAGTCGTCGCCGAAAAAGTCAAGCAGGCAAAAGGCCTGCTGGCCTGGCGCCCTGCCGTCTAGGTGGCGCGAATAGTTTTCAATGCCCGAGCAGTAGCCGAGCTCCTCTATCATCTCAAGGTCGTATTTCGTGCGCTGGGAAAGCCTCTGCCTTTCAAGCTCGGAAGGCAGGTTCGGCAGCCAGTTTGCAAGCTCGCTCTTTATCGACTCTAGCGCCCGACTGCGCGAATCGTCGTCGGTAATGTAGTGCTTTGCCGGGAATATCTTTACCGCGTTCGCGTCGCGCAGCTTTTTCATGCTGACGTGGTCGCGGATGCTTACCTGCTCTATTTCGTCGCCGAACATGGACACGCGGATAATGTCATCAGAGTAGCCGGGGATGATGTCTATCGTGTCGCCCTTTACCCTGAAATTGCCCGGCACGAGCGACACGTCGTTTCGCTCATAGCGCGCCTCTATCAAATTGTGGATGAGCATCTTGCGTTCGATCACCATTCCCTTTGCCAGCGTGATGGCGCTCTGCTCCCATTCCTTGGGCGAGCCGAGGGAGTAGATGCACGATACGGTAGACACGATTATCGTGGGCTCGCCGGACATGAGCATGGCAGTAGCCTCGAGCCTCATCCTCTCTATCTTTTCGTTCACTTCAGTGTCCTTTTCAATGTACGTGTCAGTCTGCGGGATGTAGCTCTCGGGCTGGTAATAGTCGTAAAAGCTGACAAAGTAGCCGACGTTGTTTTCCGGAAAGAACTCTTTGAACTCGGCGTACAGCTGCGCCGCAAGGGTCTTGTTGTGCGAAATCACGAGCGTGTTCTTGTTCGCCCTTGCGACCACGTTTGCAATCGTGTAGGTCTTGCCGCTTCCAGTCACGCCAAGCAGGGTCTGCCGGCCGCCCTTCCGCACGCCTTTTACCAGCTGCTCTATCGCTTCAGGCTGGTCCCCGCTGGGCGGGAAGGCGTCCTTTGCCAGGGTGAAGCTTCTAGAGCTGGTGAGCAAGCACAAGACTTTTTCAAAACGCGCATATATGGTTAATGCTTCACTTGCTTTCCTTCACGTGGAACTCTTCGTAATGGTTGTCAGTCTGCTCTTTTGCGGTAAACATCCGCACAGCCTGCACTTGAACGCATAGCCAATATAATCAGACATGGATTGGCAAGGCGAACATGCTACATAGGTGCTACCGTTAAAACTTCTGTTGTGCAAATAATGGCGTGGATACGTGAGAGCTGGAAAGAATGGAGAGGATGATCCGACTGGTCGAGATCGGCCTAACCATAGGCAAGAACCTCGTGGTCATCATTGCGGCATTCGTCGGGATCACGATCGCAATCGCGGCATACAATTTCGCGACAGGCAACATTGCGTGGGGCATAGTGAATTCCGTGTTTGGCGCCGGCGGCCTCGTCTTCTTGGCGCAGATCCGCCAGACGCGCCGGCGGCACTACAGCAGGCGGGCGAAATATCGGGAAACAAGGCCGCCAAAATACCGCGAAGCAGAAGCGGCCTAGTCGCAGCAAATCTTTTGTTCAACCCCTGTGCTATACTGGCATGAGCAAGCTCGACATTCCAAGGGTAAGCAAGCACGAGTTTGTGGCCTTCCTGCAGGACGAAGCCAAGGTGCGCATTGACGATTACATCGAGGGCGCAGTCGAAGTGGCGGAGGAGGTCCATTCGGGCCTGATGCGCGAAGACGGTACTTCGCCGTTCCTTGAAACCCACACATGGCCCGTCGCGATGGACGTGGTCAGGCATTACCGCTCTGTCAACCGCAACATTACAAGCGTCGAAGTCGCGGCCGCCATACTGCACGACGCGATGGAAGACGACGACAGGATACTGAACCTGCACGAGTCAAAGTCGTACGGCTTTGAAGCCTACCTTGCCTACAGGTTCGGGAGCAAGATCCGCGACATTGCAACAGAGCTGAAAATAAAGCCGCTTGAAAACTATTCAGGCGCAAGCGACACCGATCGCCAGCTGGCGCGGTTCTACGCCTATTGCGACATACTGCGCGACTCTGAATATGATGTCAAGGCGATCAAACTTGCGGACAGGCTCAACAACATGCTGTTCATCCGGCGCGTGCCCGGCCACGACAAGATAAGGCGATACATGCGGGAGGCAGAAGACTTTTACCTGGCGTACCCGATGCTCCCGCCAAAGATGCCGGAACTGCACAAGAAAATGAGGATTGCATACGAAGAGCTGAAGGTGGTACCCGCGAAAAAGCTGGTCGCCGCGTAACTCTTCTTCACAAACCATTTAAAGGTAATAAATGGAGGTAAAGGGGGAGAAACAAGATTGGCAGACCTCAACGTCGCAGTCATTGTAAAATTAGAGCCGGATTTCTCTGAAGGAAACGTCAGCTACAACACCGACGGGACGCTAAACAGGGCAGAGACAAAGAGCATCCTCGGGCCCCACAGCGCCGTGGCATCAAGCGCCGCCTTTTACGCAAAGGTGCTGTACGGCGCCCGCGTCGCAGTGACCACGATGGGCCCGCCGATAGCCGACACTGCGCTCCAGCAGGCGCAGCTGCTATCCGACGCCGACGAGCTGCACCTCTACAGCGACAGGATGTTCGCAGGCGCCGACACGCTTGCCACCGCGGAGGTGTTGAAGACGGGTATTTCAAAAGTGGACGGGAAGACCGACATCGCGTTTTCAGGCCACAGGGCTTCAGACGGCGAGACCGGCCAGACGGGTCCGCAGACTGCGTGGAAGCTGGGCTTTACCTTCCTTGGCAATGTCATCGACTATTACGTCGACATGCAGAGCAGGACGGTCCGGGCAAAGCGCCTGATCTCACTCCAGGGTTTCTACGACGTCATTGAAGAAGTGGAGGCGCCGCTCCCGGTGTTCATTGCAATCGACCCGTCATACAGGGCGTCGTTTAACACCGTGTCGCAGAGGCTCACGTTTGAAAAGTACCAGAAGGAGGCAAGGGACCGCGCGCAAAACTACAAGCAATATTTGAAGGTATTCAACGGGCAGCAGCTAGGAGTCGACCCAAAACTGGTCGGATTGCCCGGCTCGCCGACCATAGTCTACAAGGTCGAAAAGATTCCAAAGGCAAAGGCCAGCAGAAAGGCCCAAGTCGTTGAAGGTTCCAGCCGCGAGCAGCTCGCAAAGGTGGCAGCGAAAATGTACGAAGTGCTGGGAGGGATAGTCATCAAATGAAGTACCAGCACCTTTACGTCGTAATCGAGCACGAAGACGGCAAGCCGCTGCCAGTCAGCCTCGAGATGCTGGGCGAGGCAAGGCGTCTTATGGACGGCTACAACAAGCGGTATTCTGCGGACGAAAAGGTGGTCGCGGTGGTGCTTGGCAACGACGTGCACAGGCTCTGCGAGGAGCTGATATTTTACGGCGCCGACGCCGTGATCTACGCGGACAGCCCCGAGCTGCTTCATACCCGGAACCTGATTGACACCAAGGTGATAAGCCAGATAGCGACAAACAAAGAGCTGGCGATCAAGTTCTCTGGCGCCCCGGGGTTTGTCAAACCGCGCTACATGTTCTTTTCTGCAGACAACGTGGGGCGGCAGCTGTCGTCGACGGTCCTTGCAGAACTGGAGTCAGGCCTTGCGTCGGACATCAACAAGCTCGTGATCGAGGACCTTGAGATAAAGCACCAGCACAAGACAAGGGGCGAACCGATGATATATGAAAGGACGCTTGAAATGTACAGGCCGGACTTTTCCGGCTTTCTCTGGACCACCATCCTGTGCCTTGACAACCGCAACCCTGAAATCGAACGGGAATACCACCCGCAGGCCTGCAGCATAATTCCCGGCGTGTTTGCGCCGATAGAGCGCGACTCTGCAAGGCGGGGCACAATAGTCGACTATGCGCCAAAGTTTGACGGGCGCGATCTGCGCGTAAAGATAATCGGTAGAAAGATCGTGAAGAGCGCGGTCGACTTTGACAGCAAAAAGGCTGTGGTGAGCTTTGGCAGGGGGATCAAGGACTCGCCGGAAGAAAACATCAAGATGGTGGCCGCGCTTGCAAAGCAGCTAGAGGGCGAGGTGGGCGTTTCGCTGCCGATATCGAAAAAGCCGTTTGTGGTCAGCGAGGGGATGAGCTCGACCTACATGATGCCCGACAGGGTGATTGGCACGAGCGGCCGCAAGGTGGCTCCGCTGCTCTACGTCGCGGCAGGGATAAGCGGTGCGATGCAGCACATCGCCGGCATGAAGGAGGCCGGATTTGTAGTGGCGATCAACCCGGACGAGGACTCGCCGATAAAGGACGAATGCGACATTTTCATCAGGGGCAGAATGGAAGACGTGATACCGCTTTTGCTTGAGGAACTGAGAAAACGAAAGCCTGCAATAGAGGTGAAGAAATGATGGAAAGCTATGACGTTGCGATAGTCGGCGGCGGGTCGGCCGGCCTTGCCGCGCTGAAGCAGCTGTCGAATCTGGGCAAGCAGGCGATCCTGCTCGAAGCAGGCAAGCAGGTCGGCACAAAGAACATTTCCGGCGGCATACTGTACTCGAAAAAGCCAAAGAACGGCCGCGCTCACAATGTCGAAGACGTCTATCCAGAGTTCCTGCAGGACGCGCCAATTGAACGCAAAATAATGCAGTACATGCTGCACTCTACTTCCAGGAACAAGGTGTTCACGATGAACCTGACTGCCGCACACGAATACCAGGCGAATTTCGGCTATTCCGTCCTGCTGAACAGGCTGACCGCGTGGTTTGCAAAGCAGGCGGGCGAAGGCGCCGAACGGCAGGGTGGCGGCATCGTGTCCGGCGTGCACGTAAAGTCGCTTAGCTGGCAGGGTGAAAAGACGGTGATCGGGACAGACGAGCTGGATCCGTTTGAGGCAAAGGCGGTCATTGCCGCCGACGGCGTCAACTCTGAAATAGCGGAAATAACGGGCGCGCGGCAAAAGTTTACGCCCGAGCAGCTGTACCAGGGAGTCAAGGTGGTAGCCAAGCTGCCTGAAGATATAATCGAGCAGCGGTTCGGAATCGGGCCGGGCGAAGGCGCCGCACACTTGTTCGCCGGCGACGTCACGCTGAACCACATCGGGGGCGGCTTTGTCTACACAAACCGCGAGACCCTGTCAGTCGGCGCAGTCTACCACTACGACTCGCTGATGACCCGGCCCGCAGAGCCCAACGCGCTAGTCAACGCGTTGTTGAAAAACCCAATGGTCGCCGAGTTTGTCAAGGACGAGGTCGCCGTCAAGGAGGAGATCGATAGGGACCTTCCGAAGGAGGAGCAATTGAGGGTGCGGTTTGCGACGAGCAAGCTGATAAAGACCTGGAACGAGCTCCGCGACGCGTGGCACTCGCCTTCCGCCAGGAAGCGGCTGGTCGAAGCCGGCAAGTACAAGACAGAGGAGGAGATCAAAGCAAGGCTCGACTATGTGCAGAACGAGCTTGCGAGCAAGTACGGCACAAAGTTCGTGACGGACTATGTCGAACTGGAGTACGGGGCGAAACTGGTGCCGGACGGCAAGCGCTGCGCGATGAAAAAGCCTTATCATAAGAACGTCCTGTTTGTCGGCGACGCGGCCGGAAGGGGCGTCTTTATCGGGCCGCGGATCGAGGGCCTCAACGTCGGGATCGACGACGCGGTGAGGGCGGCAAACGCCGTCGCAAGGGCGATTGACCGGAACAACTTTGGTCCGCAGTACATGGGCGAATACTATTCACAGTCGATAGACGAGAGCCCGTACACGCGCGACATGAAAGAGATCGACAAGGACTACCTAAAGATATTCCTCGACGCGGCAAGGGACGTCCCAAAGGACATCATCGGCCAGCGCTACGGCATGGTCTTCCGGCTGATGTCCAGCGGGACATTAAGGGGGCTTGCCGTCGGCTTTGCCAATATCCTCGGCTACGACAAGCTGCTGCCGCTAGTAGAGTCGGAGGACACGTACGTACAGGTGCCGGTGGAGCTTGCGGAAAAGATGGGCCGGCCAGTGACCGCGACATACGAGCCCACGCTCCCGACAGTCGCGCAGCGCGTCGCCCGGCTGAAATACGACGACGACAGGGCTTCACACATTAAGGTGCTCAACCCGAAATCAGAATTCATGAAAAAGATGGTGACCCTCTGCCCTACAAACTGCTATAGCATGGAAGGAGGCGACGTGACGCTCCAGCATGAGGCGTGCATCGAGTGCGGTACGTGCGCCAAGGAAACAGAGTGGCGCCACCCGAGGGGCGAGAAAGGAATAGTCTACCAGTACGGCTAGTTCTTCCACTTGATCGAGCAGCCGATCGAAGGATCAAAGTCGTTCTCGAGCCTCTCTCCCTTTAGCAACCTGCGCACGTTGTTCTCCATCACTGGGACTGTCGGGTTCGCTTCAGGCTCTAGCGCGTCGTTTATCCTGCCGTGGAACGCCAGCCTGCCGTCGAGAAACAGGAACGGGTCCGGCGTGCACACCGCGCCGTACGACCGCGCGACGTCCTGGCCGTCGTCTATCAAGTATGGAAAGTTCAGCTTGTAGTCTTTTGCAAACGCCACCATGTTGTCAAAGCCCTCGTCCTTGTAGTCCGGGTCGTTGCTGTTGATGCCGATGACCTGCAGTTCTGAAGGCTTGAACCTGCCCTGTAGCGCGACGACGTCTCCAATCCTTGCCTTGACGTAAGGGCAGTGGTTGCAGATGAACACTATGAGCGTCGCCTTGCTCCTGTAATCCTGCAGTGAATGCGCCCTACCGTCCACGCCTTTTAATTTGAAATCGGGGGCCTTGCTGCCTGTTTTGAGAACCTGGGGTGACGAAGAAGTCTTGACCATGCCTTATCATTCGATTTATAGATATTATATCTATTGCGAATCAGGCCACCACGCTTGCCGGAGGGAAGGCGTTTTCAAGAATTCGTTTTTCCTCTAGTGGAAGCGAGCGCCACTTTTCGTTGTTTTCCAGCTGCAAAGTTGCAGGCACATCTTTTTCAAGTTCGCCGTACCAGCGCAAGCCTGCGAATTCGTACAGCCTCTTCAGCTCTTCGCGGGGCTGCCTGACAAACTGCTCGTACTGAACTTCAGCCAGCCTGTCATTGATAACCGGCAGGTCCTGAAGCAGCATCTTTTTGTTGTATCTGTAAAAGTTGATGCAGGTCTCTAACTTTGAAACGGCCCTGCCAAACACCTCCTTTATTGTGACGTAGCCCTTGTAGCCGTGCTCGTACTCCGTCTTCATCTGCATGTCCCAGTAGTTCAGCATCTTTTGGTAGATGGAATGCACCACCGCCCGGGGGTCGCGCCAGATCAGGATGTATTGCGCGTCGGGGAACATGGCGTTGAGCCACCGGAGGCGCAGGCAGTGGGTCGGGTTCTTGTTCACGAACCTCTTTGCGTGGAATGCCTTGATCTCGGCCCTCATCGCCGAGTAGTAATAGCCCTTTATTTCGTCTGTCGCACGAGACTCGTCGACATAGTCGATCTCGGTAAAGTAGCGCCGCCACACTCTCCCCTCGGTAGAGGGCGGCCTCGACCTGTAGTGCTTTACCTGCAGCGGAATAAGGCGGAACTTCCAAGGCGTCATGTAATATCGGTTGCAAAAGCCCTCAAAGAAGGCGGTGTCCCTGTGGCGGGTGAACAGGCCGTCAAGTATGGTTGTGCCGCTCCTCTGTATGCCTATGATAAAGACGGGCTTTGATATCTCTGTCATTGCCGCAAGAGCGGATCGCCCTTCATCTGATTTAACGATAAAGACGCTTTTTACTGTAAGAAATAAAACAGCCCTCCATGATTGCAATAGTGATGCCTGACTCTATCGACACCATCCTGCAGCTGCCGCAGCGCAAGCTCGTAGTCGCGCAAAGCGACGTCCAGCTGGACGGGCAGACGAAAAACGAAATTTTCATCCTGATGGTCGAAGAGTCAAAGGGCTCTGCTGGCGGAAGGGCCGCCGGATCCGGCCACAAACGCATTGAAAAGATCTATGGTTTTTCGTGCGATGCAGGCGCGTGCGCAAAGTTCTTCGAGTCAGGCGAGCAGGACAAGGTCGAACAGTTTGACATCCCGTACAGCGCAGTCGCTATGGACATCCTGCTCTCAGACAGCAGGCCGTACGTGGTGCAGGGGATAATAGATCCTGATTTCATTGCGTCCTACCGCTCGGTGATAAGCAATCTAAAATAGGCTTGGCAGCCAAGCAGTACCATGTCGGAGGATCACCAGCGGCTGGAGCAGACGGCCTCGGCGATAGAGGACCTGCTGTACATGGGGGCGATCAGGCTTGGCGACAAGCAGGACAAGGCGCTACTGTCGCCGCAGTTCTCGCTTGTAGCTTCCAACGTGATGTCCAGCATGAAGATCAAGGATGACGGCGGCAGCGAGGAGGTGATGAAGCTGATGTACTTCTCGCTCCTGATCTACATGAACGAGTACCTGAAGGTGCCCAAGCCGCTCATGATGGCTCTTGGAAACGACCTGGAGAAAAACCGCGACGGCATGGAAGCCGGCGGCCTCGTCACCACCTACGTCGCCGTGCTGGCAGAAGTCTGGAGCCAGAACCGCAAGCAGCAGGTAAAATGACTACTGCAGCGAGAACTGGAGTATGGACAACTCCTGCACCGGGGGCCCGATCTCCCTCACGCTCAGGTCCTTGAAATCCCACACGAAGTCGTCAGACCTGAAGGCCACGACCGGGCCGGCCTCTGTTAGAACATGATCGCGCGCATTGCCGCAGTTCTCGCTACCAAATTTCTTCTTGTCGGCGTACCACCCGCCGTCATCTACAAGCTCGCTCACTTTTTCCCATTCGTCTGTCGCATGCTCGTCGATGTACGCCTCCATCTTGACCGCGCTGTCGTTGTCGATGTTGTAGATGATAACTTTGAACCCGAACCAGCCCCCGTCATAGTACCTGCCCTTGCTGTTCTGCTCTGTCAAGAGCGGATCAACGGCTTTCCTGACTCCACGCTCGTCAGTGTAGCCGCCGGTGTGCGAGATCTCTTTCTTCCATCCGACCGAGCCGTCAAGGTGCAGCCTCCACTTGATCGACGTGCCTTTGCACGGGTCAGAGTCGCTATGCTCTTCGCCGCTGCGCGCGTACCACTGCAGGACGTTCTCAAGGTCAGAGCCTGCGCCGGACGAATGGCCCGTCGTCCTGACTATTTTTGCATAGCCGGTTATCTCTACGTTCTTCCATTCTTCTGCCCCTTCACGCGTATAGACTTTCATCCTCACCTGATACTTGCCGTTGTCGTGGCCGCTAACCCGCCACGAGCCATTTTCCTGTTTCTCGATCGCCGTCCTCGGATCGAACGTCCCGTCCTCGGACTCGTCCATGTCGATGAACCATTCCCTTCCGCCTTCCAGCGTGGGGTAAACTTATGTTATTCCAAACCTGTCTTCACCTGCTGCAACGGCGCCGCCGATGACGGCATGCGCGCTGCCGGCAAGCGAAGCAACAACCATGATTGCAAGCGACATCCAGATTATTCTTGCAGATTTTTCTTCTGGCATTTTCTGCAATAACAAGATGGTATAACATAAAGAATGGGTGTCATCAGGAGCACCAAGTCAGAAAAAGCCTCTGACGGCACGCTTTTAAGTCGAGCAAATGTATTGCCCATCCACGATGCTAAGGCGGTCGCTCAAGCCCGAGATAATAGAGTCGATACCTTTATTGAGAAAGGCAAAGCCCAAGGTGTGGGTTGAAGCCTACGGGTGCTCGGCGAGCATGGCCGACTCTGAAATGATAAGCGGGCTGCTAAAGGGTGCAGGGTATGAAATCGCAAGCAAGCAGAGCGACGGCGCGCTCAACCTGATAGTCACATGCTCTGTCAAGGATACGACCGAGCACCGGATGGTCAGCAGGATCAAGGCGATGAGCAAGTCTGGCAAGCCGCTTGTAGTCGCAGGCTGCATGCCAAAGGCAGATAGAGCAAAAGTGGAATCGCTGAATTCCTCGGCAAGCCTGCTAGGCCCGCACTCGATCGAAAACGCGTCCGCAGTCGTGGGCTCTGCACTTGCAGGCAACCGCCTTGTCATGCTTGAGGATTCTGAAAGCGATAAAATCAACATACCCAGAGTCAGGCTCAACCCCGCAGTCAGCATGGTGGAGATTGCTAGCGGCTGCATGAGCGAGTGCACGTTCTGCCAGACAAAGATCGCCAAGGGGTGGCTGCGCAGCTACAGAGTCGGCGACATCGTAAGGCAGATCAGGACAGACGTGGAAGCCGGCTGCAAAGAAGTCTGGCTCATGTCGACTGACAACGGCTGCTACGGCAAGGATGTGGGCACGGACCTTGTTGAGCTCCTCAACGCGTGCTGCTTAGTCGAAGGCGATTTCAAGATCAGGCTTGGCATGATGAACCCGATGTACCTGCCCGGGATGCTGGACAGGATGGCCAGCGCGTTTTACGAGAATGGGAAGCTCTTCAAGTTTCTCCACATCCCTGTCGAGAGCGGGAGCGACAGGGTCCTGAGAAAGATGAGGCGCGGCCACACCGCCCGGACGTTCATGGATGCCGTGGAGGCTTTTCGAAGCAGGATCCCCGAGATGTCGATATCGACTGACATCATCGTGGGGTTCCCGTCAGAGACCGAGGACGATTTCAGGGAAACGCTCGACCTCGTCGAGAGGGCCACGCCCGACATTGTCAACATATCGCGCTATGGCGCCCGGCCCGGCACCGAAGCGGCAAAGTGGAAGGGTTCAAGAGTCAGCTCTCAGGTGGCCAAGGAGAGGTCTGAGCGCCTGCACTCCTTCGCAAAAAAAGTCGCAAAAAAGCGCAATTCGCTCTGGCAGGGCTGGCAGGGCGAAATAATAGTTGACGAAATGGGTAAGGTGACACAGGGCAGGAACTATGCGTACAAGCCGGTCGTCCTGTCAAACGCGGACCAAGTTTTGCTGGGCGACAGAAAGCGCGTGCAAGTTTATGATTTTTCCAACTTTTCGCTAAAGGCAATGATAATTTAGACGAGCTCAACTATGTTACGCCGCGCGTAGATTATGTTCAATCACCAAAGCTTTTTAACATGAACCATGTATTTGTGTGCGGGGAGCTCGGGGGATCAATGAACGATCTTTTGATAAGGAATCCAGTGCTGCTGGTGGGCATCGGCGGCGCCGGAACTAAAATCGCCACCGCGGCAAGCGCCGCTCTTGGATGCAAATGCCTTTTGATAAGCAACGACAAGAAAGATTTAATTCACAATGAGAAGTGCACCGCCGTCTACGTCAATTCTGGCGAATGGGTCAACCCTTCAAGCCTGAAGCTGCGCTCTTTTGTGCATACTCATAGGCGCGAGATGATGTCTGCCATGGATGGCTACGCTACGGTAATTGTCGTTTCAAACCTGGCAGGGCGCGCCGGCACCGCGATGGCTCCGCTCGTGTGCAGGATGGCAAAAGAGTCGGGCACCGTGATCTCTGTCGCGATAATGCCGTTCCAGTTTGAGAAGGACCGCATCTTCAACTCTGGCACCGCCCTCAGGCGCATGCGCGAGGCGTCCGACTCTGTCATAGTGATGGACAACGACGCGTTTCTCGACAATAACCCGGAGCTCTCTCAGGAGGAATGCTTTGCGATAACAAACAACGCCATAACCGAGGTGATCGCCTCGATCTCGACAGGCGCCGTGAGGCCTGCCATGAACATACTGTGCACCAGCACGGCAAGCGTCAGCACCGAGTCCTCATTGAGAGACTCTGTGGCAATGCTGTACGACTCTGTACCAGACGCAGGCAGCGTAAAGAGGGCGATGGTCTACGTCATGGGCGGCGAGAGGGTTCCCGTCGGCGACCTGAACAAGCTTGTGGGCTATGTGCAGGGGATATTCCAGGAGGAAGGCGCGACCGAAGTCGCGATGTCCTCGATCTCCGCCACAGGTGGCGTGCGCGTGCACCTCGTCGCTTCAGCTCCGCAAAAGACAAGGTTTGACCGCTACGACCCGCTGGGCGACATCATTCCAGACGTCCTGGACTGGGACGAGCCGGACTCTGCTCCCGACATCAAGCTGGCGATACCCGCGATCGAATAGGTTTTATTATAAACCTGCGACAGCAATTGTCATGATATCGTGCGGCTGCAGGTGCATCGTATGCAAGGGCCAGCGGCTGACGAGCCACGGGTTTGTAGCTGCTGACGGATACGACGACATTCATCATACTTGCGGGTCGTGCGGCACGCACTTTAATCATCTTGACGGCGAAACGTATGCAAAATGCGATACCTGCAAGTTTCCTTAGCTATTTGTCAGCGACATGGCGCCATAGATTATCGTAGGAAACGACCATTCCAAGCTCATCAACTTCAAGCTGCGCCTTATATCCCGTTGACAGACATTCATACTTGTAATGCCTGCGATCGATTCTTGTGTACCTTTGTCGCAGCCGCTCCAACGAAACGAATCCCGACGGCATCTACCTGCTGAGGCTCGCCTTCCTTGAATCCTATCCGCCGGATTGGGAGTGTAATTGTAGCGGGCGTAATCTCTAGATCCACGTCGTGTATTCCTGTGGCAAAGGGGACAGCTGATCCTTTTATTTTCGAGATCTATTTGTCGCTGACTTTGAGGGCAAGGCAGGTTGTCTTGCCAGACCTTTCCTGATAAACGTCGACGGCTCTCGTCCTCCAGTGCTTGCCACATTCTACTCTGTAGGTTACCCTCGTGGGCAGCCCTTCAAACAACAGGACTACCGTGCCGTCAAGAACGAATACATTATCGTCAGCGGTTAGGTTAAAGTTTTCCAGACTGTGGTTATTCTTATTCTCCAACAAGATCGCTTTCTTGTTTTTTTACAGAGCCACTTACATCAATTCTACCGATCTACTAATTTCTTGTGGTACGTGCTCTTGCACGGCTGGCCTTCGACGAGCCTGATGTCCTTCATCTTTTTCCTGCCGTAAACTGATTGGAGAAATTTGTAGCAGACGAGGCAGACTTCAATCATTTAGCCGCTTCTGTCTTTACTTCCTCTGGCTTGGCTTCTGCCTTTGGCTCTTCAGCAGCCGCGGTTGTTTCAGCCGGGGCGACCTCTGGCTTTATTTCTGCCGCGGGCACTTCAGCCGGTGTCGGCGCGTCTTCGTAGAGCGAGACCGTGACGACGCCGTCCCCGTCCTTGACCATCTTTACTCGCACCTTCCTTGGCGGGTGAGTCTTGCCCCTTGTCCATATCTGGCGGTTGAGGTCCTGCTCTAGCTTAATCTCGTCGCTCTTCATGTGCTTTGTGGCAAACTCGCGGATCATGTTGATGACTCTGTCGGTGCGCTTGTGCTGCGGGGTTATCCACGCGCGGCCAAGGTTAATAGTGTAAACACGTGTAAGGTTTTCTTCGACTGTCGCCATTTTTATCAACCTACATTGACGTCAGACCTGCGCCATAGCCTGCGCTTGGGGTTGGTCCTGACGTTCCTGTTCGTCCTGATGACTACCCACGTCGGCACCGGGCGGTTCTGCCTGGTGCGCTTCATCAAACGCTTCTTGCGTGAAGTGTTTTTACGGGCAGCCATATACGAACGTAGGATTGATTTTTTCCGCTTTTTAAGTGTTGGCGTGGGTGCTATTTCCTTAGCCTGAAAAATACGTAGACCATGACAAACGGCACGGCTGCAAGGGCAAAGGCGTACTCTGCGTCCATCGCCGACGCCAATGCTATCTCCAGTCCAAGGTACAGCGTGATGCCGGCGGGAATCAGGCCGAACACGATAAAGCGGTGGCTCCTCTGCTTGAACTTTTCAATGTCGCGGTAAGGGTACTGGAGGTGGTGGTAGATGACTGGCATTACAAAGAGCGATATCGCGACGGTTATGGAGAACAGCGCAACCAGGAGCGAAACTCTGTCAGCAAATGCAATGCTGTCCGGGACGCTTGTCGATGCCTCGAAAAGAAAGCCGAAAAGTATGCCTGCAAAGGCGGTGAGCACCGCGCTTTCGCGCAATACTGTGCCATAGTCCTGCACCAGCCTGTCCCTCGCCTCATCGTCCTCTTTGTTCAATGTCTCACATAGGCGGACAATCTTAACAAAAGTTTGCATATCTGATAGTTGATTAAGCAGAGTCGGGATGATACTCTGGTGCCTGAAATTATGGACAACGTGCACCGGTACTTTACGACCACTGTAGGCTTGATAACCACAAAGGGGACCAAGCATGGCCAGAACGTGATGGCCGCAGAGTGGACGATGCACGTTTCCTATGACCCGATGCTCATCGCCATCTTTGTGCACGAGTCGCCGACGTACTGGAACATAAAAGAAACGCGGGTGTTCGGGGTAAACATCGCTTCGGACGATCAGGCAGAGCTGGTCAACATCGCCGGCGGGTATTCGGGCACCGAAATCGACAAGCTCGCGCTGCCGTGCACCTTTGAAACGTACAGGGCAAAGCACATCGGCGTCCCTATGATAAAGGGATGCTCGCTCAACGCCGAATGCAAGGTGACTGCGATTGAAAAGATGGGCGACCACGTCATGGTGGTGGGCGAGGCGCTCAGCGCGAAGTTTGACGAAAAGAAATTCCCTCTAATATACACGAGGGGCAACTACAGGAAGCTGTCGAGGTCGAAAATCCAGTCAGGCAGGAAGATAGTGCGGGTGACTCCTGCTCAAATGTCGCAATTCAAAAAAATGTCTGCCGGCCGGTTCGTCCTGAAAGCAGCCGCCGCGGTGACAAGGCAGAATAAGAAAATATTATTACAAAAGTTCGGCAGCTGGTGGGTCCTGCCGATGGTTGTCGTTGGCAAGGGCGCCAACTACAGGGAGGCGCTGGAGAAGAGTCTTGATTCCATCGGCGTGTCAGCCAGCGCCGGCAAAATCCGCGGCATCAAGCGCATGACGCTCAAGGCCGGCAGGACAGAAGTGCGCGCCAACTTTATCACGTTTGACTGCAAGCTCAAGTCACTTGAAGGCAACGACGCGGCATGGTTTGCACGGCCGCCAAAGAACGTTGTCTTAAGAACCCTGCTTGAACAGCCCTGACTGCACTATTTTCTCTGTTGCCGCGAGTAGCCGCTTGACGTCGCCCTCGTCGTGGGCGTACGAGAGCGCCCCCATCTTGGTCGGCAAAAAGAATATCCCGTGGTCAGCCATCAGCGCAAGGTGGTATCTCGCCAAAAGTCCCCTGTCTGATGTCGCGACATCGCTTGCATCCTGCACGGTTTCCTTGCCAAAGTGCGTCAAAAAGATCGAGCCAAGGCCCGTCACTTGGCACGGGATTCTCGCGTCTGCAAATATCCTGCTCAATCCCTTCCTTGCCATGCCGCCCAGCCTGTCTATCTTTGCGTACATGCCCCTGTTCTTTTTCAAAAAGTTCAAAGTAGCTAGGCCAGCCGCCATCGTGACCGGGTTGGCAGAAAACGTGCCGCCTCCGATCGCGCAGCGCGCCTCCTTGTCCCTTATCGACACTGGGTCTGCTAGCGACATGATCTCCCTGTCGCCGCACACTATGCCGATCGGCATGCCTCCGCCGCATATCTTGCCAAGCGTAAAGATGTCCGGCTCCAGCTTGTAGGTGCTCATTGCGCCGTGCAACGAAAGCCGAAAGCCGGTTACGATTTCGTCCAGTATGAAAAGGCTGCTGTTTTTCTTTGCAAATTCCTGCAGCCCCTGTAAATAGCCGTCGGCCGGCGGGATGCAGCCCGCGCCGCCGAGCACCGGCTCGATTATGACGCACGCAAGGTCGTCCTTGATCGTTTCCAGCACCTTGAGAGACGCTTCCAGATTGTTGAACGGTATCGACTCGACGTACTGCCCCTCGTCCTGTATGAGGCCGGGCCCCTCCTCAGCCTCAAACGGGTAGTTGACAGTCTGCATTAGCGTGGTGTTGAAACCGTGCCAGCCGCCTATCGCCTTTGCGATCACGCGCCTGCCAGTCTTTGCGCGGGCGAGCCGGACCGCGTACATCGTGGCTTCAGAGCCGGTAGTGCTAAAGCGCATCATCTCCGCCCTCGGCATCAGCTTTTGTATCGTCTCTGCGAGCTCGACGCTCGCGTCGTTGACCGTGCCATAGAGCATGCCGTTGCGCACCTGAGCTGCCAGCGCGCCGGCGACCGGCCTTGGCGAATGCCCCAGGATTAGCGCCCAGTGGCCCATCCAGTAGTCAGTGTAGCGGTTGCCGTCGACGTCGCGCAGCCGCCTGCCCTTTGCAGCATTCACAAAGAACGGGTAAGGCTCGAAATAGCGGATGTTGTGGCTGATGCCGCCGGGGAAAACCTTTCCAGAGCGGGAATACAGACGCCTTGACCTGGTCGTCTTGCGCTCGTAGTTCTTTACGTAATCACGCATGAACCAGCTGCCTGAAGGCTGATTCCTCTATAATCCTTTGTTTTTCGGCCGCACGTTTAATTATCAGCCGCACGGATGTCGTAATTGCGCGATGAACTGCTTGAAATGCTTCCACCCGCACCAGGCCCATGAATTCAACAAGGGCGGGGACAATTCGCTGCTGCGCGTCGGCCGCTGCCTGGTGCCGGAATGCGAGTGCGTCCAGTACGTCGACAAGATAGAAAAGATAGACGAGGACCTACTCTAGTCAAGGTCCCTGAGGGATGGTGGGATCAGCGCTTCCTGCGGGGTAAGTTCTTGCGCTGGCGGGAGGTCGTATTGCTCCCGGAGCTCTTCCTGCTGCCCCTTCATGACCCGGTCGGAAAAGTTCGATCCCGGCTCCCACCCAAACCCGATGTAAAGTACGATCACAATAGCCAGGGATACGCCCATGGCAAGGATTGACCAAGCGACCATCCTCATGTGAGGGCTACTGCCGTAGCCGCCTTCATGCGCCATATGCTGATACTGTAAACGATGCTTTTTAAAAATATTCGCATTTCAGCACAAACTAAAATAGCGCAGCCAGGCTAGCCCTGCATGATGATAGAGGACAAGCTTGCTTCCCTTGGAATAACGCTCCCGTCGCCGCCGGCCCCTGCGGGGTCGTACGTGCCCGTCGTCGTATCGCACAGCCTTGCGTTTGTCGCCGGCCAGATCCCGGCTGAGGGCGGGCAGGTAAAGTTCAGGGGCAAGGTCGGCCGGGACCTCTCGATAGAGGCAGGGCAGCAGGCGGCGCGCCTCTGCACCATAAACGCACTTGCGCAGCTAAAGGCGGTCCTCGGCAGCCTCGACAGGGTCAGGCGCGTGGTCAAGGTCACCGGGTTTGTGAACTGCGAGCCGTCGTTTGTAGACCAGCCAAAGGTAATCAACGGCGCATCAGATCTGCTCGTGCAGGTGTTTGGCGAAAACGGCAAGCATGCAAGGGTCGCAGTCGGCGTTAGCAGTCTGCCGCTGGATAGCGCGGTGGAAGTCGAATTCATAGTCGAGATCTGACCTGCATCAGCTAATTCCATCTAGCTGGGAATTCCTGACGTAAAAAACAGTTTGCTTAAATATAATCCGTTTCATAGGCAAAGAAGAATTGTCAAACGACCACTGCGATTTTGCTATTCCTATCCCTTCAATGAAGCTGCAGCTCGCAGTCAGCAGGGCGTTTGACACCCTGGGGCAGCCGGCCAAGGATTCTCTGCTCGTGCACCTGCGCTCTGGGGGCATCGATCTTGACGACGGTTCGCAGCGCACGCTGAACCAGCTTAACGCAGCGCTGGAGTCGATCTTTTCAAAAGATTTTCAAAAGAGGCCACGGTCCTTATCATGGAAGTGATATGGAATTTCTTAAACGACTAACCTATCCTGCTGTCAAGTGTCTTGATGAATTCCTGCAACTTGTCTTTTGGGATCACCGCGCCGCACGCCCTGTCGTGGCCGCCGCCGCTCCCGCCCAGCTCTGAAGCGATCTCGTTTGTGAGCCTGCCGAGGTGCTCCTTGCAGCTCGCCGAGCCGCGTATCGACACGACGTACGAGTTGATGTCTTGCTTGAACTTGTAGACCATCGCCGCCGGCTTGCCGGAGGAGCCGAGCACAAAGTTGACCACCATGCTCGACGACAGCTCGACGGTGCTCGGCGCGTGCGCGATGTTGTCCAGCTTTACAACGGACTCTTTTATCGAATCGACCGCGTTTGCCACCTTTTTGGCGTATTTTTCGGCAATCTCAAAGCCTCCCTTGACGTCGTGGGGGTACTTCATCTTTGCCAGCGTGTCGACTATTTTGATCAAAAAGTCGTCTTCGTGCTGACTCGCGGAGATCATGTACGACAATGCAGTTGATTCCAGCATCAGGAACTGCCTGTCAAACCTTGGCACGATCGTGGACGCGACGGGCTTGGCCTCCATATAGTCAGTGAGCGCGCCCATCGCAGCGAAAAACGCCGCGTGCTCGGGCAGCTTTTTCCTGTATTTCGTATAAACCTGGGTGCTCGTGCACTCTTCGATAGTATGAACAAGGGTCACGCCCGCCTTTTTCAGCGCCTGCATGATCTCTTTGCTGACGTCGTGGTGGTCGATGTAGGTCACTTCGGCCCCAGCAGCCGCAATCTTGCCGAGCAGTTCGACGAACTTGTGCTCGTTCTTTTTCGACAGCCCAAGGTCGCAGATGAACAGCTGCTCTATCTTGCTGTCTGATCCTGCGACTTTTTCCAGCTTGGAAATCAAATTAGCATAGTCTACAAGGATCACCTTCTGCACGTCAAACGCCGCCTTTATCATCGTCGCGGAGCAGACGCCGTCCGCGTCTTCCTTGTGAGACATGCAAATGGACATTGGCTTACAGTGAGCTTTTGGTACCCAGATTTAATGGTTGTTTAATAAAAAGCGACGCTGGCCGCCGTGCAAAGGATCACAGATCTTTACGATGTTCTTTACGTATTTCCGGAGCCGCAACTTCAAAAATGGTGCGTTGCTGCCACCATACCAGTGGCAAACCACCAATTAAGGTGGCACAAACAATCCAAGTTCTAGTGCGTTGGGCTATTGGGAATGGCAGGCTGAACACCTCGCCGAAGCTTGGTGCGTACACCTCCATCCCATCAACGCCATCTTCTATGGCCGCCCTTCTCCTTGCGGAAGGCTGTCTTTTCTCGGGAAAGGCTTCGTCCTTAGATGCTTTCAGGACTTATCCTAAGCAGCTTAGCTGCTCAGCGTGCCCTGTCGGACAGCTGATAAACCAGAGGCTGCGATGCCCTGTTCCTCTCGTACTAGGGGCAACTTCCCCTCAGACAACCACGCCCCTGTCAGGCAGAGACCGACCTGTCTCACGACGGTCTAAACCCAGCTCACGTTCCCCTTTAATGGGCGAGCAGCCCCACCCTTGGCTCCTGCTGCAGAACCAGGATGGGAAGAGCCGACATCGAGGTACCAAACCGCGGGGTCGATGGGAGCTCTCGCCCGCGACGAGCCTGTTATCCCTAGGGTAACTTTTCTGTCACCACCAGCCCCCAATAGTG
>CAYYYR010000057.1:0-29533 GCA_964476255.1 uncultured Nitrososphaera sp.
TTCAATAACTTTGACCTCATCTCGTGGTACTCCAAGCGCCCAATCTAGGGTGCCATCAGCGTTAGTTTCGGTCTTTCCTACAACAACTCTATCAGGAAAAATAACTGTCTTTGTAGGCTCTTCAGCTTTTTCAGTCTCAACTCTTGCCACTACATTCTTTACATATATGGTAGCGTTGGAATTAGGAGTGAGACCTTCAGCTGTTACTAATACCGTTTTGCCTGGAAAGGTAAACCAAGGATTAACGTCTGCAACAGTTTGCCCACTGGCGAAACTGGACTGAGGAAGAAACATTCCAAACCCTTCGAAGAGTAGAACCAAGAGGAGCAGCGATCCACCTATCGCTCCACCAGCTACAAGATATCTGCTGGTATATTTTTCTAACATATTTATCTGGCCACGGATTCGGTTAAAGAAGCTAATTGTCAATATGGAATTAGTCTCCGGTCTCTAATTCTAGACAAAGCCGAAGTCGCCGGGTTCTGGGGGTTTTTTAGCTATCTTGAAGCGTTACCGAGAAGAATTTGTTCCGGTTGCGGCTTGCGTCTCGATCGAGTCTCTAATTAGAAAATGAGATCACGAATCATTGTGGGATATCAATGCAACCACTACATCAGGGGTCATATCCCCATCACGATGCCCAATTTTTCAGCACAATGTATGTGGTAATATTTTCGAGGCTTGCCACAGCTGATTACCTGCTCACTGGGAAGAAAGACTGTCTTGCAATCCCTGCAGGCACCGTCCTGTTTTATCTTTATTTCATTCACTATTCGCTTCCCGACTTTTGTTTCATCTAAAATAATTCTTCGTGTAACGTTGGTGTATGCAGACATATGAGCAGGAGATATTGCAATGTAATTTAGAATATTCTCCATCTACTTTCTGGTAGGAGATGATCTGGAACGTTGTTGGGAATTCATCTTGATACTAACATAATGGCTAATTATTGATACTCGACATCATATCTAGTCCACAATGACCGTACCCACCATGTTCGGATGTAGACCACAGTAATATGGGAATTCACCCGAATCCAAAAATGTGTGGCTGAAAGTGTCTTGCGGCGACATTAAAGGGCTAAAGTTTGGGGAAGAGTCGAATTTTCCATCTGGTTGTCCAACAGAGCCTGAAGTGACTGTGTGCGGTTGTATGTCCTTATTGGTCCATGTTACAGTGTCACCGATATTGACAACAACTGGGTTTGGAGAAAATGCATCAGTTGTCTTAGACGATGCGCCGGAAGTTATATTCACGGATACCAACCCATTCGTCAGCTTGAACAGCAGATCTCTGCTGTTTCCTTCCGTGTTATAGATGTGCCAGATGGCATCAAAGTTCACATGATATGAATCGATACCGTCATAGTCTGGGCCTGCGCCGACGTTGCTCCTCCTTACATCAATTCTGTTTACTGCGTCTCCTCCATTGTACGAGACAGCTAATATTTGGTTCTCTAGAATCAAGTGACCGCTATCAGAGGTCGGGAGACAGAATTCGTACGCCTTGTAGCCAGTTGTCAAAGTGCTTACTTCAATTGTTCCGAACAGCTTGATAAGCTTCATATTTGAATCGTAAAAGCCAATTTCAGCATTTCCGGGTGGCGCGTTGTGCCTTCTCAATTCTAACGTTGCGCAATCTACCACTTTATTGATGATTTCAGCTTCGGGGCTGAATTGTTGGCCATAAAATGCTCTACCACCCGCGTACATACTCTGGCCTGATGCCTGATTGGTTGCATCCGCGATTATTCCTGTTGCTACAGCTGCGCCCCAATTCGGTGTAGCATCTTCAAATTCCGATCCCGAACCTGCGTTATTGCTAATGTTTGTCTTCCCATTACCATCCGAATCCATCACATAGATCTCTCCCCCTGCCTCAAATACAATCTCCTTACCAGCAGGTGACCAAGCAGGGGTGTGGTGATAGATTGATGGGTCATTTGTCAGATTCTTCTTATCGCTGCCATCGGCGTTCATCACATAGACGTCACTTTTACCCCCTGACAATTCTTGATAGCTGATGAAGACAAGTCTTGTTCCGTCAGGCGACCAATCCGGGCTGACATCCCAATCAGGATTGTCTGTCAATTGTGTTTGATCCGTTCCGTCTGCATTCATGACATAGATGTCAGGATTTCCATTGCGATCACTCACAAAAACAATCTTCTGTCCGTCAGGAGACCAGCTCGGAGACCGGTCGGTTACATTGTTAAACGTAAGTCTCCCAAGGTCTGTGCCATTTTCATTCATCACGTAAATTTCTGCAGCCGTTTCCCCGAGACATTTGTAGTAGATGAGCTTTGTACCATCAGGAGACCAGCTCGCTCCACCTAGGCAACCCTGATCCCAATCCGCCTGTGCAATTACTCTGTCACCCGTACCATCAGAGTTAATTATCCTGAATCGGGTCTCTTCATATCCACTTCTAAACACAATTTTTTTCCCATCAGCCGACCATTTTGGATCGCCCAAGAGCTGCCCTTGGCTAGTCAGGAGCGTTTTGTCCGTCCCATCGGGATTCATGGTATAAAGTACATCGCTTGAGACAAATGCAATCTTGCCGCTTGTTCCAGGAAATGCCGCGTTTGCTTGAGATTGGGCTAGGGCCGGTAGAACTAGCGAGACAATCAGAATCGTCATTAGAGAAGAAAGCATGATAGATGAAGGCGGGAATCCGAGGAAGGTGGTCCCTCTTGCACCCTTAGTGTTCGACATCTGCGTTATGTAATAAAAAGTGTCTATATTAGACTCCTGACCGGTTTCTCACCAGTATGTGAAAATAAGCGGCATCTAGCGGGTCCCTTTTGCTTCTTGTCACAGGGTGCAGCCAAGGCCAGTTATCGCCCACATAATCACTACTTATGACCTGCTATGTGCAACATGCCAATCGCAGTTGGGCAGGCACTTTAATGTAAGCGAAATTACAGCGCTGGATAGTCACAACTGAGACTAACTTCAATGTGTCATAATAAGCGATTATGTCATCCTAAGCTAGCCGTGGATCGCTGTCCCGTGCCCCTTTCCAGATGCGAATAATCGATTCACAGACAGGACACCTATCGATTACGTCTCTATCAGAATATTCTAGACTTCGACATCTAGAACAAAGATATCCTTTGCAATTCTGACAATACGACAAGCCAAGCTGATATTCTTCTGTTTGACATCGTATGCATTCAACCGATGGCCCGAGAATATCACCCAGATTTGACTCCGGATGACTTGTTAGTTAAACTTCGATAAAAGCTAGCGGACTTTCTCGCTAGGCAAGGTCATGATTGGAAGACATAACATGATTCCTTTCCTAGCCTCTGGTCACCTGGATGACATAATGGCTAATTATGCTGTAACGATACATCCCTAACGCTCGCGGTCATGTCATACTTCACTCATCTACCTATCTGAAAAAATCACGTGTACCTTTATCCCTTCGCAAAAACCAGAGCCATGCCAAGTTGACTTGTATGGCATAGATAAAACCAAAAGTAGGCCATGCAAAGACGCTAAAGACGATTCCAATAGGTGGTTCACCTCGTTTCCCTGATCCAGGAGCGGGTTTTCACAAGCAGAAAACCGAAAAGGAGAATGAGCGAAGCCGATTAGTCGAATACCTTGTGATTTTGAAGCGGCATCAAACCGGATTAAACGACGGATTTATAGCCGTCAGCACATTCTCTGCGTAGCCCCGCGCGAGATGCTTGAGGAACACGAACTCGTCTGGAAGACTGGTTTGTCTTACGAGCCGCAAATGATCATTGGCTAGCGACTCGATCGATTCGATTGAAGATTGACTGCCAGCCAGGATCCTTTCCCTGACCTTGAGCCGGTCCGTAGCCCTCGCCGAGCCAAATAACTGGTCAGGTCTGTTCGTGCTCAACGCTGACATTACGAACACGTTAGGCATCTTATCGAGAAGGTCCTCTTCGATGTCAATGAGATCGTCATAGACGTCGAGCAGCGCCTGGTTGTAGTGGAAGACCCTGGCCACGTCCTGATTGAAGACGCTGGTCGGCAGCTCGTTGTCAAGCAGGTTGCAGTAGATCAGCGGCGCGTCCGAAGATTTGAACAGGTTGAAGTGACGCAGCTCCCTGTAGCCGAATTCCTGCTCGCCTTTGAGCATCAGCCTTTTCACCGCCTGCTCGTACTTCCAGAAAGGCCAGAACTGCTTGAACGAAAAATCCACAGAGTAGTGTGCGTGCCCTGCAGGGAACTGGTTCTTTATGTCTCTCATTATCCCCTTTGCTATGAGAAGGCACTTCCTGTCCCCCACTTCGTAGTATCTGTCCATGAAGAGGATGTACCGGACCAGCGACTTGACCGCCTTGTAGATCCGGAGCGATTTTTCCAGATCCTTGGTGACAGAAAACGCAGCAAAATAATAGGTAGGAAAATCTTGGCCCCTTGCATCGAAGGACGCCATCAGCGGCGACGGTGCCGGGTCGTGCCTGCTCAAGAGGCCGCCGATCTCATCCAGGCCGGCGACGAATCTTCTCCAGTCAGTCTCGGCAAGGAGAGTGGTCGATAGCGATAATATCTCTTGTTTCAAGGCATTGCGACCGGAAGGCCCGTTATTGAGCGTGTCTAAGGCTGTCATGTCCAGAACCAGCTACTCAGCAATTGCCGTTACTGATAAGCGTTACGCCGTCTACTGTGGCACGTGCTTGCATTGATGCTGATTTCTGGATTCCAGCGCGCGATTCCATGGCATTGATTCGTCTCGCAGCGTCTCTACGCTTCGGGTGTATTCTAAGCGGCGCGTTGCAGCACGGGCATCTCACCGCTCCAATCGAGGTAAATCATGCAGCAGCTGCATCGCTTGCTCCCTTGCTGGTAAAAGCTCTTGCCCGGCCTTCGACGGACCTGATATTTCGCGCATTTTCCTCTGCACGCATTGAAAACCATTTTCTTTTCTCTCTGAGCTAAGTGACATAATAATTTGTACACCAGTCAGCTGTCTGAGCGCCCCACCTATTTCGGAAAGTTTAGCCGGGCAGATCCTGCTTTGCAGACAAGTTCGAATACCTCAAGTACCATTTCCGATTTTAAATAGCTGGGAACAACCCGGGGAAAACTGCAAGCCGGCCGCCCTCAATTCAATCGTTGCTTGAGGAGAGCATATTGTTTTCTTTGAACCCTCATTAGCGCGAGGCGTCCCCTTCGATTTTTCAATCCGATTATCGAACGGATATGCTGTCGTCTGTGATTTGATGAGTTGCGTCTTTGTGCTTCTTCAGCAGACTAACGATATTCCACTACAACAGGCCGGCTCAAACAATCGTGGCGATGGTCCTGGCGATAGGCACAAGCGGGATCGTCTATTCAGTGCACTGGGACCAGATGACGAAGGTGATCGCGGGCCTTGTGGCAGCTGGGATCGTTTCGGTGGTCGTCTGGTCCGTCACCCTGCAGAGGGGGAAGCTGAGGCATGAAGGGGAAAAGAATCCTTAGAGTGCTGATCGCCATCGGTTTTCTCGTCCTCGCAGTGAAGCTTCTCCTGGCGGATAGGGAAAGAAAATGATCTAAGGCTCTACTCTTCCCAGCTCTGCCGATTAAATCGGCATTGGTGCATCAACTACAAAATTGGCCGCGGACTACGACAAGGAGATTTCAGACATAATCCAGTTCATCCACGCGATGGCAGAGTCGGAGCTGGATCCGAGAAAGCACCACGCCGCATTCTACATACTTGAAAACCTGCTTCTTGAGCTGCGCTCGATTGCCCTGGAGGATGGCAGACAAAGCCTTGTGGAGACGGCTGACAGGGCTCTTGCCGGACTGAGCAGGACTCTTGACGAAGGGAGTCCGTTCACCGACTGGCTCAAGTAGAAAATCTAGGCAGAGTCCCCTTTCATTTACCTCATCTCATCCAACAACCATCAATCAAAGGATGGTGGAGAGAAGGCACCGTTGAAGATTTTTGGCAATCAAACAAATGCTCCAAGTACACGAGAATCAAATCCGAAACAAGCTGAAGAAATAGATTAGTAGTTACAGTTAACTTATCGCTTGTTTAATGATCTTCGAGACAGGAGCATAGCCTACGATAAGTTAACAGAGCCTGTAGTATCGGTATATTCGAGTTAGGTTAACTCCTCGACTAACTTTGTCTCAAAGTCGTCGATGGAAGCTTTTTCCAGCATTTCGCTGTCTGACTTGATCGCTCCCTGCTTCTTAAGTACTTCCCTTGCGAGGAGCCAGTAGACCGTCGCCAGCGCCTTGCGCCCGCGGTTGTTTGCAGGTATCACTAGGTCGACCTTTGCAGTGACGTTGTCGCTGTTGGCAATCGCGATTACCGGAACGCCTGCCCGCGTGGATTCAAGGACTGCCTGCTGGTCTGCCTGCGGGTCGGTCACTACCACTATTTCCGGCTCCATATAGTCGGGGAGCGACGGGTTGGTGAACGTGCCGGGCATAAAGCGGCCCAGGATAGGGGTTGCGCCTGTCAGCTCGCAGAACTTTTCCACCGGGGTCTTGCCGTATTCACGGGCAGAAGTCACGGCAACCTTGGAAATGCCTGCCCTGCCGATGAACTTTGCCGCAACGTCGACCCTTGCCAGCGTCTTGCTGATGTCGAGGATGTAGAGGCCCTCCGGGTTGGCCTTGACTATGAACGGTGCCATGAACTTGGTCTTGACCGGGGTGCCTACGCGGATGCCCGTGGAAAGTATCATCTTTTCTAAATTATCGGTATCAATTGCTTCCTGACCTTCTTGAGTCTCAACAGGCGGGGAATCTGGCTGCGCTTCTATTCCTTTCTCCTCTTCGTCATCCATCCCCGCGCTGGTTTTATCAATGTCGTCAGGGCCGTCTTCGGGATTACTCATTATTATGCAGAGGTCAGTTCAGCCATACCTTCTATTAAATCATACTCTGTCAAGCGAACAAGCTCGTTCAGCTTGGCGACGCGCTCGCCCCCAAGGACTCCGGTCTTTATCATCTTCGAGCCGGTGGCGACCGCGATGTGAGAGATGTGCGAATCGACAGACTCGCCGGACCTGTGCGACGTTATTATCCTGATGCCGTTCTTTTTGCACTCTTTGGCAAATTCCATTGCGTCGTACAAGCTGCCTGCCTGGTTGACCTTCAGTATCGCGCCGCTGCATGCACCGTACTTCACTGCCTCCGTCACCTTGCCGGCGTTTGTGACCAGCATGTCGTCGCCGGTCACCAGCACCTTCTGGTTTTTTTTTGTCAGGATCGCCATGCTTTCAAAATCGCCTTCGTGGACGGGGTCTTCCGCGTAGGCGAGTTTGTAGTCGCGCATAAGCCTGCTTGCAAACTCTATCTGATCGCCGGTGTCCTTCTTTACTCCCTGCCGGGAGTAGTCGTAAACCCTATTCTTCTCGTCCCAGAACGACGAGCTGGCAAAGTCTATTCCCATCGCCATGTCGCTGCCAAGGGTGTAGCCGCAGTTCTTGATCGCCTTTTCAACGATCTCTAGCGCCCTGTCGTTGTCGACGTTAGGGGCCCACGCGCCTTCGTCGCCCCTGCCGTAGGTGAAGCGCCTGTCAATCGACTCGATGACCTTCCGCGTTTCGGCGTGCAGTTTAAAGTTCATCTCTAGCGCCTCTACGATGCCCCTTGCGCCAACGGGGCACGCCAAGATCTCCTGGATGTCCGGAGTGCCGGGCCCTGCGTGGGCCCCACCGCCAAGTATGTTGCCAAGGGGGAAGGGGAACCGGTAGGGCTTGGCTGGATTCAATAACTTGAAAAGCGGGACGCCGAGTGCCTTGGCAGCAGAGTCGACGGCCGCGATGGAAAGCGCGTACGCGACTGACCCGCCTATCTTGCTATAGTTGTCGGTCCTGTCGATAGACTTTAAAACGTCAAATATCGCTTTCAAGTTCTCTGCCTGCAGGCCGACAAATTTGTTAGAATTCGCGTTGAAGGCCGCCAGCGCATTTTCGGCCTTATTATCCGGAAAGCTCTGGGCCTCGAACTTGCCAACGGACGCGCCGGACGGCGCGCACGCCCTTCCAGTGAATTTGTTGTCGGTTGTTACGTCGATTTCTATGGTCCGGGTTCCCCTGCTGTTGAAAACTATTCTGCTGCGGGCTGCGGTGATAGAAGGCATAAGTGTGACCCGACGGGACGTTATTTATTATTTGTTTATGACTATTCTATCTCGGACTGGATCTCGGACATGCGCCTTCTTAGCGCCTCGTAGTATGGGATAATCTGGTAGATCGTCTCGATGCTCGAGATGAACATCCTCCTACAGCAATAGCGCTTTAGGTTGAGCGAGTCCATGACCTTTGCCGGGTCTTCGCCGGCTTTTACCCTGTTTGAATACTCGGCGTACCTGTCTGCGATGAGGTTGCCGCACGTGAAACATCTAACCGGGATGAGCATCTGCTTCTGTGAATGTCCACAGGCATTATAAAAACCATTACCGCCACGCAATATTCAAATTAGCGCGGAGCAGGCGTTTTAACGGGCGCGGGAGTCGCCCAGCATGGCCAAAGGCGTAAGACTGAGGCTCTTATCCCTTAGGGGTTCGTGGGTTCAAATCCCACCTCCCGCACCTTTTCATGTCTTGGTTCCTTTCGCGTAAAGCACTTCATGGTTGCCCGGCGTCAGGTCTTCCCACACGACATAGATGTTGTCGCCGGCCATTGCTATCGACGGGCATTCGGAGATCTTTTCATTCTTGCTCAGGTTGACGACGCCAGTCGCGTTGCTGCCGGACACAGGCAGCAAGAGGATTTCTTCATTGCCTCCGGAAAAGACCTGCCCTACAACGTATGCGACGTTTGGATCGTCTGACGCAATTTCAACGTTAAGCGGGTTTACGAACTGCCCGCCTGCGTCGATCATCACGGGATCAGCAAACGTTTCCCCGCCATCGACGCTCTTTATGAAAAACAGGCCGTTCACCTCTGCAGAGTGAAGGCCTCCAGAGACCACGAAGACTGTGCCGTTGTAGGCCGCAACTTGGGACTCGCCGGAAATTTCCTCGCCGAGTATTGTGTCGTTTCCAAAAGTGCTTCCCCTGTCGGAGCTCTTTGCAAAGTACAGGCCGTCGTTCGTTCCCTTCCCTATCACGTTCCACGCCACGTACACGTCGTCGCGGTACGCGGTGACCTTGGGGAAGGACCCGACGCTGGCCTGGCCGCCGATGCTTATCGTTTCGTCAAAAGTGGCGCCGCCGTCGCTGCTGGCCCTGAACAGTATGCTAGTGTTTTCCTGCTCGTCCCGGTCCAGCCATATCACGTACACGTTGTCGCCAAAAGCTGCCATTTCTTGGTTGTGCGAGTCTGAAGGGTCGTTGCTCAGGTTCAGGGCTTCACTAAAGCTGGTACCGTTGTCCGCGCTCCTTGAAAAGAGCACTTCCCTGTTGCCCGGCGTGTTGTCGGCCCAAACCGCGTAGACGCTGCTCCCAGAGGCCGACAGCTGCGGGTGCTCTGAAAAGCCGGGGTTTTTGCTCAGGTTGAGGGGTTCTCCAAAAGTAGTCCCGTTGTCGACGCTCCTTATTATGAAAATGTCGTAATTCCTGCCGCTGACAGAATCCTGCCATATGACGTACACTCTGCTGTCCCAGGCGGCGACCTGCCCGTAGACAGAATCCTGATCGTTGTTTGTCAGGTTCGTCGCGTTTTCAAAGACGACCGGCATCAAACCTCCGGCATCCGGCCCGCTTATGTCATGCTGCGGCTGTGCGGGCTGGTAGTAAACCAAAGCCAGAGCGGACGCCGCTCCTCCTGCAATTAACGCGATTATCAGGACTGCGAGGGCTTTCACGCATCAATTATGAGCTGATCTTATTTTAACGATGCGCAGGCAGGCCAATCAAAACTTTTTCAGGATCTGGTAGTAGGGCGATGCCTTGTGCCGGTCGACGCACTTGTCGCATATCGACTTGTCGCCGTATTTCTTGTGGCAGCGGCAGTCGCAGATGCTCTGTATTGACGCCAAGCAGTGGGAACATGCTTGAGAACTTATTTAAACGTACAAGACCACCAGTTTTTTATTGCCGGCCGTCCCATCTTGTCCGATGGATTCGCGGTTGAAGCAGATGGAAAGGAAGCAATGGCTCTATTCTTTCCTGAAGGACCAGCACGACGCCGAGATGAAGGAGCTGATGCACTACATGTCCACACTGACGACGGTGGAGAACAACCTTGTGCGAAGCTACCTCCACACCCTTCTGACGGACGGTCTGCGTCACATCGATTACATTTCGAGGATAATGGCGGGCATAGAGGGGACGACAGCCAGCGCCAGCCTCACGAAAAAGGGCATTTCCGAGTCCATCAAGGACGAAAAAAACTCACGCGACACCCTCCTCCGGTGTGCCGAGATGGCAGACGACCCCGAAACCGCCGCCCTACTAAAGAGCATAAGCGTAGACGAGGAGCACCACATCCGGATCCTAGAGCACCTTTCAGAGCCCGTAGATTCTGCAAAATAGAGAGCCTGTACAGAATCTAGTTGCGTATCTCTATTAAGTAGACAAGATCTGATGGATTTTGACATATAATGGATTCACAATACGAGCCCCGGACCGAGAAGCATAGAAGCAAGGTGGACATTGTCTACGACATCCTCGTCTCGGCGATGGGCGGCGGCGCAAAAAAGACGCACATACTGTACAAGGCGAACATAAGCAGCACGCAGGTGGAGAACTATTTCTCGGCGCTCCTTGCGCACAACCTGCTCGAAAAGGCCCATGACATTGACGGCAACAACGTTTATCGCACGACTGAAAAGGGCATGAAGTTCATAGAGTGCTGCGAGGAGATAAGGTCGCTGATCGGGCTCGTGATGAACAACCGCAGGATAGACCCAATGTCTGAATTTTACGCGTTTGACGGCAGGCGCTAGCCCCGCAGCGCGTCGAGTACTTCTTGGCTGTGGCCGGCCGGCTTGACCTTTCTGTAGACCTTTGCTATTCTGCCTTCCTTGTTGACAAGAAATGTCGAGCGGTTGACTCCCATGTACTCCCTGCCCATGAAGCTCTTCAGGACGTAGACTCCGAACTTTTTCGACACCTCGTTTTCTGTATCTGCGACGAGCGGGTAGGGCATGCCCATCTTGGCCCTGAACTTCTGGTGCGACTCTTCGTCGTCCGGCGACACGCCGACTATCTCAATGCCGGCGTCCCTGAACTTTTTGTAGTCGCGGGAAAATCCGGTCGCCTCCATCGTGCAGCCAGGCGTGAAATCCTTCGGGTAGAAATAGACCACCGCGCTCTTTTTGCCGCGCAATTCCGACAGTTTCATCTCTTTGCCGTTGCCGTCCCTCATCGTAAAGTCGGGCGCAACGTTGCCCTCGGCAAGCTCGGCCTGCTTTTCTTCCATGATGGAAAACTGTTGCAGCAGGGATAAAAAACTTACCCAAAGACAAAAGTGTAAAAGACAAAGTTGCCCGAGCGCGGGATTATCTCTATCTCGTGCATCTCGGGCTTGTCCGTCGTGACCAGGTTGTGCATGAACGGCCACTGTACGTCCGCGACGCTGACGTTCCCGTCAAGCCTTGCGTCCCTGCCGAGCTGCTCTCTTGTCAGGTAATTGCCGTCCAGCTTGATCTCTATCCTGCCGGGTTTGCCGTCGGACGTCCCCATTATGCCGTGCACCCGCTTGCCAGCGTTGTAATTCATTATCACAGCCGGGTTCTGCTCCTTGCCGCCGGGCGCGTACTGGACGCCTTCCCGCTGCCACACCCACTTGCCGCGCAGGTAGACAACGTTGATGTCGTGGGAGCCGGGATCGACGACAATGTTCGCGGCATCGGGCTTGAGCGTCTGGTTGTTGCCAAATCGCCTGAGCCGGGAGTAGCCGACGCAAATCTCCGGCGCCATCCCGTAAAAGTGCATGCCGTAGGTGTCAAAGATCACGTCCTTCGGTTCGTCCTGCTCTTTTTCTTCGGAAGGCTTTTTCCCCGCTTCTTCAAGCAGCTCGACTACAATGTCTTCAAAATCCGCGATGCCACCGTAGCCGGCGTGCTCGTAGCGGATGAAACCATTATGATCGATAAGTACGTGCTTTGGCCAGTACATGTTGCCGTACGCCTCCCACGTCTTGTTGTTCGTGTCAAACGCGTTTGGGATGTCGACGCCGTAGCGCTGGAGGGCGCGCTTTATGTTGCTGTGATTGATTGCAAAATGGTACTCGGCGGAATGCGCCTGGACCACCTGCAGGCCGTACTTGCCGTATTTCTGCTGCAGGCGTCTCATGACGGGGATAGTGCGCAGGCAGAAAATGCAGGTGTAGGTCCAGCAGTCCAGCACCACCACTTTGCCCTTCAGGTCCTTTATCGAAAGCGGGCCAGAGTTTGCCCACCCCGTGATGTCCTTGAACTCGGGGGCAGGGGTTGCCGGGATAACGTCCATTTACGCATCTTGCAATGGAGCAGACAGGATATAACTGTTAGATTATTATTATTTTGATGACTATTCAGTAGCATGATAAAATGCGCAGACTGCGGATGCACGCCGCAAGAGTGCAGGAACAGCGAGTCGCCTTGCGACTGCGCAAACTGCACAAGGGAAGAATGTTGCTGCTGGCGTACCATTAACACATTTTAAGACAAGCGATATTTGACTACCTGATGACGACTGCCATAGTGACCGGGGGCGGCAGGGGGATAGGGCTGGAGACCGCGATCCTGCTTGCAAGGCGCGGCGTAAACGTCGTAGTGTGTTCCAGGACCCAGAGCGAAATCAACGACACCGTCGAGGCGATCAAAAAGATACATCCCGGCGTGCTTGGGGTAAAATGCGACGCCGGCATCTCCTCGCAGGTAGAGAGCCTTGTCAAAAAGACTGTCGAAAAATTCGGCGGCGTCAACATCTTGGTCAACAACGCCGGCATCATTATCGTCAAAAAGCTGGCAGACACCTCGGAAAAAGATTGGGATGAAACGCTCGGCTCGAACCTGAAAAGCGCGTTTTTGTGCTCCAGGGCAGTCCTGCCCCATATGGCCGGCAGGAATTCCGGCACCATAATCAATGTCAGCTCGATCGCCGGCAAGACCGGCTTTGACAGCCTGTCTGCATACTGCGCCAGCAAGTTTGGCATGATGGGGCTGACCGCGAGCCTCGCGTGGGAGGTTGCCGGCCACAATATCAGGGTGATGGCGATATGCCCCGGCGAAGTGGCGACAAAGATGCAGGAAACCGACCCGGAATACTACCGGGAGAACAAAGACAGGATGCTCAAGCCAGAGCAGGTCGCCGCAAAAATCGCGGACATGATTTTCAGCGATAAATACAGGAATGGCCAGTCCGTCGACATTTAGAATATAAGAATCCCCGAGCTCTAGACAGTAATGCAAAAGTCAAACATCAAGCAGGTGGCTCCGGACCAGTCGATGCTGCAGTACTTTGAAGGCAAGGTGGAGATCAAGAAAATGATAACGGACGCGCTCACAAAGGATTTCGAGACTTTCCTGGTCACCTTTGTCGACGGCGCGAGGACAAAGCTGCACTACCACGAGACAGATCAGGCGCTCGTCACTACGGCAGGCAAGGGCATAGTGGTGCTCCAGACGGGAGTGAAGATGGACAGCGACACTACTGCCACGGTAAAGATGGACGAAGTCCACTATCTGGAAGAAGGGGATTATGTCTGCGTGCCCGCAGGCAAGTGGCATTGGCACGGCGCCGTCAGGGGAAGCGACTTTGCGCACTACCAGATCAAAAAGCCGGGCAAAACTACATGGCTGGAATAAAGCATACAGATATACACATAATTATGACAATTGAAGCATGAACGTGATGCCTGACGCCAGTGCGATCGACCGGCTCAGATCACTGATTTCGTCGTCAAGGGGCGCGAGCTATGTCGAGGCTCGCTACCAGGCGAGGCTCACAACCGAAGTCAACTTTGTCAACGGCGAGCTCGAGCGGATAAGGGTGGTGGAAAACGCGGGCTGCGGAATCAGGGTCTTGGTGGACGGCTGCTGGGGCTTTAGCGGAACAAACGACATTTCATTGCTGAAAGAGTCGCTCGAACACGCCATTTCCGTGGCACGCGTTCTTGCTAAGACGAAAAAGAACAGGGTAAGGGGGCTTGCAGAGTCTAAAATGGCCACTGGCATTTTCCGCACAGCTGTAAACGGCAGCCTGTCAGATATTGACATTGAGCAGAAGGTGCAGGTCGCAAAAGAGGGGGAAAAGGCGGCGCGCAGCAACAGGAAAATAAAGACCGCGTCGTGCACCTACCGCGAGATGCTCGACCACAAGGCGATTGTCAACAGCGACGGCGCCGACGTCGAGATTTACGATTCAAAGCCAGAATTCAGCGTGGCCGCCATAGCAAAACGGGGAGGCGAGAGCGCGACCGCCCACGAGGGAGTCGGGGTCACCGGCGGCTGGAACGACCTCTTTAAGAAAAGCCACTTGGAATACGCGGTGACAGCGTCAGAGCGGGCTGCCAAGCTGCTCGACGCAAAACACGTGAGCGGCAACAAGGCGACCGTGATCCTTGATCCTGCGATGGTCGGGCTCTTGTCGCACGAGGCGATCGGCCATACGGTAGAAGCCGACTTTGTGCTTTCAGGCTCCGTGGTGAAGGACAAGATCGGGCAGCAGGTCGCAAGCGAGCTGGTTACCTTGGTGGACAGTGGCAGGTCTGAAATCCTGAACAACGCCGCTGGCACAATTCTCGTGGACGATGAGGGCGTGGTCGCGGGCCGGACAGCGATAATTGAAAATGGGATGCTAAAATCGTTCCTGCACAACCGCGAGTCTGCGATGACATTTGACACCGCTTCAACCGGCAACGCCCGGGCATTCCTGTACAGCGACGAACCGCTCATCAGGATGCGCAACACCTACATCGAGCCGGGGGCGGACAGGTTGGCTGACATGATAAAGGAGACAAAGCACGGCTACGTGGTAAAGGGGGCGAGGAACGGCCAGGCAGACGCCAACGGCGAATTCATGTTCGGCGCCGAGGAAGTCTACTTGGTTGAAAAGGGCGAAGTGAAGGAGTTGATGAGGGGCGCAAGCATCTCGGGCAACGCGTTTGACGCGCTGCGGTCAGTCAACATGGTGGGCGACGAATTCCAGTACGACATTGGCACCGGCTACTGCGGCAAGTACCAGCCGGCCAAGGTGGACGGCGGGGGGCCATACGTCAGATGCGCGGCAGTCATCGGGGGGCTGCAGTAATTGCAGGACCTCCTACGCTACGCGATAAAGGAGGCCGAGGCTGTAGGCGCCGACCACGCCGAAGCGTACGCGGCGGCAGGCGCCGAGTCGGAAGTGTTTATCGAGAACAACGACGTCAAACAGGCAAAGTCGCAAAGCATGAGCTCGATAGGCGTCAGGGTCCTGGTGGGTGGCAGGATCGGCTTCTATTCTGTCAACAGTCTGGCAAGGAACAAGATAAAGGACGCCGCGTCGATGGCGGTGAAAATCGCGCGACTGAGCCCGCACGACAGGTACCACGTGCTCCCCGACAGGTCAAGAGCAAGGCTGATCCCAGGCATATACGACAAAAAGGCCGGGTACTTCGCGGCGTCAGACGCCGCTAGGATGGCCGCGGAAATGCTCGAAACCGCAAAGTCGTACGACAAAAGGGTCAGTGTAGACAGCGGCAACTTTAACGCCAGCGTGGGCACGCACGCGCTTGCAAACTCTAACGGGGTTGAGCTGGCAGAAAGGACGAGCGTATTTTCGTGGTCGATAATGGGTATGGCCATTGACGGAAGCGACATCTCTAGCTTTGACTTCCAGCTCGGGGGGTCGCACTCTGTCAAGGGCATCGATGTCCGCGCCGCCGCATGCGAGTTTGCAGAAACGGTGGTCAGCTCGCTCGGGCCGCGCAGGATCGAGAGCTTCAAGGGCGAGATGCTGCTGACGCCGGCGGCGTTTAACGAAATGATGCAGGAAACGATCTCACACTCTATCAATTCAGACGCGGTCCAGAAAAAGTCGAGCCACTTTGCCGGCAAGGTGGACAGGCGTGTGGCGTCGGGCATGCTGACCGTCGAGGACGACGCGACAAACGTCGAGGGCCTTAGGGCGTCCAGCTTTGACAGGGAGGGCGTGCCGCACCGCAGAAACGTCGTGATAGAAAAGGGCGTGCTCAAGAAATTCCTCTACAACATGTACACGGCGAGAAAAGAAGGTGTCAGGAGCACGGGCAACGCAAGCGGCTCGACCAGCTCGCCGCCTTCAGTGTCAACAACCAACTTCGTCATCAGGCCGGGAAGACCAAGCCTCGACACGCTGGTGTCGGAAATGAAAAACGGCATGATAATCAGCAGGTTTTCCGGCAACGTCAACCCTGTGAACGGGGACTTTTCGGGAGTGGTGAAGGGGGGCCGGCTGGTCAAGAATGGCGCGGTGCAGCACGCAGTCAAGGAAGTGATGGTGGCAGGCAACGTATTTGAAGCGCTGCGCAGGATCACCGGCCTGTCAAGGGAACGAAAAGTCATTTATGACTCGATACTGCCGTACATGCGGTTTGACGGCATATCGTTCACGGCAGGCTGAGTAGAATGGAAGAAATATACGACATTGCAGTTGTAGGGGGCGGGCCGGCGGGGCTGTCGGCCGCGTATTCCGCGGCAAAGGCCGGCGCAAAGGTGATCCTGCTTGAAAAGGACGAAGGGATTGCCCACAGCGTCAGGACAAGCGGCGTGACCTGGATTTCAGAGATGGAAAGGCTCGGCATCCCGAGCAAGCACTACAACCCGGTGCAGAACTACCGCTTTGTGTCGCCTTCAAACGACATTTTGATTCCGGGCAGCGCGGCAAAGTCCTGCGTGCTTGACGTGAGGGCTACCTACCAACACCTCGCCTTCATGGCCGCCGAAGCCGGCGCGGAAATAATGGTAAGGAGCAACGTCATTAACGTCGTCAGGGACGGAAACAAAATTGCTGGCGTAAAGGCTAGCACTCCAAAGGGCGACCTGACTGTCCTGTCCACGTTAGTGATTGACGCAAGCGGCTTTAGCAGCTCTGTCGCGCGCAAGTCCGGCGAGGCGGGCGAGTGGAAACGCTACGGGGTCGGCGCCGAGTACGAGTGCTACTGCGATTACATCGACAGCGCGACATGGACACTCATGGTCGGCCAGCGCTATTCCGACGCCGGTTACGCGTGGATATTCCCGCTCTCGAAAAACAGGGTCAGGATCGGGGTCGGGATCGGAAGGCCCGAGTCGAGTGCAGAGCCCCTTGAAAAGTTGCACGACATCATGGGAAAGAGGCTCAAGCCGCTTGACGCGATGGGCAAGATACAGCCAATCGAATTGCACTACGGCTTCATCCCGAACGAGGGCGTCAGGCGGGACAGCGTAGCCGACGGGCTCATAATGGTCGGCGACTCTGCCGGCCAGTCAAACCCTCTCGTGCTGGAAGGGATACGCTACGCAATAGAGTTCGGCCGGCTCGCCGGAGACGTTGGAGCAAGGTCGCTTTCGCATGGCGCCACACGGCAATCGTTGATGGAATACGAAAAAACATGGAAAACAAAGATCGAGTCCAAGATCCAGTCTGCGCTCAAGGTGCAGACGCGCTGGCTCTGTCTGAGCGACGAACAATGGGACAAGGAGATAGAAATCCTCAGGGACATGACGGTAGACGAATTCCTTGACTTTATCAAGGCCGACTTTACCGCGGGCAAGATGATGAAGCTCGCGCTGCACCACCCAAAGCTGGCGGCGCGTCAGCTGTTTAACATGATATTGAAGGGCTAATTGAAAGAATTGCAACCTGCTCGTTAGGTTTTTATATCTTCGGAAAACAGCAAGTCATGCCTTGGCTGGAGAAACCGCCGCGGACTTTACTCCAATCCTGTACATGCTCGGTTTCGGCCTCCTAGCTTCTGTGCCCGCCCTGATTCTGTCAAGGCTCCTGTCGCCGAGACGCCGGTACAACCCTGTAAAGTTCCTGCCGATGGAGTGCGGCCAGATGCCGACCGGCGAGGGCAGGTCCCATTTTATGATGCAGTACTACGCCTACATCCTGATGTTCGTGGTCTTTGACGTGATGTCCATTTTTCTCTACGCGTGGGGAACCGCGCTTTTCAACATCCCCCGGGCCGCGACGCTTCCCATAATCGGCTTTCTCGGGATAATGTTCGCCGCCATGGGCTACGCGCTGTACCTTGCAGGGAGGAAAGGCATTTGGTGATTTCGCTAACAAGTATTAAATATCTATGCTGCGGAGAAAACAACAGAGAGGAGAACCGGCATTGAAGGAACTCGTCAGCCCCACAACCTTTAACGCAATGGTGAGCAAGCTCAGCAACGTTCTCGTGAAAGCTCTGGACGCGCCGCTTGGATACGCCATAAACTGGGGAAGGATCTGGTCACTCTGGCCCGTGCACCTTGAAACAGCCTGTTGCAGCGTCGAGTTTGGGGCGGCTTCGGGACCGAGGTACGATGTTGAGAGGTTCGGCATCATCGAAGCGTTCGGCTCGCTGCGCCAGTGCGACTTGATAGTGGTGCAGGGGACGGTGACTAGGAAGATGGCCCCGAGGCTGAGGATGGTCTACGACCAGATGCCGGAGCCAAAGTACGTGATTGCAATGGGTGCCTGCGCCATCACCGGCGGGCTCTACATCGATTCGTACAACGTGCTACCGGGCGTCGACGGGATCGTGCCTGTCGACGTGTACGTGCCTGGCTGCCCTCCAAGACCTGAAACGCTTATCCAAGGCTGCATGTTGCTCCAGGAAAAGATCAAAAGGTCAAAGATAAAGTAGCATGAGCGCCAACAAGGACGGGCCAAAAAATCCTGCCGCCAGCTCGCCGCCAAAACCTGCCGCAAAACCGCCAATGCCAGCCACAAAGCCGGCAGCCGCTGCGCAGCCTCCAAAGAAAGAGCCAGAGGCGCCGCCCTTTGAAAAAGGGCTCGTGGAAGAGATAGAGAAAAAGTTTGGCGAATCGATAAAAATAGTTTTCATAAAGCCGCTCCGGATAAAGATAATGGTGGAGCCCAAGGACATTGTCGCAGTCGCGACGTTCCTCCGCGACAGCATGGGATTTGACCACGCCGAGTCTGTCGCCGGCACCGACTACCCGAAGGACAGCCAGATCGAAGTCATCTATCATCTGGGCTCGTACACGCGCGAAGACCTTGCCGCCCACGTCCTAGCACTAACAACCCGGAGTACCAGGGACGACGCCCGGCTCCCAACGTTAATTAACGTCTACAAAAGTGTGGAATACCACGAGAGGGAGACGTATGAGATGCTGGGAGTCTATTTCGAAGGTCACCCGAGGAACGATAGGTTCCTGCTGCCGGAGGACTGGGCAGACATACCGCCGCTCAGAAAAGACTTCAGGATAAAGGGTAGATAGCATGACAAGCCTAGAAGACAAGTTTGAGGAATCGAAAAAGCTGGGGCTGCAGATAGCCAAAGAGTCCGAAGAAGACCGGCTAATGACGCTCAGCGTCGGCCCGCAGCACCCCGGCTCCGGCCACTTCCGCTTCATAATCAAAGTCGACGGCGACTATATCGTCTACTGCGATCCAGACCCCGGGTACGTGCACCGCGGGGAGGAAAAGATGTGCGAATACCGGAATGTCATCCAAAATATCCCGCACCTGGAGAGGCCGGTAATCCATGATTCCAACAACATCACCTATTCTTACAGCCTTGCAGTCGAAGAGCTGGTGGGGATCGAAGTCCCACGGCGCGCCCAGTACATCAGGGCGCTGGCGTCAGAGCTCAACCGTCAGGTCTACACGCTCTACTGGCTTGCGATCTATGGCATATTCCTCGGGCACTCTACGATGTTCATGTGGCCGACCGGCGATAGGGAGCTTCTGATCGACCTGCTTGAAGCACTCACCGGCGCAAGGGTGACTCACGCCTACAACATACCCGGCGGTGTAAGAAACGACATGCCTGACGGCTTTAAGGACCGATGCCTGCGCCAGGTGAGGTACCTCCAGAAGCGCTTCAAGGAGTACGAGGACATTTTCTACAACATGCCGCTCTTCAGGCAGAGGACCGAGGGCGTCGCAGTGCTGTCAAGGGAAGACGCCATAAAGCTGGGCGTGACGGGCTCTGTCGTGCGCGCGTCGGGCGTCCCATACGACATACGCAAGGCCGAGCCGTACGACATTTACAACGAGCTCGATTTCAAGGTCCAGTACATGAAGACGGGCGACTGCTTTGCAAGGTCGTACGTCCCCTTCCTCGACATGAAGGAGTCGTGCCACATTATCGAGCAGTTGCTCGACAAGATGCCCCAGTCTGGCGAAGTTCGCGCCAAGCTCCAGCCAAACCCGAAAGGGCCTCCTGGCGAAGCATACAGGCGGGTCGAGTCGGGCAGGGGCGCGCTCGGCTACTATGTCGTGAGCGACGGCACGCCAAAGCCCTACCGGGTAAAGATCTCCGTGGGCTCGTTCCGCAACATGCTAGCCCTGCCATACCTGCTCGTGGGGCAAAAGATGGCAGACATGCCGGCTACGTACTGGTCGCTCAACTACTGGCCCGTGGAGGCTGACAGGTAGATGGCGACATACCCGCAGAACTTCCGCTTTGGGGAATTCGTCGGCAGCCTGATCTGGCTCATATTCTGGGTAATCATCATAGTCGCGCTCGTGGGGCTCCCGCTGCTCTTTATCGTGCTGTTCTACGTGCCGCTGCCGCAGGTTGGAGACGAGGTCCTGACGCCGTACCTCTTTTTGACGTCCATACTGTACCCGCAGAGCGCCATCCCCGTGATAAAGACGCTGATGGAGGGCGACATGTTCCGGGTGGCGCTGTTCCCCGGCTTTACCTATGCAGCGCTGATAGCGGCCGCGACGATCTTTATCGAGCGCAAGTTCCTTGCCAAGATGCAGCTCCGCGTCGGCCCGCTCTATGCCGGCAAGATAGAGGGCATACTCCAGCTGATAGCCGACGGCCTGAAGCTGATATCGAAGGAAATCATTGTGCCTTCCGGCGCCGACAAGCTCATGTTCTGGGCGGCGCCAATCGCGTTCGTCTCGACTGCGGCGGCGGTAGTCGCCCTCATACCGGCGGCCCCCGGATACGTCGTGGCAGACGTCGACGTCGGCCTCCTAGCGGTCTTTGCGATCCTCGGGTTCTTCCCGATCATTGAGCTGCTCTTCTCGTGGGCGAGCAACAGCAAGTACCCCTTCATCGGCGGCATCCGGGCGTTGCACCAATTGATAGCCTTTGAAATCCCCTTCATCCTGTCGGCGCTTTCAGTTGTCATTCTGTCAGGCACGCTCAATCTGACCGGGATTGTTGAGTCGCAGATCCAGTCGTACTGGTTCGTCTTTTTCCTTCCGATAAGCGCCTTTGTATTCTACATTTCGTCGCTTGCAGAGCTGGAGAGAATCCCGTTTGACCTGCCGGAAGCAGAGTCGGAGATCGTCGCCGGCTGGCTCACAGAGACATCAGGCATGATATACGGCCTGCTCCAGCTCGGCTCGTACGTAAAGACGTACGCGCTGGCCGCGCTGTTTGTCATCCTGTTCCTCGGCGGCTGGGCCGGCCCGATGGTGTTCCCGGCAGAGATCCACGCTCCGATAGTCGACATCAGCCCGATCTACGACCAAGAAGTCGCCAACGCGACCCTCTGGTTCACCCTAAAAACGTTTGGCGTGATCATGCTCATGCTCTTGCCGAGAGGCATCAGCCCCCGGATCAGAATAGACATACTGCTCCACACTGGCTGGTACAAGCTGATCGTGCTTGCATTCGTCAACATATTCGTCGCCCTTGCACTAATATATGGCGGAATACTTGGTCCGGGAGGTCTGCTAGTAAGATGACATCCGCGGGCGGTTTTATCAGAGCTATCGAGTCGGGCACAAAGCACCTTGTCATCCGGCGCTTCACGTTCCGCTACCCAGAGCAGAAGCTAAAGTTCGTGGGCGACGGCTACCAGTTCGACCCCAAGAGGGGTGTAGGCATCGCCGGCTACCGGGGCAGGCACATCCTGTTCCACGACAAGTGCACCGGCTGCCAGCTCTGCGCGATAGCGTGCGAAGGCATTGCGGAAGCCATCGGCATGGTCAAGGTCGACGAGTCGTGGAAGCATAACAAGAAGGCCATCATGCCACAGATCGACTTTGGCAAGTGCGTGTTCTGCGGGCTGTGCGTCGACGCCTGCCCGTTCTACGCGCTTTTCATGACGAACGACTACGAGCTGTCCGCGTTCACCAAGGAGCACCTGATCTACACGCCGGCCCAGCTTGCGATCAAGCCAAAGTACCAGGGCGACGTTGAAATCATAATAGACGACAGGGGGGCCACGCATGGCTGACCCGGTCTTTATCGCAGTCGCAGTCCTCACAGTCGGCACGGCCATAATCGCGCTTGAAGCGCGCGAGCTCATCTATGGCGCGGTGGCGCTTGCAGTCTCGATGCTCGGGATCGCTGGCTTTTTCCTGCTGCTGGACGCGCCGTTCGTGGCGATGTTCCAGATCCTAGTCTACGTCGGTGCGGTCGCAGTGCTCATCATATTCACCGTCATGCTGGTGAGGACCCAGGCCCTTTTCACCACAAGGGAGGACAAGAAGCGGAAGGGCGCCGGCATTGCGCTGATGCTCATCATCATGGCAAGCTTTGGGGCGCTGCTTCTTGCATCCGGGCTCAACGGCCAGTTCGGGACGTTTGGAGATCCGGCGACTGTGGACTTTACCGAGATTGGCGAGCTGATGCTGACGTACTATGCGCCGGCGCTGATCATACTGGGGCTGACCCTTGCGGGGTCGGTGATTGCGGCGCTTGCGCTTGCGCGCAGAGAGGATGTGGAGCAACAACATGGCAGAGCTGATTGATTTCCTCGTCGTGTCGATAGCGCTGGTTGCGATCGGCATCTACGGGCTGGTCGTCAAGCGCAACGCGATCAGGATGCTCTTTTCGATAGAAATCATTGCCAACGCGGCAAACCTGACGCTCGTCGCGTTTTCGCGGGGGCTGCCAAACGCGCAGGGAGAGACCTTTGCGCTCTTTTCAATAGCCATTGCAGCCGCGGAAGTGGCGGTGGGGCTCGGGCTAATCATCGTGGCGTACAGGCTGTACAAGGAGATTGACGTTGCAGAATTCAGGAGCATGCGGGGTTAGAAAATCAAAATGGCAGAATCATATTTCCTGTTGGCAGCGACCTTTATACCGCTTCTCCTGGCGCCGGTCGCCTATGGCATTGGCAGGAAGGCAGGCGTAAACGCCGCGACGTGGTTCACCTTTGGCGCGCTGGCAGTATCCACTGGGCTCCTGGCAGTCCCTGCGATAGGGGTCTACAACGGCACGCAGGAGGTGTACACCGAGAGCTACGTATGGGGGCAGTTCGGCGACTTTGGCCTCAGGCTCGACGGGCTGAGTCTGCCGTTTGCGCTGATAATCTACATACTCTGCACCGTGATTGCGCTCTACTCAAAGCCCTACATGGTCCACAAGGTGTCAGAAGACCTGCCAGAGCACAAGGCCCCGCAAGGTAACGGAACCCCTGCACACGGCTCGCACGGCAGCCCGGGCGTTTCCGGCGCGCAGCTGACGGTGCTTGAAACCGACCAGCGCGTCAAGAACCAGATGGCGCTCTACTTCTCGCTCTATCTCGCGTTCTCGATGGGCATGCTGGGCACGGTCCTGTCGACAAACCTGATCGAGTTCTATGTCTTTTTTGAGTTGATGCTCGTCCCGTCGTTCTTCCTCGTCGCGTTCTACGGCTATGGTGCAAGGCGCAGGATAGCCCTAATGTTCTTCTTCTGGACTCATGTGGGCGCAGTCGTCCTGCTGCTCGGACTCCTGGCGATGGGATTCTTTGCCGGCGGCTTTGACTTTGACACGATCAAGGCGAACGCGGCCAACATTCCCGCACAGTGGCTCCCGCTGATAGTGTTTGCGCTGGTGATCGGTCTGGGAGTAAAGCTTGCGGCCTTCCTTGTCCACATCTGGCTCCCGTACGCCCACGCGGAGGCACCGACTCCCGTGTCTGCACTGCTGTCACCGGCCATGATCGGGATCGGCGCGTACGGCCTCCTTCGGCTCTGGATGGAATTATTGACAGGCAGCTATGAGCAGTACAGCCTGTACATCAGCATGTGGGGGCTCTCCACCATGGTGTACGGCGGCGCGATGGCCCTGATGCAGGACGACATCAAGAGGGTCCTCGCTTATTCAAGCATCAGCCAGATGGGCTACATACTCTTTGGCCTGGGATCTGAAAGCATACTTGGGATCACCGGCGGCACGCTGATGTATGTGACCCACGGCCTCGGCAAGGCCATCCTCTTCATGATGGCCGGCTCTATCATCCTCCAGACCGGCACAAGGAGCATGGCAAAGCTCGGCGGGCTCGCAGGCAAGATGCCCTACACAGCGGTGTTTGCAATGATAGGCGCGCTTACGATAATCGGCATACCGCCCACGAGCGGCTTTATGGGCGAGTGGATCCTGTTCAACGGAGTGCTGCAGACTGCGGCGGCGGACATGGACCCGTTGAGGACGACCATGTTTGCGCTGGGCATTCTAGCGACAGTGCTGTCGTCTGCCTACATCCTGTGGATGTTCAAGCGCATATTCTTTGGCAAGATCCCGGAGGAGCTCGCGCACGTCAAGGACTCGAACCGCTATATCACGGCGACTATGGGCGTGTTTGCCGCAATGACGCTTATCATCGGCGTATATCCAGATCTGTTCCTGGTGCCAATAACCGACTATGTCGGCGGCATGTTTGAAGGCCACGAAGGAGTGCTGCCGGTTCCCGTTAATGCCGAAGGATCGACTATCAATGAAAGCGTTGCCGTTAACTTGAGTGCAGGCAACGTATTTGATCCCAGCAGGGACGAAGGAGAAGGGGGACATTAAATGGCTACAGGCTTTGAGGGGATTGCAATCAACGCGTGGCTCGTGTGGATACTGCCCTTTGCCGGGGCCGCCATAATAGCGGCAGTCGCCCGCAAGGGCCACCGCGTCCGCGACTACACTGCGGTGGGCTTTGCGCTTGCCAGCGCGCTCTCGGCTGCGACCCTGATCCCGCTTGCCCTTGAAGGCGCCGAAGTGCACAGCCAGGTGACATGGATCTCTTCGCTCGGCCTCAAGGCAGGCATACTTGCGGACCCGCTCTCCATAGTAATGGCCAACCTGGTGGCGTGGATCTCGTTCCTCATCATGGTCTACTCGACCGGCTACATGCACGGCGACCGCGACCTTACGCGCTACTGGTTCTTCATGCTCTTCTTCATCGGCTCGATGCAGCTGATCGTCATGTCGGACAACCTGCTCATGGTCTTCTTTGGGTGGGAGGGCGTGGGCCTTGCGTCCTACGCGCTGATCGGCTTCTGGTACTATGATCGGAAGAAGGACTTTGTCGGCAGGGAGGGTCACGTCGCCGGAGGCATCCCGATGTGGACCTCACCCACTCACGCCGGCATGAAGGCGTTCCTCATGACCCGCGCAGGCGACACCATGATGCTCGCCGGCATGTTCCTGATATTCATGCACGCTGGCACGTTCGGCTTCAAGGAGCTGGTCGCAGAACCAGCGTGGGCGTTTGCCATGTCGGAGGCGAACCTGCTCGTCCCGGCGGCCGTCCTGCTGTTTGGCGGCGCGATAGGCAAGTCCGCCCAGTTCCCGCTCAACGAGTGGCTGCTTGAAGCCATGACCGGCCCCACGGCAGTCTCCGCGCTGATCCACGCCGCGACGATGGTCAAGGCCGGCGTCTTCTTGGTCGCGCGCATCGGCCCGCTCTTCTTTGCGCTTGCCACTATAGGCGCCTTTGACGTAGAAGACTTTTTCGAAATAGTCGCGTGGGTAGGCGCGATCACGGCGTTCCTGCTCGCGACGCAGGCGCTGGTAAACCCGGAGATAAAGAAGGTGCTCGCCTACTCGACGGGCTCGCAGATCGGCTATATGATGATGGCTCTTGGCATCGCCGGGCTGTCGCTCAACTTTGTCGACGGCTACACCGCCGGGTTCTTCCACATGATGAGCCACATGATGTTCAAGGCGTCGCTCTTTATGGGCGCCGGCGCGATATTGCACACGGTGGGGTCGCGGTTCATGACCGACATGGGCGGGCTCAAAAAGCACATGAAAAAGACCTACGTCTTTATGATGCTGGCAAGCCTCTCGCTTGCAGGCGCCCCGCTGTTCACGTCAGGTTTCTGGAGCAAGGATGCTATCTTTGCTGCAGTACTGGACTCCGGCTATGCATATTCCTGGCCGCTCTTTGCCGTGGCGGTTATAGTCGCGGTCATGACCGCGTTTTACACCTTCAGGATGGTGGGAATGGCGTTCTTTGGCAGGGGAAGCAAGCACGTCGAGGAGATGGAGCAGCACGGGCACCTGCACGAAGTAGGGCGCAGCATGTGGGTGCCGTTCGCTATCCTCGCGGTTGCTTCAATAGCGATAGGAGTCGTCGGATTTGTGTTTGAAGCGCAGATCCACCACCTGTTCGCCGGGTACCTCGAAGAGTCGTTTGGCATCCACGGAGAGGAGGAGCACACGGAGGAAGTGACGATCCCAATTGCGCCGGAAGGCGACAGGACGTGGTTCGGTCTCCACCCGCTTGCAGCGGCCGCGTCGGTCGGCGCGTTCGCGGTAGGCGGCGCACTTGGCTACCTGTTCTATATCGGCAGAAAGGCAGACCCTCAGATCATATCAAGGAACATCGTGACCCGCGCCATCTGGAAGTTCCTCTACAACAGGTGGTACCTCAACACCGCTCTCTACTGGGGCGGAGTGATCGGGCCGCTGGCAGTGTACCGCATTGTCTGGAGATACTTTGAAAGCACCATAGTAGACGGCATGAATCCCGCATTGCAGTTCTCTATGTCATACATGTCGAGGGTGGTCAAGGCCGCGCAGACCGGAATAACGCAGACATATCTGTTCGTATTTGCAGTGGGCATCATGATAATCGTGATGCTGCTGATGCTATAGGTGCATGAAAAATGGTTGACCTCTTATCTACTCCAATACTCGTGACGATAATACTGGGCGTGGTAGGCCTCGCCATCCCTGCCATCGACGCGGGCAGGCGCGAAAAGGGTGCGAACCGGAACAAGGTCTACAGCGCGATATCGTTTGGCGCGCTCATTGTCGCGATGGGAATAGTCATCTTCAGGATATTCACCGGCGAAGTGCTGCCTGCCGTGGCTTTCTCGCAGGAAGTGCTGGTCGACGACATGTTCGGCTCGTTCTTTGCGATCGCGCTCTTGCTCGTCTCCTTAATGGTCACGGCTTCTTCGTGGAACTATTACAAGGGCAAGTCAAACCCGGCGGCCTACTATTCGCTCATACTGCTGTCGAGCATCGGCATGGTGATGATCGCCTACTCGACGGACCTCTTGATGCTGTTTGTCGCGTGGGAGCTAATGTCGCTTCCGACGTACGCGCTAGCCGGCTTTACAAAGCGCGACCCGATATCGAACGAAGCCGCGATAAAGTACTTTATGTTCGGCGCGCTGTCCTCGGCTCTGATCGTCCTTGCGATAGGACTGGTCTACGGCATCACAGGCACGACCAACATCGGCGAGTCGATACAGGCGATGGTCAGCCTAGACGCGAGCCTAGTGCCGGTAGGCCTGCTTGCAGTGGCACTGTTCATCGCCGGCTTTGGCTTCAAGATGGGCCTCGTCCCCTTCCACATGTGGCTGCCGGACGCCTACGAGGGCTCGCCCACCACCATAGCCGCGCTCTTGGCCGCAGGCACAAAGAAGGCCGGCTTTGCCGCCGCGCTCCGCGTAATCGTACTTGGCATGTTTGCGCTCAACCTGGACTGGACGCTCACGCTTGCAGTGGTCGCGGTGTTCACCATGATACTTGGCAACCTCGGCGCGCTGGTGCAAAAGAGCGTGCCCAGGATCCTGGCATACTCTTCAATCGCGCATGCAGGATACATCATGATGGGCATTTCGCTTGCCCCGTTCTCGGATCAGGCGCTCGCCGGCTCGCTCTTCCACATACTAAACCACGCGGTGATGAAGTCTGCCGCGTTCATTGCAGTCGCGTCGGTGGCAGTCGCGCTCGCCGGCTACAGCCTGGACAGGTACCGCGGCCTTGGCCGGCGCATGCCGATAACCGCGATCGCGCTTTCGATATCGCTCCTTGCGCTTGCAGGCGTGCCCCCGCTCAGCGGGTTCTGGAGCAAGCTGGTGATCTTTGGGGCGGGCATCAACTCCGGCCCGCTGGTGGAATGGGGCCCATGGCTGGCGATAGCAGGCGTGCTGAACAGCGCGCTCTCGCTCGGCTACTATGCGTGGATAATGAGAAAGATGTACATGGAGGAGGGGCCGGACATGAGCAGGGTGAAGGAGCCCCGGGCGATAGTCGCGGTGCTCGTGTTTGCGATGGTGTTCATGGTGGGCTTTGGCATCTGGCACGCCCCGCTGCTCGACTTTGCGTCGAGGGCGGTGCCAGACCTGACAAACATCGTGCAGGTGTCGATGATGCCCGGCGCCTAGCTCGCGTTTCCCTTGTGGCAGGCCGGGCGCAAAAGGACTGGCCGCGCGCCTTGCAGGTAGGGGGGTCGCGTTGCCAATCCAGAAGCAGTTAGTTCTTTAATACTAGAACTGCACCGAAGCGAGATCGGTCAGGTGCTCCAAGTGGCGCCTGGCCTCGCTGTCTGACGAAATCTTGCGCAGCTCGTTCTTGGCTTTGGCCGCATACGACCGGTAGAGCTTGTCCATCTGGTCGACCAGCTCCTGCGACCTGCCGTTCTTTTTCCTGACCAGCATGTTGAAGAGCCTGTTCTCGTTGTTCCAGTCGATTAGGTCGTCGTGAATTTGATAAGCAATGCCGAGCAGGTTGCCAAACGACGTCATGGCGCGGATCTGGTCGTCGTTGCCTCCGCCGATTATCGCGCCCACCTTTGCGGACGTTTCAAAGAGCGACGCGGTCTTGTACTCCAGCACCTTGATGTAGTCGTCGTCCGTGATGTCCGGCGACTTGTTGAGCCTTATCTCCATCATCTCACCTTCGCTCATCCTGGTCGCCGCGTTGGACAGCTCGTTGACGATGCGCGCGTCCTTTAGTTTCGACCCGATGTTGAGTATGATGCCGAGCACAAAGTCGGCGGTCAGTATGCTGCTGTTGTAGCCGTATTTCACGTGGAACGAGGGCTTGCCCCGGCGCTGGTTCTCCTCGTCGATTATGTCGTCGTGGATTATCGACTCGGTGTGCAGGAGCTCGATGGCGGAGGCGGCAAGGTACGCGTCCAGCCCCGGCTTTTTCGAGTCGATGCACTCTGCAGAAAGCAGAAGTATGAGCGGCCTGATGCGCTTGCCGCCGTCGCAGGCGTAGCGCAAGGGCGCGTGGAACTCTGACCAGGAATAGAGGTCGAGCTCGCGCACAAGCGCGTCTTCGATTCTTGCGATGTGGCCGGCAAATTGTTCAATTAAAGGATTGACCTCGATGTTTCTCCTGCTCAAAACCAGCTCTTTTCCTGAGAATACTTCAAACCGTGTCAATATTAATTTAATGATCTGGAAGGAATAAAGTGCTCCGGCCGGGATTTGAACCCGGGATCTGCGACTTGAAAGGCCACAATGCTTGACCGGACTGTGCAGCCAGTACTGGCTACTACACCACCGGAGCACTCGCAGATTTGTCAAGAACCTTCCCATAAAATCCTTTCTTGCTAATTCTTAGCAAGGTTTTTCAATG
>CAYYYR010000058.1:0-31744 GCA_964476255.1 uncultured Nitrososphaera sp.
TAGGCATGTCTAGCTCGGTCTTGAGAACAAGCCAAACAGCGAATCAAGACAAACTAGAATAATGACCTGACGTACATTCCCATTTCTTCAATATCTTCAGGCCCTAAAGGCTCGACTTCACCATGAGCGCAGAAGGGACATTTGCCCTCAGTTTTCCTTATGAATTTCTCATGGCATGCATCGCACTTGCCGGCTGGCGGCCCTTGATAATTTTGGTTTTCGTGTAACTGATCCTGACCACAGGCTCTACATTGGTATTTTGCCACGTACGGCGGCACGTATGCATTAGCCTTTTGCGGCAGGCTGGCCTTGACTGCTTGGCCCTCTGTCTTTGGGCTTGCAGCTGCTTCAGCTGCAGGCTTGGCGGGCTCTGACTGGCTGGCCAGGTCTCGCTTAATTAGGTCCTTTAGGTAGTCTGACGTCCTGCAGCCCTTAGTCTGGCAGCGGTTCAATACCTGGGTGCGTAATTCGTCATCTAGTTTCGCCCCAAGTGTCTTTGCAGCCATAAAGTAATGGCGTGGCTGCCAGAGCTAAAAAGTTAACGGTTAACCAAGCTGGTTAACCAGCATGTAATTCGGTTTAACCGGGTATTACAGTTGGTTAAACCTCGTCTCATACATCTTGATAATATAAGAGGTATATACCCAATATATAGTGGCCCACTCAGTTAACCCAATGGCGTTAACGGTTAACGGGCTCGGTCATCCGTTATACAAAACCCTATAACGCTGCCGCTAGTGCCGCTAGTGAAATCCATAAAACCTTTCCTTGTACTATAGACTGATTTTTTTCTAATCGCGGTAGATGGTTTGTGTGCTTTCACTAGCGGCACTAGCGGCACTAGCGGCAGCTTGTCAAAATTGACCATCCAAAGGCCGTTTGTTGTATTATTTTGAAGATTTTAGACGGTCGAAAAGAGCCGGGTTCCTTGTCTGCAGCGTGCTCAGCCTCATCGGTTTCGTCTTGTCCTTGATAGCGGCAGCAAGCGCCGCCTTTATCCTGCCGTTAAAGTTCGAATCGAGCCGGCGGGCCCTGTCGCACAGGTCCAGCCATGCCTTTATGGCGGCCGTCGCGTCGACGTAGGACACTTTCTTGATATTCATAAGGTAAGGCGCGACTATGAGCGCAAGCGCGCTTTTCCTATAGTCATCTATGGGTGTCTGCAAAAGGGCCTCGACCCATGCAATTTGACCCGGGGAGCCTTCATTATTGCCGTACTTCTGTTGACTGGCCTTAATTCTCTGCAGCTCGTTTATCTTCTCTGTAATAAGGTGGTTATGAAATTCCTTCATCAGTTGGAGCGGCAAAAGGGGCCTGTAGTAATTCCATCGCTGGATAACCTTAACCTCGGGGTCCTTGCCGCCTAATATGCACTTGCTGTTAAAAGAGCCAGGGACGCGCAGCATGCAGGACCTGAACGACGGGTTATGAGAAGGATCGCATTTGCCACAGGATAGTTTTTGCTCTGCGAACCTCAGAAACTTGATTGAAGGCTTTTCGAACTTGGCATAGTCTGAAACATTCTCCAAGACAACCTCATTATTCAATGGCAGATAGACATGATAGCCATTGCCTGACCAAATAACAGACGGACAAGCATCCTCATGGAGCCGTTTGCCTATTTCTAATAATGTCTGGGTGAGCGCCTTGTAATGATCATCATCAGTCTTGAACGTGGACCTGTCTAGGTCGATAAAGAGAAAATCGGGCGCCTGCCGCTGTATTCCTTTGTATTCGACAAAATCAGGATATGCGTTTATCCGTAAGTCGATATAGTCGGCCCTTGCAGCTGCTTCTATTATTTCCCGCCTGCTCGTGACGGAAAATTGAGCGCCGTTAGTGGCCGCCGTCGATATGTTCCGGGGAAAAGCGGGGCCTGATACATGGCTCAGGATAAAGTCGATCCCTACCTCTATAGGCTGCAAGTCATCCTCGACTACTATCATAACTGCGAATTAACACCATCCTTCTTGATGGCAATTCCAATGTAGTAATATGACCTTTCACCCTTAATTCGTTTTTCTTTTCTCTCAAAACCGCGCTTTTTTAATTCCTCTCCGAATTTATGCGCGTCTATGTAGTTGCATCCCTTTTCTTTGCAGAATCGCGAAAATTCATTCAGCAAAGCTGCCGTCCGAATCGAAAGGTCCTTTTCCTTGCTTCCCGGCGTGTCGAGCGTAATACACTCTTGCTCGATAAATTCCACGACCTTGCTAGCGCCAACATGGTACTACTTCCTTATTTCTTCGACGTCATCAGAGCCGCTAAAGTCGCCATCTTCTTTTAGTTTTTTCAATCCGACCAATGCCACGTTTAGCAAGCCGGAGAGCTCGCTTTCAGTGGTCAATTTTTCAATAAGATGCTTATCGTTATTGCTACCCTCAAAAGTCCGGTTAAACGGAATTATGATCCAGCGGCGAAAATAAGCATAAGAATCATCATCGCTCTCGGGGATCTTGTTTGCAGAGTATAGCAACTTTGCATAAGGTTGAAAATCAAACGAGTGCTGATATTTGCGCTGCGCCCTGAGCCTGTCGCCCGATACCAACATCTTGAAATTTCCAGTATCCTTTATCCTATCGCCCTTTAGGTCTGCAAGTGTATTTAGCAGCTTTCCTTCAATCTCTGCAGCTGCGAACCTGTCGCTGGTCAGCTCTTGAAGGGATACCTGGCTAACGTTTTGATTATCTAGAAATTTGGTAAGCAGTTTTATGAAAGTGCTCTTGCCGTTAGAGCCTTCACCGACCAGCATGCCCGCCTTTTCATAGCGCGTCGATCTGTATAGGCAATATCCGATAAATCGAATCGCATCTCCAAGATGCTTAATTTCTAGGACGTCTCCCAGAAATTTCATTATCTGCGGGCAAGTGGCGCGGGGATTGTAAGTTATGGGTATCTGTACTCTTGAGAGGTATTCTTTATCGTGCTCCTTGAACTCTCCAGTTTCGATATTTAGCAGGCCGTTTTTCAAGTTCAATATGTTAAGGGCCTTGTCAAATTCGCTGCGGTCAACACCGGTGATAGCTCGAATAGTAGATAGTACTTCGCTGCGCCTGGCATTGTGAACCTCATATCCGCCCAGGCTATGAAGCTCTGCTTTAATCATGGCCTCCGCGCCCTGCTTGTATATGCCCTTGTCATGATACAAAATTTCCCCTGTATCTCTAAGCGACTTTAGTGTAAACGACGTTTCAATTTCCCGCACGAGAACACCACGTTTGTCTCCCTCGGAGATGTCCTTGTCTGTGAGCAATTCTTCATACTTGCCAGCTGTCGAGACCAGCTCAGATCCTTCAAGCGTTGATAATTGGTTAGTACTGAGACAATCACGCAGATGAACAATGGTATTATCATCAAAGTCGTAAACTCGCTTTGCTTCGGAGCATAGCTTATCTACAGTTTTCTTCCAATCACCTATTTTAATCACAACGCGCAGCGGCCGAGAATGTGAATTATGAATGACTAGGGTAGGGCCTTCCTGGATAATTCGCGATATCCCGATCTTCTTTAACGTCTCTGGCAGTGGATAGTCAGAGATGTTAAAAGGCATTAGTTCAGCCTCACGTGAATCGCAAATAATAGATCTCGGATTCTACCCATGCTTTCAGTCTGAGGTAACTGGCTGCATACGTCCATAATCCGAAACTGAACGAATCTCTTTAGCCTGGTCTTTAGCATCTTGTTGTAGCAGCTACGGCAGATCCGCCGGCGTGGTTCTTGCAATGGGAATAGCTCCGGGAACGATATTTGTAGAGTCTGCGGCTTGTTGCACTTGTAACAAGTAAGTGTAAACGTCCTCACACAGAGCCCTCTACTATGTACCAGCGGCCTTCTTTGTCCCTGTCAACTATGCCCCACTTTTGCAGGCTTCTTAAGCGCTCTCCAACATAAGCATGCAGGGACAGGTCAGGGTATCGCTTTCGGGCTAGGTCCCTGATCTGCTGCTGCGTTGCACGGCCTTTCAACCGGCGGAGCAATTTAAGAATAAGTGTCTGCGACATTACCCTAACCTCAAATGCCGCGAATGGCATGCCTGATAGTGTCGTTCTAGGTCCCCGGTCGACGCGAAAGACTCTCCGCAGTACGCGCACGATAGCTCGCAGTTGGCGCAGCTGCAGCTCTTGGCATGTATGTGTCGTTCTTCAATGCCTAATGCCGGCTCGCCTACGATAAGTGGTCCTAACGGTTTCCTTGGTAAACTATTTAAGTTAAGTTGCTGTAGTGTCATTATCTCAAGTCCTGTGTTGGGTTGGGCTGCCCGGCCCGGCCTAACTAGGCATGGCCCTCCAATCGTTTTAGTAGAATGTTGCCGTCTGGTGTCAATTCTTGGGCGAATAACGTGCCCTCTTTTATTGCTGCAACTTTTGTTATCGAATTGTCGATCTCTATTATAGTGCGGTCCTCTAACCTAATGGCTGCTTGAAGAACCTTTTTCATTTCTTCCTACCTTCCTTTTGATAAGAATCTGCTACAATTTTCGAAAGAAAGCGCGAGCGGGGGACCATCCCTCGGTCGTCGTCTACTCTCTGTAGCAGGTCTTTATCGATTGTTATACCTATCTTGGCTGTCGCCATTATCGATATAGTGGGATAGATTAATTAAGAACGCAGCGAAACATCTACATGCACATTTGTTGTCACAGAATGCACAAAACCTGCATCTTGTTATGAGATACTTTGCACTCCCTCGCAATAGGTCATGGATCGCTAAGTATGCAAAAATGAATCTTGGTTTTTCCATCCGTGACACCTTTGCAGCCCTAGAAGAAATGCAAACGAATTCGCTTGTTCTACTAGAACCACGAATTCGCAACAAGAAAAGCAAAGAGTATCTTTATCACTATGTCGAAAACGCACCCTTTTCTGTAGAGTGGCTCAACAAGATGGTTATAGGTGGAGTCGCCTATGCTAATTCTTTCGATAATTTGTTTAGGGGATTTTCCGGATTATCCATACTCTGGAAATTACAAAACCTAAGAGAGTATATTCGCAGCATTAGTTTGGCGCTTGGTGCTATTAACTTGCTAGTAGCTCTGAATCCACGGAAAAAGTATCGGTCCGAAAGAAAGATACTGCTCAAAGCATATCATCTTGCCTTCAAAGTTATGAGGAAAGATAATGACTATGAACTCATCTTCCCTATGATCAGATATGACCTTAAGAAATTTGTACTAGAAGGCCTGTCAGATGTCGAGCATCCGATTAATGACAAATGGCCTATCTTGGTCAATCTTAACCCCAAAATTGGCGAAAAATATCCTGGTGAAAGGTGCACATGTACTCATGAAATAGACGACCATGAAGTAAGCGCGACAAGTAGTAAGTGCGGGTACAAGGATTGCGATTGCGCTGAATTCCAGCGCGTAATTATCATAACTAATAAAGAGAAAAAAGTCTAGGCTTTCTTTTTCCTCTTTGTCAGGATCGCTACAGTATGGAATTTTTGCTTATTTCGTCCTATTATTTCTCTTGTCTCATTCTTACGTTCCTGTGCGTTGAGCCTTGCTTCAAAGTCCTTCATTTTCTCATCTAGCGTTAACTGCAATTTTTCAGCTTTCGCCTTCCACTCTTCCGCGTCGCTGATTGTCAAAAGCGGCATTGCCTTAAGAAATTCATTAATGAGCTCGCCCTCTGACGGCCTCAAGTATGCGGCCTCTAACCCTGCCTTATGTCCCATCAGTTTTTCTTTGATGATCGGCTTTACCCCGGCTTGTTGTAACATTGAGTTAAAGAATTTGCGGTACTGGTGATTAGCCATAACCTCATGTCTGCTATATTGGTCATGGCTACGCTGTTTAACGCCGGCGTCCAACTGCGCTTTAGAGAGCATGTCCTCGAACCCGCCTTTAGTGATGGCCCTGGGTTTTTTGGCCGCTTCCTTGTCTCGTATGTCGAATTGTTCTCGTATGAGAGGGCTCTTATCGGTCAGTGTTTCGCCGTACTGCCTGCGGTAGTTTAGATAATCGTCAATAGCTGCCGTCCCTTCTTTTGTTAGGAATGTTAGGTACTCGTCAGGCTCATTGCGATAAACCTTCACGCCATAGATGCCATTCTCATCATACTTTTTGAGGTCGCCCACTGTCAGGCCAGGAAGCGCGCCAATTCTTAGCCCTGCAATCAAAAGGAAGAATGCGGCTTTGCGTCTAAGGTCCGACGCGTTCAGTACCTTTTGAATCTCTTCACGCGTCGGCAGCCTGTCAATTACTGCGCGCTTCTGCGGTCCTATGAACTTGTATATCTTTTCAAAGTTTACCGTTGGCATGTCGTTCATTATGTAAAAGTGCCTGATGCCGGCCAGCTTGGTCTTTATCGAGGTGTTCGCTATTCCGCGATCCTTGAGCGAATCCATGTATTCTACGATCTTATCCTGTAGTTCTTTTGGTTCATGCTTCAAAAGCGCGCCGTAGGTGTCGGCCTTCATCCATTCCTTGAATTGCTTTAATGATAGATCGTAGGATTCCCTTGTGCTTTCGGTCTTGATGGTCCGGTAAAAGTCTTTGTACGCTTTTTCCGTCATATCGCCTTGCGGTACCATGCCTAAAGTATAGCAAAAGGTCCTATTTAGCTCTGTCGTTAAGTCTTGGATATGGCGTACTTTCCTATCATACTGTCTTTTCGCTTTCAGTTGTAGCGGAGGAGGAAGAGTCTTCGCCGCCCGGGCCCTGCACCGATTTCAAATAGTCGTCGACCCACTCCTGGGTCAGCACGCCCGACTCTACCAGGTTGACCAGCGCGTTTGGCGACGCAAAGCCCTGAACCTTGCCTCCGCGCCTGCGCACCTGCCTCCACTTTAATTGGGTGTTGCCGCTTTTTGACGAGTAAATGATGCCAAGGATCTCCTTTGCGTTTACGAACGTCATCTCCCTGATCTTTTTCAGCGTGACCTTGTCTGCCGCTTCGATGTATATCGCGCCGGGACCTTCTTCGCGCTCTGGGAACACTTCATAGTCGCGCAGGTAGCTCTCCGGTATGAAGGACCGGCAGGTGCTTACGATGATAAATTTCCTAAAGCTCTCCAGCGAAGCCGTAGACTCTATCTGAACCAAGGTAAGTATGAGGGTACGGTAGCCATTTATCAAGTTTGTGAGAGTGGACAAACTCCTTACTCAAGATCTTCCTCACTAGGTCAGTAGGGCTAGTCTAGTCATCGCTTGTCCACGCCAAAAATGGGGTGTTGTAACATAAAAATCTACGAACAGCACTTGCCAGGGGGAATGACGTGCCCGTGTGGGCATTTCCTCGGGTGCTTCAAAAGCGTGCACAGCGCGTCGGTGAAAATGTCCTTCATGTGGTGCTCTATGCCGCAGACCATTTCTTCGTCTATCTCTATCCTGAGCGCGTCCCTCATTAGGACTTCTAGCAGGCGCGTGTTTCGCATCATCTGCTTGCCTATGCGGTCGCCTTCGCCGGTCATTTCCACGCTGCCTTTGCCGTAGCGCACCAGCTGCGTTCTGTCTAGCTTGCGCAGCATCTGGACGACGGACGGCTGAGTGACGTTAAGTAGCTTTGCTATAGAGCTCACCTTTACGTCGTCTCCCCTTTCGCGGATGTACCATATCGCCTTCAGGTACATTTCAACGTGCTCAGACTCTGCCGTGCCTACAAAAAGCTCTTCGTCATTGCTGATCGGCCTTTTCTTTGCAACGGTAGACTCCACGGCATTTTGTTCTCGCTAAACTCTATTAACCTTATCCCTGCACATATAACGCCGTTTTTACCGTGGCTTTTTATTGCCAACGCTCTGCAGGCTAGAGTCGTCCCACAGGTACTGGAAGTAGCCCTTTGCAAAGCCTGCAAGGCCGGCGTGGTCCGCCCATATGGCTATCGGCTCCATGCCACCGCTGCCTTCACCGAGCAGGATGACGACGTGCCTGCCGTCGCCTATCACCCCTCCGCCAAACAGGCCGTCCCTCTGCCTTACCTCAGACACCCTGCCGAGCGTCTTGATGATGTCGGAATTGATCTTTGCAGACGTGAGGATGTTTACCCTGACTCCTCTGTCATGGAGCGTCCTGAGTATCGGCTGGACAGGTCTTGCAAGGTTCTCCGCCACGTGTGGGAGCGCCACCAGCAATTCCTGCTGCGTGTTCTGGATGACCTCGTTGACCTTTGTCAGGATGTTTGGGATTCCGCGCGCAACCCATATCTCGGGCCTCTCTTTCATGCCGCTCTTTGTGTACATCGGCATCAGCTCGTTGGCAATGGCGCTCTGGCTTTCTCGAAAGTTGTTCTCGTGCCGCAGCTTCATTGTTTCGAGCGCGCTTGAGGGGGACTTTGGGAAGAACTTTTGCGGCCTCGAGCTGTCGGATTCGAGCCAGCCCTTCTCCTCGAGGGTGTTGAGGACCTCGTAGATCTTTGAGTAGGGCACGCCAGACTTTTTTGAAATGTCAGACGCGGTCATTGAACCGGCGTCAAGCAACGACAGGTAGACGCGTATCTCATAGCTCGTCAAGCCAAGGTTTTCCATCGCCTTCCTTGACCTGTCGCTAATGCTCAATTCTTCTCAAACTGAGGGCGCGAGCTATATTAAGCTGCCCGGCGGAGGGTGTTCTGCCACCCGGTAAAATCTAGAACATTTCTCATGATTTGTACGTAGAATTTTACCTATTCACCGTAGGAATTAGTAGGTTAGGTTTATATACAAAATGTAGAATGTGTCCAATAAGGTAGTATCATTGGACCTAATCCAAATTTCGAACGTGTCTAGCAAAAGCGTAGCAGCTAGGCGGACGATAAGGTTTACGCAAAGTATCTGTCCAGATTGCAACATGATTCTGGACGCTGAGGTCTTTGAAAGGGACGGCAAGGTCTTTATGACCAAGACGTGCCCGTCGCACGGCGAGTGCGAAGAGCTCTACTTTGGCTCGTACGACATGTACAAGAAATTCAGCACGTACTGGATGGACGGCAAGGGCGCACACGCTCCAAACGTCATGATCGACAAGTGTGCGTGTCCAAACAACTGTGGACTCTGCACCAACCACCTTTCACACTCTGGCCTTTCAAACATGATCATCACCAACAGGTGCGACCTGACGTGTTGGTACTGCTTCTTCTACGTCAAGAAGGGCCTTGAAGGCGCTTATCTGTATGAGCCAAACATGGAGCAGGTAAGGGCCATGATGAAGACGCTCAAGGCAGAAAAGCCGATCGCAGGCAACTCGATCCAGATCACCGGCGGCGAGCCGATGCTCCGCGACGACATTGCAGAGATCATCAAGATAATGAAGGAGGAAGGCGTTGACCACGTCCAGCTCAACACCAACGGCATCAAACTGGCCATGTCGCCAGACACGATGCGCCAGGTAAGGATGTCTGGAGTCAGCAACCTCTACCTTTCGTTCGACGGCGTAACCCCGAGGACAAACCCGAAGAACCACTGGGAGATCCCATACACGCTGGAATCCGCAAGAAAGTGCGGAATGACAGTGGTGTTTGTGCCAACGGTAATCAAGTCGATCAACGACCACGAGCTGGGCGGCATCATCAGGTTCGCGCAAAAGAACCTCGACGTTGTGCACGCAGTGAACTTCCAGCCGGTGTCGCTGACAGGCAGGATGGGCAAGAAAGAGCGCGAGAAATACAGAATAACAATTCCAGACTGCATCGAGAGGATCGAAGAGCAGACCAACGGCGAAATATCCAAGGACGGGTGGTTCCCGGTCCCGTCATGCATGCCCATGACAAACATCATCGAGGCTTTCAGCAAAAAACCAAAGTACGAGCTGTCGATACACTTTGCATGCGGCGCAGGAACATACGTCTTTGAAGACGTGGAAACAAAGAAGCTGACGCCACTGACATCGTTTGTCGACATCAAGGGCGTCTTGGAATACTTTGAAGAAAAGGCCGACGAAATCAAGTCAGGCGCCAACAGGTACTGGGCGATGCTTGAAGTCGTGCGCAAGCTAAAGCAGTTCGTCGACAAGGACAAGCAGCCGCACGGCCTCGACTTGGCAAAGATGTTCTCCAGCATCCTGCTAAAGCGCAACTTTGACTCGGTGGGCTCATGGCACGTGAGGTCGCTATTCCTTGGCATGATGCACTTCCAGGACAAGTACAACGAGGACCTTGAAAGACTGCAGAGATGCGACATACACTACCTGACGCCAGACCTCAGAATCATCCCATTCTGCGCGTTCAACGTCATCCCAGAATGGTACCGCGACAGGATACAAAAGAAATTCAGCATCCCGGTCGAAGAATGGGAACAGGCACACGGCCAGACCCTCGAAGCAGGACTCTACAGGGGCCTGATGAGAAGGGGCAAGCCGGAAGCCGAGATGGGCTGCGCCATGTCAGAAATGCACAAGGCGGCTGCCCAGGCAGCAGACGAGCACAAGGGCGTCGAACTGCGCAACAACATGGCCGGCGCGTAAGCGCACCTCTTTTCTCTTTTTATTATTACATTTTATGCCTACTTCTGAGCGGTTTACCGGAAAGGAGTAAACGTTTGCCGGCCCACCCCTGATCTCTATCTTTGCCTTTTCTGCCACGCTCGCGCTGGTGTTTGGAAGGAACTTGCCCCAATCGACAAAGGGCGCAAACGTCATGACGGTACCGGCAGCCGCCATTAATCTCAAAAAGTCGCGCCTTGACATCCTGCCGGCGCCGGCCGGGTAATGGACGCTAGACACGAGTAAGTCTGGCTGCGATTCGATATAACGCTTGATCCAAACGTTTGGACAAAATCTTAAATATCGATCTCATTCGCCGGTCAAACTTAAATTGGTTCGGGTCCCTGCCAGTGCCATGAATCTTGAGCAGTGGTGCCAGCTCGACGAGCGGATCTACATCGCGGAAATGGACGAGCGCTACAAGCAGCACGCCGGCCTGAAATACAACGAGCGCGTGGTAGAGCAGCTGGCCGAGATGAGGGCCGTCGGCGCCAAGACGTTCCTCGGCACCTTCTCGCAGCCAAGGGAGCTGTTCCTGAGCTCGCTTGAAAACATCGCGGACTCGTCGACGAAAAAACTGGAGCTCAAGCTGTACAACCTGCGCAACCAAAAGATCGTTTCTTCGCGCCAGCGCTTTGGAGGTGCCCCTGTCAACTGGAGCACGTGGCGGCAGTTCAACAGCGTCCAGAAAGACCCGGCAAAGCGCAAGCAGGTGTTTGACGAATTCATTTCAAAGACAAGGCACATTTCGCCGGTCATCAAGCAGAGGGTTGACCAGATGGGAAAAATCTACGGCGAATATTCGGGAAGGAAACTGGGCCCACTTGACGGCTACCTTGAGAACGAAAAGGTTTCGCATTCACAGCTGATCGACTTTGTGAAATCGATGGGCAGGCAGGCAAAAAAGCCTTTCCGGGAGGCGCTCGCTATCATGTCGAAAAAAGTACTCGGGAGGGAGGCGGAATATTACGACGACTTTTACTTTTTCCGCAACAGGGTGTACGCGGATCTCGAAAAAGAGTTTGCCGGCGTAAACCCGCCAGAGCAAGTGAAACGCACGCTTGCGGCCATGCAGTTCAATTTATCGCCGATCCACTATGACACGGAAAACAGGACGAACAAGTACCCTTCGCCGATATGCTTTTTCGTGCAGGTGCCCGGCGACATCCGCGTGCTGTACAAGAGCGAAAGCCCGTATTTCGACCTGCAGGGGTGCTACCACGAAATGGGCCACGCGGTGCACGCCTCCTCCATAAGCCCGCGGGCGCAATACTGGGACCGGTACGGCTTTTCGATGGGCGTCGCCGAGATATTCTCGATATTCCTGGAGCGGCTGACAAAGAACAGGAAGTACCTGTCGTCGCTTGGCGTGCGCGACTACAAAGTGCTTGAAGAAATAGAGGAAAGGAACAAGTTCATGGAGCTCTTTTTTGTCACGTTTTACACTGCCAATTCGCTCATGAAGGCCGAGTTCTGGCGCAAAAAGCTATCGATGGAAAAGGCAAGCAAACTCTACGCGAAACTGATAAAGGAATACACCGGCCTTGAAATGCCCGGCGAATACTGGATGCTGCACCACATACTGCCGGACGCGGTAATGTACGTGCCAAGCTACCTCATGGCGGCGGTCCGCGCGGCAGAGCTCGACTCCAACCTGCAGCGAAGGTTCGGCGAAGAGTGGTGGACGCAGCCGGCGGCCGGAGTTTACATCCGAGAAATAATGGAGCCTGGTGCCGGGATAGACCTGTCAAGGTTTTCCCGGCTTGACAGCAGCCTGTTCATGAAAGAAATAACATCATAGATAACGTATAGCTAGCTCATCTACGTGCTCTTTGGCGAGCTGGCTTTTAGGGTTGCGGGAGCACTACACACTCATGGGGTCCCCTCACAGATGCAAGTGCGAAGAGTGCAAAAGCGCCGAAATGGTCCTGCAGGATCTCGACTATGCGACTCCTGCAAGGTTCGTCCCGAGAGAAATAATGAGCGCCGCCGTGGAGTAGCCTAAAAGACTACGCCCACTGTCGCCTTTTCTTCCTTTGACATTTCGCGATAGCCGTTCTTGTCGATAATGACTACGTTGATGCTGTCGCCGGTCCCTGCGTTTCTCCTGATTGCCGCGGCTATCGCCTGCATCGCAACCTTGTACGCGTCGTTCACGCTCATGTTGTCCCTGAATTCGGACTCTAGGTAGCCGTACGCGACGGGAGATCCGCTGCCTGTGGAGATGAATTTCTCAGTAGTGATCGAGCCAAAGAGGTCAATGTTGTAGATGCTGCTGCCCTCTTTCTGCGTGTAGCCCCCCATTATTATCTGGACATAGTACGGAAAGTAGCGCTGGTTGAAGAGGATGTTTGAGCAGAGCCTTGCAGCGGACTTTACTGGCATCAGCTCCTTGCTCTGTAAGCGGTAGAGGTTGGCGTTGTAGCGCATCGTGTCGACAAGGTTCTGCGCGTCGGCAACTCCGCCGGCGATGGTCATTGCAAGGTGCTGGTCGACCTTTTGTATCTTCATGACGTGCCTGTCGGCGATAAAGAGCCCGGCGCTTGCGCGCGTGTCGGCTGCCAGCACCACTCCGTCCTTGCATTTCAGCGCGCAGGTGGTGGTACCCTTCTTTATCTGATCGGCGATGTAATCGGGATATCTCTTGTCCTGAGGGTGCATATACGGACTTGACTGAAGCCCTACCTGATTTAAAACTATCTGCCTGTTTGTTTTATATTCCCCTTGCGACATTTTTCTAATCAAGCTTGCAGCCAAGGACGACGTTTGAAAAGATCTGGGACAGCCACATAGTCTACGAAAAGGAAGGCGGCCCTTCGCTCCTGTACATCGACAGGCACCTTGTACACGAAGTCACGTCGCCGCAGGCCTTTGACGGGCTCAGGATGAATAACCGGCGCGTCAGGCGGACGGACCTGACTTTTGCAACGATGGACCACAACGTCCCTACAAGCGACAGGTCGCTCCCGATCGTCGATCAGATTTCGTCGATACAGATCCAGACCCTCGCGCAGAACTGCAAGGAATTCGGGATAACGCTCTTTGACATGCACAGCCCAGACCAGGGAATTGTACACGTGATAGGCCCCGAGTTGGGGCTGACGCTCCCGGGCACAACGATCGTGTGCGGCGACAGCCACACCTCGACCCACGGCGCATTTGGAGCCCTCGCGCTTGGCATCGGCACGAGCGAGGTGGAGCACGTGCTTGCCACCCAGACGATGTGGATGGACAAGCCCCAGACGTTTGCGATAAACATCGGAGGCAGGCGCAGGAACAGCCACGCGGTGACTGCCAAGGACATGATACTCTATGTCATCAGGACGATCGGGACCGCCGGCGGAACAGGCACCGTCCTCGAATACCGCGGCGAGGCAGTATCCGATCTCTCGATGGAAAACAGGATGACGATATGCAACATGTCTATCGAAGCCGGGGCGCGCGCCGGCCTGGTGGCGCCGGACAGGGCGACGTTTGACTTTATCAAAGGCAGGCGCTACGCGCCAAAGGGCGGGCAGTTTGAAAAGGCAGTCGAATACTGGGCGGACCTGAGTACTGACCCAAACGCCAAATTCGACAAGTCGATCAGCTTTGATGTCGGTGCGCTTGCCCCGCAGGTGAGCTGGGGCACAAACCCCGGGATGGTGGTGGATGTCACGGACGCGGTGCCGCACCCTGACGAGTTTGCAAAGGGGAACGAGAACGAGCGTAAGGCCGCGCTCCGCGCCCTCGAATACATGGCGCTCGAGCCGGGCACGCAGATCACTGACATCAAGCTGGACAGGGTGTTCATTGGCTCGTGCACAAACTCGCGCCTTGAAGATCTTCTTGAAGCGTCGATCGTTGTAAAGGGCAGGAAGGTGTCGCCAAGCGTGCGGGCGATGGTCGTGCCGGGGTCGCAGCAGGTCAAGGCTGCGGCGGAGCAGCTCGGCCTTGACAATATTTTCAGGGAAGCCGGCTTTGAATGGCGTGAGTCGGGGTGCAGCATGTGCCTCGGCATGAACCCCGACATACTGGAGCCCGGACAGCGCTGCGCGAGCACCTCAAACCGCAACTTTGAGGGGCGGCAAGGGAGCGGCGGCAGGACGCACCTGGTGAGCCCCGTGATGGCCGCGGCCGCCGCAATCGAGGGGCACTTTGTTGACGTGAGGGAGTGGCTCTAGGTGGAGCCCTTTACGACGCTCAGGAGCAAGGCGACTCCGCTTGACAGGGTCAATGTCGACACCGACCAGATAGTCCCAAAGCAGTTCCTGAAGCTTGTCAGCCGGACGGGCTTTGGCAAGTACCTGTTTTACGACTGGCGCTTTGACCGTGACGGCAGGCCAAGGGGCGACTTTGTGCTGAACAACTCGAAATACTCCGGCCGGCAGATCATGCTTGCGCGGGACAACTTTGGCAGTGGGAGCTCGCGCGAGCACGCAGCGTGGGCAATCCTTGACTTTGGCTTTCGCACAGTGATCGCGCCGTCCTTTGCTGACATTTTCTACAACAACTGCTTCAAGAACGGCATACTGCCGGCGCGGCTCAGTCCGGACGAAGTGGACTATTTGTTCAAGAACGAGGACCTGGAGATAGAGATAGACCTTGCAAAGCAGCTGGTGGTGGCTGGCGGCCGCAGGATGCGCTTTGAGGTGGACGGGTTTCGCAAAAAGCTCCTGCTCGAAGGCCTGGACAGCATAGGGCTCACCATGCAGCTTGAAGGCGACATTGCAAATTACGAAAGGCAGCGCCAGATGTTTGCGCCGTCCAGCTGAGACAAGACTTTTATCCTGAGCCCCGTTGAGGAAGGGTGAAGGCAGTTGGCCGGCATTGTCGCCATTTACAGCCACGGCACGAATAACAAGAACATCATTTACTACCTTGCCCACTCGATGAGGATGCTCCAGCACAGGGGCAAGGCGTACTGGAAGATGATGGTGGGAAACGCCGCCACCGGCGCGGAAGGTTGGCTCCCGGCGGACGAAGCGATACTGCGGGTCGCGCAGAAGGAGAAGTTGCACGGGAGCAACGGCATAGGCTACCTCTCTAAAAGGCCGCCTCCGTTCCCAAGCATGAACAACATCTGGATCGCGTTCGACGGGTTCTTTGTAGACACTGAAAAGCTGCACCTTCATCCCTACATCGGGCCGGCAAGGGACTCTGACTCGCTGTTCAAGATTTACCACATATTCACCCAGCTCTTGATCCAGAGGAAAAACGCCGAGAGGGCGGCAGAATTCCTGGACAGGCACCTCAGGGGCAACCTGCTGGTAAAGGTGGGCGACGAGATTTACGCTTACCGGGACAGCACCGGCTTCAAGCCGCTCGTGACTGCGACCAACCGCGACAGGACGCTCAACATCATTGCCTCGGAGAACTCGCTCCGCTCCTCGCTCATAGACATGGAGTTTTCCGACGTCCCGCCCGGCCAGCTGCTAAAGATGAGCAAAAAGGGCGGGCTTGAAGTCCTCGCAAGCACGTCTACGATAAAGATGATGATGGATCCGTTCGAGTTCATCCGCGAGTCAAACGTGGTCGCGACCGTCAACGGCAAGAGCGTCTACCAGATCAGAAAGAACATCGGAAAAGAGCAGGCCAACTTTCTCTCAAAAGAGCTGGACATCGACTCTGCCTACGCCGAGCCGGACTACACCCGGCCCATGACGCTTGGCTTTGGGCTAGAATACCAAAAGCATTCCAGGGGGTTCGAGCTTGCAGAAGGCATCATCAAGGACAGGTACGACGACGCGGACCACATGATAGACTTTTCAGAGCAAGTGAGCAAGAACAAGCTGCTCACCACGGGCAGGTCGCTCAAGTTCGTCATGCAGAACCTCGCGCAGGGGAAAAAGATAGCGACGGTGCAGGGCACGATACAGACCGGCAGCACGACTCGCGAGACGATATACTACCTGAAGAACGCTGGGGCAAAGCGCATAGAAGTCATCGTGAGCTATGTGCCGACGGTGGACGGGAGGCAGGTCGGACTGTACACGCAGAACCGCGACCTCGTCGCAAACAAGTACGTGGGCGAGGCGTCATCGATAAACGATCTGAACCAGAACATCGCGAGGGAGATAGGCTCGGACTCTGTGTACTACAACTCACCGGCGGTCCTTGCAAAGGGCATAGGGGTGCCGGAGAACGACCTCTGGTTCCCAGAGTGGGTAAGGTTCCTCGATTACAAATGAAAGGCGACATCGATCAGGGCAGGGTCGGCCGGCCGCCAGACAGGATGAAGGTGCTTCTGGCCGGTGGCTCGCAGGAAAACCAGGGTTTTGTCATAAAAAAGATAGAGATGAGGCAGTACGTCGAGCGCAAGGATGAGCACCTTGGCGACTATTCTCTTCTTACGGTGGTGGTTGAGACCGACAGGGGGGCGGTGGAGATGAAGTACGACGAAGGCTTTCGGGGGCCGGACGCGCTAGAGTCCGCGGTGACAATGCTTGCGCAGTACGTCGGCCTTGCGTCGCTCATAAACCGGGCGTTGATAGAGCTCCAGCGGCAGTGACCCTGTGCAAAAAATTTTCATGTAATGCTCTAGAATAATGATGCTCATGTAAAATATATCAAGCAAATCAACCACGAGCCAGTGGCATTGCATAGCGGAATAACAAAATTCAACTTCCTGAACAGGGAAAGAACGTGCGCCTGCGGGCACCACATGAAGTACCACATCCAGGGCGTTTCAAAGTGCCTGTTTGGAGTGTGCGCCTGCGACCGCTACGCCGGCTAGAGAAGCTTTTCTGCCTCGCTCAGCGTATTTACCCTCACGGGCCAGTCAAAGTCCTTGTTCCACGGCTGGCTGAACAGTATCGCCGACTTGGGCGCGACGACGTCCACGAGGTTCTTTGGCGCGTCGTCTATCAGCACGTCGAACTGGTAGTTGGCCTTGGGCATCGCGTCGTATATGAACAATAGTTCGTCGGCGTAGATCTTGTGCATGTCGAGCCACATCGCGACGTACGGCACTGTCGGCCTCTCCCTTTTCGTGATTATAGAGATCCGGTAGCCCTTGCGGTGGATGCGCTTTGTTACGTCGCAGATGTCCGGCTCTGTCGGCGGTATCTCGCGCCACCGGTGCTTCCAGACGTGGCTAAAGTAGCGGTAAACCTGGTCCGGGGTTATCGGCAATACCGTTGGTATGTCCCAGCTGACGATATCTTGTTTCGTGACCCGCCTCTTGCTTCGCTTGCTGTACTCGTCTGCCCAGACCCGCATCACGTCTGCAAGGACAGAGTCGACGTCTATGGCCACGGTCCTGACCGCCTCGGTCACCTTTGTTCTTGTCTCTTCGGGCGTGGCCAACGTAAACCAGCAGTAACCCTTGCGTATTTATAGAATGTCAGTGGGGCCGGCCGGATTCGAACCAGCGACCTCCAGCGCCCGAGGCTGGCATCCTGCCAAGCTAGACTACGGCCCCTGAATTTCAGGGTGTGTGGATGCAGACCGTATTATATGTTTAATACGAGTGGTTGTCCGTCTTGTGAGACCTCAGCTCTTTAAAGCTGGCAAAAGCGGTGTGGCATTTTTCGCACTGCCACTGCTTGCACTTCGCGTCCTGGTACGATTCGAATACGTGCTTGCCTACCTTGTACGTCATTGTCCGGTGATCGTAGGTCACCGGGTTATGGTTGATTCTGTACTTGATGCTGTTCACAACCGGATTCTTGATTCATGATTTTTGGCTTAAAAGTTCAGTGGTGAGGGGATACAGAAGATAGTTCTACAACGGATTCCTGTCGTCATGCTTTTTTCTCGACCTGCCATAATGGATCAGCAGTCCAATGCATGCAAAGCCGATGAATTCCGGAATTATGAAAAGCCAGAACCTTCTTTCCTGCGGCGCGTAATAATCGGCAAGGCTTGCAATCGGGCCTTCAAGCAAGCCATTGCCAATGCTAAAGGTCTATTGCCAGACAAAGTACACACTGATTCATTGAACAGTTACAACCACGCGATAAAGGCAACGTTGCCAAATGTTGAACATGTTGCCAACTGTGGAATAAAGAAAAGACATGCAAACAATAATCGCATAGAGAGGCTCAATGGAACAATTAGGGAGCGCGTCAAGGTACAGCGAGGATGGAAAACCGTCAAGACTGAGCTAGCAGAGGGACAACGTATCCAATACAATTTCGTTAAACCACACATGGCGTTAGAAGGTAAGACTCCAGCGAGTGCAGCGGGATTGAATGTCAATGGATGGAAAGAGTTGCTATCAAAGTCATTGAGGGGTTGATGACTTATCGTCATTGATATCGTCAGGAATAGGCGGCACTATGTCATACAGGCGTCCCAAATACTTGCTGCGAAGGGCGTTATACTCTGTAATCAGCAATTTCCGCATTTCACGCATCGCTTGCTTTGCTTGGGAATGCTTCGGTCTTGTTTTCACAAAAACCCATTTTTTGTGGATCAGGGGATTAATTAAAAATGGATGTTCATTTAGACGACTATCAATCATGTGTACTATCGGTTCCCATTCAGGAACTGGATAGGCAAAGCTATCGTTGTCGTGTTCCAATCCTTCACTTGTCATGATCGCATCATACCTGTCTCTCATTTCATTTAGGTCATGAATCAATTTTGCATAAAGGTCAATTTTGTCTTTGATGAAGTCCATATCGCGCTTTCTGTTAAGTTGTCGTATCATTAGGCGATGACTTGCATAAGCCGATATTACACCAGTTGCAGCTACAGAGCCTACAACGAGCGAAACTACTGCATACCAATCTACAGCAATCTGTCCCGCCTCTGCCGTCATTAGCCGCGTTGCCTATTATGGTGTTTATAAAGTAGCTAGCTTGTCCCATGTCCTACCAACCATTTTAAACACCCCGCGAAAACACCACGAAGATTGAACAAAGCATAACTTTATCTTCGACGATCAGCTAGGCACTCTCAATGGCTGATGCGATGTTCATGTACAGCGTAACGGCTGGAATATTCGCCTTTCTTGTGGCGATCCTCTTTGGGTCAAGGGGAGCGCGCAGGCGTCACGGATCTGGCGAAGACCACGTCGAACCAGAGTCGCATTCATCGAGCGGCTCGGGCGGCGGAGGAAAGAGAATAAAGAAATTCAAGTCGGATGGAACACCTGTGCACGAATAGGAAATTGCTGCAGCAGACGCGTGTATTGCAGCCGCACTAGTGTACCATTTTGTTACTCTATAGATGCATCATGGCCCAGAAAAAGTCCACAAGGTGGGGTCATGCGCCGGCTGCCCTGGTAGCTGATACTATTATTTTCTTAGGGTTCCCTTTTCCTGAAGGCTAATAAGACCGGTCTGTCAAGGTTGAACCACAACCAATTGTTCAAAATAGGGGCGCAACCAGTGCGTCAACGAAATGCAAGCGGGGCAGAGTATGTGTGCCCCGTCTGCAAGGCAGAATTCAAGGACAAGATCCTGATGGCAATCCACATCGGTACAAAGCACTAGCAATACGTTACTCGACACGCAAAGTCAACCAGCATTTGTGCTTGCGCAGCTCTAGCGCTTCCTAGTCTTCCTGCTCTTCTTTTTGTTTCTCTTGACCCGCTTTTGTTTGCGTTTCGACTTTTTCTTCGCTTTTCCCTTTATCTTTTTCGCGATGCTTTTCTTCGGCTTTCGCTTCTTGGCATGCGGCTGCTCCTTCTTGTGATGGCACGCGCAGGTGCACTTTAGGAAATAGTTTGCATCAATCGGGGAAATTTCTTTCTTCAATACCGCCCAGCCCGTGCATTTAGAATGGGCGCCTTCTTCGCACTGCTTCAGGAGCCTGTCGACTATGATGTCCCTGTTCTTGTTCAGAGTGAGCGTTTTGACTGCTGGACGTGATGGCTTGGCCATTTCCCTCGTGTTAAATTCTTGGCATCTCTTAAATAGATTTCCGAGATGCTTCTACTCTATAATCTGGACCTGCGGGGTTACCACGGTTTATATCAGAGCATGGCTCTGATGCATCAGGTACAGAGACTCCGGCAGGTTTGTAACATAACGAATGTCCGCAGCTTTTGTATGAGAAAATAGTGAACAAGATGGCAGTAGATAAATCCGCACAGACTTCGGCAACGTTTAAAGAACTAGGGCTCGACGAGAGGGTCCTGAAAGCAGTTGCAGAGAACAAGTTTGAAAAGCCTTTCCCGATACAGGAAGCAGCAATACCGCTTATCATGCAGGGCAACGACATCATAGGGCAGGCGCACACCGGCACCGGCAAGACGGCGGCCTTTGCGCTGCCATTGCTGACAAAAATCAGGAACAACAGCAACAGGTCGGTGCAGGCCCTGGTGCTCGTGCCTACAAGGGAGCTGGCAATGCAGGTTACAAACGAATTCATGAAATTTTCAAAACACATGCAGATATGGACAGTTTCGATTTACGGCGGGCAGAGCTTTGGCCTCCAGGCCGGCCTTATGAAGAGGGGCGCCCAGATAGTGGTCGCCACGCCCGGAAGACTGATCGATCACATGGAGAGGGGCACGGTAAGGCTAGATGCCGTAAAGTTTGTCGTCCTCGACGAAGCTGACAGGATGCTCGACATGGGTTTTATCGAGGACATCGAGTTCATCCTGTCAAAGATAGGCAGGAGCGGAAGCAAGGACAGGCAGACCCTGCTGTTCTCGGCGACAATGTCGCAGGATATCCTCAGGCTTGCCAAGGGGCACATGCGCGAAGGCAGCATCCGCGAAATAAGGCTGAACAAGCAGGAAGTCGCCCTCGACAACATCGACCAGTCATACCTAGTAGTAAACGAGCAGCAAAAATTCGGCCAGCTGGTTGACATTATTCGCGCGCACAAGGAGCAACAACAGCAGCAGGCAATAGTCTTTGCCGCGACAAAGCGTCGGGCGGACAAGCTCGCGTCAAACCTGAAAAGCTCGGGATTTCGCGTGTCTGCAATACACGGCGACCTGTCTCAGAAAGAGAGGGACCATGTGATGAACCGGTTCCGAAAAGGCGCAGACAACGTACTGGTCGCAACGGACATTGCCGCAAGGGGGATCGACGTTCCGGCAGTGGGCCAAGTGATCAACTACGACGTCCCGAACGAACCCGAAACATACTTCCACCGGATTGGCAGGACCGCGAGGGCCGGGGCGGGAGGAAAGGCCATTTCGCTTGTGACTCCAGACAGATTCGGCGAATTTTCGAGGATACTGAAGCAGACCAAGCTTCCAATCAACAGGTTGAACGAAGCAAAGGGGATTGAAGTCCCTGCCATGCATGGCGGCTACAGCCGCCAGCAGCGGGGAAGCCAGTCGTACGGCCGGAACAAAAACAGGAACCGCCGCGACTCCGGCAAAAGACCATGGAGATAACCTCGATCTTTCAACCGGGCATGCAACTGACAGGCTTTATTTTTAGCGGGCCCGGAGGGACTCGAACCCTCGACCAACTACTTCGCAGGCAGCCATTCTATCCAAGCTGAACTACGGGCCCCGCATAACGACATTTTGCAGACCATAATTAAAAGGTAGACATTAACCGGCGGCCTTTATCGCGGCGTCTGCGCGGGCGCTGTCTGCAAGGGACTTGCTAAGCATTGACGAAGACCTGTCGTATTCTTCCTGGTCGCCGGTGGCGAGGTAGTTGCGGAGGTGCTCGTTGCTCTTCTTTTCAGAATCGATGGCGCTCACAAGGTAGCCGTGCGCCTCTCTGTACCGCTCGGGCGTATAAAGGGCCTCAGCCCTGTCGACCAGACCCTGGTATCTTGGCAGGTACTGATCAATGATCGCTATCATTGTGCTGTTGTCGTATTCTTTGGCCAGCCACCTGCCCTCCTCTGTGTGGTACTGCTGGGTGAGTGCGTTGATGTCGATGACTATTTGCTCAAAGGCGCGCTTGTAGTCGTTGTTCCTTGACGCCTCCACCTGCAAAAAGACCATGAAAACCACCAGGGCGGTGATTGCCGCGATGCCGCCGATGGTGATTATGCGACTGGTCTGCTTCCTGCCCATCTATGTTGCAGGTGGGGCCAAAGAAGAAAATAAATCTACTGCATTGCTGTAAGCGCCCATCTGTCGGCCTTGCCGCTGGGAGTCGCTATCATCTTGATAAACTCCCTGTCGGTCCCGTCCCACCGGATATAGTCTAGCGTGTGCTGGCCGCAAAACACGACGGTGGTCTCCACGTCGTCCCACTGCATCATGCATCCGCAGAGCAGGCTGGTATCAGCCATTTTCTATGCTCGCGTCCCATGTGATTTAACGGTTGCAAACGCATCTTCTATGATACTGGGCACTTCCCGCAAGAGAGGATCGGGAACAGGTTGATGAGCTGAACAGTAAATTTACTTTACAAACAAGTATTATATGGCGATCTGAAGAGTTGAAGCTGGATTGGCCGAGGAGCAGGCAGGGCCGGACACCAAAAAGTCAATAGCCCAGCCTCCGCTGAACATCCTTTTCAACCCATCGCTCATGGTGAGAAAGGACGTCTGGAACATCGACGTCGCCCTCCTGCTTGAAACGTTTCTGCGGCTCATCAACGCCACAGGCAACAAGGACCTGCGCATCTGCGGCATCGCGGCCGTGTCGTCGTCAATGATATACCGGCTAAAGGTGGAAAGCATCTTTGCGCTTGAAAAAATCGCGATGCAGAGGAAGGGGCTGGACGCCCCAAACAGCCAGCAGCCGATACCTCAGCTAAACCCTGTGGAACTGCCGTTCAGGATCGAGTCCACGTACCCTGTTTCAGTGGAGGACCTGCTCCACATGCTCGAGAACATGATAATGGAGCTAGCAAACCCCAGGCCGCGGAAAAAGCAGTTAGAGCTGGAGCCGGTCCGGAGCTTTGACTTTGACCAGTTCCTCCTCAAATTCGAGCAGATAATCCAGCGCTACGAGGACATGATCCTTGACATCGCGAGCGCAGACGGCATGCTGATGTTCAGGACGCTGGTCGCCAAGATGGAGCCGGTGGAAACTGCACGGTGCTTTATCGCGATGCTGTACCTTGCAATGAAGGGCAAGATCGAGCTGGATCAGCAGGAAGATTCTGACGACGTCAAGATAACCTTTGTCAAGCAACAGCAGCAATAAATAAAGCGGTTGTTCCATTACACTCAACTTGCGCGAATCGTTCCCGGAAGAAGAAATTGCCGCGAGGATTGAAGCGGCGCTTTACTCTGCCGGCAGGCCGCTGTCAGTCGACGAGCTGATAAGGGCGTCCGGCACGAACTCGAAGGAAAAGACCCTGCGGGTAGTAAATGAACTCGCCAAGAAAACCAAGGCCACGTTCAAGGCCATAGAGATAGCGCAGTTAGAAGACGGCACGTACGTGTTCCAGCTCAGACCGGAATACACGCCGCTTGTACGCAGATTCGCGCAGCACCCTCTGATACAGTCTGCGGCGCTCAAGACGCTTTCCTACATCGCGTACGAGCAGCCCGTGACGTCAAAGAGGCTCGTGCAGATCAGGGGGAGCCAGGTCTATTCGCACGTCAAGATACTGGAGCAGCTGCAGTTTGTAGAGCACGAAAACCTTGGAAGGCTCAAGGTGTACAGTACGACGCCCAAGTTCCAGAACTACTTTGGAATAACAGACCTCAACGCGATGAAGAGCAAGCTGGTCGCGACGAGCAGCAAGCAGTCGCCTCCTGCCCCGCGCGCGCCAAGCCCTTCTCAATCCCCAGAAAAGTCTTAATTAGAGTGGGAAATTACCTACTGCACTGCTATGCGAAAATCGATAGAGAACCTTGCCGGGCGCAAGCTGACAGGCGGACGCAAGGTTGCCATGAGGGGAAGACGCAAGTTCGAGATTGACAGGTATCCAAATGAAGCCGTAGTCGGCGCTACCCAGATTGTTGCCAGAAGGGTGAGGGGCGACAACGTAAAGGCCGCGTTCAAGACCGCCGAGTTTGCCAACGTCATCGACAAGGAAGCAAAGAAGGTCACGAAATCAAAGATCCTGAAGGTGACCAAGAACCCTGCAAACAGGGACTATGAAAGAAGGGGTGTGATCAGCAAGGGCGCGGTGATCGAGACTGAAAGCGGGACCGCGACAGTGGTCTCCCGCCCGGGGCAGGACGGAGTGGTAAACGCCGTCCTGATCAAGGCAGCAGCCAAGGCTTCTTGATTCTTCGATAACCGTTAAGAGACATCAGCGGCTTTTCTTATTTTGTGGATGTATCGTGGGACGGTCCGGACTCTAAGGACAGGGCAGCCTGCCCGTATCCGGTAGACTTTCAGTGCAAGCCGGCGCCGGCAGAGACTCTCAACTCGCTTGAATCCTGCAGGCTCTTGCTGCATGTGGACCTCGGGGGCGGCGTAAGGTCAGTCTCGGCCAGGATGATCAACAATGCAAAGAGGGAAAACCTGGGCAAGGTCGAAGGCACAAGCGAGCTGAATCACAAGACGCGGATCTCGGCTAGGTTGGTGCAGGATCGCCGTCAGTCAGGCAGGTGGGCCGGCGAGCTGAGCATTCCCTCAAGCTGGATGGAAGGCGGCACACGGACGTACGAGAGGACCGGCGCGGCAAGCCCAAAGAGCGAGAAGAACCTCTACGCGCTAGAGATAACCTACGCGCTCGAGAGCGGCGACAGCTGCACAGCGCGCTTTGGCTCCGAGGACGCCTTCCGCTGGGAGGCGCGGCCAAAATCGACGGCGTAGCGCTCTCAATACTGTTTATAAAAGCCTCGAAACATCCGGGCATTGAAACTTGAAAGACTACGACCACGTGGTGATCTGGCTGGACTACTTTAACAAGAACCTCAAGAGGCGGCAGGGCCGCAAGGTGAATCGCGAGCAGGCAGTCTTTGACCCGACAGTGCAGGAGCTTGCAGAGGCAGCGAGAGCCGCCGGCTTCCAGTTCTCGGATCAGGAGATGAACGGCGAGGCGAGGTTCCCGAGGAGGTCGTTTGTAAAGTCCGGCTATGTAATGGTGGCGAAAAAGGAAGGCGTCAAAAAGTCGCAGGTGATCGACGCGGTCGCCGACAGGATGGTTCAGAAAAGAAGCAAGCAAAAATCCGGCAAGAAATAAAAAATTTTGCGATCAAGATTTTCCGGACAGCGATGCCAGAATCTTGTTAATCGAAACACAAATAATTTTTGACAGAAGCTTATGATAGCAAGTAACTGGCATATGTCGCTTACTAACGTGGGGGAGATTGGGGAAATTATGCATTTGGCAAAAAGTGGCAGGTTGATAGTCAAACTCAACGCGGCGGGCGCTGGCGTCAAGGCCGGCGAGCTGCTCGTTGACGGGTCGGGCAAAAGGGTCGGCAAGGTGGCAGAGCTGATTGGTCCGGTGAGCGCGCCGTACGCGTCGGTCATACCGATGACAGACAGAACGAGCCGGCTCATTGGAGCAAAGATGTTCAGCGGCGGTTTCGCTAAAACGTTTCGCAGCAAGGGCAGGGGCCCTGGCCGCTCGAGGGCGAGGTAAAAGGAAATGACCACAGCCGAATATTATACCGAGTGCTCCGAGTGCGGAGCAAACCTCATCCAGGACCCCAGCAAGGGCGAATACATCTGCGAAAAGTGCGGCTGCGTCGTGATGGATCAGATCGAGGATCTCGGCCGCGAGTCAAACGCGACTGACTTTGAGGAAAAGTCCAAGAACGCAAGGGCAAGCGGCTCGACCAGCCTTGCCCTGCACGACTTTGGCCTGAGGACAGAGATTGCATACGGCTCAAAGGACTATGCCGGCAAGTCTATCGACTACCAGATGGCCGAGACGATGAACAGCATCCGCAAGTGGCACGTCCGGAGCAGGATCGTCTCGCCGCAGGAGCGCCGCCTCTCAAACGTCCTCTCAAAGATAAACGAGACCTGTGCCGCGATGTCGCTTCCAAAACTGCTCGTCGAGACGTCGGCGATGCTCTACCGCAACTTTGAGAGCAGCTGCGAGGCAAAGGGCAAGTCCATCGCCTGCATGTCTGCGGCCACGATCTACCTCGCGTGCAAGAAATGCTCGGTGGTGCGCTCGCTCGAAGAGATCGTCGGGGCGACCGGCGTTACAGACCAGGACAGGTCAAGCGCCAAGCTGGCGTCGAAATACTACAGGATGATGGTAATGGAGATGGGCGTGTTTACAGAGCAGGCTCCCTCGCCAGCTACCAGCGCTACGCAGCATGCGCAGACGCAGGCAGTCGCGCTCGCCATCGACCACTACATCTCAAAGCTCGCCAACATGGCAAAGATCGACACCAAGGTCGAAAGGCTCGCGATAGACGTTGCGCACAGGACAAACGACCACATGCTGGCAGACGGAAAGGCGCCAAACGGACTCGCGGCGGCGTACATCTACATCGCCTCGATGCTCCTTGGAGTCAACATACTCCAGCGCGACGTGTCAAGCCTGTCCGGCGTCACCGAAGTGACAATCAGGAACCGGTGCAAGGACATACTTACCGGGTTCAAGCTGACAGTCGCCGTCAGGCCGCAGCAGGTCAGGCCGGGTTTGGCGTAATCGTTTAAAAAGGAGAGAATCCATAATTCAGCAAATGCTGTGTAGAGCCTGTGGGGCGGAGATGGTCGCGACCGAGTACTGCCCCTCCTGTAACGAAGCAGTGCTGTGGAAGTGCAGCAGCTGCGAAAAAGAAAACGACAAGTCAGTGCACACGTTTCATCCTCCGCATCCAGAGTCGTCGAGGACGGCTTCTGTCGTCGGGACGCTCATCAGTTTCGCTTCGGGCATGTGCATAGTAGTGCCCGTGTGATCACTGGGGACTTTTTTCATCTTCTCTTTTTCTTCTAATCCTCAAATATATCGCCGCGCTGACAAGCACCGCTAGGCCGGCCAGCAGGAGGAAAAATGAACCTTCGTCCCTGACGCTCCCCTCAGGCAATATCGCAAGCAGGTACATACCAGAGCAAAAGGCTTTTCTAGATTTATACCCTAACGTTCACCGCTTGAAGTTCGAATACGTCAACCCACTTGCGGGGCTCGGGATGCTCATAATCGGGCTCTTTCTGATGGTGCTTGGCTACTGGGTCTACGGCATGACGCCTGTGGCAGTCGGGATCGCACTCGCCGTCCTGTACCGCAGGTACCTGATGCAGATACTCGGGAATGCGTACTAGCCGATCATCTTTATCGCTGCGGAGAGGACGTCCGCGCCCATGAGCATGCCCAGCCTGCCGCGCTTCCCATAGTTTTCGGTGAACCTTGCACTCCCGTCCTGCTTTATCATGCTGCCTGAGACCAGCAGCGGGACCGGGTCGTCGCTGTGGCCCTTCTTTGCGCAGGGAGTAGAGTGGTCGCCGGACACGATTATGGCCGCGTTGCCTTTCAGCTCCTGCACGAGCGTGCCAAAGAAGCGCCTGTCAATGTCTTCGATGTTCTTCTTTTTGCCCCTTGCGTCGCCGTCGTGCCCGAACTCGTCCGGCCCCTTGATGTGTACATAGACCGCGTTGACCGATTTCAGGCTCTTTGCCGCGACCTGCGCCTTCTCCTCGTAGGCGTTGATGTCGCCGGCCTGGAACATCTTCATGCCAAGTACCTTGGAAATCCCGATCTCGACCGGCATATCTACAATGCAGCCAACAGAGATGCCGTGCTTCTTGCTGATAGGCTCGACCTTTGGGTACCTGTTGCCCGAGTCGCGCGCAAGGATGCAGTTCATCGCCTTTTTGCCTGCCGCGACCCTTGCCCTGTTTACCGGGTGGTCGCGCAGGAGCTGCACGACCTGCGCTGTAAACTCGTTGAGCATCTTTACCGCCGCCCTTGCCTGGCCGCTGTCTTCCTCAGCAACCGATTTTTGCACAAACATGTCGCCGGTGGTGTCCTTTGCAATCCCCATGCCCTCGACCTTGTCGTAGGCCGGATCGGTGTTGGTAATCCTGTCTGATAGTTTCATCCTGGCGTGCCTGAGCCTGATGACGACGCGGTGGGCTATTGTGGGTTCCAGCGCGACAGAGGCGTCCTTGTCGCTGAACCTGATGCCCTCGCGGAGCGTCTTGCACACCGCCTTTGCCTCTTCTATGCTGATTATCCTGCCGGCGCGCCTGTCCACTATCTTCAGCTTGTCGTCGACCGTCGCAAAGTTGCCGCGGAGGGCCAAGTCGCCGTCGCGGAAGTCGATGTTGCAGCCAATCGACTCGATTACGCCCCTGCCGACGTAGCTGCCGTCGCGAAAGCTGTAGCCTAGCATGTTGAACACGGCAATGTCGGACTGGGGCGCAATCCCCTTACCGACGCTGATGACCCTGCCCATCGCGCCGTTCCTTGCCAGCGAGTCGAGGGTGGGGGTATATGCCGCCTCCAGCGGCGTTAAATCGTTCAGCGACGGGTGGGGCAGGTCGCCAATACCGTCGAGCAAAACGTAGACCAGCCTTATGTCCTTCATAGCGACGGAAGAGCTCTTGGTCAATTTATTGTTTGTGAGGTGGTTTTAGGTAACAGCTGCCGCAAGCAGTTCTTTAATAGCAGGCAGGGCGTACGTCTCGCGTTGGAGCAATGCGCGTTTTGCCAGCGCGTCGTGGTGGACGACAGGGGCGAAAAGACTGAAGACTTTGGTATGACAAGGCGCGGGAAATACATTTGCGTACGATGCACGAAAGCTCTGGAGTTTTCGCTCGGCAACTGAACTTACAGAACCTTTAATTAAAAGCAAACAGAGCCTTTTTTAGGGCTAAAAGATTTGGGAGACCTGCGCAAAGATTATGTTCTTGACAAGTTTGTTGTCGTGCCCGACGCCGGCGCTGCTGTAGCTGACAAGGCCGGCGACGGCAGCAAGTGCGCGTACTGCCCCGGCAACGAATCAATGACTGAGCCCGCGCTGCTTGCGCTGGTGGTGCAGGACGGGATGCTCCAGCGCCTCTCAGACAGCGAGGACAGCGTCATCGAGGACTGGTCGGTGAGGGTGTTCCAGAGCAAGAACCCCGTGGTCACGACCGGATCGACTACGAGCTACAGCGACAAGCCGCTGTACAGCGAGCCGGCCTACGGTTACCACCAGATAGTAGTCGCGTCGCCGGAGCACAAGCAGAGCCTGTCGCAGATATCAGTCGAACAGTGGGGCAACGTGCTTGTCGTCATCCAGGACCGCGTCAGGTGGCTCTACACGCAAAAGAGCGTGACCTACGTTTCGATCTACGTCAACAGCGGCGCAGGGGCTGGCGCTCACCTGCTGCACCCGCACCTCCACATAGTCACGTTTTCCACTATACCGCCGGTGATAGAGCTCGAGGCCGAAGGCTCGCACCGGTTCATGAACGAAAACGGCAACTGCCCGGCGTGCAACATCATAGGGGTCGAGTCGAGCGGCCCGCGCCAGATACTCGCGACCGACAGCTTTCTCGCGTTCTGCCCGTGGGCTCCGACCTACCCCTACGAATTCTGGATATACCCAAAGAGGCACATCACGTCGTTTGCAAAGATAACGCAGAAGGAGATAAACGACCTTGCGCTAATTTTGAGGGCGACTCTTGGCGGCATGTCAAAGGCGCTCAAGGACGCGCCGTTCAACCTGGTGTTCCACCTCTCGCCGGAGAAAAAGAACAGCCGCCAGATCCACTGGCACATCGAAGTCTACCCACAGCTGAACACCTGGTCGGGCCTTGAGCGCGGCTTTGGGGTTTTCGTCAACAACATCAGGCCGGAAAAGGCGGCCGAGATACTGGGCTCTGCGAGCAGGAAAGAGCTGGCCAGCCTCGTCGGCATAGTATGATTTAATAGCTAAAGCCTTAACGACTATACTATTAAATATCGGTAATGCCTATAGAAAGGCATGACGGATGCCTACATTCTCAAGTTCTTGGACAGCCTTGCAACGCAGAATCAGGGATCTTCCGATACCGTAGGTTACTATCTGAAGGATTTTGAGGTATTCTGTAATACTTTGGTGCAGAATCCAAACCCCACTGCCGAAGTCATTAAGAAGTTAAAGGAAGGTACGTTTAGTGAAAATCCAAAAGAGGAACAGCCATATGAAGTTCTGTCCACGTATGCCAGCTGGCTGAAAAAGAACAAACTGGACACAGGCGACAATAACGCGCGGACGGTCAAGTACAAATTAGGATGGGCTAGGACCCTACTCGAAGTTAATTTCATTCCCATAAGCCGGACCGTTTTCAGGCAGCTCGTGAAGAGTCCAAAGCCGGAGGAGCCGGAAATCTCTCCCGTGGACAAGAAAAAAGTTACTGAGGTGATTACTGCCCTTGACGATCTGCGCCTACAGAGCTACTCCTTGTGGCTTGCAAGCATGGGATGGCGGGCTTCAGAAAGCCTTTCGATCCAGCTTCATAATCTTGAGGACTTTGACATCAAGACCCTGAAATTTCAGAAAGAAGCCGCTTTCGTCAACATGTCGGGCAAGACGGCAAAGACCAGGAAAGGTAAGCGCAGGCAGATGACTGGTGAAATGAAGAGACAGATTGAAAAGTTGCTTGCGTATAATTATCGGCCTAGGACAATAAACAGGTTCGACAAAGAAAAGGGCAAGTGGATAAAGCTAAGGGTAAATCCCGTTCCACAGCCGGAGGACAAAGTCTTCGCACCCTATCACAGCGAGGCAGAGTTGAGAACGCAACCCAAGGGTGATATAATGTTCAATCTTTACATGTCAGCAGCGAAGAGTTTCAGGAAAACAATCGACAGACTTGGGATAGGCTATGAAGAGAATGGCAAGAGGAGGAAGGTAACCATGCACACTTTGAGACGCTTTGCCTTTACGACGTGCAGGAGGGCAGTAGATGAAGGCTATGCCAAATACCACATTGGACGGAGAGTTCATGAATACGACAAGGCCATGCCAGAGCAGATAGCAGAAGACTTTGCAAAGGTCGAGCCATTCTTGACATTCTTCGATACATCGGCAATAGAGCAAAAGCAGGAGTCAATTGAAAAGCAGCAGCTCCAAACCCAATCAGAGATTGCAGGACTGAAAGCAGAGATAGCAGAACTGCGGTACGCGTCAATCAGGAGCCATGAGAACAAGGAAATTCTAGACAACACAGCGGCGCCGGTAGCGGCATCAACACCCGGACGCAGGCAATAGAATGATAAGAATAATGCGGATAATCACTGACAGACTCTATCAGTTTTGTTTCCAGTAATCCGCACAGCACTAACAACTTCTATAATTGGTAAGACAGGAAATGATTTGGACTGACAATATTTAGAGAAAGGATAGTGTCTGATTGAGTACTAGGAATACGTCAGTTAACGATGCCGTGGGGCGAAACTGCAAGTAGGAACAACCTTATTTCCGATTCTATACAACGGCGCGCCCACTTGACAATATGACCAAGAATCAGATTCTCGATGATAAGTCCACCCGGGGTGTGGATTGTTCCGCATATGTTCACGCAAGCCTTCGGACGCCTTTTTACCCTGTTTCTTCATTTCTTTGCCAAATTCATCAGCAAGCCAGTTAAGATATGTAAGAAGAATCCACATGCCGAACGCCGCAAGCTCCGGAAAGATTACTTCACGGGCT
>CAYYYR010000059.1:0-11650 GCA_964476255.1 uncultured Nitrososphaera sp.
AAGAGGTCTGACGGACCTGCAAAACCTTAAGAATCTCTCTCTATAACTATCCTCCATGCCATTCGGCTTTGGCAGCAAGAAGGAGGAAGTCCCGTTTAGGACCGATATTACGGATAAGGACGAACTGGAGGAAATAAAGAAAATTGCAGAGAGGCTTGACCCGGATGAAAAAGTATTGGTCGTTGCAAAGCAATCTCGAGCAAGGCCTGGCGGATCCGTCCTGACACCTAATGTCGTGTACGCAACGGACAAGAGGCTATTCCTAAGGGATCCGAGCGCACTGGGATTGAGACAAAGCATCGAAGACATTCCATATGATGCCATTACGAGTGCCAGGCTCCAGAAGGGCGTTTTCTCCTCTAGCATAGTCATTCGGGCCCCGGGATTCAGCACCATGGCCCAGAAGAAGATGAACCTTCTAGCCTTCGCATCGGGTAGCGATGAAGGAGAGATTGAGGCCATTTCGAAGGAGAAGGCAGAACAGATTCTCGAGATCATAAAGAGAGGGATCGAAAAAGCAAAGACAGCAAAAACCATGACATCATCAGCTCCGTCATCTTCAATCGCTGACGAGCTGAAAAAGCTGGCCTCCCTTAAAGCGGAAGGCGTCATTTCCGACGCGGAATTTCAGACTCTAAAAGCAGAGTTGATGTCCAAGAAAGGCTAAGCTATCAATTATAGTTCCTGCAGCTTGTCAAATGTCTAGAGGCGATCAATTGCTCCACATGCATTACAGAACCTAACGCGGATCTCTGCCTTGAATCATTCTAACGTTGAAAATGATTTCATCGCTTCCACATACGCGACAGCTTTCGTGGTATTTCGATGGCGTCGTCATAATTCCTGCAACTTGTCAATCATCAATTTGCTGTCGGATTTCTCTTAGTTTCTGCATGTTGTTAACAAGTATTGAATCGACAATTTCCTTGATTTCTTCCCTGAACTGGATTTGATTCAGAGCCATCGCCTCTATCATATCATTCAGGTCCACTCTGGATTTCACATCCACCTCGACGCTTTCCAGACTCTCCGGTGTAGGGATTCGGGCCTTCAACGCTTTTATCTGCTCTTACGCATTTGAAGGTAATCCTCTGTTGATTGAAGAGGTCCTTTACCGTTGATGGATCTCTGAGCAAGCTCGTAAGCGCGCAGGGCGGGACGTATGAAGACTATATCCGTGACTGCGTGACAGGGCTGTTCGGAAGCGACATCGACAACTCTTTCGGCGTCGGGACCACGATGTACGAGGAGCTGCACAAGCTGAACGATGCCCTTGAAGAGCTGAACGCGGGCTAGGGCCTTGCTGCCACGTGGCAGTACGCTCCCTCTTTTTCATTCCTTTAATAGAACGTCATTATCGCGCTGAACGTTTCAGTCTTCAAGCAATCCTCACAGTATTTTTCGATTATTGTGATACCGTCGCCGTTAAACAGCGCTTCTTTCTTCGCCACCTTGCCGCAGTGGGTGCAGCACGAAACCGTTCTTGAAGTACTTGGGCTTGCAGCTCTTACCTCGTAGGGTTTACGCATGAGCTCTATGGGAAAATGGACGTCTAAAACGTTATCGGATGGCTCCAAAAGCGTGTTTTTTTGACCATTATTCCGACAATAGTGTATGTTAAACAGTAATCAGTCTGACGGCGGGCCCAAGTAGTCCATGCCGGTGCCGCTCTTGCGCTCGCCGTCTATGGTCGAAACTGTCCGGGTCGACTTTATGCCCGTAACCTTCCTGATCTTGTTGATCACGAAATCCACAGTGTTGCCGACGGGGACTTCGAGCCTCACTATCAGGTCAAACTCGCCGTACACGCCTTCGACTGACACCACGCCGGGCAACTGCGATATTTCTTCGAGGACCGGCTTTTCCATCCCCGGCAGAGTGTTGATCATGACGTATGCCCCCGGCATATGGCTATGTAGACCGGCGCCGGATATTAAACGATATTGCCTATTCTTCCACCAGTATCAGCTTGTTGTTGAACTCAAACGCAAGGCTCTTCTGCTTCAACCTGATCCAGATCTGGTTAGGCGTTTCAGTCATCCTGCCTTCGTCAAAATCGTTGGTGTGTATTTCCATGCGGGGATATTTCGCAGGTTCCATTTTGCCTTCAAAGTACCCGTCAAACTCGATCAAAGACATGCCCCTGTACATGGAGGCCATTTCGCGCACTATCTCCAGATAGCCTTCCACCCGGGGCAGGTAGAACTCTACCGAATCGCTAAACCCCTGACGTTCATCACAGTGATCCTGTGCTACATTCTTTAAATGCGCGTATCAACTAATTTTACGTTTCAATCTTTTTAAAGAAACAGCGCAAAGAGGATGTTGTCGCAGGTAAAATTATTCACGTTCAACGCAAGCTCGTTCCCGCTGGACCCGTCGGTCGAGAGCTTTTTAAAGTCCAAGGGGGCACTGTCGCTTGACTTTGGGATGTTTGCATACGTCAACTCCGAGGCGATGCCGGCAGTCCTCTCGGAACTGGTTGGGAAGAACAAGACAGACGCTCCACCAAGTGTCGACCTTGTTGCCCAGCTAAAGGCAGAGGTGGGTAGGCATGACGCCGAGAGGCAAAAGGCAATGGAGGACAACGTCCGGCTGGCGTCTCAAATCCGGTCACATTCTGCCGGGATTGTTGCGCTGAAGGAGCAGGCTGCCGGCGCCGCGAGGATGATTGAAACCTTAAAGGCCGAAAATGCCAGCCTCCAGGCCGCGCTCAAAAATGCTCCGGCAGCGCCAGCGACCCAAGCAGTCCATGGCGACGACAGGCTAAGGCAGCCGTACGAAAAGCTCCAGAAAGAGTTTCAGGCGCTGAGGGCACAGAGCGCGGAGGCGCTGGCGTCGCTCAAGGTACTCGAAGAAGAAAACGAAGAGCTCACACAGGAATTAGACCATCTGAGGAACCAGCTAAAGAACGCGGCCGCGCCAAAGGCCGGCCCGGCCCCTTGAAGACTTATATAACGCGCACAAAATGAATTTTATCGATGGCCGAAAAGATGACAGCCGTATGGCTGATTATTCTTACTATCATAGTTTGCGCCGCCGTTCCCGGAGTCCTGATCTGGCTGACTTCAAGCCCTGCGAACGTGCTTGTTGGGTTCAATATCGTAGACGCGCTGCCAGCGTACCTGGCACTCCACTAGCGCATTTAACGTCCAGCCTGCCAGCTGATAACTATGGCGTTTGAAGGGCCGGAGAAAAAAAGAAAACTGCTGATTTCTATGGGAGTCCTTGCCGCAATCGTTGCCGGCGCCGGCCTCGGCACGATGGCAATCACGGGCTATTTCCGCGGCCAGGACCCGATCTACCAGTGCATCGACAACCCTGAAGACCAGCCCTTCCAGCTGTCCATTCCGATCGCTGTATTTGAGGATGGCTTTCCCGCCCTTGTCCCCCGTGGGGTAGGTGTTGAAGACAATTGCATACGCCCGGTGCACACGCTTGAGGATAACGTCATCCACGTGGCATACAGCAGGCCGCACGAGTTCACGCTGGGGCATTTCCTGTACTACTGGATAGGAAACGACCTGCAAAACTATGACACGCAGGTGTACGTCAACGAAAGCCTGCACACGGACGGTAGCTTCCTTGACATCCCGCTCAGACAGGGCGATTCGATAAGGATAGAGTTCACTAGTAGAAACCAATAATAAAATGCAGTTTCATACAGCGGCGTGAAAGAGGTCCGCACAGAGATCGAGATCAACGCCGGCCCTGAGAAGGTCTGGCAGATACTCACAGACTTTGAAAAGTACGACCAGTGGAACCCCTTCATCAACAGGATAGCCGGCCAGGCAAAGCAAGGCAGCAAGATCGAGATCCACGTCGAAACGCCAAGCGGCAAGAAAAGAAAGTACGGGCCGACTGTGACCGTGGTCGAGCAGGGACGCGAGCTACGCTGGCTCGGCAAGAGTCTGCTTTTGAATGGCGAGCACATCTTTACAATCGAACAGTTGCAGGCGGAGCGCGTCCGGTTCGTCCACCGCGAAGTGTTTGACGGGCTATTGGCCTCGTTCTTTGGCAAGAGCCTAGACAACGACGTGAAGCAGGGCTTTGAAGAAATGAATCGTGCGGTGAAAGAAAGGGCAGAGCACGCTTTGTTGTAATGAAAATAATTATTTAGCCGCCCTGCCCTTGGTACTTGGTGCCAAATTACTACGAAATACTTGAAGTGTCGCCGGGCGCGACGCCTGACGAGATAAAAAAGTCTTTCCGGAATTTGGCACTAAAGTACCACCCGGACAAGAACCGGAACTCTGAAGAGTCGAAGCAAAAGTTCATGAAGATCGTGGAGGCCTACGAGGTGCTTTCTGACGACCAGGCGAGGAAGAATTACGACATCAGCGTCTTTGAACCGCAGCAAAAGCCGGGCCCAACGCCGAGGTGGACGCCGCCGGCAGACTTTTCCACTGTGTACAGCTACGAGGAGATCAAGAGAGGCTACAGGCCGAGCACCGTCGGGGGCGGCATGTGGGACATCAGCGACAAGGCCAGCTTTGGGATGTGGAAGGCCACGATGGTGCTGTTTGCGTGCCTTGCAGCGGTCGTCATCTACATCGTGCTTGCAGGCTAGTGCTTGTGGCGGTTCCTGCTGCGCCTGTGCTCTTCTTCCCTTGCCCTTGACCTGTCAAATGTGACATACCTGATCGCAAAGAAAGCTCCGATCACAAAACCCGGTATGGAAATGGTCATCATTGATCTGTCTCCTACCAACAGCGCCAGAAATAGCGCCAGCACGCCGGATGACAGCGAAGCGATCATGAGCATCAGAACCATGGATTTTGTTGCAGCCAATTCACCTACTCTAGCAGGCAATGGTATAAGTCGTTTTCTGTCCTAAAGAAATAAAAAGGGACTGGAATTAAAGGCGAACGGGATGCGAATAGTCGCAATAGGCAGCCGCGTTTTTGTCACCAGTTTCCAGCTTGCCGGCGTAAAGGGGGTAAAGGTTGAAACGCCGTCAGAGGCGCTCACCGAAATCAACAGGATGGACGAAAACAGCGGAGTCGGGCTGGTGCTGCTGAGCGACGACATTGGCAGAGAAATCCGCTACCAGCTGACAAACCTCCGGGCAAAGAGGCCGATCCCACTCATCTTTGAGCTCCCATCGCCTGGAAGCAAGAAGGAGAAGGTTGACTATCGTGCCCTTCTCAAGCAGATTCTGGGCGTCTAGCCGGCCGGTTACTGGTTGTAGGCCGCTCCCTTTACGTAGAATACCTGACCGCCGCTAACTTCAAATCCGAACAGGTGCGTGATATTTGTCAAGTCGGCGTCGGCAAGGTCTATTTCATACATCCTCCATTCGCTGCCAAGAGTCACGTTCGTGCTGTTGGCGTATGCTGTTGCGTTGCTCCCTTTACCCGCCACGTTGAACGTCACGCTTTCGCTTCCGCCCATCGCCCAGAATACAAACGTCGTTGCGTCTGTCAAGTCAGTCGCGTTGGCAGTATACGCAACGCTTGCCTGCCCAGTGTCAACGCGCTCAACCGCCGTGCATATTTCGCAGTGGATCTCTGGGTTCACAAATGAATCGCTGATTTTCAGGCTGCTGGCGTTACCTGTTATCTCTACCTGCGAGTTTTCTACTACAAATAATGGAAACTGGGTTGCAGGCGCGAGCTCTGCGGACACCGCGCTCCCGGCGTTTGCCATGTAGACAAAAGTGACCCTTAGCTGATCTTCTTGCTGCAGGCCGGACACTTCAAGTATCAGGCCAAGGCCGCCACCTTCCGGCGCGCCAAGCGGCAGCACGTCCCTGCCTGCGACAGCCCTCACCTCGCCGTCGCTGCCTGTGGACAGAGTGGCGGCAGGGCTATTGTAAGAAAAGGACTCGCCGGACGAGCCGTACACCCTCCATTCGATGATGGATACCGAAGGCGTGGCGCTGCTGTTGGATTCAACCAGAATGGTCTGGACAACAACCGACGAATTGCTGGAGATTTTTGCTTCAAAGATCTCGTCAAGCTGCGTGGAATTGCTGAAGGTGTAAATGGCAGTATCGCTCCCGATCTGCGCGCCAGCGGACTGGCCATGTGCGCTCTGCGACACTGCAAAAATAGACGCACCGACCGCCAGAACAAGCAGCACAAGTTTCATGGAAATCGCGCTCACTCGCCGGTGCTGTTTGTGGCTGCCGTGGAGTTGCCAAGCAGCTCGGGAACCTCCTCTGCCAGGTTTTCTGCTGGCTCCGGCTCTTCAACGGTATAGGTCACGACCAGGATGAACTCGCTCACCTCGATGTCAGATTCGCCGTCGCCATACGAGTAGCCTGCAAGGAACGAGTTCAGCGACTCGGCGGTCCACGCGCTTTCGACAATCGGGTTTTCTTCCCACACGTATTCGTATTCTTCAAACGAGTCTGACGCTATCGAAACTGCGCCGCGGGACTCTGACCAGTCTTCCTCGTCGCCGCTGTCCGCCCCGACAAACAACAGGTAGCCGGTTTCGTCTGATCTGGCAGTGGCTATTGCCGTCAAATACTCGATTTCCGCACCGTTAATATCAAACTCTTCGAATGAAAACAGGCTGACGTCAGAAGCATCGCCGGGGGAAGCAGATGCAAAAGTGTCGTCTGAACCGTCGGCCATGCAGTCCGCTAGTTCGTCGCACTCGTCATCCCATTCAGCTATCGCGCTCTCTGCCGGCTCCAGTCTTTCTTCCTGTGCGCCTTCAACTTCGTCAACATGCTCTACAAATATCGTGATAGAGTCGCTGTCTTCGGCTGATCCAAGACTCGCGGCAAATTGAAGCTCGATCTCTTCGTCTTCGTCAATGTCCTCTGGAATAGTTGCTTCTGGATCGAGCGAGTCGCCCCCGTCGATTTCGACTTCCGGCCCGGACGCCTGTGTCCATTCGTAACTCAGGCCGTCGGCATCGCCGTCAACCCCGGTTACTTCTCCCACAAGGACGACTTCGTCCCCGGGCTGTGCGACGACATCAATGCCCGCATCGACTTGCAGCTCTATCTCTTCTTCTGTCGCTTCCTGTTCGCTGCCGGTAGCGTTGCCGTCCTGCTCGTCAGTGGCTTCCTCCTCTTCTGTCACTGCGCTTGACGCGTTCGCAGGAGCCGCGTCAGTGCTGTTGTCAGCCTGCTCGACTTCCTCTTCAATTTCGGGCTCTTCGACAACTATCTCTATGCTGTCAGCCGCGGCCAGCTCGTCGGCGTCGGTTACCTGCAGGGTAACGTTGTATGTGCCGGCCTCGTCAAACGTGTGAGTCGCGGTCTGGTCGTCGCTTTCGCCGTCGCCTCCAAAGTCCCATGAAATGCCGTACGGCTCTGTGCCGCCGGTGACGTTTGCTTCAAATTCAAAAGTCGCCGGGGCGACGCCTTCGGTGGCGTTTGAAATGATTTCTGCCGCCAGCGAGTCGATGACCTCTCCTTCGACTGCCACCAGCGCGTCCACCGCCGGCTCGTCGTCGTAAACTACGCCCTTGATGTAGATGACCTGCTTTTGCGCGCCGTTTTCCGACAGCTCGAACGCGAACGGGTGCGTGATGCCCTTCAGGTCAACTCCGCTCAGGTCGACTTCGTATTTTTTCCACTGGTTGTCAAGCGAAACTTCTTCAGTCGTCAGCGCAAACCTTTCAGTTTTGAAGATGCTGTCTGTCAGCTTGTCAGTCAACCTTCCAAGCCTGTCCTGTATCTTGTCGAGGCTCTTGCCTGCCAGCTTGAACTTGATCTTTTCGTTGCCTTCTTCGCCCATCACCCAAAAGCGCGCTTTTTTAGAGCCTGAAAGGTCAAGCCCCGTGACGTCTTCGTATGAAAAGCCGGCCTCGCCCTGCGGGCCGGGCACGTACTCTACTCTGGTGCAGAACTCGCAGTGGTTTTCGGGGTCGATGAATTCCTCGTCTACCTTCAGAAAGCGCGAGCCGGCTTCCCCGTCACCGGCCATCTGCATTGTGGTAAAGCGGTCGCGGACTACGAGCGGGAGTGCCTGCGCCTGCGCTTGCTGGACATGATCGTCGTGTTCTGGAGAAATGCTGCCCAGCGAAAGCGGCCCTACAAGCAGTAGGGAACCTGCCAGAACGGCAGCAAATGAAATGGCTAGAATGGCAGGGATCCTCACAGTCGCTATACACTTCCAAACTTTGTATTTATTAGTTCTTTAAAAAAAGAAAAACAGAGTACATAAGATTGCGCGGTAACAATCACATTTGCAAAAGGCTCTAGATCAACGCGCAAAGATTCGGTACCTCTTTTATATCAAGTGTGCTCGTTTTTACCGTGACAGTAACCCGTCGCGAGTTCTTGAAGTTAATCGGCGCAGGCGCAAGCGTTTTCATTGTCGGCGGAATCGGCGGCCTCGGCTTGCTGAACAACAAAAAGGCCGCGGTGGTAACAGAGGTCTCGGCGCAGACGGCAGGATCGTGGGCCTCCGGGCCGGATACCGAGACGGTCGCCATACACGCCTCCGTGCTGCCGAGCGGCAAGATATTCTATTTCGCCGGCTCTGGCTACCACTCTGACCACCAGCAGGACCCGTTTGAAGCGCGCCTGCTTGACCCGAACACCGGCAGCGACTCTAACGTTTCAATGTCGGAGGACATGTTCTGCGCCGGTCAGGCTCCGCTGCCAAACGGCAACATACTCGTCGCCGGCGGGACGCTGCGCTACGACATTGCGGAGGACAACTGCAACGGCAGATGGCACGGGCTTGAATCCGTGTACGAGTTCAACTGGTCTTCCGAATCGCTAACAAAGGTCGACTCTATGAGGCACGGCAGGTGGTACCCGACGTGCGTCACGATGCCGGACGGCAATGTCATGGTCACGGCCGGCTATGACGAGTACGGCGACCACAACCGGCTGGTGGAGATTTACGACTCGTCTTCCAGATCGTGGACGATCAGGCAGGCGCCGAGCGGCGGCAGCACCTACACCGTCGGCGGCTCGGCGACTACATGCGAAGGAGCCGGCGAGCAGTCGTACAGCGGGGCGTCGCTGAACCTCTTTCTGTACCCGAGGATGCACCTTATGCCCACCGGCAACATCGTCGTCGCGGGGATGCTCGACGACATACGCCTCTGGAACCGCTCGACGGGCTCTTGGTCGGTGCTTGGGACCAGCACGCCGTTTTACAGGCACTATGGGACGTCAGTCCTGCTTCCGCTGAACAATACATCTTCCGAGGAGGGCAAAATCCTGATAGTTGGTGGCTCGCCCGGCGCTGCCGAGCCTGCTACCACTGCCTGTCAGATCCTGGATTTTGACACCGGCAACCCACAGGTCAGGACAGTCGACTCGCTTACTTATGGCAGGAAGTACCTTGCCCCGGTGATACTGCCCGACGGCAAGGTCGTGGTGTTTGGCGGGGCCGCGCAGGGCGTCAGCAACCCGCGCCTTGTGCCAGAGATGTTCGACCCTGACACGGAGAACTGGACTAACCTCGCCGCGGCAAACGTTCCGCGCGTCTACCACCAGGTGTCGCTGCTCTTGCCTGACGGCAGGGTGTGGACTGCAGGAAGCACGCCGAGCAGGAGCAACTGGGAGCAGAGGACAGAGTTTTTCAGGCCAGGATACTACACAGCGACCAGGCCCACAATTTCGGACGCCCCGTCGGTGGGCGACTATAGTAACTCGATAACGATACCCACGCCCAACGCTTCAAGCATCGACCGCGCGACTCTTGTAAAGCTGCCGGACACCACGCACCATTACGACGCCAACATGCGGTGCCTGATGCTCGACGTGGAGAGCAGCACTTCAAGCAGTGTCACCGTGGAGGCGCCGCTCAACTCCAACCTCGCGCCACCCGGCTACTACTACATCCACATAATAAACAGCTCGGGCATACCGTCGGCCGCGCGCATCATCAGGATACCCGGATCAGGCACCGGCGGCGGAGGCGGCGGGGATACGGAAGACATATTCTACAACGTGGCCTACCCCGGCAACGCGGTAGGGCCGCTCACTAGCACCATCATTAGGTATGGCGAAGAAGCAAGGACATCTTCATCTGTGCTTGTGGGCAAGTCGCTAGCGAGCTGGAGACTCCACATGAGGAGGGTCGGAACGACTTCAGGCACTGTCATGGCGGTAGTCCGTAGAAGTTCAGATGATACCATAGTAGCGACCTTCAATGAGACAATAGACGCCGCGACCCTGACAACTTCGTTTGCCGAGCAGACGTTCACGCTCCCCGCCGCGCACGTCATACAGGCCGGCGACAAGATTCTGATAGAGTTCGGCGGGTCAGGCAGGGTCGAGCTGTCCGTGTGGACGACCGACCAGATAGACGGCAGCAACACCCGCAGGGTGAGGTACGACGGCACCGCCTACGGCACCGCAAACGCTGCTGACGTAGTCGGCGTGATGAGCAGCGAAGGCAGCACCGGCGGTGGAGGCGGCGGGACGGTATTTTACGACGCGCCCGCCCCCGGCAATGCCGCGGGGCCGATTTACTCAGGCTCTAGCACTAGGTATGGCGAAGAAACAAGGACATCTTCATCCGTGCTTGTGGGCAAGTCGCTCAGGGAGTGGAAGGTGCGCCTTAGGAGATCGGCCTCGGCCTCGGGCACCGTCAACGCGGTGGTGAGGAACTCTGCAGACTCCATCGTGGCGACTTTTAATGAGTCATTCAACGCGACGTCGCTTACGGCATCATACGAGGATCGGACGTTTACCCTGACTACCCCGCACACGATTCAGGCCGGCGACAGGATACTCGTGCAGTACAGCGGCCCTGCAAGGGTGGAGATAGAAGTGCACTCTACGGACCAGGTCGACGGCAGCAACACCCGCAGGGTGAGGTACGACGGCACAAGCTACATCGGCGGCAACACCGTCGACATCGTTGGGACAATGTCCGACTAGCTACCAGCCTTCAAACACGTGGAGGGTCGCCTTGCCTTTTTCCGTTATGGCAAAGGACACCCTCGGAATCTGGCGCTCGTCCCTGACGATCCGCTCGACTATCATGCCGCAATGCATGAGCTTGTTTATCACGGTGGAGGCGTCCCTGTAGTTGCCATAGCGCTTCCTAGCAAGCTTGTTCAGGGTCGTGCCGGCGGGGTCTTCTGCCATCCTGAGCACGTAAAGCACGCTGTCGATCGTGATCCGCTTGCCGCGCGCAGAGCGCTTTGCTCCCTGCGCGGCAGTGTCTAGCGTCATCGCTCGCGCAAGCACATTTTTTCATAATAACGTTATGTAAAATATTGCTGTAGTAAAGATACATTATTTTGGGGGACGGGCTTAAAGACGCGTACTCTATTGTCCTCTAGAATGCATAATAATCAGAATCGATATTTAGTCTTGCATGGACAAAATGCGCGCAATAATTTTTTCAATGATCGCGGTGGCAGTTGTAGTTGGCGCGTCGATCTCGCTGAGCTATGTCGGCTTGAGCAACGCCACCGGCCCGGAGAATGACACCGGCGACCCTGTCCCGAACAACACTACTATCAGCAATTATAGCGACACGTTTACCGTTCTGCTAGACCCGGACCCGCCCACGATCTCTGACGCGGGGTTAAAGGTTGAAAAGGTGATCGAGGGGCTGTCCCTACCGACCAGCATGGCATCTTCTATAAATCCTCTTATTTCGTTCCCATCGTATCCTTCATTCATCAGAGGATCGTGTATGTGGAGCAACTGCTCATAACCGCGGCACTGCTGTTTCAGACTCGCTAATCTGGTTTCTTCGTCCTTCGTTTT